>NZ_WAJS01000018.1 GCF_008831045.1 Adlercreutzia muris
CTTCGTCCCCTGCCCCCTTCGCTTTTTCGCCTACCCTCCTGCCCCCGCCAAAGCCAGCGCTGTCCTTTTCCGGCGCAAAATGTCGATCTGCCCGTGCACACCGTCATTTCGGGGCACATTTCTCCTCGAAGTGGCGCCGATAGCGGCCTTTTCCGACCCAAAATGACGATCCGCCCGGGCACACCGTCATTTTGCGGCAGAAAAACGCACAGACTGGACCCATCGGCGGCTCCCTTCGCCAGAAATCAACGGTCTGCCCGTGCACACCGTCATTTCGGGGCGCCGAGGACACTGCCGCCCGCGAGAACGCCTTCCCGTAGTCCATCCCGAAACACCTCGCAGTCTCGCTGCGGATTTCCATCGAATGCCTCATCGCCCCCCTTCCCGAAACAAGTGGGACTGGAAACTTTTGTTTCCAGTCCCACTATCGGGGCTCAGTTCAATCCGACACCCCCCCTTTTTTTTCTCTGACTCTACGGCCTCCCCACAGCGCACTCGACCGCCGCGCTCGCCGAGGCTGCTCACTCCAGCATGTCGAACGCGGCGACTACGTCCGTACCGACTAAAACCCGCGAGATACGGGAAAGCCATGGGCAAATCGACGCCGCCGCGGAGAAGGCCCACGCCGAGTCCACCCCGGAAGTTACTGCCCCATCATGTCCTGGATCTTCTTCAGGTCCTTCATGGACATGCCGCCCATGCCGGGCAGCCCCAAGCCGCGGCGGCGACGCCCCTTGCCCTTCTTCCCCTTCTTGCCGCGGCCACCCTCCATATCCATGCCGGCGGTGGCCTGCCTCACCATCTTCTTGGTCTCGTTGAACTTCTTCATCATCTGGTTCACCGCCGTCACGCTCACACCGGCTCCCTTGGCGATGCGGGCACGGCGGCTGCCGTTGAGCAGCTCGGGGTGCGCGCGCTCCTCGCGGGTCATGGAATTGATGATGACCTCCATGGCATCGAGCGCCCCCTCGTCCACCTGGCCCGAGGCCAGGGCCTTGTCACCGCCGGGCAAGGCGCTCACGAGCTTCTGCACGCCGCCCATCTTGCGCATCTGGGCGTTCATCATCACGAAGTCGTCTAAGGTGATGTGGCCGCGCATCATGCGCTCGGCCTCCAGCTCCTCTTCCTCGGCCTGCTGCACGCGCACGGCATTCTCGATGAGGGACACCACGTCTCCCATGCCCAGGATGCGCTTGGCCATGCGGTCGGGGTGGAACACCTCCAGGGAATCGGGCTTCTCGCCCGAGGAGATGAACTTGATGGGCTTGCCGGTCACCTCGCGCACGGACAGGGCGCCGCCGCCGCGGGCGTCGCCGTCCATCTTCGACATGATGACGCCATCGAAGTCCACGGCGCTGGCGAAGGCCTCCACGACGTTCACCACGTCCTGGCCGGTCATGGCGTCCACCACCATGAGGATCTGGTCGGGCTTCACGGCCTCCTTGATGGCCTGGGCCTCGGCCATCATGTCGTCGTCCACGTGCAGGCGGCCGGCCGTGTCGATGATGACCACGTCGCGCAGGTTGTCGATGGCGTCTTGGATGCCCTCCCTGGCAATGGCCACGGGATCCTTGCCGTCGCCGCGGTACACGCGCACGCCGATCTCGTCGCCCAAGGTCTGCAGCTGGTCGGCGGCGGCGGGGCGGTACACGTCGCCGGCAATGAGCAGCGGGGAATGGCTCTCCTGCTTCAAACGGTAGGCCAGCTTGGCCGCGGCCGTGGTCTTGCCGGAGCCCTGCAGGCCCACGAGCATGATGACGTTGGGAATGCGGCTGCCCAGCACGAGCCGCGAATCGGTGCGGCCCAAAAGCTCGGTCAGCTCGTCCAGCACGATCTTCACGACGTTTTGGGCCGGCGTGAGCGAATCGAGCACCTCGGCGGCCAGACAGCGCTCCTTGGTGCGGGCCACGAAGGCCTTCACCACCTTGAAGTTCACGTCGGCCTCCAGAAGGGCCAGGCGAATCTCGCGCATGGCAGCGTTAATGTCGTCCTCGGTCAGACGGCCCTTCGACCGCAGGCCGGAGAAGATGCCCTGAAGGCGTTCGGAGAGATTTTCAAGCATAAGCACCGACTCCTGTACAACTGTTACAGATTTCTAAATTTCACTTTACTGCACATGTATGGTGTCAAACGATTGGACCACTGAATCGATCCGCCGCTCAATCTATTGGCCAAAAAAACTTCATCTATTGATTCAACAAGGACCTGCTCAACGATGAGGATATCTTCTTCGGAATACCCCTCAAGTGGCATAACGAGAATTCTTGTTGTGTCCAATGCCTTGAAAGAATCAATGGGCAGTTTCGACTTTCTCCAATCGCCAAAAATCAATCTGTCAAATTCAACATTATCGGACCAGTGTTTCTTTATCCTATAGAAGAAATTCTTACGAGTCTTTCCAATATATATTTGTTTATATTCATCAAGAATCATTGCATAAATACCGTACCGCTCTTTTTCCTGAGTGAGATCGGTTATCTCGACAAAGTCAGGAAACTCGAATTTCAGTCTTTCGATTTGATTGTCAAACTGTACTCCATCCAATTGATCGTAGAAAAGCATGTTTAGATCAAAATTATCGAGGCATATTTGTTCATGTTCGGCAATATCATCTGCCGTCCAGATGCCACCAAACCTTAATGGATATTCTCCATTTCTTTTCTTGTATAAATAGTTTTCCCTAGATAACAATAAATCCGCCTCGTCCTTTTTGAAACTACACCCAAAATGTATCACGCAATCCCTCCCTCACCAAAGATCTCCATTTTCCCTGCTAATGTTTCTAATTCCAAAAGAAACGCAATTAAAACCAGCGCTTCCAGAAGCTCTTCTTCTCGGCCTCGGGGGCGGCCCCCTCGACACCCCCGGCTTCCTCGGTCGTCTCGCCGGCGGCCAGGGCGAGCTCAGCCAGCTCGTCATCGGTGAAGGGGGCGTCGTGCCCCTCTTCGGCGGCAGGCTCATCGGCAGCCTCGGCCAGGGCCTCGGCGTCGCGGTCGAGCTCGGCCAGCTCTGCGGCCTCGAGGCCCGTGGGCGTGTCCTCGGCTTCCTCGGCTACGATGGTTTCGTGGGTGCGCCGCCCGAGCGCCGCCTCCACGAGGTCGCCGTCGGCGGGCTCGGCCTCGATCTCGTCGGCCGCCTCCACAAGCGCCTCTTCCACGTCGCCCTGCTCGTCGAGCACCGCGGCCGCCTCGGGTGCAGCCGCCTCGGGAGTCTCAGCCCCAGCCTCGGGCTCAACGCCATCGGCCTCCGTCGCAGGGTCCTCGGCAGCCTCCGCCACAACTTCGGTCGGAACCCCTTCCAGCACGTCGCGGCGACGCTCGCCGGCCGTGACGGCCGCCTCCTTGGCGTTCTCGCCGCGCAGGCCATCCTCGGCGACTTCGAAGCGCTCGTCGAAGGTGCCCACAAGGGCGGCGGCGAACTCATGGGGATCGAAGTCGCGCAGGTCGTCGATGCCCTCGCCCACGCCGATCTTTAAGATGGGCAGGTCCAAATCATGGCTCACGGCCAGGGCGATGCCCCCCTTGGCGGTGCCGTCGAGCTTTGTGACCACCAGGCCGTCCAAATCGAGGGCGCGGTCGAACTCGCGGGCCTGGGTGAGGCCGTTCTGGCCCGTGGTGGCATCGATGACGAGCACCGTGTGCACCGGCAGCTTCGAGCGCTTCCGCACCACGTTCACCACTTTCTCCAGCTCGCGCATAAGATCGGCGGAGGTGTGCAGGCGCCCGGCCGTGTCGATGAACACCAGATCGGCGCCTGTGGCCTCGGCCCGCTCCAGGGTGTCGTAGCACACGCTCGCGGGGTCGGCGCCGCGCTCCCGGGTGACCATTTCCACCCCGGCCCGGCGGGCCCACACCTCCAGCTGCTCGATGGCGGCGGCGCGGAAGGTGTCGGCCGAGCCCAGGATGACCGCGCGGCCCTCGTCGGTGGCGGCCTTGGCCAGCTTGCCCACGGTGGTGGTCTTGCCCGTGCCGTTGATGCCCACGAACAGCACCACGGCCGGGCCACCGCCGAGGATGTCGGCGCCGCCCTCGGTGAAGGTGGCGGCGATCTCGTCGTTCAGCAGATCGAGCACCGCGTAGGCATCGGGCAGGGCCCGGCGGGTGGCCAAATCGCGCAGGCGCTCCACGATGTCGGCCGCCGCAACCCCGCCCACGTCCGACAGGATGAGCGTCTCCTCCAGGCCGTCCCAGAACTCCTCGTCCAGATCGGGGCCGCGGTCGAGCAGGACGTTCATCGACTCCTTGAATTTATGACGCGAGCGGCTCAAGCCATCGCTGATACGATCGAACAAGCCCATGGGGCACTCCTTCACGCTTTGGATGCCGTTGAAATCACAATTCCTTATAGTGTACGCCATCGGGCCTGTCCCCCGGCGCGGCTGCGGCCCTTCCCCCTATTTTGGTCACAAACCTGAGTCCCGCGCCCGCCATTCCAACGGGCCGCCAACGGATCATCAAAGGGCCGTCATCAGTCGCGTGCTCCCCACTTCTTCGCGCCCCGTCAAACTCTATGATTCCACTAGGTTATTTCACCACCCCCGAAGGGAGATTCACCATGAGCTTCATCGACAAAATCAAGGATGCCGGCGAGGATATCAAGGACGCGTTCGCCGAAGGCGCCCACGACCTGGCCGAAAAGGCAGAAGACTTGAAGGACGCCGTGGCCGAGAAGGCCGGCGAAGTGGCCGACAAAGCCGGCGAGATGAAGGATGCGGCAGCCGAGAAGGCAGCCGACCTGAAGGAAGCCGCCGCCGAGAAGGCCGGCGAGGCGAAAGAGGCCGCAGCCGACAAGGCCGACGACCTGAAGAAGGCCGCGGGCGATGCCGCCGACAAGGCCAAGGACGCGGCGGCCGATGCCAAGGCCGCTGTGGCCGAGAAGGCCGGCGAGGCCAAGCAGGCTGCCGAGGATGCAGCCGAGAAGGCCAAGGACGCCGCCAAATAGCGCCCCGGGCCGCCCCGACCGGGAAACGGCTTCCCCACCTGAGGCCCCAGGGCCCCGAGATCGCGACATTTTGTCGGGTCTCGGGGCCCTTCTTTCTGGTAGCATAGCCAAATTACCGCATGCTCCGACGTCTGGCCGCTGCGCCGGCGTCCCACCCCTGAAGGAGACCCCATGGAACGCGAGCGCTTCGGCAGCCGCCTCGGCTTCATCCTCATCTCGGCCGGCTGCGCCATCGGCCTAGGCAACGTCTGGCGCTTCCCCTACATCACCGGCGAGTACGGCGGCGCGGCCTTCCTCGTGCTCTACCTTGCCTTCCTGCTCGTGCTGGGCCTGCCCATCCTCGTCATGGAGTTCGCCGTGGGCCGCGGTTCCCAGCGCTCCATCGCCCGGGCCTTCAACGAGCTGGAGCCGGCCGGCACCCACTGGCACAAGTACAAGTGGGTCGGCGGGGCCGGCTGCTACCTGCTCATGATGTTCTACACCACCGTGGCCGGCTGGATGCTCGCCTACGTGCCGAAGATGGCCACCGGCCAGTTCGTCGGCGCCGATGCCGCCCAGACCCAGGCCATCTTCAACGCCATGCTGGCCGATCCGGTAGAAGTGGTGTTCTGGATGGTGCTCACCTGTGCCATCGCCATCCTCATCTGCTCCATGGGCGTGCAGAAGGGCGTGGAGCGGGTCACGAAGGTGATGATGCTCGCGCTTCTGGCCATCCTCGGCGTGCTTGTGGTGCGGGCCCTCACCCTGCCCGGCGCGGGCGAGGGCGTGTCCTTCTACCTGCTGCCCGACTTCTCGAAGATCTTCGCCACCCCCGACACCTTCTTCGAGGCAGCCTACGCGGCCATGGGCCAGGCGTTCTTCACCCTGTCCATCGGCATGGGCTCCATGACCATTTTCGGCAGCTACATCGACAAGCACCGCTCGCTCATGGGCGAGGCGGCCACCATCGGTGCCTTGGACACCGGCGTGGCGCTCGCCACGGGTCTCATCATCTTCCCTGCCTGCTTCGCCTTCGGCGTGGCCCCCGATTCGGGCCCGGGCCTGGTGTTCATCACCCTGCCGAGCGTCTTCGAGCAGATGTGGCTCGGCCAGGTCTGGGGCACGCTCTTCTTCGTGTTCATGAGCTTCGCGGCGCTCTCCACGGTCATCGCCGTGTTCGAGGGCATCCTGCGCTTCTCCATGGACCAGTGGGGCTGGTCGCGCAAACGGGCGGTCATCGTGAACCTCATCGCCATCCCGCTTTTGTCCCTGCCCTGCGCGCTGGGCTTCAACGTGCTCTCGGACGTGGTCATGCCCGGCGTGGGCGACATCCAGACCGTGGAGGACTTCCTCGTGTCAAGCAACATCATGCCCTTAGGCTCGCTGGTCTTCGTTCTGTTCTGCGTGAGCCGCCGGGGCTGGGGCTGGAAGAACTTCCTCGCCGAGGCCAACGAGGGCACGGGGCTCAAATTCCCCAGCTGGCTGCATAACTGGATGCGCTTCGGCGTGCCGGTGCTCGTGGTCATCATCCTCATCATGGGCTGGATCCCCATCGTCACGAGCTGGATGGCGTAGAACGCCCCACCGACAGCTCCCTGCGAGGAGGGCCACTGCGCTCGCACAGCCGCCTATCGCCTTATTCTCGCGGAGAACACGGCGATAGGCCCCGTGGACCGTGCAACTCTCAGGACCTCCCTGCGGCCAGGGCAAACTCCAGGGTCCGCGTGGCCGGATCGGCCGTCTTCAGCACCACGGGAATGCGCTGGCCCAAGCGCCACGACCGGCCGCTCTCCTCCCCGGTGAGCGTATGGCGCACCGGGTCGAAGGCGAAGTACTCCTCGCCGAGGGCCCGCACCGGCAGCACCCCCTCGGCCGTGCAGTCGAGGCGCACGTAGAGGCACCAATTGGCCACCCCGCTCACCACGGCCGAGAAGGCCTGACCCGTAAAGGCCCGCAGGTACTCCACCATCTTCAGCTCCTGGGATTCCCGGGCCGCCGTGTCGGCCACCCGCTCCATGTCCGAGGAGTGCTCGGCGATCCAGGGCAGGGCCGCCACCTCCTGGTCGAAGCGCTCGGGACGCCGCGTGAGAGCCGCGCGCAGCATGCGATGCACCACCAGGTCGGGATAGCGGCGAATGGGGCTCGTGAAGTGGCAGTAGGCCTCGCTGGCCAGGCCGTAGTGGCCGTCGTTGACGGGCCGGTACACGGCCCGCTTCATAGCCCGCAGAAGCAGGGAGCTTGCCAGCTCGCCCTCGCTGCGCCCCGCACTGGCCGCCAGGATCCCCTGGATGGCCCTCGGGTCGGCCGCCAGGAGCCGCCCTTCCAAAGATCGCTCGAACCAGGGAAACTCCTGGAAGATGGGGATGAGGGAGCCCAGCGCATCGGCCGCAGGGGCCTCGTGCACCCGGTACAGGCAGGGAAAGCCCCGCGCCTCCAGGAAGGCCGCCACGGTCTCGTTGGCCAGGATCATGGCCTCCTCTATGAGGCGGGTCGCGTCGGTCTTGCGGCGCACGACGATATCCACGGGCACCCCCGCGTCGTCGAGCACCACCTTGGCCTCAGTCGTGGCGAAGTCGATGCCGCCGGCCGCCGCCCGGGCCGCCTCCCGCCGCTTCGCGATCCTCGAGGCGGCCGCGAGCCGCGCCACGAGGGCGCCGTCCTCGGATGCCGGGCCGCCGCCCGCAGCCGCCTCCCCGGCCGCTGCGCCCGCAGCGGCCAACAGCTCGTCGGCCTCGCCGTAGGACAGCCGCGCCCGGGAGCGGATGAGGGCCGGGTACAGCTCGAAGCGCACCACGTCCCCCCGCTCGTCCAGAAACAGGTCGCAGGTCACGGCCCGGCGATCCTCATCCGGCGCCAGGGAGCACAGGCCGTTGGAGAGGGTCTCGGGCAGCATGGGGATCACCCGGTCGGCCAGATACACGCTCGTGGCCCGGCGCCGGGCATCCAGATCCACCGAGGAGTTCCAGGGCACATAGTGGGACACGTCGGCGATGTGCACCCCGAGCCGCCACAGGCCCTCGTCCCTTAGGTAGTCCACCGACAGGGCGTCGTCGAAGTCCTTGGCGTCGGCCGGATCGATGGTGAACACGAAACGGTCCCGCAGGTCGCGGTAGCCGGCTGCGAGCGCCCCGGTCTCGTCCAGCACGGCCGCGTCTGCCTCGGCAAGAGCCCCTTCCGAGAAGACGGTCTCCAGCTTGTGGCGGCCGATGATGAGGTCGATGCCGGCCCGGGGCCCCTGGGCCTTATCGGCGATGACTTCCTCGATGTGGCCCGTGGCCGCCGTGCGGCGGGTGGGGAACTGGGCGATGCGCACCCGCACGAGGGCCCCGTCGGGCACCTCCGGGTAATCGGCGCGCAGGGTGAACACGTCGTAGGGGATGCGCGGGTCGGCCGGCACCACCACGCCGAAGGGCTCGGCCACCTCGTAGCGGCCCACCACCGTGTCGTGGGCCCGGTCGATCACCCGGAGCACCCGCGCCGCGGGCAGCCCCGCGCCCCCATCGCCCTCGCTGCGGCCCTCGCCCCGCCGGCCCTTCTCGGCCCCCTTGCGGGCCATGGGCGCCACTTCCACCAAATCGCCGTCGAAGGCGCCGCCCATGGCCGTGGCGGGAATGAAGTACTCCCCCTCAGCCGTGCGCACGAAGCCGTAGCCCTCGGCCCGCGACAGGAGCACGCCGGTGGGATTCGCCTGGGGCTTGCGTCGAGTGGGGCGCCGCCCGCGGCTCTTCTGCCTGCCCATGCCAGCCTCCCTTCCCGGCCCCTAGACGGCCGGCACGAGGGAACGGGCGGTGTCCACGGCCACGAGCATCTGGGTGTCCTCCCCCTCGGTGCTGCCGTTGGCCACCCCCACCTGGGGCACCACGCCCACGCCGTCGATGGCCTGCCCCTGGGGCGAGAGGTAGTAGGCGGCCGTATAGCGCACCGCGCCGCCGAAGTCGAGCTCGCGCACCACCTGGACCGAGCCCTTGCCGAGGGAGGTCTCCCCCACCACCTGGGCCCGCTGGTTGTCCTGGAGGGCGGCGGCCAGCACCTCGGCGGCCGCGGCGGTGTACTGGTTCACGAGCACCACCACCGGCGCCTCGGTGACCACCTTGCTGCCCGAGGGCACCGACTTGGGGGTGATGCCGTCGTTGGTCTGGATCTGCACGAGCACGCCCGAGGGCACGAACAGGGCCGCCACGTCCACGGCCTGGGTCAGATACCCGCCGGGGTTGTCCCGCAGGTCCAGCACGAAGGAGGTGGCCCCCTGAGCCGTGAGCCCCTCGATGGCCTGGCGCACCAGGTCGGCGGCGTTCTGGGTCACCTGGCGCATCTTCACGACGCCCACGGTGCCCACCAAATCCGTGGAGAGGTTCGCCTCCTCGTAGACCTTGCACTCCAGGGTCGTGGAGAACTCGCTGCCCGTCTGGGCGTCGATGGAGGCGGGGCGCAGCCAGGTGACGGACACGTTCTCCCCCTCGCGCTGGGACAGGGCGTTCACCACCTCGGTCATGGACCAGGCCGTGGTGTCCTCCCCGGCGATGGCGTTCACGAAGTCGCCCTGCTGCACGCCCTTGGCCTCGGCCTCAGAGCCCTCGAAGACCCCGGCCACATAGGCGCGACCGTTGTAGTCGGCGAAGATGACGCCGATGCCGGCGTAGCTGCGACTCGTGGATTCCTTGATGTAGTTGTTGTACAGATCGGGGTTGTAGTAGGAGGCGTAGGGGTCGCCCGTGGACTTCATCATGTCGGCCAGCATGGAATAGGTGGCCCCGGTGAGATCCACCTTGTCCAGGCTGTAGGTGCCCAGGATGTCCTCCACGTCGGCCACGCGCGCGCTCACGGACTCGTAGGTGTCCTGGGCGGCGGCCTGGGAGAGGCTCGCGGCCTCCTCCTCAGTCACGGGAATGCCCCAGCTGGCCACGAGCGCCGTCTGGCTACGCAGCACGAAGCCGGCGCAGAAGGCCACGGCCACGAGGATCACGGTGATGAACACGCGGAACATCAAGTGGTTGGTGGCACGCTCCATGCGCTGCTCGCCCCGGAACCGGGCGCTTTGGGCAATGTGGCGGCCGTTGTCTTCTCGGGCCATGGACATCTCCTTAAAAACCGAAGCGCGATCCCCAGGCTCTGCCGGAGGATCGCGCGGGCGATCGCGGTTGTGGCGGACGGGCTACACCTTCAGGTAGCGCCTCATGGCGAGGGCGGAGCCGAAGAGGCCGATGACGAGGCCGGCCACCACGAGCACGATGTAGATCATCGCATAGGTCTGGCCGCCCACATCGAGCGAGAGGAACGACAGGGCGCTCTGGAGCTTCGGGATGGCGTAGACGCGCAGCACCTGCAGCACGCCGACGGCCAGCAGCGAGCCGATGAGCGCATGGAGGGCGCCCTCCATGAGGAAGGGCCCGCGGATGAAACCGTTGGACGCGCCCACCAGGCGCATGATGGCGATCTCCTTGCGCCGGGCCATGATGGCCAGGCGGATGGTATTGTTGATGAACACGAGCGCGATGAACACGAGCAGCAGCACCAGGGCCACGCCGAGGTAGCGCACGTACTTCGTCACCGAGAACAGGCGATCCACGGTCTTCTGGCCGTACTTGAGCGAGTCGGCCGGATCCTCGGGGTTGTCGCAGATGGAGCGGAAGGTCTCGTCGCCCTCGATGGCGCCGGCGATCTCATCCACCTTCTGGGGGTCGGACAGGCTCACGTCGATGGAGGCGGGCAGGGGGTTCGTGCCGTCGAGCTGCTCGATGATCTCCGGGTTGGTGGTCATGGAGCTCTTGAAGTTCTCGAGGGCCTGGTCCTTGGTGGTGAACCCGACGCTCTCCACGCCGCCCATGGAGCGCACGGAATTCATGACGGCGTCGATGGACTCCTGGGGCGCGTCGTCGGCGATATAGGCGGTGATGGACACCTCGCTCTCGATGGAGGAGACGAGGCGCTCGACGATAGTGCCGCCCACGAGGAACACACCGATGATGAGCAGCGACAGGAAGATGGTGATGATGGAGCCCAGGGTCGTAGAAAGGTTCCGCGCGAAGCCCTGGAGCGATTCCTTGAAGAAGTAGAACAGGCTAGACATCGAAACCGTACACCCCCCGATCCTGGTCGCGGGTCAGATGCCCGCGGTCGAGCGCGATAACGCGACGGCGCATGTTGTCCACCATCTCGCGGTCGTGGGTGGCCACGAGCACGGTCGTGCCCGTGCGGTTGATGCGCTCGAGCAGGTCCATGATGCCGCGGGAGGTCTGCGGGTCCAGGTTTCCCGTGGGCTCGTCGCAGATGAGCAGCGGCGGGCGGTTCACGATGGCGCGGGCGATGGACACGCGCTGCTGCTGGCCGCCGGAGAGCTGGTCGGGATAGCTGTTGAGCTTGTCGGACAGGCCCACGAGGCGCAGCACCTCGGGCACCTGGGTCTTGATGACATGACGGCTCTTCCCGATTACCTCCAGGGCGAAGGCCACGTTCTCGAAGACGGTCTTGTTCGGCAGGAGCTTGAAGTCCTGGAACACGCAGCCGATGTTGCGACGCAGGTAGGGCACGCGCCAATTGCGCATGGTGGTCAAATCCTCGTCCGCCACGTAGATCTTGCCCGAGGAGGGCTTGATCTCGCGGGTGAGCAGACGGATGAAGGTGGACTTGCCGGACCCGGAATGGCCCACGAGGAAGATGAACTCCCCGGCGAAGATCTGCAGAGTGATGTCGTACAGGGCCGGCTTGCTGGGCTGGGCCGGGTAGGTCTTCGTCACATGGTCGAAGGTGATGACCGGGGCCCCCATGGGGGCGGCCATCTCGTCCACTTCCAGCACGGGAAGGGACTGGGACAACTGCGAGGTCATCGATGCCTTGGGATTGCCGGCGCTGTGGGCAGAGACCGCGCGGGTGCGGGGGTTGCCCTGGCCGGAGACCCCGGCGTGACGACCGGTGCGGCCAGGACTCGCCTGGTTCCGTTCATTCGCCACAGCTTGCTCCGTTCAGGTTGATAGGTACTGAGACTGAATAATTCTAGCAGAGGCCCGCTCGCGACCGCGCCTTTTCCACAGCTTCAACAATGGCCGCGGCATCAAGGCCGAAGTAGGCCAGCAGCTCGTCGAACTCGCCGGACTTGCCGAAGCGGTCGCGCATGCCCACCAGTTCCACGGGCACCGGGCACACCTGGGCGGCCAGCTCGCAGACAGCCGAGCCCAGCCCCCCCACGACAGAGTGCTCCTCGGCCACCACGGCGCAACGGGTCTTCGCGAGGGAGGCCGCGATGGTCTCGCCGTCGAGGGGCTTCACAGAGAAGGCATCGACGACCTCGGCGGACACCCCGCGCTCGGCCAGCATGTCGGCGGCAGCCAGCGCCTCGCGGATCTCCACGCCGTTGGCCACGATGGTCACATCGGCGCCCTCGCGCAGCACGTAGGCGCGGCCGATCTGAAGCTCTACATCGTCGTCGTAGACGCAGGGCACGGCGGCGCGGCCCATGCGCACGTAGACGGGGCCCGGCGTGGCGGCGGCCAGCTTGATGGCGGCTCGGGCCGCGGCGTAGTCGGCGGGCACGAGCACGCGCATGCCGGGAAGGCCGCGCATGAGGGACACGTCCTCGAGCATCTGGTGGGAGCCGCCGTCGGGACCCACGGAGATGCCGGCGTGGGTGGGGGCGATCTTCACGTTCAGGTTGGAGTAGCACACGGTGTTGCGAATCTGGTCGTAGGCGCGGCCCGTGCCGAACACGGCGAAGGAGCCGGTGAAGGCCACGTTGCCGGCCAGGGACAGGCCCGCGGCCACGTCCACCATGTTCTGCTCGGCGATGCCGCAGTTGAACAGGCGGTCGCCGTGGCCCGCGTCGGCCAGCTTCTTAGTGGTCGTGGAGCCGGTCAGGTCGGCATCCACCGCCACGACGGGCACGCCGGCATCGGCCAGCTCCGCCAGGGTGGCGCCGAGGGCGGCGCGGGTGGCCTTCTTCTGAGTCGCGGCCTCAGCGCTTGCGAGTTTCACCATGGGTACCCTACCTCCTATGCTACCGCAGCGGACAGCTCCGCCAGGGCGATTTCCAACTCCTCTGCCTTGGGCGCCTTGCCGTGCCAGCCGGCCTGGTTCTCCATGAAGGAGACGCCCTTGCCCTTCACCGTGGCGGCGATGACGGCCACGGGCGCGGCCTCGTCGGCGGCCGCGGCCTTCAAGCGGCCGAGGGTGGCTACCAGGGCATCGATGTCATGGCCGTCGACGCGCACCACGTCCCAGCCGAAGGCGGCGAACTTCTCGCCGAGATCGCCCGGGTCGCATACGTCGTGAATGCAGCCGTCGATCTGCAGCTCGTTGTTGTCGATGATGGCGATGAGGCGACCCAGGCGCTGGTGGGCGGCGAACATGGCGGCCTCCCAAACCTGGCCCTCCTCGCACTCGCCGTCGCCGAGGATCGTGAAGACGCAGCCCGCCTCGCCGGTCAGGCGCAGGCCGGCGGCGAGCCCTGCGGCCACGGAGAGCCCCTGGCCGAGGGAGCCGGTGGACACCTCCACGCCGGGCAGCAGGTTGGAATCGGGGTGCCCCTGCAGGCGCGTGCCCAGCTTGCGCAGGGTCGCGAGCTCCTCGATGGGGAAATAGCCGGCATGGGCCAAGGTGGCGTAGAGGGCCGGAGCCGCGTGGCCCTTGGCCAAGATGAAGCGGTCGCGGCCAACCTTGGCCGGATCGGCGGGATCGTGGTCCAGCACGCCGCCGAAGTACAGCGCCGTGAGCATATCGGTGCAGGAGAGCGAGCCGCCGGGATGCCCGCTGCCCGCCTCCGTGATCATAACCAGGATGTCCTTGCGGATGTCGTTGGCCTTCTCGGCCAGTTGCGACGCTTCCATGCAGCCACCTTTCCCGTAAGCTATTGGTTGCGCTCCATTGTAACCCATGAACGGCCCTCGCGGTTTCCCCAAGCGACCCGCGCACATATTCCCCGACGAGCGAGCGACTAGACGCGATCATCCTCCAACCTTTCTGAAATGGCCAAGATTGAGTGTAGCGCGAGCTGTCAATCTCATCTGCGTGCGTAAACATATCTTTCAGATAACACCGTCTGGGATATCCATGAGGCTTACCTTAATTAGCGACCCCGACGGCTCTCCGCGTTTCGAACTGTTCTATCTCGCAAAACTTTTCTCACAAACAACAAGCCACCCATTACCTGCCGACATAGACTTCTTGCAAGATGGCGGTATCCCGCAATCTATAAGATGAACATCGATAAAATGAAGTCACAAAATAATCTCGGACATTCGCACAGCTCGGTGCCATCAAACCCTCAAGGCAATTCTAAATGACCATGCTATTACGCCGGAAGCCTCAATAAAACCGGACAAGACAGAGAGGAGCCGAATTGACCGACCGCAAAAGCAGAGAAAGGGCTACGACCTCTTTACGAAGATATGGCTTCATTGCCAGCTTGGTCCGACTCTTATCGGGTACTATAGTTGCGACGCCGAGAGATTGCTGAAAATATATGTCTAGAATGAGAACGCCCGAACAATTTATCGAACTGGTTGCCGACAAAAAGCTTCCCGTGACCGTGATAGGCGAATACACGGGCTCTGGAGCACCAGTTCTTGTTCGATGCAACAAATGCGCACACGTGTGGTCTCCCGTAGCAGCCGACTTGTTACGCGGCAGAGGTTGCCCCCTCTGTTTCAGAGAAGGCAGAACAAATGCGAGCAACTTCGTCGATAAACTAGCATTAGCCCTTCCATGTGTCGAGGTCTTAAGTAGTTATGTCAAATCAAATCAAAAAGTTATGTGTCGATGCCAGATATGCGGATATGAATGGCAGGCGATCCCAAACAGTCTCCTCCGCGGTCATGGATGCCCAGCGTGCGCGAAAAAAAAAGCGTGGTGCCCAAAGGCGGAAGAGCCACGAGCAGTTCGTGTCCGAGCTTAAGAAAATAAATCCCAACATAGAAGTTGTTGGTCGCTATGAGACAAGTTCTTCTCACATTTCCGTAAAATGCAGGCAATGCGGACACGAATGGTCACCGATAGCAGCATCTATCGTAAACACGGGGCAGGGATGCCCCATTTGTGCACGCAAACGGGCATCCGAAAAGCGGCGCAAGGACACTAACTGGTTGGTGAATAGTCTCAAGAAGGTGAATCCAAACATAGAGATTGCTGGAGAATACAAGAGCAGCAAAGAAAAGGTCGCCTGCCAATGTCGGATATGCGGAAACGAATGGACAGCTGCGCCGAGCAATCTGCTCAATGGCTACGGATGCCCTAGATGCGCGAAAACGGGCACTTCGTTCATGGAGCAGTTCCTTTGTGTTTTTCTAGAAGAGGCAATTGGCGAGGACTCGGTCCTCTCACGCGACAAAAAAGCAATAGGACGCGAACTGGATATTCTCATATCCAAGTATAAACTAGCTATTGAAATAGGCTCATGGCATTGGCACAAAAACAGACTTGAAAGCGATATCGAGAAGGAATCATTATGCAGAGAGAGAGGCATAGAGCTCATCACCATCTATGATTGCTGCCCTGAAAACATAGATGCAGAGATTCCTAAAAACAGCCGACTGTTCTCTTATTCGCTCAGAGAGGAAAAGAGCCACAAAACGCTGAGAAAAATTGCTCTAGAAGCAGCGTCAATGATCGGCATCAACATCAACGATTTCAATAGCTGGGATCGGGTTGTGACGGGAGCTTCCAGGAGATCACTTCCCATGACAACCGAAGAATTTAAGAAGAACATTAGCGTCACCAGCTCAACTGTTGAAGTGTTAGGCGAATACCGAGGATCGCACACGAAAATATCTTGTCGATGCAAAACATGCAACAACGAGTGGACACCAACAGCCGGTCAGCTACTGCGGGGTCAAGGGTGTCCTAGGTGTGGAAAGAAAAAAGCAATCGCTATTGCCACTGCGGCTATTCGAAAGAACCCAGAAGAATACGCAGAAGATTTTAAGACTGCCAATCCCACGCTTACTCTTTTGAGTAAATACGCCGGATCTCTCAATCGCGTAAGTGTTAGATGCGATGTGTGCGGGCACAAATGGTCACCCAGAGCAGAGTCCGTCATACGTGGCAACGGCTGCCCGATTTGTGCGAACAACATTCGGAGAAAACCACCTGAGAGATTTTTGGAAGAACTCCTAGACGTCAATCCTCATGTTGAAATACTCGGTTCTTACGAGAAGAGCTCGAAGCCAATCGAGACCAGATGCAAGAAGTGCGGACACATCTGGCATCCGCGCCCAAGCAAGCTTCTTGCTGGCCAAGGCTGTCCTAAATGCGCCGGAAAGATGAAAACTGCCGTCAGATGCATTGAAACTGATGAAGTATATAGCAGTCTGGCTGCAGCAGCATCAGCAGTTGGACTGTCTTCAGGCGACACAATCAGCGCAGCTTGCAAGGGACGACGGAAGAGCGCAGGAGGATACCGATGGGAATACGCCACTCAATCGCAACCATAATCAAACGCACGAGTAACGTCTCAGCAAGGAAAGCTTTGTCACTTGCAACCCGGGACGCGAGCTTGCTCAAATAGCGTCTCAGCGCCGCCGAGAGATACAATTCTCACATACGCGCCATAAGATCCTCGGGGGACGGGAGCACTTTCGCATACTCTTCGGGCAGCTCGTCTCCCAATCGATATTCGCTGATGCCGATAGGGGCGTTGGTCGATTGCAGCGAGTACTCGGCCACAGCGTCGTTCTTGGTTTTGCAGAGCAACAGTCCTATGGTGGGATTGTCCAGCTCGCCGCGCAACTCTCCGTCTACAGCCGCCACATAAAACCCGAGTTGACCGTTGAACGCCGGCTTGAAGTCTTGGTTCTTAAGCTCGATAACCACATAACAATGCAGTTTTATATTGTAGAAGAGCAGATCAATATAGAAATCGTCTCCGCCAACCACAAGGTGATATTGACGGCCGACGAGGGCAAACCCCGTTCCTAGCTCTAGAAGCAGAGCCTGGACGTTATCCGTCATCGCCTGTTCAATATCACGCTCTTCCCGCCCTTGCTCGGTTGTTATGAAATCAAAGATATACGGATCCTTGAGCGCCTGCTGCACAAGCTCACTTTGCGGATCTGGCAGGGTTTTCGCAAAGTTGCTGACCTTGCCCTCCTTCATTTGTCGCTCGTAAGCGTGCACGTCAAGCTGATGCTCGAGAACCACCTGCGACCATCCGTTTTCGACAACGGCGCCAACATACCAATCGCGCTTATCCCCCGGCTCGGTCTTGTCAAGGAGTCTCACGACGTGTCCCCAGGGAATATTGCAATAGCTATTGCAATATTCCTCGCCAACCTCTCGGGCAAATTTCGCCATATACCTTAGACTGCGAGCCGAAAACCCCTTGATGCCGGGAAAAGCTGCGCGAATATCCTTGGCAAGAGTATCGATGAACGCCGTTCCATAATCCTTATTCCGATTGAGAATGCGTCCTGTCTCCCAGTACATACGCACCACAACAGCAGATGTTTTCCGTACCGCTTCCGCACGCGAACGAGCGATCACATCTACTACTTCATGCAGAGCGCTTTGATACGCGCTATCGTTAACCAACATGCCGTACCCCCAATTCATCGGCCACGGGCTCTATTGGTTCGATACCCGCCACGTATGATAGCCGATGACGAAGGGCTCCAGGGCGCCGCCGAGCACTGCGTCCACATTTCCCGTCTCAACGCCGCTGCGCAGGTCCTTCACCAGCTGATAGGGGAACAGCACGTAGTTGCGGATCTGGCTGCCGAAGGAGTTCTCCATGCGCTCGCCGCGCAGCTCGTCGATCTCGGCTTGGCGACGGCGCTCCTCAAGCTCGTAGAGCTTGGCGCGCAGCACCCGGAAGGCCGCCTCCTTGTTCTGCAGCTGGCTCTTCTCGTTCTGGCAGGTGACCACGATGCCCGTGGGCTCATGGGTCAGCCGCACGGCCGAATCGGTGGTGTTCACGCACTGGCCGCCGGGGCCCGAGGAGCGGTACACGTCCACGCGCACGTCGGCGGGGTTCAAGTCCACCTCGATGTCGTCGGCGATGACCGGCAGCACCTCCACGGAGGCGAAGGTGGTCTGGCGGCGTTTCTTGGCATCGGTGGGAGAAATGCGCACGAGGCGGTGGATGCCGATCTCGCTGCGCAGCATGCCGTAGGCGTAGCGGCCCTCGATCTGGATCGTGGCACGGTCGAGCCCGATACCCTCGCCGGGCACCAGATCGAGCACCGTGACCTTCCAGCCCTTGTCCTCGGCGTAATGGACGTACATCTGGTAGAGCATCTCGGTCCAGTCCTGGGCCTCGAGACCCCCTTGGCCCGGGTTCACCGTCAGGATGGCATCGCCCTCGTCGAACTCCCCGGCGAACCAGGACTCGATCTCCAGCTGATCAAGCAGGGCGGTCAGCTCGGCGGCAGCCTGGGCGGCCTCCTCGGCGAAGGCCCCGTCGTCGCCGGCCAGCTCGCAGGCGGTCGCGGCATCGTCGGCCAGGGAACAGGCCCGCTCGTAGTCGGCGATGGTGGCCCGCAGGCTCGAGGCCCGCTTGCTCACGGCCTGGGCCGCCGCCGCGTCGTTCCAGAAGTCCGGTGCCGCCGCCTGCTCGTCGAGGGCGGCCAAATCGGCGGCCTTCTCATCGATATGCAGGAAGGCCCGCGCATCGGACAAGCGCCCCCGCGCCCCTTCCAGTTCCTTCTGTATGTCCTTCAGTTCCATACCTTGCCCTGTGTCTCCTTGAAACTCTCTGGGAGCGGAACCGCCCGGTACCTCGATTCGCTCAGACAGTCCTCGCTTTGTGAAACAGCCCACCGGGCTGTTTCAATCGCTGCGGAACTCGCTCGGTCGAGTCACCCGCCGTTTCCGCTTCGCTCAACCTTGGCTGAGCAGGCGCGGGCTGGCTAGGCGTCCCGGCCGTGGCACTTCTTGAACTTCTTGCCGGACCCGCAGGGGCACGGATCGTTGCGGCCCACGTTAGCGTAGGGGTCCTCCTTGTCCTTCACGAAGGTCTGGGGCTTGCTCGGGGCCGGGCGCGGGGCACCCGCCGGCATGTTGGCGGCAGCGTGACGGCCGCGCACCCCGGAGGTGGCCAGGGCCTCCTCGGGCGAGGAGTAGCTCATCTTGCGGGCGAGCGGGTCCTCGGCCTCCCCCAACGGGCTCGAGCCGGCAGCCGGGGCGCCGGGCGCGGCAGCGGGCTTCGCGGCGATCTCCAGGCGCAGCAGGGTGCGCAGGTAGTCGTCGTACATGGAGCTCGTGAGGTTCTGGAAGGCGTTGTAGGCCTCGTTCTTGTACTCCACGAGGGGGTCGCGCTGGCCGAAGGCCCGCAGGCCGATGCCGGTCTTCAGGTAGTCCATCTCCTGGAGGTGGGCCATCCAGCGGGTGTCGATGATGCGCAACATGACCTGGGCCGAGAGGTTCTCCATAAGATCGCTGCCCAGCTGCTGGGTCTTCTGCTCGTAGATCCACTCCAAGAACTCGTAAAGGGCGTCGGCCAGGACCCCGGGGTCGTCCTCGTGGTTCACCTTGGCCACGGCGAAGTCGCTGCAGCCGGACATGTTGGCGGCCCACAGGTCGATGGCCTTCAGGTCCCAATCGTCAGAGGCCGACCGCTCCGGGCAGCACTCCCCCACGATGGCGTCCACGGCATCGCGGATAATGCCGGGAATGCGATCGGTCATGGACTTGCCGTCCAAGATGGCGTTTCGCTCCTCATAGATGGCCTTACGCTGGAGGTTCATGACGTCGTCGTACTCCAGCACGTTCTTACGGGCGGCGAAGTGCATGGACTCCACCTGGCGCTGGGCGCTCTCGATGGACTTCGACACCATGCCCGCCTGAATGGGCATGTCGTCTTCCTGGTTGGTCTTCTCCATCATGTGAGCGATGGAGTCCATCTTCGAGCCGCCGAACAGGCGCATGAGGTCGTCTTCCAAGGACAGGTAGAACTGGGTCACACCCGGATCGCCCTGACGGCCGGAACGGCCGCGCAGCTGGTTGTCGATACGGCGGGACTCGTGGCGCTCGGTGCCGATGACGCACAGGCCGCCGGCGGCCCGCACCTTCTTCTGCTCCTCGTCGCAGATGGCCTGCGCCGCCGCCAGGGCCGCGGCCCGCTGCTCGGCCGTGGGCCAGGCCGGGTTCTTGGCCCCCTCCTCGGTCAGGGGGGCGGCATCCGGATCCAGGCCGCGCTGGCGCAGCATATCCTCGGCGAGCACGTCCGGATCGCCGCCAAGGCGGATATCGGTACCGCGGCCGGCCATGTTGGTGGCGATGGTCACGGCGCCGAGGCGGCCGGCCTGGGCCACGATATGGGCCTCGCGCTCATGGTGCTTGGCGTTCAGGGTCTCGTGCGGAATGCCGCGCTTGTCCAGCAGGCGCGAGAGCTTCTCGGAGTTCTCGATGGACACGGTGCCGATGAGGCAGGGCTGGCCGGCGGCGTGGCGGGCGGCGATGTCGTTGGCCACGGCGGCGAACTTCCCCTCCACCGTGCGGTACACCAGGTCGTTCTCGTCCTTGCGGGCCACCGGCTTGTTCGGCGGGATGGCCATGACCGGCAGCTTGTAGATCTGGCGGAACTCGGCATCCTCGGTCATGGCCGTGCCGGTCATGCCCGAGAGCTTGTCGTAGAGGCGGAAGTAGTTCTGCAGCGTGATGGTGGCGAGCGTCTGGTTCTCCTCGCGCACGAGCACGTGCTCTTTGGCCTCCAAGGCCTGGTGCAGGCCCTCGGAGTAGCGACGTCCCTCCATGATGCGGCCGGTGAACTCGTCGACGATCTTCACCTCGCCGTCCATCACCACGTAGTCTACGTCGCGATGGAACAGGAACTGCGCCTTTAAGGCCTGCTGCAGATGGTTCGCCAACTGGCCGGAGGGGTCGGCGTAGATGTTCTCGATGCCGAGCATGGCCTCGATCTTCTCCAGACCGCTCTCCGTGGCGTTGATGGTGCGCTTGGCCTCGTCCATGTCGAAGTCGACGCCCTGCTTGAGGCCGGGCATGACCCGGGCGAACTTCTTGTAGGTGTCGGCGGCCTGAGTGCCGGCGCCCGAGATGATGAGCGGCGTGCGCGCCTCGTCGATGAGGATGGAGTCCACCTCGTCCACGATGGCGAAGTGGTGGCCGCGCTGCACGCGCGAGCTGCCGCGGGTGACCATGTTGTCGCGCAGGTAGTCGAAGCCGAACTCGGAGTTGGTGCCGTAGGTGACGTCGGCCTCGTAGGCGGGCTTCTTCGCCGCCGGGGCCATACCGTTCTGGATGAGGCCGGTCTTCATGCCGAGGAAGCGGTAGATCTGGCCCATCCACTCGCAGTCGCGACGGGCCAGGTAGTCGTTCACGGTGACGATGTGCACGTTGTGGCCTGGAATGGCGTTCAAATAGCCGGCCAAGGTGGACACGAGCGTCTTGCCCTCGCCGGTCTTCATCTCGGCGATCTGCCCTTCGTTTAGGGCCATGCCGCCGATGAGCTGCACGTCGAAGTGGCGCAGGCCGATGGTGCGCACCGATGCCTCGCGAACAGCGGCGAAGGCCTCGGGCAGCAGGTCGTCCAGCGTCTCGCCGGCGGCGTAGCGCTCGCGGAACTCGACCGTCTTGGCGGCCAGCTCCTCATCGGTCAGGGCCTGGAAGGCCGGCTCCAGCCCGTTGATCTTGTCAACGGTAGCCTGGTAGCGCTTCAGCTGCTTGCCCTCGCCCATCGTGAGCAGTTTGGAGAGAAATCCCATGGGTGGCATCTTCTTTCTCTGCGGTATCGGATCGGTCTCTTCGGGTCGCCCGTCCCAGTGCGCCCGCGGCCCCCTGCGGGCCGCGCCACCGAGGCCGAGCGCCCCGCGCGTAAATCCGTTCCACTCTACCACAAGGGCCCGCGCCCGCCCCCGATTCCACAGGGTTTGCAGGGAGCCCGTCACCGCCTGACGGCGATAAGAGGGGGCCGGAACCTTCGAGCGGTTCCGGCCCCTGGAAAATGCCCGGCTCTGCGAGGGCCCTCGGGTTCGCCGAGCGCGCCCGAGCGGCCTTGGGCCGAAGAGCCTAGGAGTGCGCCAGATCCTCCGGCTTCACGCGACCGCGGAAGGTACGGTAGATGATGACGTGGTAGGCCAGCACCAAGGGCAGGCCCACGGCGGTGATGACAGTCATCCAGAACAGCGACAGCTCCGAGGAGGCGGCATTGGCCAGGGTGATGGCCGGGCCCACCGAATCGGGGGTCGCGTTCACGAGCACCGGGAACATCGAGCAGGCCAGGAGCACCACCAGGGCGATCATGGCCGCGGACTGGGCCAGAAAGGCCCTCAAGTCGCCGCTCGGGCTGCGGCCGAAGACGATGGAGGCGCCCAGGGCCGCCACCACAAGGGCGGCGCACAGCCAGCGCGCCGGCGCCAGGGCCGGGTCCATCTCGGTACCCACAAGAGCCAGGGCGAACACCGACACCACGACGAACAGCGCAAGCGCGATCACCTGGAGCGGCAGGCGCAGGCGAACCGCCCGCTCGCGCAGCTCCGAGGGCAGCGGGGCCTTGAGCGCCGCCCACGCTGCGCCGGCGGCCAGGAACATAGCCAGGCCGAGCAGACCCGTGAGCAGCGTGAAGGGCGTAATGAGCCCCAGCAGCGGCACCCCGGCGTAGTTGCCGGCCTCGTCCATGGGGATGCCGGCGAAGATGTTGCCCACAGCCACGCCCAACAGCAGGGCCGGCAGCAGCGATCCCACGAAGAAGCAGCCATCCCACAGCTTCGCCCAACCGGGGTCGCCGGCGCGGAACTCGAAGGACACCGCGCGCACGATGAGACCGAACAGCACGAGCATCACGGCCAGGTAGAACCCGGAGAAGGTGGTGGCATAGGCGTTGGGGAACGCCGCGAACAGGGCGCCGCCGGCCGTGAGCAGCCACACCTCGTTGCCATCCCACACCGGCCCGATGGCCCGGCGCAGCACCGCGCGCTCCTCGTCGTTCTTGGCGATGAAGGGCGAGAGCGCCCCCACGCCCAGATCGAAGCCGTCCAGCACGAAGTAGCCGGCGATGAGCACGAAGATGAGGAAGAACCACAGCACGCTCAGAAACTCGAACATGGCCTATTCACCTCCCTTCGCAGCCGTGCCGTCTTCCGCAACGGCCGCCTCGGTCACTTCAACGGCGACGGCGCCCTCAGCGGACACGACCCTGTCGGCAACCGCGGCCGCCGCCAAAGCCGGCGAGCCCTCGGAGCGATCGCCATCCTCGGCCACCGGGCCCTCCTTAATGAAGCGACCCACCACGCGGGCCCAGCCGACGAGCAGCACTAGGTACACCACGATAAACAGGCCGATGGTCAGCCATAGCTCGGGCGCCGACACCGACATCGAGATGCCGTCGGCGGTAAGCAGCGACACGCCCTCGGGGCCGGAGACGGAAGGGTACACGACCCAGGGCTGGCGGCCCACCTCGGCGGTGATCCAGCCGGTCTGGATGGCGATGAAAGGCCATAGCGGCGAGAGTACCGCCAGCCACTGCAGCCAGCGCATACGCGCGATGCGGCCGCCGCGGAACGTGAACACGAGCACGAGGATGCTCGTCACCATGATGAGGCCGTACATGGCCACCATGAGGTGGTAGCTCTGGAACACGAGGTTCACCGGCATGTCCTCCACCACCATGGCGCCGTACTCCTCGGTCTGGGCCAGCTCGTTGAGGCCCGGGTACTCCGTGTCGAAGTTGCCCGTGGCCAGAAAGCTCGTGCCGCCGGGAATGGCGAAGGGGGCGATGACCTCCTGGGTTTCCTCATCCACGATGCCCACGGCGTACAGCGGCGGCACCTCGGAATCGTACATGCCCTCCATCATGGCGAGCTTGGTGGGCTGCTCCTCCCACACCACCACGGCCGAGGCGTGGGCGAACACGATCATGGCGCAGGAGGTGACGATGCCCACCACCGCGGCGATGCGCATGGTCTTCATGGCGAAGTCGCTGTGGCGCTTCTTCAGCATGTACCAGCCGGCCACGGCCATAGCCACGAAGGCGCCCATGATGAGCAGGGCGTCCACCGTATGGGTGTAGCGGGCGAAGATGGACGGATTGAAGGCAGCCGCAAAGAAGTCGGTGATGACCGCCTCGGTGCCATCGGCGTTCAGCTCGCCGCCGGCGGGCGTCTGCATCCACGAGTTCGCGATGAGGATCCACAGGGCCGACAGGCACGAACCGACCCACACGAGCCAGGCGGACACCATATAGAACCGCGGTGACACGCGCTTGCGGCCGAACAGCAGCACCCCCAGGAACATAGACTCCAGGAAGAAGGCGAGCAGGGCCTCGGCAGCCAAGGGCGCCCCGAAGATGTCGCCGACGAAGCGCGAATAGTTCGCCCAGTTCGTACCGAAGGAGAACTCCATGGTGATACCCGTGGCTACGCCGATGGCGAAGGTCGCGGTGAAGATCTTCACCCAGAACTTCGTCGCCGCCGCATCCTCAGGTCTGCGTGTGCGATAGTAGCGTGTCTCGTTGATGGCCAGAATGAGCCCGAGCCCGATGGATAAGGGCACGAACAGGAAATGGTAGGCCACTGTCAGCGCGAATTGCACGCGCGACAGCAGGGCCACATCAGCGAAGGCCTCCATGGCACACCCCCTTTCAAATCGGGCCCGGCCCATAACCCCATCGAGCGGCCGGACGCTTCCGTATACGCGGTCGATTCCCAGACGGGAATCGACTCGGGAACATAGTATACGCTTTCGCGGGCCGCATCTGCGTCAACAACGGGAAATCGCGTCCCGCTCCCCCACGGCCGTATCGCCCTCAAGAAGCGATTGGTAGAGCGCCTGCAGCGACGGGGAGGGATCCAGGCCGAGGGAGTCGCCGAGAAAGTCGCGGCAGGCGAAGAAAGTGTCCAGGGCGGCGCTGCGCTGGTCCGAGACCATCTGGGCCCGCATGAGGGCGGCGTAGACATCCTCCCGCGTGCCATCCCGACGCAGGGCCTCGCGGGCGAACCAGAGGGCGCCCTGGGGCTCCCCATCCCGGCGCAGGCGGCACGAGGCGGCCACGAGGCCGTCCACCATCTCAGTGGCGAATCGCTCGCGGAACTGTCCCACGGTCTCGCAGCCCCCCTCCGCCGGCAGCAGCGGCGCATCGAAGGTCTCTTGGAGCTGGAGAATGACCTGCTCCCAAGCGAGAGAGCCTGTCGCGGGCCCGAACAGAAGACGCCGGGTCAGCGATTCGAAGTCGACCACGTCGCTAACGAGCAGGGCCGGATCGAGGCGACAGCCGTAGCGGTCGCGCACCAGATAGGGACACCGGCCGCCCACGGCCAAGATGCGGGACAGCTCGCTCCACACCCGATAGAAGCTCTTAGCCCCGGTGCGCTGGTCGGCGGCGGGCCACATCATGGCCACGATGCGCTCCCGCGTCAGCTCGCGGCCGCGGTGAAGCACGAGCAGGGCCAGCAGAAGGCGAGCCCGGCGGCGCGACTTGAGGGCCGCGGTCACATCGGTCTCCCCCACCGACACCGTCATGGCTCCGAAGAGCCGCACGTGCAGCAGGGGCGGTGCCAGGGGCACAGCGGCGGCGCGGGACGAGACGTCCAGGGCATCCCCGCGACTGACGGCCGGGAATGCGGCGGGGGCGCCGGGGGCGGCGAAGGGGTCTGCGCCAGGACCCGCCGGGGCAGAACTGCGGCGAGAGCGGGACGAAGCCGCGGCCTCTCGGCCACCGCGGGCCATGGAGATACGGGCCTCGTCGAGGGCTGCTTGGGCCCGCTCTCCCAGGCCGGGCAGGCCCGCGAGGGCAAGGGCGCCCTCGATGCGCTCCAGGGCCGCGGCCGCCTCTCGTCCGCCAAGGCCCAAGCTGCCGCCTGCGGCGGCGCGCTCGGCGCATTCGGCCACGAAGGAGGCCAGGGCCGCCAGATCGGCCCCCGCAAGCAGAGAGGCGTCCTCGCGGCCGGGCTCGAAGGCCCCGGTGGACGCCGCGGCATCCAGGGCCCAGGCGGCAGCCAGGAGCAAGGCCTGCTCCAGGTCCCCCTCCACCGGGGCGGCGCCGAGCAGCTCACGAGCCACTCCGTGCCAGCGAGCGAGGGGATCCTCCCCGCTCCGATCGGCCAGGGCCACGGAGGCAAGCGCACGCAGCGCCCCCTCGTGAGCGTTGAGCGTTGACTCCTGGGCGATGCGGGCAAGCCACGATTCCACGGGCTCGGCCATGGCCCGTCGCGCCGCAGCGTTGCCCTGGCCGTAGGCGGCCAGGGCCGCGGCGGCCCGCAACGTGTCGGAGGCCTGGGGCGAGCCGAGGGCCTTTCGGGCGAACTCGATGGCACGGCGGCCATCCCCGGCTAAAGCACGAGCCCAGGCCATCATCGCGTTCACCCCGGCCCGCTCCTCCACTCGGATGCGGCAGACCGTCCGATAGAGCTCCTCGAGCTCGGCCCCGCCGTCGGCCCACAAGAGATGCCATCCGGCCTGGCCGAGCCATGCGGACACCGCCTCACGGCTGGCGAAGGCCCCCATCACCATCGCAGCCCGACGGCCAGCTCCCCGGGCCACCATGCGGTCGGCCACCAGACGCACCATCTCGTCGCGCTCGAAGCGCCCCTGAATGCGGGCAAGGGCATCGAGGCTGGGAGCCAGAGCGGCCCGCAGTATCGGCAGGGGCACCGCTACGGCATTGAAGGTATCCTCGTCCGCCTCGATGCCGGCGTAGGGATAGTGCTGTGCCAGAAAGCCCCAGATCTCCCCCGCTCGGACGCTGCCCACGAGCAGGGCCAGGTCTGACCGGCTGCCACAGCCCATGGCAAGAACGGCCCACAGAGCGATGCGCGTCTCAGCCGGCAGCTCCTCGGCGGCGAGGCCCCGCACCAAAGCCGCCTGCCCCTCCTCGCCCCACCGCAGGCAGGGCACGCGCATCGCCAGGGGCAGGCCCACCGCAGGCCGGAAGGGCGCCAGATCGTCAACCCGCGCCTCCTCCTCATCGACGAGCAGGTCTCTCGCCCCAACCGCCACGCGGTCGCGCTGGAGGGCCGCCCAGCCGTCCGCGGCGGGAGCGCAGGTGACAATCACCTCGCAACCACTCTCCAGAAGCCGGTCGATGGCCATCGAGAAGACCGCCTCCCGCTCTTCGTCGAGGACGGGCACATCGGCGAGCACGGCCAGAGACGCCTCGGGATCGCACGCCACCACGGCGGAAGCGAGCACGCCAGCATCCAGATCGCGCAGGAAGCAAGGGGAGGTGCCGCTGATCCAGAATACGTGTTGGAAACCGAATACCACCTCGGCGTACTCGTAGGCCACCGTCGCCTTGCCGAACCCCGTCGGCGCCACAAGGAAGCGGGCGACGCGGCGGTTGCGCAGCAGCTGCGACACGAGATGCGGCCGGCTTGCGAACCGCTCGGGGACCACTGAGGCGGGACGGATGCCGCGGCAGGCGCATTGCTGGATGAAACGGGTCATAGAGTTCCTTTCACTCTCACGGTTGAAAAACAGCCCGACGCACCCTAGGCCTCTCCGTTGTCGAGCGCAAGGGGCAGGCCGGCGCCCCCGGCCCGTCGCGCTCAGCTGCCGACGACCACCAGATAGGGTTCAGGCCGCCGTCAGGCACCCTGTCGGTTTCCGATCCGCCCCGCTTCAACCCCTCTTTCGCCCCTTCTGGCCACGGCGGCCCCACCCGGCCGCCGCACAACCCCCTCGGCCCTGGGCAATCACGGGAAGCCCCCGAGCCGATGGAGCGGCACTCAAAATACAGGCGCCTTCCAGGAACTCGCGCGTCACCCAGCCCCGCCGCGAGGCGCGCGGCAGGGCCGCTACAGGAGCGCTCCAGGTTTATCGCAGGCCCGATGCGAGGCCGGCATCAGGATCCTCAAGGGAGCGCGCCCCCACTTTTCCGTCCTTCGCAACGACATTTCGCCCCGTTCCCCACAGTTCCTCCACGAACCGGCCCCTCCCGCAACGGGACCGGGCGGAGAACCGGCCCCTCCCGCAACGGGGTTGCGCGGCGAGCTGGCCGCTCCGAAACGGGGACCGGGCGGCGAATCGACCCTCCTCGCAACGGGAAAGCGCCGCGAATTCCCCTTCCCGAGAGGAAGAACGGGCAGCGAATCACTCCCCCCTTCTTTCCCTTTCTCTCTCCCTTCGCCATCGGGCACAAAGAAAAAGGACCCCGAGGGGTCCTTTTCGTTCGGTTCCGCTCGCCGCGGGCTGCGCGGGCGGCAGATGCCCTTAGGCCGGCTTGCGGCCCAGCAGCTTGGCGATGCGCTCAGAGTACTCGAGGTTCTCGAGCCCCGCCTCCATGGCCAAATCAATGGTGGGCGCGTCGTTCCACAGCGCCTCGAGGCGATAGTACTCGCGCGTCTCGGGCATGAACACGTGCACCACGATGTTGCCGTAGTCCAGCAGCGACCAGCTTCCGTCCGGCGACACCTCCCGATGGGTGGGCTTGATGTCCGCATCCTCCCGCAGCTTGTCCTCGATCTCGTCGATGATGGCGTCCACCTGGCGGGAGTTGGCCGCCGTGGCGATGACGAAGTAGTCGGTCACACCGATGAGCTCGCGCACCTCCTGCACCATGATATCGGTGGCCTTCTTCTCATCGGCCGCCTGCGCCGCGATGATGGCGCACTTCCGCGAGAATGCGGCCTGCTCGGCAACAGCGTCGGTCATGCTGTCCTCCCATCCAGTACGAATCAAAAAACGAATCTGCTTACCATAGCACAAGGAAAGGGCCGCTTGCCCTTTCGCAGAAACCTCCGCGGATTCTACGGCCGCCCGTAAGGCATGGGGTCGGCCCCGGGCGCGGCCCGGAACACCTCCTGGACCGGCATGTAGGAGTTCCATATCTCGGTCGTGCGCGAGTACAGCGGGTGGCGCCGCTCCAGGATGAGCCGCACCCAGTAGGCGTACACGTCCAGGAACAGCTCGTCCAGCGCCGCCTCGCCCACCCGGGCCCGCAGCCTCTCCACGGTCTTGCCGCTCCGCCCCGGTTCCAGGGCGTCGGCTATGTAGACCACCTTGTCCAGGGAGGTCATGGCCTTCTCCCCCACCGTGTGCCGGGCAATGGCCTGGAGCACCGCCGGGTCGAGGGCGGGGAATTCCCGGGCCAGCGCCACCGCCGCCGTCATCCCATGGAGCACCCGGGGCATAGCCCGCAGTTCCTCGGGCAGGTCAAGGCCCAGCTCGTCCGCACGGGCCAAGATACCCGGGTCGTCGTAGCCCTTGTCCCAATCGTGCAGCAGGCCTGCGAGATAGGCGGCTTCCCCATCGACCCCGTAAGTGCGCGCCAGTTCCCGGGCAGTGTCGGCCACCCCCAGGCTGTGCTGGTAGCGGCGCGGCCCCACGCGCTCGGCCAACTCGGCCCGGCGCGCCTCGACGAAGGCGGGGTCTGCGGGATCGGTCACGGTCATGGCGTCCATGGCGCCTCCTTTCCGCCGCCCACCGCCGCAGCCGTGGTGGGGGCCTCCAAGCGATAGAGCCCGCGCGCCTCGATGATCTCGCGCACGGGATCGGGGGTCAGGTAGCGCAGCGAGAGCCCCCGGGCGGCCCGCTCGCGCAGATAGCTCGACGAGATGGCCAGGGCCGTCACCTCGAAGTAGTCCACCCGAAACGCCCCGCGGGAGGCGAGTTCCTCCTTGAAGGACTCGGTGACCTCAAAGCCGGGGCGCGTGGCGGCGGCGAAGCGGGCAAGACGGGCCACCTCGGCGCTCTCGCGCCAGCGGGCGATGGACAGGATGGCATCGGCCCCGGCGATGAAGAACAGCTCGACGTTGGCAGGGTAATGGTGCCGCAGCGCGCGCAGCGTGTCCACGGCGTAGGTGATGCCGGGCCGATCCACCTCCAGGGGGCTCACCGCGAAGGCGGGGTTGCCCGCCACGGCGGCACGGCACATCTCGAGGCGCACCGCCCCATCGGTCACCGCCCGATCGCGCTTGAATGCCGGGCGCCCCGTGGGAACGAACACCACGCCGGCCAGGCCGAAAGCCTCCCGCGCCTGCTCGGCGCAGGCCAGGTGCCCCTGGTGGATGGGGTCGAAGGTGCCCCCCATGATGCCCAGACGCACCGGGGCACCGTCGGCGCCCACCCCGTCGAAGCGGGGGCAGACCACCGCCGGGCGCCCTTCCCGAGCAGCCGCGGGGGTGCTGGCCGCGTCCAGCTCGGCACGGCGGCCCCAGCCCTCCTGTTCGCGCCCGGTCACGGCCTAGGCCCTCACCTGGCCGTCGCCGCGCAGCACGTACTTGTAGGACGTGAGCGCATCGGCAGCGAAGGGGCCGCGGGCGTGGATCTTCTGGGTGGAGATACCGATCTCGGCCCCAAGACCGAACTGGCCCCCGTCGGTGAAGGCCGTCGAGGCGTTGGCGTATACGGCGGCGGCGTCCACCGCGGCGAGGAAGGTGTCGATGACCGCTTCGTCGGTGGCCACGATGGCCTCGGAATGCTTGGTGCCGTAGCGGTTCACATGGGCAATGGCCTCATCAGGACCTTCCACTACGCGCACCGCCAGATGCGGTCCCAAATACTCGGTCTCCCAGTCCGCCTCGCCCCCCGGTACCACGGCCGGGGACGCCTCGTCGGCCCCATCGGCCACGGGCAGACCGGCCTGCCGGGCCAGGGCGCACACCATCTCGTCGCCGTGCACCGTGATGCCCGCCTCCAGCAGCTCGCCCAGAATCGGCGGCAGCACCGAGGGGGCGGCGACCGCGTCCACCAGCAGGGTCTCGGCGGCGTTGCACACGCCGAGGCGGCGGCACTTCGCGTTCATGATGATATCGCGGGCCATGGCGGGGTCGGCCGAGGCGTGCACGTACACGTGGCAGTTGCCCGTGCCCGTCTCGATGACCGGCACCTTCGCGTGCTCGACGCAGTGGCGGATAAGCCCGGCGCCCCCGCGGGGGATGAGCACGTCCACCAGGCCATGCAGCTCCATGAGCATGTCGGTGGCGGCCCGATCGGTGGTGGTGATGGCACAGATGGAACCCTCGGGCAGGCCGGCCCCCACGGCGGCGGCCGCCAGAATGTCGGCGATGGCCTCGTTGGAGCGGGCCGCGAGGCTTCCGCCCCGCAGCACGCAGGCGTTGCCCGACTTCACGCAGACGCCGGCGGCATCGGCGGTCACGTTGGGCCGCGCCTCGTAGACCATGGCCACCACGCCGAGGGGCACCGACACGCGGCGCAGGCGGATGCCGTTGTACAAGGTGGATTCCAGAGACACCACGCCGAGGGGGTCGGGCAGCTTCCGCAGCTCGTCGAGGGCATCGGCCATGGCGCCCACCCGGGCCTCGTCCAGCATGAGCCGGTCCAGCAGGGCCTCGCTCGTGCCGGCCGCCCGGGCCGCGTCCATATCGCCCCCGTTGGCCTCCACGATCTCGGATGCGTGCTCCCGCAGGGCTGCGGCCATGGCGGCCAGGGCGCCGTTGCGCTCCTCGGCCGTCGTCACTGCCAGCCTCGCGCTCGCCTCCTTGGCCCTCTTCGCAAGCAGAACCACTTCGTCTCGTATATCCATGTTGAACCTTTCTCTGCTTCCTGCACCTTCTCGCGGGGGCGGGCACTGCCAGCGAGGCTTCGGCAAGCGCCCGCCCAAACCGCAGCATCGGCCGGCCCGCTCCTCCCACAGGGCGAACGAAAACCCGCCTACTCGAACAGCACCAGCTCGTCGCGGTGGACGACGGGGCGGTCGGCCAGAACCGACAGGATGCCGTTGGCCGCCACCGCCTCGCGGCTCTTCCCCACCGCCAGGGCCACCAGATCGCTGCCCGCGGCCGCTCGGCCCCGAGCGAACACGTGGCCCGTCTCGTCGGCCACATCCACGATGTCGTCGTAGTCGAAGGACCCGCGCACCTCGCGAATGCCCACGGACAAGAGCGACTTGCCGCGTTCCACGAGGGCCGCGCGGGCCCCCTCGTCCACCACGAGCGTACCGTGGACGGCATCGCCCAGGGCGATCCACAGCTTCTTCGGGGTGATCTCGTGGGGGCGCTCCGGGGCCGTGAACAGCGTGCCCACCGGCACCCCGGCCGCCGCATCCACCACGCAATCGGGGCGGCGCCCCTGGCAGATGACCATGGGAATGCCCGCGGCCATGAGCACCCGGGCGGCCTTGATCTTCGTGATCATACCGCCGGAGCCCACCCCCGACACCGCGCCCCCGGCCGCAGCCAAGATCTCGCGGCCCACCCGGTCCACCCGAGGTATCAGCTCGGCCGCCGGATCGATGAGCGGATTGGCCGTGTACAGTCCATCGATGTCCGACAGGATGACCATGAGGTCGGCGTCGATGAGGCAGGCCACGAGCGCGGCCAGGGTGTCATTGTCGCCGAAGCGGATCTGCTCGACGCTCACCGTGTCGTTCTCGTTCACAATGGGCACCACATCGAGCTCCATGAGGCGGCGCAGGGTGTCCCGAGCGTGCAGGTAGGCCGTGCGGTCGGCCGTATCGCGACGGGTGAGCAGCACCACGCTCGTGAGCATATCCCACCTCCCGAAGGCCTCGGCGTAGGCCGTGGACAGGGCGCTCTGCCCCACCGACGCGGCCGCCTGCAGGCTCGGCATGTCCGTGGGGCGCTTGGCGATGCCGAGGGCCTCCAGGCCGCAGGCGATGGCAGCCGAGGTGACCACCACCACGTCCCAGCCCGCGCGGCGCACCGTGTCCAGCTGGGCCGCCAGGTCATCCAGGAAGCCGTAGTCGATGGAGCTCTCGGAGGTGGTCAGAGTGGCCGAGCCAATCTTCACCACCAGGCGGCGGCGCGCCGCGGTCGTCGTCTCGCCCATTACAGATCCAGCTCCTGGTACATGTCCACCCCGTGGCCGTGGGGCGATTCGAAGGCGAAGGAGTAGCCGAGGATGCGCACCTCGTCTCCGTCCAGGGCTCCGGCCTTCTCCAGGGCCGTGTCCACGCCCAGCCTCTTGAAGCGGTGCTGGAAGAAGGCCACGGCCTCCTCGTTCTCCCAATCGGTCTGCACCACCATGCGCTCCACCTGCACACCGCGCACGCGCCAAACGCCGGCGCCCTCGGGCATGATATCGAAGCGCTTCTCGCGGGCCTCGCGGCGCAGCTCCCATACGTGGTCGTACTGGATATCGGCCGCCGCAGCCGCCCGGGCCGCCTCACGCAGGTCGTGCACCTTCGTGGCAATGGCCGCCTTCAGGGAATCGACGCCGGCCCCCGTGAGCGCGCTGATGCGGTAGAGCTTCGGGTCGATGGGGCTCGGGGCGAACTCGTTGCCGCCGGCAGCGGCGATGGAATCGGCCCGCACCCGCTCGGCCAGGGCGTCGCAGACTTCCTCAGTGCCCGGGGCATCGATCTTGTTCGCCACGACGATGCGGGGCCGAGCGGCCAGGTCGGCGGCGTACTCGGCCAGCTCGTTCTTGATGACCTCGTAGTCGTCCAAAGGATCGCGCCCCTCCCAATCGCCCGTGAGGTCCACGATCTGCACGATGAGGGCCGTGCGCTCGATGTGCCGCAGGAACTCATGGCCCAGGCCGCGACCCTCGTGAGCCCCCTCGATGAGGCCGGGGATGTCGGCCACGACGAAGGACAAGTCCCCCGAGGTGGCCACACCCAGGTTCGGCACGAGGGTGGTGAACGGGTAGTCGGCGATCTTGGGCCGGGCGGCGCTCATCTTCGCGATGAGGGAGCTCTTGCCCGCCGAGGGCATGCCCACTAGGGCCGCGTCAGCCATGAGCTTCATCTCCAGCTCGATCCAGCGCTCCTCGGAAGGCTCGCCGAGCTCGGCGAAGGCCGGGGCGCGACGAGTGGAGGTGACAAAGTGGATGTTGCCGCGGCCGCCCATGCCGCCCCGGGCCACCACCACCGTCTCGCCGTCGTGGGTCAGATCGGCGATCGTCTCGCCCACCTCCCCGCTCTCCTCGAAGTACTCGCGCACCACCGTGCCCACGGGCACCTTCAGCACGAGGTCCTCGCCTGTGGCGCCGTGCATGCGGCTACCCTTGCCGTGGGTGCCGCGCTCGGCCTTGAAGTGGTGCTTGAAGCGGTACTCGATGAGCGAGGACACACCGGCGTCGGCCTGGACCACCACGTTGCCGCCATGGCCGCCGTCGCCGCCGTCGGGGCCGCCCTTGGGCACATGGGCCTCGCGGCGGAACGACATGCAGCCGGCCCCGCCGTTGCCCCCCTTCACGTTAATGCGAACCTTATCGATAAACATAGGAACCTTCCCACTGGGTCGTCGCGAATCGCCGCCCCCGTAGCGGGGCGCCGTTCTCTGTGCAAACTATACAACAATGCCCCCTGATTTCTCAGAGGGCATTGGCTAACCGTTCGATGTTACGCAGTCGTTGAAACTTAAGCGTTTAGGCGGTCTGCTCAGCGGGGATCACGTGGATCTTGCGCTTGACGCCACGGGTGAACTTCAGCGTGCCGTCGCAGAGGGCAAACAGAGTGTCGTCCTTGCCGCGGCCCACGTTCTCACCGGGGTGGAAATGGGTGCCGCGCTGGCGAACGATCACGTTGCCGGTCTTCACGACCTCGCCGGCGAACTTCTTCACGCCGAGTCGCTGTGCGTGGGAGTCACGACCGTTACGGGTAGAGCCCAAGCCTTTCTTGTGTGCCATGAGATGTTCCTCCTAACCCGTTTACTCGGCCTTGGCCGTACCGACGGATTCGATCTTCACGCGGGTCAGGTTCTGACGATGACCGCGCAGCTTCTTGTAGTTCTTGCGCTTCTTGAACTTGAAGACCAACTGCTTGTCGCCCTTGAACTGCTCAAGCACGGTGGCGACGACCTTGGTCTTGGCGGCCTTCGCGGGGTCGGCCTCCACCTTGTCGCCGTCGACGACGCAGATGGCCTCGAGCTCCACCTTGTCGCCGGGCTCGACGTCGAGCTTCTCGATGTTGATCTTGTCTCCGGGGGCGACCTTGTACTGCTTGCCGCCCGTTTTCACGATTGCGTACATGTATGTATCTCCTTGAATGTGACTAAACGCAAGGTAGTATCCTACCAGCGCACCTCCCCCGCGTCAACAATTTTCTCCCCCATTTTCCCACCGTTCACCGACGCTCTATATATTAGTAAGGCAGCGGAACACGTGATCCATCCCAGAGGGAGGAGCCGTCGGGAATCGCCGAGAGGATGCGACGTGACAACGCGAGAAGCGCCCCAAACGGAGAGAGCGCCCCGGCACAAGGGGCGCTCTCCCGGAAGGATGACAGCCGGCAGGCTGTTATCGATCGCGTTGGCGGATGCCCTTAGGCAGCGCCGCCGGGCAGGATCATCATGGCCGCAGTCAGGATGACCATGCATACCACGCCGAGCACGACGAACAGCTTCGCGCCGAACTTCAGCCAGGTGGAGTACTCGATCTTGGCCAGGGCCAGACCGCCCATGATGGCGCCGGAGGTGGGCGTGAACAGGTTCACGAGGCCGTTGCCGGCGGAGTAGATCATGACCATGGTCTCAACGGAGAAGTTGAGCTGGCTGGCCAGACCGCCCATGATGGGCATGGACACGGTGGCCATGCCAGAGGAGGACGGGATCAGGAACGACAGCACCACGTAGAGCAGGAAGGACAGCGGCGCGAATATGATGGCCGACATGCCCGCCAGTGCGTTGGCCGCGTTGTTCAAGATCCACATGTCCAGGCCGGTGGAAGCCATGAGCACGGTGATGGAGCGGGCCAGCGCGATGATGAGCACGACCGACATCATGTCGGCGGCGCCGTTGATGAAGGCCTTCACGAAGCGGCTCTCGGACACGCCGCCGATGAGGCCGATGACCAGCGCCATCAAGAGGAACCAGGTGGAGGCCTCGTCGAAGTACCACTGGCCCAGCGGAACGCCGGTCAGGAAGCTCGACCAGGCCGGGGTGACCTCCTCCTCGGAGACGGAGGTGGCCTCAACGGGACCGGACAGCTCGGTAGCGGTGCCGTTGGCCTCGTCGTAGACAGCTACCATTTCCTCGCCGGTCACGGTAGTGGCAACCTCCTCGTAGGACTGGCCGGCGACAAAGCCGTCGAAGCCCAGATCCTCCCAGGGGATGAACGACACGATCATGACGACGAAGGTGAGGGCAAAGACAACCAGGGAGGCCTTCTGGCGGCCGGTCATCTTCGGGGTCGCGGCGGCCTGGCCGTCGGCGGCCTCGGCCTCGGACTCCTTCATGCCCCACTCGTTCATCATATCCTGCTGCTCCTGCAGGGACAGGAACGTGGAGCCCTTGTCGTTCATGACCTTCTTGGCGTAGCGCATCACGAACACGATAGAGATGGCCAGGGTCACGATCCACAGAAGGGCACCAAGGCCGATGATGGTGGCCTGGTTCACGGCGATGCCCACGCCCGAGAGCGCGTCGACGGCCACGCCCACGGCGAACGGGTTCACCGTGGAGCCGAGCACGCCGCAGCCGGCGCCGAGGAGCACCACGGCCGCGCCGGTGAGGCTGTCGAAGCCAGCCGCTACCATGGTGGCGGCCAGCAGCAGGTAGAAGGGCACCGTCTCCTCGCACATGCCGTAGGTGGTGCCGCCGATGGAGAAGATGATCATGAGGATCGGGATGAGCACCAGCTCGTTGCCCTTGAGCTTGTGCACCAGCGCCGCGATGCCCGCGTCGAGCGCCCCGGTCTCGGTGATGATGCCCAAAAAGCCGCCGAGGATCATGACGAACAGGCACACGCCGATGGCGTCCTGGAAGCCGAACACCGGGGCGGTGAGCACGCCGGAGAGCGTCGCTCCCTCGATGCCCTCAACGCCCATCGCGGCCATGACAACGGTCACGATGGCCAGCGCCACGAGAATGATCAGCAAAATGGTAAACGAAGAAAGGCTCGCACGCTTCTTCTTCTTTGTCTCTGCCATGAGATGAACTCCTTATGGGAGTGGCGCCCGACCCCTCCCCCGATTCGGGCGTCCGATGAACATTGCAAGGAGGGCGGAGCTTGCCGTCTCCGCCCTCGCAGGGCACTTCTTAAAGCCTACAGGGCCTCGCGCCAGGCCGGCATGGACATGCAGCGCGGGCCGCCGCGGCCGCGGGAGAGCTCCGCGGACGGCATGACCAGGCAGTTGATGCCGTTCTTGTAGAGCACGTCGTTGGTGACGTTGTTGCGCTGGTACACGACCACGGTGCCGGGGCGGACGCACAGCGTGTTGCTTCCGTCGTTCCACTGCTCGCGCTCCGCGGCGATGCGGTCGCCGCCGCCGCAGGGGATGAGCTGCACCGGCTGGCCGACGTACTCGGTCAGGATGGACTCCAGGTCCTCGTCGCGCTCGCGAATCTTGGTGCCGCCGTTGCCGTCGGGGGTGATCTCGAAGACCGTCAGCGGGCCCATGATGCCGGGGTGGATGGTGAACTTGTCGTAGTCGATCTGGGTGAACACCGTATCCAGGTGCATGAAGGCGCGGGACACCGGGATGTTGAAGGCCAGGATGGTGTCGATAGTGGACGTCTCATCGCTGAACACGTTGTGGGCCAGCTGGTCGATGGCGTCGGGCTCGGTGCGCTGGGAGATGCCGATGGCCAGCACGTGCTCGTTGATGTTCAGCACATCGCCGCCCTCGATGTGGAAGGTGTTCTCGCGGCTGTAGTACTGCGGCACATCCTTGAAGTCGGGGTGGTAGTTGAAGATGTAGGAGCCGTAGATGGTCTCGCGGTTACGGGTGGTGCTGTACATGCGGTTGATGCCCACGCCGTTGCCGATCATATTGAACGGGTCGCGGGTGAAGTAGAGGTTCGGCATGGGGGCGCACACGAGCTTGGTACGGTCGGACACCATGTCCACGAGCAGGTTGGTGTGCTGCTGCGGGAGCTCCTGGAGGTTGATGCCCGCCATAGTCTTCATGACCATGTCCTTGGTGGCGGCGTACTCGGAGTTGATGTAGTCCTTGATGATGTCGGTGTACAGATCGGTGCGGATGCCCGCCTCGTAGATCCACTGGTTCAGGAACTGCTCGCGCAGGGCCGGATCAGTGTCCAGAGCCTCGGCCATGAGGTCCTCGAGGTAGACGACCTCCACGCCCTCGTTGCGCAGGATGTCGGCGAAGGCATCGTGCTCGGCCTGGGCAACCTCCAAGAACGGGATGTCGTCGAACAGCAGCTCCTCCAGGGTGTTCGGGGTGAGGTTGAGCAGCTCGTTGCCCGGGCGATGGAGGATGACCTTCTTGAGGTTCCCGATCTCGCTCTTGACGTTTACTCCTTGCATGTGACTCTCCGATCTGGCGCCCGCGGCGCCTGTCGATGTGCCGGCTGCCGTGGTTTCCCTCCACGGCCCATCGCAAATCCGCGATGTTTCATGGCTCCAATGTGCAGGATAGTCACATTTTGCGAAAGGTCTAAACCAGGTGTAGGTGCGTATGTATGTTGAGACTATGTGAAGAAGCATTTCCCTACAACCTCCATAAACCGCAGGTCATAATTGGATTTTTCAAATTCTAATCTGCGTCGTTTCCTCATCTAATTGTGCGCTGTTACCGTTACGTTACCTAACTCGATCAAAAATTTCTGAAGGCTTCGGGCACCGAGGGGGGCGCTGGCGAATTGGTATATAATGGCAGCAAAGTTCAACGCCCGATGGGCTGGCCAGGATGAAGGGGATCCATGGAACTTGCCATCTTCTATGAGACGCTTCTCGTGATTCTCGTCTCCGTTCTCACGGCCGCCGTCTGCCTCTCATCATATTTGGTGACCCACCGCAAGACCATGCTGTACGCCTGCGCGGCCTTTTTGTTCTACTTCCTGGACGTGGCCTCCATCTTGCAGGACGATTACGCGGCCCAAATCCTCGGGCCCGAGCTTTCCCCGGAATATATGTTCTTCCGCTCCGTCTACACGCTCGTCACCGGTGCGGGATTCCTCGGCTCTTTCTGGCTCATGGTCTGCGAGTACATCGGCGAGCGCAACCGCCGCGTGCGCGCGCTGCCCATCATCGTCTTCTGCGTCATAGCCTTCCTGCTTCTGGCTATCTCAGGCGAGAACAAGGTGCTGCGCTTCTGCTTCTATAATTGCCGCGCCTGCTTCATGTTCTGGATCCTCCTCTATGGCGGCATCTACTACCTGCGTACCCGCGACGAGGTGGAGCGCCAGCGTCTGGCCCGCTATCTCCCCCACTGCGTGGCCCTGGCCCTCCTCGGTGTGCTCATGATCTTCGAGGACGTCATGTTCTTCCTGGTGCTGTCCACCGAGGCCATCACCGTGGGACCGTTCACGCTGACGGCCGAGCGCAACTATGCCGAGAACCTGCTCATGCTCGTCTGCGCCCTCATGACGTGCCACTTCGCGTTGCGCCAGCTGGATATCCGCTCTCACACCGCCCCGGTCGTCGACGACACCGAGCGCTACCACCAGACCGCCGAGGATCTGCTCGTCTACGCCCGGCGCCACTCGCTGACGGCCCGGGAGCGCGAGGTGCTCGACTACATCCTGCGGGACCAGGACAACCAGAACATCGCCTCGGCCATGTCCCTGGCCCCCTCCACGGTGAAGGTGCACGTGCACAACATCCTCCAGAAGACCGGCCACGGCAACCGCCAGGAACTCATCCAAGACTTCTGGAAGACCGTGTAGGCCCCGCCCAGCGTTAGGGCAAGCGGAACCTGTTAGTGCGCTTCGGCCCAGGTGGGGCCCCAGCTGACATCCACGAGGAGGGGCACGCGCAGCTCCGCCACGTGCTCCATCACCTCACGCACCATGGCCGAAAGGCGTTCCACCTCATCGACCGGCACCGAGAAATCAAGCTCGTCGTGGACCTGGATCATGAGCTGGGCCTCGAAGCCCTCGGCAAGCAGCCGGCGCTGCACCTCGTTCATGGCCATCTTGATGATGTCGGCGGCCGTGCCCTGCATCGGATGGTTCATGGCCGTGCGCTCGCCGAAGCCGCGCTGCTGGCCGTTGGAACTGCGCAGCTCGGGAATATGGCGCTTGCGGCCGAACATCGTGGTGGCGAAGCCGCTCGCCTTGGCCTCGCGCACAGTGTCGTCCAGGTATGCGCGCACACCGGGATACACCTCGAAGTAACGGTCGATCATCTCCTTCGCCTCGGCCATGGGAATCTCCAGCGACTGGGCCAGACCGTAGGCCTGCTGCCCATACACGATGCCGAAGTTCACCGCCTTGGCACGGCTGCGCAGAGCGGGCGTCACGTCCTCGGGAGCCACGCCGAACACGCGAGCCGCCGTGGAGGTGTGCAGATCGGCCCCGGAGTTGAAGGCGGCCACCAGATGCTCGTCGGCCGACAAGTGCGCGAGCAGCCTGAGCTCGATCTGGGAGTAGTCTGCCGACAGGAACAACTCCCCCTCCCGCAGGGGCACAAAACAGCTGCGAATCTGGCGGCCGAAGTCGGTGCGCACGGGAATGTTCTGGAGGTTCGGGTCGGAGGAGGACAGGCGCCCCGTGGTGGTCACTGTCTCGTTGAACTGGGTGTGCACGCGTCCGTCGCCCGCCCGCATACGGGGCAGGGCGTCGATGTAGGTGTTCTTGATCTTCGAGAACTCCCGGTAGCGCAGGACCAGATCGGGCAGCGGGTGAATGGCCGAGAGCTCCGTGAGCACCTTCGCATCGGTGGAGTAGCCGCGCTGGTTCTTCTTCTTGGCCGGCAGCTCCAGCACCTCGAAGAGGATGCGGGCCAGCTGCTTAGGCGAGCTCAGGTTGAAGGTCTCGCCGGCCAGCTCATAGATCTGGGCCGTGAGATCGTCTACCTCCACCTGGGCCTCGGCGCCCAAGGCCTCCAGTCGCGGCACGTCAATAGCAGCTCCCACCCGCTCCATGCAGGAGAGCACCCCCACGAGCGGCAGGTCGATGTCGGCATAGGCCTCCCAGGTGCCGTCCTTCTTCAGGGCCTCCTCCAGAAGCCCCTGGAGCATGCGGGCCGCCGTGGCCTGCACGGCCGCGCGCTCGCCGTCGGTCTCGGCCGCAGGCAGCGTGGCCCCGGCCACCGACTCCATCAGGGAGTCGTAAGTGTAGGCGCTCGTGGAGGAGTTCAGCACGTAGCCGGCCAGGCCCAAATCGAAGCCGGCCATGGCGAGCACTTCCCCGTCGGTCACGCGGGCCGCCTCGGCGGTATCGGCCGGGTACACCCGGCGCACGTCGGCCTTCACATCCAGGGCGCAGAAGGTTCCCCCGCGCACGATGGACGCGAACAGATCGAGGGCGCGCTCCCCCTCGGCCATCACCCGGGCCGAGCCCGTGACGAAGGCCGCCGTGGCACCGTCGTTGAACAGCGACACCTGCTCGGGATCCACGAAGGCCACGCCGATGACCTCGCCGGCCGCGCAGGCCCGTTCGACCTCGGCCGCGCCCTCGGCCCCTTCCAGAACGGGGGCCAGGGTGAATTCGATCTCGCGGGAGGGCGGCTCGGCGTCGATCATGGACAGCACCCGGGCCAAGGGGCTCGCCAGCTGGTACTTCCCGAAGGCCTCCTCCACATCGGCCGCGTCGAAGGCCGGAAAGGCGGCGCTCTCCAGATCCAGAGGGAAGTCCAGGTCGCGCACGATGGTGGCGATCTCGCGGGACAGGAAGGCCATGTCGCGATTGTTCTCCAGGTTCTCCTTCTGCTTGCCCTTCAGCTCGCCGATATGCTCGTAGATGCCCTCCATGGAGCCGTAGGCCTGCAAAAGCTTCGTGGCTGTCTTCGGGCCGATGCCGGGCACGCCGGGGATATTGTCGGAGGAATCTCCCATCAGTCCCAGGTAATCGATGAACTGGGCCGGAGTCACGCCGTAGCGCTCCTCCACCTCAGCCGGGCCGTTCACGGTGATGTCGGTGATGCCCTTCTTCGTGGTGACGATGCGGGTGAGCTCGCCGGCCAGCTGGTAGGCGTCCTTGTCGCCGGTCACGAGCAGCGTCTCGAAGCCCAAGGCCTCGTCCCGGGCGGCGATGGTGCCCAAGATGTCGTCACCCTCCCAGCCCGGCACCTTCACCACGGGAATGGCCATGGCCGCCAGCAGTTCCTCCATCACGGGGAACTGCACGCGCAGCTCCTCGTCCATGGGGGGCCGCTGGGCCTTGTACTGCTCGAGGGCCTTAATGCGGTGCACCGGCTTGCCGGCATCGAAGGCGCACACCACGGCATCGGGCTCGGCGATCTCGATGAACTTGCACAACATGGAGAGGAAGCCGAACACGGCGTTGGTGGGGGTGCCGTCCTTGGCGGTCATGGGCGTCTGCACCGCATGGTAGGCACGGTGCATCAGCGAGTTGCCATCGATGACGGCGATCTTCTTCGACATTCTGACTCCTTTGCGTCAATCGCAAGCGAACGAGCGGCTCATCGCCGGTCGGAACCGCCGGGTATTCCAATTCGCTCAGACAGTCCTCGCTCTGGAGAACAGCCCACCGGGCTGTTCTCGTCGCTGCGGAACTCGCTCGGTTGGAACACCCGCCGTTTCCTCTACACCCTTACATTTTCGATATACCTTTCATGCGCTCGGCCTTACGCATTCCACAAATAGCCGACGCCGCGCACCGTTTCCAGGCGTTGGGCCAGCTCGGGGCCGAGCTTCGCGCGAACCCGGCGCACATGCACGTCCACGGTGCGGCTGCCGCCGTAGTAGTCGAAGCCCCACACGCGGCGCAGCAGGGCATCACGGGAATAGGTGCGCCCGGGATGGGTCACGAGGAAGGCCAGCAGCGCGTACTCCAGATAGGTGAGATCCACCGGCTCGCCGCCCACCTTCACCTGGTAGGTGGCCAGATTCACGGTCATGTTGTCTACGACTATGTAATCGGCCGAGGAGGTCTCGTTGCCAGGCCACAGCAGCTGGCGGATGCGGGTGGCGCACTCGGCAGCGCCGGCCCCGTGGACTACGAAGTCGGCCTTGCAGGACACCGGCAGGCGGAACTGGGCCAGATCGGCCTCGTTCACGATGACGAGCATGGCCACCGAGCCCTCCTCGGCCAAGGCCGCCTCGGCCGAGGCCAGGGATGCCAGGCGCTCGCCGCGGGCCTCGTAGATCACCAGATCGCGGGAGGGATGGGCGGCCAGCAGCTTCTTGAACTGGGCCGAGGAGCCGGCCGCCACGTCCACGTCCAGCTTCGAGAGCACCTGCTGGAACTTGTGGGCGTTGTCGAGGCTGTCGGCAATGAAGATAACGGTCTTGCGCTGCATGCTACAGCACCGCCAGATTGCGCTCGAGCTCCCAAGGGGTCACCACGGCCTGGTAGGCATCCCATTCTGCCCGCTTGGCCCGCACGAGGTAATCGTGAATGTGCTCCCCCAGCGTCTCGCGCATGAGCGAGCTCTGAGCGAACAGCTCCACGGCCTCCCCCAGGCTCTCGGGCAACGGCGTCACTCCGCGCTCGCGGTGCTCCCGACGGCTGCACCCGAGGGGCGCGGCCTCGTCGGCAGGGGCCATGAGCTCCAGGCCCTCCTCGATGCCCGCCAGACCGGCGGCCAGCATGACCGCGAAGGCCAGGTAGGGGTTCGCCGCCGGATCGGGGCTGCGCAGCTCCACGCGGCAGGCCGATTCGCTGCGCGGCCGGTACCCCGGGATACGCACGAGGGTGGAGCGGTTGCGGGCGCCCCAGCTGATGCAGGTGGGGGCCTCCCCGCCCGGTTGCAGGCGCTTGTAGGAGTTCACGTACTGGTTCGTGACCAAGGTGAATTCCGGCGCGTACTTCAGAAGGCCGGCAATGTAGGCCTTCGCCGTGGCCGACAGGTTGTAGCCGGACGGGTCGCTCTCGTCGAAGAAGACGTTGTTGCCGGCCCGGTCCATGAGGCTCTGGTGCACGTGCATGCCGCTGCCCGGCGCCCCGGCCAGGGGCTTGGGCATGAGCGAGGCGTACACCCCGTGCTTCATGGCGATCTCCTTCACCACCTGCTTGTAGGTCATCACCGCGTCGGCCATGGACAGGGCGTCGGCATAGCGCAGGTCGATCTCGTGCTGGGAGGGACCCTTCTCATGATGGGAGTACTCCACGGGAATGCCCATCTTCTCCAGGGTGAGCACCGTGTCGCGCCGCAGGTCGGAGGCGGAATCGAGAGAAGTAAGGTCGAAGTAGCTGCCGCGGTCGAGCACCTCGGTGCCCTCGGCGTCCTTGAAGTAGAAGTACTCCAGCTCCGGCCCCACGATGAACGAGTATCCGGCCTCGGAGGCCTTGCGCACCATGCTCTTGAGGACCTGGCGCGAATCGCCCTCGTAGGGCTTGCCCTCGGGAGTGCGGATGTTGCAGATCATGCGAGCCACGGCATTGGATGTGGGGCGCCAGGGCAGCACCTGGAAGGTAGAGGGGTCGGGGAAGGCCAGCATATCGGATTCCCGCCTCTCCGAGAAGCCCTCGATGCAGCTGGCATCGAATCCCATGCCGTCGTCGAAGGCGCTCTCCAACTCACCGGGCACCACAGCGAAGGACTTCATATTCCCCAGTACGTCGGTGAACCAGAAGCGCACGAAATGCACGTCACGGCTCTCAATAGTCTTCAGCACGAAATCTTGCTCGGGGGTTACCACCACGTCTCTGCTCCGTTCGGCCGTCGCGTTCTTAATCTGTCCCATTATAGTTCGCAGCCAGAAGAGCCCTCGGGGGAATTTACCGGACTGCAAAAGAAAAGACCCGCCGCGGTGCGCGACGGGTCTCAAAGGTGCGAGAAGCAGCGGAACTACTCGGCGGCCTCAACCTCGGCCTCGGTCAGCTCCACGCCGGGAGCCTCCTCGGTCGTGGCCTCGGCGGCGGCATCCTCCATGTTCTGAACCTCTTCCTCGGCCTCGGCGCGAGCAGCAGCCTCAGCGGCCTTGGCGGCGAAGGCAGCGGCACGCTCGGCCTTAGCGGCGGCCTTGGCCTCGCGCTCGGCCTTCTTGGCAGCCTCGCGCTCGGCGATCTGAGCGGCGCGCTCGGCCTTCTTGGCGGCCTCGCGCTCGGCAACGACGTCCTTAGCGGCGCCGAAGCGATCGGCGAAGCGCTGCACGCGTCCACCGGTGTCGATCAGCTTCTGGGTGCCGGTATAGAACGGATGGCAGGCATTGCAGATGTCGATCTTCAGCTCCGGCTTGGTCGAGCGGGTGGTGAAGGTGTTGCCGCAGCTGCACTTCACAACGCAGTCCACATACTCCGGATGAATTCCTTGCTTCATGGGTTCTCCTATCTTCCCTTGGTTTCCGACCAAGGGTTCCGAATAAGGCTTGGTTTCCGACCAAGCCCGAGACAAGCCTGTTTATATTAGCACCGATTCGCCCCAATGCAAGAAAAAAGACCCGTGCTGCACGGGTCTTTCAAGAATTGCCGGGGAACGGCGGGGTTCTACAGCTCGGTCACCCACAGCCCGTGGAGGTTGCAGTGCTCGTACACCTTCACCGGGGTCTCGCCGGCGGGCACCGTGAACTCGGCGTGGGGGGCATCGGCCGGAGTCAGGGGCTTGATCTGATAGCCCTTGTCGGTCACCAGGCAGATGAACTGGATCCAGTGCTCCTCGGTCATGGGATGATCCACTGATCCCACGTTCACGATCACCTTGTCGCCGGCCACCTCGACGGCGGGTACGTGCTTCTCCAGGGCAGCGTCCTGGGAATCGGCCACGAGCTCCACCATCTTCTCACCGCAGCACACCAGCGGCACGCCGGCGTCGAACACCTTCACGGCGATGTTGCCGCAGTGCATGCACTTGAAGAACTTCACGTCCATCTTGCACCTCGTATCTCTTGAGTCGTTTTCATTGACAGCGGCCGTCCGCGCGATGGCGCAGTTTCGACCGTTCCCTATTGTAGGGGAAGTAGAACGGCGCTCCCGGAAGAGCGCACAATCGACACCGCGTCGTTATCGAAGCCGGCCCCAGGCGGGCGCGCGGCCATCGCCATGGTCAGCGGCCGGGGCCCGGGGTACCCGCGCGCATCGGCAGCAGGGGCGCCGATGAGGCCGCATCACCGATGCGCACCCTCTAGCAGGCCGTATCCCCCGCCTCGGGCGCCGAAGGCCGCTGGGGGCCCTCCTGGGACAGCTTGCGCCGGGCCGCATATACCAGCAGGGCGACGCCGGCCACCACGAGGGGGGCCGAGAGCAGCTGGCCCATGGTCAGCCAGCCGCCCCATAAGTAGCCCAGCTGCACATCGGGCTCGCGCACGAATTCGATGAGGAAGCGGAAGATGCCGTAGAGCACGAGGAACGCACCGACGAAGGTGCCGCGGGGGCGCGGGGGCAGCCGGCGCGAGAGGGCGAACAGCACGCAGAAGATGACCAGCCCCTCGAGCACCGCCTCGTAGAGCTGGCTCGGATGACGCGGCATCATGCCGGCAGCCCCGCCGAACACCACGCCCCAGGGCCCATCGGTGGGCGCGCCCCACAATTCGCCGTTCACGAAGTTGGCGCAGCGGCCGAAGAAGAGCCCCAGCGGGGCGGCAATGGCCCCCAAATCGGCTAAGGTCAGATAGGGTACGCGAGTCAGGCGTGCCGCCACAGCGCCGCCGGCGAGCAGGCCCACGAGCCCCCCGTGGAAGCTCATGCCCCCCTGATTGAAGGCGAGGATCTCGAGGGGATGGGCGAAGTAGTAACCGTCGCCGTAGAAGAGCACGTAACCGAGACGACCCCCCACCACCACGCCGACGATGGCGCAGATCATGAGCGTGAGCAGGTCGTCCATGGTCAGACCGAGCCGCCAGCGACGGGCGATGCGATAGATAATGAAGGCCGCCAGGGCGAAACCGGCCACGTAGGCCAGGCCGTACCAGCGCACGACCAAGGGCCCCAGGCTCAAGGCGACAGGATCGAGGTTCTGGTAAATATCGTTCAACATTATAGGTTCCCCTCATGGGCGCCCATGCCGGCACCCAGCTCGATAGCGGCGAACTGAACCTCCTCGCGCAGGGAGGAAGGAATGGGCTGGATGGCCGAGACGGTCGCCGCGCAATGGGGGCACGCCAGGGAGAACAGCGCCAGGTTCGGGCGCAGCACCATCATGGATTCGTAGGTGCGCACATCCAGATCGCCCGCCCCGCACGCCGGGCACGTTACCATAGCTCCCATGGAGCGCCACCGCCTTTCCATTTTGGAGTCCGCTTCAGACCCCCATTGTAGCAGAGGCCGTCGCCGACGGGCCGTCAACGAGAGCAACGACCCGACTCCTTCCCGGACTCGAGGCGCCAGAGAGAGGGTGCCTAAAGAATGAAGCGGTTGCGGCCGCTGAACTTGTCGCGGCTGCTTGGGGCCTCGGGATCCACCTCCGGGCCATGGACGAGAAAGTGCTCGCAGAAACGGCAGACCTGCTTGATGGCGGCCTCGTAGTCGCGCTTGGGGTTCAGCAGCACGTCGAAGTCGTCGCAGACCACGTGGGTCGGCCGATGGCACGCCGCGTAGTGGCAGTCGGCCGGGCACGGCTCACCCGGCACGTTGTGCGGGCAGCGCCCTTGCATCTCGTCATCGCAGCCGCGACGGCTCCAGCAGCCTTCCATTCCCTTCCCTCTCTCGTGAAAGCGGGCCCCAAAGGGCCCGCTCGGCTCATGGATTGTTCCGGGCCCTTAGGCGGCCGGCACCACGCTGGTCACGCCGGGGACGCGCTCCTTCAGGATGCGCTCCACGCCGTTGGCCAGGGTCATCTGGGACATGGGGCAGCCCTTGCAGGCACCCTGGAGCTCCACGGTGACCACGCCGTCCTCGGACACGTCCACCAACGACACGTCGCCGCCGTCGGCCTGGAGGCTCGGACGGATCAGCTCGAGCACGGCAGCCACATCGGACTTCTCAACCATAAGGCACTCCCTTTCAAAGAGGTTCTTCCGTTCGCAAGCCATCATAGCACAGCGCCGCGGCGGCGGGCGCGCAGGGCCGCGAACACCACAACGGCACCGGCCAGGGCGCAGCCGAAGACAACCAGGGTTGTCAAAGTCGTCTCGTCGCCGGTCTGGGCGAGACGCGTGACCTGGGTCTTGGAACCCGGACCCTTGCCGGTGCCGAGGAGGTTCTTGTCGGCCTTCCACACGCCGTCGGCATTGCCGCCCTGGCTGCTCGGCTTCCAGATGCCGGTGCTATCGGTATCGATGTTCCAATCGGGAACACCGTCGCCGTCCACGTCGATGTTCACATCGGGCTTGCCGTCCCCGTCGGTGTCGATGTTGACGTCGGGAATGCCGTCGCCGTCCACGTCGATGAACAGGTCTGGTTTGCCGTCCCCGTCGGTGTCCACATTCACGTCCGGCTTCCCGTCGCCATCGGTGTCGATGTTGAGGTCCGGATTCCCATCACCGTCGGTGTCCACATTCACGTCCGGCTTCCCGTCGCCATCGGTGTCGATGTTGAGGTCCGGATTCCCATCACCGTCGGTGTCCACGTTCACATCGGCCTTGCCGTCGCCGTCGGTGTCGATGTTGACGTCCGGCTTGCCGTCCCCGTCGGTATCCAGATCCAGGTGGTCGTCCGGATCGTAGGGCGGCTCCTGATCCAGCTCGAAGTACACCTCCACGCTATGATTGGCCAGCACGTCGGCGAACAGCACCTTGCCTGCGTCCCGCAGATCGGCGCGATCGGCACCGTCCACGACAATACGGGCCACGCGCCAGCCGGCCGCCGGTGTCCAGGACACCTCATGGTCGGTGCGAGCCGCCACCGTGGCCGTCGGAGACACAGTGCCTTGGCCCTCCGTCACGGCCGTCGTCACCGTGTACATCTCGGCCTTCAGATCGATGTGCACCACATGGTCGGCGTCGATGGCCTCGAAGGTGTAGGCATCGCCGGCCGGCGCCAGGTCGTACAGCGCGATGCCGGCGGTGCGCAGCCGTGCCGGGGGCAGCGAGACGGCCTCATCGTCAATGAGCACCCGCTCCACGGAATAGCCCGCGGCCGGCTCCCATTCCACGCGGTGGTCGACCCCGGCGGGCACCTTGGTGGAGCCGGAAATGAAACCCGGGCCACCGGCCAGCTCCGTGGTCACCGTGAAGTAGTTGGTGGCCCCCGTAGCCTCGGGGAAAACGACGACCACGGTGTGATTCGCCCCAATGGAGGCGAAGGTAACACCGCCGGCCGCGAGCAGATCGTCCCGTTTGATGCCGTCCACCTTCACGCTCAGGGGCGCTACATCATCGCCATCAAGGCTTTTCCAGGTGACCTCGTGGCTCGTGCCCGGCCGTACCACAGCCGAGGGGCCGGCAGTGCCGCCGCCCTCGCATACCACTGTCACGGTATAGAACTGCTCTTTATCCGAACCCGTGTCGGCCTGCACCGAAACGAGCACCCGATGGTCGGCCTGAACGTTCTCAAAGGTGACGCCGCCAGCGGCGAGCAGGTCGTCGCGCACCACGCCGTCCACGATAACCGACGTGACCCGATAGCCCTCCGGGGCGCTCCAGGATACCGCGCGATCCTCACCTGCCACCACGTCGGTGGCGCTGCCGGAGATGGAGCCGGCCCCGCCGACGAGCGCGGTTTCAATGCGGTAGGAGGGCTTGGCCTTGATAGCCTCGGAGGAGAGCACTACCTGCAGCGTGGCGTCGGCGGTCAGATTCGCGAGCGACACCTTCCCTGCCTGGATATCGGCGGCCGAGAACTCGTGGCGCGTCGTGCCCGAGAAGAGCACCACCCGCTCCACGGCGTAGGTGTCGCCAGCAGCGTTTGTCACGGTCCAAGCCACCTCGGGGCTCGCGCCCACTTCCAGCTCCATGGAGGGCGTGATGGTACCCGGGCCGCCGAGGATCTGCGTGGTCAGCAGGATGGTGGGCGTCGGGTCGGCCGAGGGCGTCTTCGCCACGAACTCCACCGACACCTGGTGATCGCCGGCAAGCTTGGAGAAGAGCCGCTCCAGGGGCGCCGGGTCGCGCAGGTCGGGATTCGGGTCCTGACTGTACTTGTCAAAGACGAGGGCGCCGTCCACAAACACCCGGGCAACTTCCGCATCGGCAGCGGGAGTCCAGGTCACCTTATGATCGGTGCCAGCGGCCACCACGACCGAGGGGGAGATAGTGCCGGGGCCCTTAGCCACGGTCTGCACCGAGGCGAACCGCGCGGGCGGAAGCACCTCCACAGTGAGAATCTCCACCCGGTGGGAGGCCCCTACGTTGGTGAACTCGATGGAGCCGCGGTCACTGGCAGGATAGGAGAAGCCGTCGAGGTAGATCTCGGCCACCTCGAAGCCAGGCTTGGTCTCCCACGTCACCGCGTGGTCGCTTCCCTTCCTCACCATCTGGGTGGGGGTAAGGGAGGCCAGGCCGCGGTCGCCGGCCGTACTCACGGTGAAGCGGTCGCTGGCTGGCTCGTCATCGGGATCGGGGGCCGGATCGGGATCGCCGAAGACCACGTGCACGCTGTGGCCGCCCTCTCCCACGGGGAAGCTGACAGAACCAGCATCGATAAGGTCGTCGCGCATGACACCGTCCACGATGACGCCCTTCACCACCTGGCCCTCCTCGGGCTCCCAGGTCACCGTGGCCTCCTCGCCGGCCTCGAACTTGTTGTCCTCGCGGTCGTTGCCAGTCACGGTCACCTCGCCCTTGCCCGACACCGACGTCTCCACCTCGTGGCGCGGAATGTCCGACGCCGTCGTGGCATAGGCCACGCCGAGGCTGTCCATGCGCAGATCGGTGAAGATGTGCTGATTGTCGTCGACGAAGGCGCCGCCGACGGCCACGCGGTTCTCGTACTCAGTGTAGGACGTCGTTCCCTTGGCCGTGCCGTCCGCGATCAGCTCGAAGTAGCCGCCGCGGGAGATGGTCGTATCTTCCACCGCCTGCACAGTAATGGTCGTGCCCTTCACGCTAACCACCCGCAGCTGCTGCTCGGAGCCGTCGACGGCCTTGTAGCGAGCCACGATGCTACCCTCGTCGATAGCGGCGAAGGCGGGCAGCTCCACAGTGATCGTCGCATCGTGCAGACCCAAGTGCTTGTGATCCTCGTCCGAGACGTTCTCGCAGCGCATGGTGGCGTGGAGCGCGTCGCCGGCCTGGGCGTAACGGGACACCGGGCTGTAGCCGGGCTCGCTCGTCGCAAAGGTGCGCGTCTGGTTCGCAATGGTGAAGGTGGTGGCGAACTCCGGCACCACGATATCGGCCACAAGTCCCACGGCGCTCATGAGCGTGGGGTCGGTGGAGCTGTCCGTCTTCACCGTGAAGCTCGTCTCGCCGCCCGAGAGGATGGGCTGTCCGTCCTGGCGCTCAAGTTCTTCGAGACCCGCCACACAGAAATCGGTATTGAAGGTCTGATGGGTCGCGGGAAAGTTGGGGTATTTGCCGGCCACGGTGCGCGATGCGGGGTTGAGCTCCATATCACGGTCTTTGTTCCCAATGGTAAAGGAGAAGAAATTGCTGAAGGGACGCACGTTACCGAGCCGCACTCGGTCGAGGGCCTGGGCGCCGGCCCTCGATTGGAGAGCCTGGTAGGCGTTGTCCAGGTCGGTGCCGTCCATGGAAACAAGCAGCTCGCCAGTAGGATTGGGGGCCACCATGAGGCCGTCGCCGCTGATGACCACCTCGGGCTTGTTCGTGGGGTTTACCGCCGTGCCGCCCAGCTTGAGCCGCACCATGCGGGTCGATTCCAGGTCGGGGTTCTCCTCGATGACGATGAGCTTCCAACCGCCGAAGCAGTCGCTGCCCACAGCCGCCTGGGCCGTGCCGTTGATGTCTGAGAACGGCACGTTGATGCCCGTATAGGTGCCGTAGCCCTGCTCCTTCACGAAGTCGGTCACATCGAAGTAGCAGGAGGCGCGCTGGCCGGCACCGTCCTGGTAGACGATCTCCGGGTAATAGCGCTCAATGGTGCCCTTGGGCCCCTTGAAGCAGACGCCGTAGTGGCTCATGGGGGCTTTGGCGGCCACGTTGCCCACGTTCCGCTGGCTGGCCGTCACAAGCAGGTAGGCCTTGAAGATCTTGGTGCTGTCGCTGGTCTGCACGAGCTTGGCCGTGCTGGAATTGGTGTAGCTGCCCATGAAGTCGGTGCCGGCATGACCCACCGAAACGCCGCCGATGGGCGAGAGCTTGTAGCCCACGGCCGCCTCCGCCTCGGGATCGACATTGAAAGGAGTACCCAGCAAGGGCTCGTACTTGCCCGTAGTCACCGTGTTGCCGGCAATGTTGAATTGGAACTTGCCCACCACGGTCAGACCGTTCTCGTCGATGGCGCCATCCTGGAAGAAGCCCAGGGTGTTGTCGCGGAACGAGGCGCTATCGGGCGTGCCGTGCACCCGTGCGATACCCGTCGTCCGGACAGAGACCGCACGCTCCTCTTCCACTGAGAGCTCTTCCTCCCCGTCCCCGGTGGCCTCCGCAGCCGTCGCTTGAGCGACGGCTGTCACCCCATCGGCCAGCGGGGTCGCGAGGGCTCCGTTCCCAGAAGACCCCCCATGGGCCTCTTCCGATGCCGAGGACTGGGTCGTCGCGGACTCAGCCACCGAGACCTCGTCGCCATCGGCCCAAGCGGCCGCAGGCGCCATGCCAAAGGCCAGGATCAGCGAAAGGGCCATGGCCAAAACCGGCTGTCGGCGCGCCCGAGACGCCCCTCCTGCAATATCCCGCTGCATCATGTCAGATCGCTCCTTCCGCTTCCACCCAGACCAGGCAACGTAATATTTTGGAGTTAATCTATCAATTAAACTCCAAAAGCAACGAAAAGGCAACAGAAGGGCCACCGGCCGGAATCGGTCGCGCGCAGACGCAAAGAGAGCCGTCCGAAGACGGCTCGAAGTCAGCGAAGAGCAGGTCCGGGCCGCCGTCGCGGGCGGCGCAGTCCCTAGCCGATCCAGTCCTGGCCGATGATGACGAGCAGGTCGGTATCGAACTGGTAGAAGTCGCCGCCGTTCACCACACGACCGGCGGATAGGTCGCTCACCACGGCCTTGGCCGCTATCTCAAAGGCGGCATCCTTGTAGATCACCATGGTCTCGGGATAGGCCGTGCCGTCGTCCACGTTGCCCACCGCCTCCACCTGGTAGCCGTCGGACTCCAAAAGCTCGCCGCAGCGGGCGGCCGCCCCCTGGATGCCGGAGCCGTTGCGCACCTCCACGGTGAGCAGGCTGCGATCCACATTGGCCACGTTGCCCGCGGCGCTCTCCGGGGCATTGCCGGCGCGCACGGCCTCCATCATGGTGGCCAGCTCGTCGTCGGACACCTCGTAGGTGCGCGCGCCGCCCTCGCCCTCCACGGCACGACCGGGCACCACGGCGGCGTACACCGTCACCTCCGACAGGGGCCGCAGCACCTCGCCCAGGGCGATGATCTGGCCGCTCGACCAGTCGGTGCTCACGGCCGAGGCGCCGTCCGCCACCACGGTCGGGAAACTCAGGCCCTCGCCGGAGCTCGCCCGCTCGGCAAGGTTCACCGTGAACAGAGCACGCATCTTCGCCTGAGTGGCATAAGAGTCGGCATAGTTCGACGCCCGCAGAAGCGTGACGGCCGAGGGGCCGTCCAGGGTCACGGGGCCCGCCTGCAGCACCTGGATGCCGGCCCGGGGGTCGTCCACCTCCTGATCCAGTTCCACGGCCACGCCGCCCACGATATCCACGATCCGCTCGATGCCCGCGGCATCGGTGGCGGCGAAGTGCGCGATGTCCACGCCCAGCAGGGACGCCACCGCCCGGATGAGCTCGGCGTCGCCCCCGACGGAGGTGGCCTCGGACAGGGGGTGGCGCGCGCCGTCGGACAATTCCACCGACACCGTGGCCGGCACCGATATGAAGGTGAGGGTGTGAGTGGCCTCGTCGATGCGCACGGCCAGATAGGCGTCGCCCTCGGCCGCACCGGCCGGGGTGGCCGAGCCCAGATGGGCGGTGCACAGGGCGAAGTAGGGCTCCCCCTCGGCGGGGGCAACCAGCGCCTCGGTGGCGTTGGAATCGCCCAGGGACAGCTGGGAGTCGGACAGGGCGAAGAAGGCCGACACCCCCGCGAACGCGGCCACGGCCACGACCGCGAGGGCCGCAACGGTCAGAACCGCGATGCGGCGCCGACGGGAACGGACCTGGATCTCCTCCACATAGCCGCGCCGGCCCCGGCGGCGAGCGTAGTCGGCATCGCTTTCCCCGCTTGTGGCCTGAACATCCACCTGCTCCACCATACCGCGGGTCGCGCGGCGGGAACGGCGGCTGTCGGAGAAGTCAACCCGGGTGGTGCCCACGGGGCTATCGTCCTCGCGGCGGCCGCGGCGGCCGGCAGGACGGGCCACATGGGAGCCGATCACGGAATCGTTCACCCGGCGGGACGTGCGACGGGTCTGGGAGGCCGAGAGCCCCTTCTTGCTGTGCATCGCCATGGAATCGACCGCCTATCCCCGGCTGGAGACGGGCACGCGGCAGATATCGGCGCCGAGGGAGGCGAGCTTGCCCGCGTAATCCTCATAGCCCCGATCGATATGCTCCAAATGGTGGACGCTCGTCTCCCCGTCGGCCACGATGCCCGCGAGCACGAGAGCCGCCCCGGCCCGCAGGTCGGTGGAGGATACCGGGGCGCCTTCCAGCTCGGCCACCCCGCGCACGATGGCATGATGGTCGTCCAAGGTGATATCGGCCCCCATGCGCATGAGCTCGGCGGCGAACATGAAGCGGTTCTCGAAAACGTTCTCGGTGATAACCGACACATCGTCGGCCAGAGCCGCCAGCAGCATGAACTGAGCCTGAAGATCAGTGGGGAAACCGGGATGCGGCAGCGTCTGGATATCCACCGAACGCAAAGGCTCGCTGCGCGTAACGCGCACCCAGTCAAGGCCGCATTCCACCGCACAGCCCATGGCCCGCAGCTTCATGATGGCCATGCGCAAGAAGGCCGGATCGATACCGTGCACGGTGACCGGGCCGCCCGTGAGCGCCCCGCCCACGAGGAACGTGCCCGCCTCGATGCGGTCGCCCACGCAGGTGTGATCGCAGGGGTGCAGAGCCTCTAGGGCCACGCCCTCGACCTCGATGAGCGAGGTGCCCGCGCCGGACACCTTTGCGCCCATGGCATTCAGCATGTTCGCCAGATCCTCGATCTCCGGCTCGCAGGCAGCGTTCTCGATGGCCGTGTGACCCTCGGCGGTCACGGCGGCCATGAGCATATTCTCGGTGGCCCCCACCGAAGGAAACTCCAGGTAGACGTGGGCGCCGTGCAGCCCGTCGGGCGTGAAGGCATGCAGCACCCCGTGATCCACGTCGAAGTGCACGCCCAGAGCCTCCAGGCCCACCAGGTGCATGTCGATCTTGCGGGCACCGATCTGGCAGCCGCCGGGCATGGCCACCCGCGCCTCGCCGAATCGCCCGATAAGCGGGCCGAGCACGGAAATGGACGCGCGCATCTTCGAGACGAGCTCGTAGGGAGTCTCGCACGAGTCGACGGATGCGGTATCGATGGTAAGGGTGTGCCCCTCGCGCGCGACCGCGGCCCCAAGGCGATCGAGCACCTCGCCCATGATCTCGATATCGGAGATGACGGGCACGTTGTGAATAGTGGAGACGCCCTGGCCGAGCAACGAGGCGGCCATGAGCTTGAGCGCCGAGTTCTTGGCGCCGGCCACGGTCACGTCGCCGGAAAGGACATGGTTTCCCCGAACGATGATGACTTCCTGGTTCATTTCTAGTCCTTTGTACGGGCGCCGAAACGCCCGGTAGTCCATCATGGGTTCATACGTCCCATTATTATAGAAAAAAGGCCGCCCCGTAAGGCGGCCTTTCTCTCATCGGAATAAAAACTCCAGCGACAGCTACTCGCCCAGGGCAAAGCGGACGAAGCCGGTGATCTTGATGGAACCGCCCAGCTCCTTGGCGCACTCGTCGGCGTAGGCGGCCACGGTCAGGTCCGGGTTCTTCACGAAGGCCTGCTCAGCAAGGCAGTTCTCCTTGTAGAACTTGTCCATGCGGCCCTCGGCCATCTTCTCCTGGATGTTCTCGGGCTTGCCGGACTCGGCGGCCTGGGCCTTGTAGATCTCGAACTCGTGGGCGGCCACATCGGCGGGCACATCGGCGCGAGTGGCGGCCACCGGGTTCAGGGCGGCCACCTGCATGGCGATGTCGCGACCGCACTTCTGGAAGTCCTCGGCGGCCGGATCGATGCCCTCCACCTCGAAGGTCACCAGCACGCCGATCTTGCCACCGCCGTGGATGTAGGCGGCCACAGCCGGGGCCTCCACCACGGCCACGCGGGCCAGCTGGGTGTTCTCGCCCATCACGTGGATGCAGTCGGTCACAACCTCCTCGACGGTCTCGCCGTCGATGGTGGCAGCGGCCAGAGCGTCCACGTCGGCCGGCTTGGCGGCCAGAGCAGCCTGGGCGATCTTCTCAGCGTAGGCCTTGAACTTCTCGTTCATGCCCACGAAGTCGGTCTCGCAGTTCAGCTCGACCACGGCACCGGTGGCGCAATCGTCGGAGACCAGCGCCATGACGGTACCCTCGTTGGTGGCGCGCCCAGCCTTCTTGGCCACGGCGGCCAGGCCGCGGGTGCGCAGCACGTCGACGGCCTTCTCCATCTCGCCCTCGGCCTCAGCCAGGGCCTTCTTGCACTCCATCATGCCCGCGCCGGTCATCTCGCGGAGCTCCTTCACCATAGCGGCGGTGATGTTAGCCATGAATTCCTCCTTCGGGGAACAGGATCGGTAGTTACTCGGCGGCGTCGGCGGCCACGTCGGCGACGACCTCGGCGGCAGCGCCCTCGGCCACGTCGGCGGCAGCCTCGGTGGCGACCTCGGCGGCAGCGGCCTCGCCGGCCATCTCAGCGGCGGTCACGTCAGCGCCGGTGCCGGCGATGACGGCATCGGCCATGAAGTCGGCGAGCAGGCGCACGGAGCGGATGGCATCGTCGTTGGCCGGGATGCCGTAATCCACGTCGTCGGGATCGCAGTTGGTGTCCAGGGTGCCCACCACGGGAATCTGCAGGCGATGGGCCTCATGGATGGCGATGCCCTCGCGGTTGGTGTCGATCACGAAGATGGCGTCGGGCACCTTCTTCATGTTGCGGATGCCGTTGAGGTTGGTCTGGAGCTTGGCCAGCTCCTTGTGCAGCAGGATCTGCTCCTTCTTCGGCAGCAGGGCCATGCGGCCGTCGGCGTCCATGGCCTCCAGCTCTTCCATGCGGCGCACGCGAGTGCGGATGGTGGTGAAGTTAGTGAGCATGCCGCCGAGCCAGCGGGCGTTCACATAGGGCATGCCGCAGCGGTTGGCAGCCTCGGACACGGCCTCCTGGGCCTGCTTCTTGGTACCGACGAACAGCACGGTACCGCCCTTGCGGGTGAGGTTGCTCACGAAGGTGTAGGCCGCATCCAGGCCGTAGAGGGTCTGCTTGAGGTCGATGATGTAGATGTCGCCGCGATTGCCGAAGATATAGGGCTTCATCTTCGGGTTCCAGCGGCGGGTCTGATGCCCGAAATGCGCACCGGCATCGAGCAGCGTGGTGATGCTGACTTTCGTCATGATCGCTCCATTCGTTAGTCCTCTGCCCGAGGTCTTCCCCGTCTGCCGCAGCCTTTTTCCGGTGGCCACTCGCGGAGGCAGGTCGCCCGAGCATGTGTGATAGTTGCCGCCGTGTTCCGTCCCGTGGGTGGACACAGCCTGTCTAAAATAGCACAATCCCCCGCTAATGCAAGGGATTGCGCGAAGAAATCGGGAAAGCGGAACGAATGCGGGCGGAAAGCCGGGAGACCCTGCTCGATCACGGCATGAACGCCGTACTGCGCACGCCCTACAAGTTCCTCGTGACGGCGAGTCTCCACGGCCTGGCCCTCGGCGTGCTGCTCGGCAGCGCCGTGCTGCGGGCCGGGGACGCGGGAACGGCGCTCCTCAATGCCCTGAGCTTCACCGCGGCCGCCGTGCTGCTGCTCCTCACGGCCCTTTTCGTGAAGATGGACTTCAACCACCTCATCTACCAGGTCGGCTTCAGCATCATGGCCACCGGAGCCCTTCTCATCGCGCTCGCCCCGCCGCCCCGGCCCCCGGGGAGTTCGTCCAGTTCGTGGGCTTCTGCTACGTGCACCTCATCATGTGGAGCCTGTGCTCCTACCTCACCAAGTCCTTCGCCCTGCCGGCTCCCTGGGTGATGGCCTGGCCCACCTGCTGCCTCATGGCGGGACAGCTCATCGGCGGCGCGGCGGCGGCCCTCGTCCAACAGCCGGATGCGCTGGCCTGGACGACCACCCTGGCCCTGCTTGCTCGGGGCCGCAACCGCCGCTACATCAGCGAGAAGCTGGTCGTCTCCGAGGAGACCGTGAAGAGCCACGTCTCGAGCATCTATGCCAAGCTGGGCGTCCATACCCAGCAAGAGCTCCTCGATGTGGTGGAGGTATCGGTCGCCGCCCTGCGCGACGGGGCCGGTCCCACCCCCTTCGCCTGAGGGACGCAACGGCCGCGCGGGGCCATTGGGCCGCCGAAAGCCAGCGCTATGGGCCGGCTCTGAACCTGGGTAGGCGCCCCCTCCTCGCCTCTCCACGCAAAAGGGGCCCGGTCGACCGTTCGTCGTCCGGGCCCCTCTCGTTCGAACCGGCGGAGAAGATCGCGGCACCGCCGCATCCCGCCCAGCCAAACGCAAGATGGCCGAACGGCCAGCGCCGCTCGCAGGAGCCGCCGCATTCCCGGAAATGCAATCTCTCCCCATCGGCCGCTTTCGGCTGACCATTTCTGGCAGAAAATGCCGATCTGCACGGTCGGATCGTTGATTCGGGACGTGATTCCCTCCCAGAAAGCCCCGATCGCGCCCTTTTCCGACACAAAACGACGATGCGCCTGTGCGCATCGGCATTCTGGGACGCGATTCCCCGCAGAAAGAACCCAACCGTGCCTTTTTCTAGCAGAAAACGTCGATGCGCCCGTGCACACCGCACATTCGGGGCAGAAACGGCTGCCACCTCGGCGCGGTGGCCCGCTTTCCTAGCGGTAAGCGACGATCCGACCGTGCAGATCGGTATTTTCCGCCGCTTTCAGCCCCGCCCCGAAAGCCCTCCGCGCACCACCGCAACGCCCAGCGCCTTGCCCGTCCGCCTCACTGCGCGCACGGCCGGGATGGCCGCCACGACGCTCACTCCCCCAACGCAAAAAAGGTGCGGCGTCCTGGGGACGGCCGCACCTTAGAAGATGAGTTAAGGCTCAAAAAGTGTGCTCCCCACGATGAGTAACCGCGAGGTCGTGCTCGATAAATCGACGCCGCAAGTTGCTCCGCGCCAACTTCTCACTGGCTCAAAAAGCGTGCTCCCGTAGCTGTT
>NZ_WAJS01000019.1 GCF_008831045.1 Adlercreutzia muris
GCCTCCCGCTCCTCCCCTGCGCCGGCCACCCGGGAGAAGGAGGCCCGCAGCTCGGTCAAAGGCTCGGTGATCAGCCGGCTGAGCACCACGTAGATGATGAGGGCCATGGCCGCCGTCACGGCCAGGAAGAACACCATGTTCGACACGATGGCGTCGCGCATGTTCGCGAGGGCCGAATCGGCGGGCACTACCACCGACACGGCGCCGGCCACGTCCCCCACCTTCCAGCCCTCCTTGGGGTAGCCCGTGGCGTCGATCTCGCCGGCCGGCTCGCCGTGGCACTCGATGCAGTCCTCGGAAACGTCCATGGCGCGCACGTAGCGAAAGACCTGCTGGTCCTCCTCGGTCTCGAAGCCCCAGGCTTCGTCGGGGCCGCCCTCGACCAGAAAGCCCTCGATAGCGGCCGCCTCGTAGGCGTCGGGCGTGTTGTAGATATTGCGGGGGTTCAGGTTGGTGAAGCGGATGGAGTAGTCGGACTTCTCCGAGAACAGGGCCGCCACGGACTTGCCGGCGATGGCACAGTGCAGCCCCTTGTAGTCGTAGTCGCCGGCGGCAGTGTAGTTGATGACGCTCTGGTTAAGCGAGATGAAGTCCCATACGGCGTCCATCTCGGTGACGAGCACGCGCGACTTCTCGAGAAGGTCGGTCTCGGCCCGGCGAGCCTGGTCGCCGTAGGTGAACACGAGGAACACCGCCGAGATGACCACGAGCACAGCGGTCAGAAGGCCGATGAGCTTCGTCCTCAATCCGATGGCGCTCTGTTCTCCCCCGCGACGCATCACGCTGTCCGAGCCTTCTGCGGCCCTGCTCCCCTCTCCGTTCTCGCAGTTCCCCACTGCTGCCTCCCATGCAGGTACGGCTGGTAGGATGTTATACCCTACCAGCCGCGATAATACCAGTCTTTACGACGACGGGTCGCGCCCTTAGGCCTCGTGGCCCACTTCCTGCGGGTTGCGCAGCGTGCCGCCCTTGTCCGCGTCGCGATGCAGCGCGAACACCACGGCCGGGCCGGTCTCATCGGTCAGCTCGCCGATGGCCGCCGCCCCCTCCGGGTGCGCCTCGCGCAAGCTGGCGATGGGGCCGAACTCCAGGGCGCGCACCGGGCAGGCCTTGGCGCAGGTGGGATCCGGGGTGCCCTCGGGGTTCTCGTCGGAGCAGAGCACGCACTTGTGGGAAAGCCCGTCGTCCAGCTGCACGGGGTGCCCGTAGGGGCAGCTCTTCTCGCAGGTCATGCAGCCGATGCACTTCTCCTTATCGTTGTTCACGATGCCCGTTTCCGGATCCTTCTGCATGGCGCCGGTGGGGCAGTTGGCCACGCAGGCCGGGCTCTCGCAGTGGCCGCAGGTCATGGAGGCGTAGTAGGTGAAGGCCGTGGCGGTAAACGCGCCGGCCTCGTCGGCGGTCCACTCGCCGCCGCCGAACTCGTACACCTTGCGGAACTTGGCCGGCACTTCCAAATCGTTGCGATCGAAGCACGAGGTCATGCAGGCCTTGCAGCCGGTGCAGATGTCGGTGTTGACGAAAAATCCGTACTGTTCCATGGTAATCTCCCCCTTCTTAGGCCTTCTCGATCTTGCACAGGTTGGAATGCACGCCGTTGCCCTTGGAGATGGGCGTGGGGCGCGAGGACGTGAGCACCGAGATGCAGCCGCCCCGGTCGAGCACGCCGCGGTCGCCGATGGTGGCCCCGTCGCGAGTCTCCGGGTCGTACCAGGCGCCCTGGGGCACGCTGACCACGCCGGGCATGATGCGGTTGGTGACCTTCGCGGTCATCTGGGAGCGGCCGCGCTCCGTGGACACGATGACGGCATCGTCCTGGGCGATGCCGAGGGTCGCCGCGTCGCCGTCGTTGATCCAGCACTGCTGGGGCGCCACCGAGCTCATCCAGGGCACATTGCCGTAGGAGGAGTGGGTGCGCGTCTTGGTGTGGTGGCCGATGAGCTGGAAGGGGTACTCCTGCCGCAGCGGGTCGCCGAAGCCCTCGAAGTGGTCGTACCAGATGGGCAGGGCCGTGATCTGGTCGCGGCCGTCGTCGGGGATGACGCCGCCGCCGGTGAGGTCCCACTGCTTCGACAGGTTGTAGGCCTGCTTGGAGAAGACCTCGTACTTGCCGGAGGGGGTGGCCAGCGCCTCGGGCAGGGGCGCCACGGCCGGCTCGTGGTCGTCAGTCTGCTTGAACAGGCCGCCAGCGCGGAACTCCTCGAAGGTGGCGGGCAGGTCGTCGCCGGCCTCCTTGCCCTGCTCGTAGCACCACTCGATCCAGTCGAGCTGGCTCTTGCCCTCGGTGAACTCGTCCTTGAGCCCCAGTTTGTCGGCGATGAGCGTGCAGATCTCGTAGACGGGCTTGGCCTCGAACAGCGGCTCGATGGCCTTGCTCTCGCAGCAGATGAAGCCGGTCCAGGCGGTGCCGCCGGTGGTGAGGTCGTCCTCCTCGAAGGGGGTGGTGCCGGGCAGGATGATGTCGGAGGCCATGGCCGTCGGCGTCATCCAGGGATCCACGGTCACGATCATGCGCACGCCGGAGTCCTTCTCGTCGGGCAGGTTGTAGATGCGCAGGGAGTCGTTGATGTCGGCGTGCTGGCCCATCATGACGTTGGAGCCGTAGTTCCAGATGAACTTGATGGGGGCCTTCAGGGCGATGGTGCCGGGCTCCTCGGCATAGGAGGTCGCACCGGTCTCGTCGATATGGCGGATGCCCCAGGTGGCGTCGTTCATGACCGTGTAGTCCTCGATGGCCTGGTACCAATCGAAGAAGGACACGCACACATCCACGGTGTTCTTCTCGGGGAAGCACGGGATGGCCGTCGGGGTGGCATAGGGCACGCCGCCCACACCCTCACGGGCGCCGGTGCCGCCGCCGGAGATGCCCACGTTGCCGGTGATGGCGGCGATCATGGCGATGGCGCGGGAGCTGTTGCCGCCGTTGGAGTGGCGCTGCGGGCCCCAGCCCTGGATGGTGGCCGTGGGGCCGTCCACGTACAGGTCGGCCAGCTCTCGGATGACGGCGGCGGGAATACCGGTGATGGCGGCGGCCCACTCGGGGGTCTTCTCGCCGGTACCGGCGTAGGCGCCGGTGCCGGCGAGATAAGCCTCATAGGACATGTCCTCCTCCACGGTGAGCGAACCGGACGCATCCAGGCCCATGAACGCCGTGCTCGCGGGCTCGGCAGCCGACACGTCCTCGGCGAAGCTGTCGGAGAAGAAGCCGACGAACTTGCTGCGAAGGAAGTCCTCGTCCAGCTTGCCTTCGGCGAAGAGGTACTGGATCATGCCGGCGACGAGGGCCGCATCGGTGCCGGGGCGGATGGGGATCCAGCGGTTCGCCACGCCCACGGCGGTGTCGGACAGGTGCGGGTCCACCACCACGATGGTGGCCTCGGGGTTGTCCTGGCGCACCCGAGTGAGCAGGTACTGCATGGCCGAGCCGGACATGCGCGTGTTGGCCGGGTTGTTGCCGAACAGCACGATGTTCTTGGAGTTCACCAGGTCGGTCACCTCGTTGTTGGACCAGGCGTCACCGTTGAATAGCGGCATCTCCCAGGTGATCTGACCGGTGGAGTAGTCGGCGTACTGGCGCAGGTAGCCGCCCCACAGGTTCATGAGACGGGCGAACATGGTGGAGTCGGGGTGCCACGACTTCGACACAGTGCCGCCGAGCACGCCGGTGCCGTATTGGATGTAGAAGGCGTCGTTGCCGTACTCCTCCTTGATCTCCTTCATGGTGGTGGCGATAAGCTCGATGGCCTCGTCCCAGGAGATCTCCTCGTACTTGCCCTCGCCGCGCTTGGTGCCCTCTACGCGCTTGAGCGGTTTCTGCACGCGGTCGGGGCTGTAGATGCGCTGGCGGTTGGTGCGGCCGCGCACGCAGGAGCGCATCTGGTAGATCTTGCCGGGGCCGAACTCGTCATCGCCGTCGGAATCGATGTCGATGCGCACGACCTGGCCGTCCTTCACGTAGGTCTTCAGCGGGCAGCGGCTGCCGCAGTTCACATGGCACGCCGACCAGGTGACCGTATCGTAGTCGAGCGGCTCGCCGCCCGTGACGGGCAGGCTCTCCTCCTCGGACGCATCGGTCTGCGCGGCCGGAGCGCACCCGGTCAGCGCCACGCCGACTCCGGTAACGCCCGCCAGGCCGAGAAACGAACGGCGGCTGAGGCCCCCGAACGTCTGCGCAGTCTTCTCCATAGACTCCCCTTTCCTCGTCGTCTCGAGGATCCCGGGCAGGATCCTCCCTCGTTGGGGCAGTCTACGCGCATCGCCGTGGAACCTCCATGGGTATTTGGTTCATTTTTCCTTGGGAAATTCTTATCGAAATATTGCGCCCCAGGTGGGATGGGCAACCTCCCAGTCGGTCGGCGGTCGGGACGGGAGGGAACGCGAGGACGAGATGCCGCGAAGGCCGCGGTGGATTCGGCTGGGGAGGCGCCGCGGCGAAGGTCGGCGAGGCTCGAGGGGCGGAGGCTCCGCAGGCAGCTGACGGCGGGCGAGGCGAGGCGAGCTCGGCCGGGAAGGCACTCGGGACGAGGCGAGATCGGTTGGGAAGACGCTCGGGACGAGGCGAGCTCGGTCGGGAAGGCGACGAGGAAGAGGGGCGAGATTGGTTAGGAAGGCGGTGCAGCGCAGAAACCTGCTCCAGGGGCGGGGCACGAACAGCCCGTGACACCAAACTCCCCGTTTCCGCCCGGCATCGCAGGTTTTCCGTCGCAAACGGGGAGTTTGGTGTCATTTTCCGCGGCAGAAAGCGGCGTTTTGGCGCTATCGGTCGACAAAACCCCAGGTCGGCAATGAGAGATTCCTCGGCAGGCAGCACCAAACTGCCCGTTTGCGACAGGAGGTGAGGCGCGGGAGACGGAAATGGGGAGTTTGGGTACATAGAAGTGGCTGCCAACGGGCGCTCGCCCGATCTTCCGCACCCGGCGAAAAAGCGACCCCGCCGCAATCGGCTATTTGCGGGCGCGCGGTGCGGAAAGGGCCGGGACGCATTTGGCGCTCCGGCCCTCGAATGAGACGAATTTCCACGTCGCAGGAAAACCAGCAGCGTCAGTTACCCGCGGGCGCGGCAGCTGCCAGTAGGCTCTACCCGCGCGGGTGCGCGGACCGTCAGCAGACTCTACCCGCGATCCCTGCGGCGGACTGCGACGGCGGCGGCCAGGGCGCAGGCGGCGAGGGCCGCGGTGGCCAGGGGTACGGCCGGTGCCACTTCGTCGCCGGTCTGAGCGAGGCGGGTGGCGGACCTGGCCGCGGACTTCACCGGGGCCTTCGCCGCCGGGTCGGCCACGGCGTAAGTGGCCTCGATGACCCGCTCGGTGCCGTCGGGCATGGAGTACACGGCCGTCACCTCGTAGGCGCCGGCGCGGGTCGGGTCGATGGCCTCGACCTCCTTGCTGTCGTACTTGATGGTGACCGCCACGTCCTCGGCGCCGGCCGGGAAGCCCTCGCGGGTACCGAAGCGCTTGGCCAGGTCGCAAACGATGTCCCGCTTGTCCATGGCCACGCCCGTCGCATCCAGCGGTAATGTCACAACCTCGGAGAAGGCCACCGTGCGCTTGGGGGCGGGGTCAGCGGTGGTGCCGCCGTTGGAACCGCCATTTCCATTACCGGAACCGGAGCCGTTCCCATTGCCGAAGCCATTGTTGGAGCCACCGTTGCCATTGTCGGAACCGCCTCCGTCGCCGTCCGACCCGTCGCCCGAGCCATTACCCTCGACAACAGCGGTGTAGGTGCCAGCCGTGCGAGCTGGGATGGAATCGGCCGCGAAGACCTCCCCCTTCTCGTTGCGCCACTTCAGATCATTCCCATCGCGCCAATAGGGCAGTCCCGATGTGGTAAAGTCGCCTGTAGCAGGCAAGGAAATTCTGGTCAGAGAGTTGCAATCCGAGAGCATCATGAAAAGATGCTCCACCCGTGTCATATCGAATTTTGAAAGGTCGAGGCTTCCTACCGAGGAGCAATATGAGAGCATACGAGTCATGTCAACCACGTTGGACGTATTGAATTCCGAAAGGTCGAGTGAGCTTAAAGATGAACACTCCTGAAACATGGAGTTCATGTTCACCACCTTGGAGGTGGTGAATTTTGAAACATCAAGAAATACCAGGCTCCGACATTCGTTAAACATAGAGCCCATGTCCGTCACTCTCGCGGTATCGAATTTGGAGACATCGAGGGACTCCAACGAGGAGCAATCATTAAACATGTAGCCCATGTCCGTTACCCAGCCAGTCGTGAACGTAGCCGGGAATTGAATATCTTTGAGCGACGAGCAGCCATTGAACATCCACTCCATATCCGTCACCTTCGAGGTGTCGAACCGAGAAAGATCGAGGGATTTCAGCGATGAGCAACCGGAGAACATGTAGCTCATATCCGTCACTATGCTAGTCTGAAACGTAACCGGCAGCACAATAGTCTCCAAGGACGAGCACTTGCTAAACATGTTGTTCATGTCCGTCGCCCTGGAGGTGTCGAAACCCGAAAGATCGAGAGTTTTGAGGGACGCGCATTCGGTGAACATACCACTGATGTTCACCACCGCCCCCGTCCTGAAGCTCTTCGGAAAAGAAAGGGACTTCAAAGACGAGCACCCGAGAAACATTTGGCTCATGTCCGTCACTTTAGAGGTGTCGAACTTGGAGAGATCGAGGGACACAAGAGAGGAGCATCCGGCGAACATCTGGCTTGCATCCTCCAGACTCGTGGTCTCGAACTTGGAAAGATCGATGGATTTTAGAGAACGGCAGTCGTGGAACATCCTCCGCGCACTCTTTACCTTAGAAGTGTCCAATTTCGCCATGTTCACCTGCTCGAGATTCTCCAAATCATAGAACCACCAAGCGGCGCTCTGGGGCTGGAAGGCGTCGGCTACGACCGCCTCCACTACGTAGGGTCTTTTCTCCTCTTCGATCCATTGGTGGGCCGGAGCATTGGCATCATCTCGAAACGGCTGAATATCCTCCAAAGGCCCATACTCGGCCCTGGCACCCTCGCCCTTCTGGAACACGAGCGTGTACCCGCCACCATCGCGGGAGTACAGCGCGACGAATATATCGTCGTCCGCGACGGGAGCGGCCTCGTCCGCCCAAGCGCCAGAGGCAGATGCCAGCGCAAGAGAAAACGCGACGGCCGCCATCAGCGCTAGAGTCCACAGGGCTGTGAAGCCCTTCGCCCTCAACGTACCCCGTGCTGCTTCTCCCATGTTCGTCTTCCCTTCTCTCGGCAGGCGCCGGACGGAAAGCACCCGGCGCATCTTCTCCGCCTGAGGGTAGCAAATAAGTGCCCATTACAGTTAGAGCCGCCCCGCAAGGGCGGCTCTCTTTATCTTCCATTGCGAGGAGGCTACGATGGGGGCGGCCCTGACGGGCTGCTGGCCGGCCGCGCCGGATGGCCCTTCGCCCCTGCCTCTCCAGAAGGCCCGGGGGGTGTTGCCACCGGCGCGGCCAGGCCGCGGGCGGACGACTGATAGAGATCTGCCGGGCGCGCGGCGCCACGGCCGGGTAATGTGGGTGTCGCGGGCCCGCGGCGGGACCGGCCGGCCGACCTTCGGAGAGGATACATCATGGAAGAGAGGGGCACAACCGCGGCGGTGCTCGGCCTCGACGTCGGCAAGGCGTCGCACTGGGCCTGCGGCATCGACTCCTCGGGGCGCGTGGTCCTGAGCGGACGGGTCGCCAACAGGGCGGCCGACGTGGACGCCGTGCTGGCGCGCGCGGGCTCGGGGGCGCTGGTGGTGGTCGACCAGAAGCGCAACATCGGCGCGCTGGCCGTCGCGAGGGCCCGCGCCGCCGGCAACCCGGTCGCCTACCTGCCGGGATCGGCCGAGAAGGCCCTGCGCGACGCCGAGGCCGGCGTGGCCAAGACCGACCGCATAGACGCCGAGGTGATCGCGAGGGCCGCGCTGGGGATGCCCCATGTGCTGAGGCCGCTCGCCGAGGAGGCCCCGCGGGCGGCCTCCGTCCGGCTGCTGGCCTCCCAGCTGGACTTCTGCACGGGGTCGAGGACCCGGGCGAAGAACCGCCTGCGGGCGGTGCTGCTCGAGGCCGACCCGGCGCTGGAGGCCGCCGTCGACCCCTCCTGCGCCTGGCACATGGCGGTGCTGGCCGAGATCGGGGGGGCCGGCGGACTGCGCCGAGGCGGGCATCAGGCGGTTCAGGGCGGTGGCCGAGCGGGCGGGCGGCGCCTCGCGGGCGGCCAGCTCGCGGCTCTGGGGCGCGCTCGCGGCCTCGGCGTCGGCCGGGAGGCCGTCGGCTCCGGCGGAGGGGGCGCTCGCCCGCATGCTCGCCCGCGGCATCCTTGCGCTTGACGGGGAGGCGTCCGAGCTGCGGGCCCTGATGGCCGCCGAGCTGGAGTCCGACGAGACGTACCGCTGCCTGCTCACGGTGCCGGGCGTCGGCCCGAAGACGGCCGCCGCCCTGGTCGCCGCCGTCGACGTCTCGCTGTTCCCCAGCCACGACAAGCTCGCGAGCTACTGCGGGGTCGCCCCGGCCGACAGCCAGTCGGGCACGAGCGTCAGGTCGGCCAGGCCGCAGCGCGGCGGGAACAAGACCCTGAAGAACCTGCTCATATTCTCCTGCAACTCGCTGGTCGGCACCGGGAACAGGTTCGGGAGGTACTACGAGGAGTGCCGGGCGAGGAACATGCGGCACAACGCCGCCCTCAAGGCGGTGGCGCGCAAGAGGCTCAAGGTGATCTGGGCCATCATGAGGAACCCGAGGCCCTACGAGGAGCCCGTCGCGTAGGCGCCGCACCGATCCGCGGCCCCCGGAGGGGGCCTGGCTCGGTGCGCCCGAATCCCTGCTGCACCGAGCCAGCCAAGGGGTTGACAAAACTATAGAGACACCCCCCGCAAGGGGTAATTCGAGAGTCGGGGCCTAGGCTTCGAGGCACAGGAAATTATTCCGACCTATCGAGGAACAGGCGACGGAGGCACACTGGGCCCTCATCGCCGGGAGGGCGCATCGAGCTGCCGAGACGGCGGTGCGCCAAGCGGGCCAATCACCGAAACACCTGCAAAACCGCGATGCGAGATTCCGCAAGCTGTCAACGTCCTTCTCGGTACCCAAACTTCCCGTTTCCGACAGACACCGCGGGCTTTCTGGCGGAAACGGGAAGTTTGGTGTCATTTTTCAAGCCGAAAGCGGGGATTTTGCGCCCTCATCCAACAGAAGCCCAGTTCGCGGATGGACAATCCAACATATCGTGATACCAAACCCCTCGTTTTTGACAGATCCAGCAGGTTTTCCGTCAAAACCGAGGGGTTTGGTATCGTTTTCTCTGGCAGAATACGGGGGTTGGGTACTTTCAGTCGACAAAACCCCAGGTCGTAAATGGCGGATTCAGCGCACCCCGATACCAAATCCCCTGTCTTTGCCGGAAAACGAAACGAGAGCGGCGAAAATGCGGGGTTTGGTATCGGAGAGCAGGCCGAGAGACACGTCAAGGGACACACGTCGCAACGGCCTCGGCGCGAGGGGGAGTTCTCGCAGAGGGGGCGAGAGGCGCTTAGCCGTCCCGTCCCCTTGGCTCCATTCCGCTCAGCCGTCACTCCCCGCCTTGGACGGCCGAGCCCAACTCGACCGGACACAGCTGCCAGTCCCCGCCCCGGGCCTGGCTCCCTCGGGCCGACTGCCAACCGTTGCGCACCTCGGGCTCGGCTGGGTCGGGTCGCAAACCGCCAAGCGCTTCCCTACAGCAGGTCCATGGGATCTACGTCCACGGCGGCGTTTACCTGGGGGTTCGCCTTGCGGACGCGGAAGAGCCGAGCGAGGGGCGCGGACAGGTCGGCGCCCAACGGCGCCTTCACGACGATGTGGTAGCGATAGGTGTTGCGCAGCTTTCCCAGAGCGCAGGGCACCGATGGCAGCACCGTCCAGCGCGAGTCGCCCACCTCGTTGCGGATATGCTCGCTGATCTGGGCGTGCAGCAACTCGGCCTCAGTGGCCACGGCGTGCTCGTCGGCGCCCCACACCAGCACGTTGGCCAGGGCCATGTAGGGCGGGTATCCCAAAAGCTTCCGACGCGGCAGCTCCGAGCGCAGGAACAGGCCCCGGTCGTAGCGAGCCGCCGCCTGGATGGCCACGGCGTCGGCCTCATAGGTCTGCACAAGCACCCGCCCGTCGAGGGCGGCGCGGCCGGCGCGGCCCGCCACCTGCTCGATGAGCTGAAAGGTGCGCTCGCCGGCGCGGTAGTCGGGCAGGTGCAGCTGGGTATCGGCGTTGATGACGCCCACGAGGGTCACGTCGTCGAAGTCGAGGCCCTTGGCGATCATCTGGGTACCCAGCAGCACGGCGGCCTCGGCGGCGCCGAATCGTTCCAGCAGCTCCTGGTGGGCGCCCTTGGCCTTGGTGGTGTCGGCATCCATGCGGATGATGGGCACCTCAGGCCCCACCCCGGGCATCTGGTCCAGCAGTTGCCGCAGGTCGGCCTCCACCCGCTGGGTGCCGGCACCGAACTTCTTCAGGTAGGGGCTGCCGCACTCGGGGCAGACGGGCGGCGCGGGCACGCTGTGACCGCAGTGGTGGCACACCAGCTTGGCCCCCTGCTCGTGATAGGTGAGGCTCGTGGAGCAGCTCGGGCACTCGGGCACGAAGCCGCAGTCGCGGCAGAGCAAGAATTTCGCGAAGCCCCGCTGGTTCAGCAGCAGCACCGCCTTGCGGCCGGCCGACAGCTCCTCGGCCAGGGCCCGCCTCAGCCGCCCCGAGAACATGGAGCGAGCGCCCGAAGCGAACTCGGCGGCCATGTCCACCACCTCGATGGCGGGCATGGGGCGCCCGTTGGCCCGCTCGGGCAGGGCCGCACTCGTCCAACACGGATTCTTCGCCACCTGGTAGAGCGCCTCGATGGAGGGGGTGGCCGACCCGAGCACCACCGCCCCGCCGGAGCGGGCCATCATCCACTGGGCCACGTCCCGGGCCTGGTAGCGCGGGGCAGAGTCCTGCTTGTAGGAACCCTCGTGCTCCTCGTCGATGACGATGAGCCCCACGTTGGCCAAGGGCGTGAACAGGGCGCTGCGGGCACCCACCACCACCCGGGCCGCGCCGCTTCTGATGAAGTCCCACTGGTCGAAGCGCTCGCCGGCGCTCATGCGCGAGTGCATGACGGCCACAGTGGCGCCGAACCGGCCGCGGAACCGCCCCACGGTCTGGGGGGTGAGCGAGATCTCGGGCACGAGCACGATAGCCGTTCGTCCCTCGGCGAGCACCTCCTCGATGGCCCGCAGGTACACCTCGGTCTTGCCCGAGCCGGTCACGCCGTCCACGAGCACCACGCGCCCCCCGGCCGCCGCCCGGGCCTCGCCGATGGCCGCCAGGGCCGCCGCCTGACCCGCCGTGAGCACCGGTCGCGCGGAGGCTGAGGCCGGGCCGTCGGGCACTGCAGGACCCGCGGGGGCTGAGGCCGGGCCGTCGGGCACTGCAGGACCCGCGGAAGCCGCAGCCGAGCCATCCCCTGCGACGGGACGCAGCGGCATTTTGCTCGGAAAAACAGGGGTCACCGGGCCTCCGGCCGGACCGTGCGGCACGGATCGGGCCGCCGCTGCCCCGGCCGAAGACATGGCCGCCGGCGCTCCGACCGGACCGTGCGGCGCGGCAGGGGCAACGGCTCCCTCCATGCCGCGCATGCGCCGGCGCCGCTCTACGGCCACGGCCCCCTTCGCCTCCAAGGCCCTCAATGTGGAAGCCACTGAACCGAACTCACAGGTCAGCTCGGCCACGCGCACGTCGCCGGCGGCCACAGCGGCCAGCACCTGCTGCTGCCTCACTGCGTTCTTCCGGGGTTGGAACTGCCCGAAGGCGGGCCCCTGGGTCACCCAGCGGTCGTCCACCTCCCCAATCTTGGGCTCTTCCAACCGCCAGCGGCCATCCCGCGAGCGTACCACGCGCGGCACCGCTCCGGGCGGCGTGAACAGGCGCACGCAACTGGACAGAGGCGCCACGTAACGCCCGGCGATGTACTGGGCCGCCGCCGCGCCCTCTTCGTCGAAATAGGGTTCCGAGAGCACGGCCTCCACCTGGCGCAACTCTGCCGCCGCCAAGGGATTGCCCCACAAATCGGTGCCCTCGTCGGAAGAGGCCGCGACCTCTTCCAAGCCCACTATGTAGCCCACGGCCTTGCGCCCGCCCAGCGTCACGAGCACCGCGCATCCCACCTGGGCCGGGTGCCCGTCGCGTCCGGCCGCGACCTCGCCAGCAGCCATATCGTCAGGCACGGCGTAGGAATAGGGCGCATCGAGCGCTTGCGTGGGAATATCGACTATGACCGAGGCAATGAACATGGAGAGCAGTATACCAGCAATGGCCCATGCATCGCGCAGCGCACAGGGTGCCCCCAAACCGAGCAGTCAGGGTCCGGCTGCGAGCTGGCCCTTCAAGCAGCAGCGAACCATGTCCGCGGAAGAAGCGCGGACCAGGCTGGCAGATACGGGCATAGAAGGGCGCGCCGACTGGGAAAGAGCCCCGCCCAAGGGCACCGAACTGACCTTCTGCGACACCGGTTTTCAAAATCATGTCGCATACGGGATGTTTGGTGCTTCTTTTCGCGTCTTAAATTGCATATTTGGAACAAGAATCTCCGTAATGCCTGATTACAGCGATGCAATATCAAGCTGCTGAACTCGAAAAAGCACCAAATCGACCTTTTGAGGCAGAAAATCGATCTGCGATGTCGCAAAGGGGCCCTTTGGTGCTTTTCCGAACCTGCCCGACCTGCCGGGCCTGCAGGGAGCGGCGGGCTGGCCGGGCCTGCGGGGAGCGGCGGTGTGCGGGGAGCAGCGGGCGTGCGGGGAGCGGGGAGCGACCGGGCCTGCGGGACCCGCCGGGCGTGCAGGGCGCACCGGGCGCGGCGGGCCTGCGGGGCGCTCGAAAATGATGGTCCGGCTCTCTTCCGGGCGCGTTGCCCCAACTGGTGCAGAGCCGTAGCCGGCTCTTCCTACACCGTAAGATCCGCATACCGAAACGGCACTAGGAGGCCCAGGTCGTCGGGGGCCATGCGCACTTGGCAGCCCACCTTGCCGCCGGAGAAGTAGATCGTATCGAAGAGCTGGGCCGTCTCGTCCACGAAGGTGGGAAAGCGCTTCTTCATGCCGATGGGCGAGCAGCCGCCGTGCACATAGCCCGTGAGCGGCAGCAGATCGCGGGCCTTGCACATAGCCACGGCCTTCTCCCCCGCCGCTGCGGCCGCTTTCTTCAAGTCCAGTTCGCAGGCCACGGGCACGAGGAACACGTAGTGCGCCCCGGACTTGCCCTCGGTGACGAGGGTCTTGAACACCGCATCCACCTCCTCGCCCTGAGCATGGGCGATCTCCACCCCGGTCATTGAGGGGTCGGCCTCGAAGAACAGCGCCTCGTGGGACAGTCCGGCCGCGGCCAGCTCGCGCAGGGCATTGGTCTTATGGTCTTTGGCGGAACGGGCCACAGGAGCTGCCTTTCATGGATCGGCTACGGAAGGGACGGCGAACTGGAGAGAGGGCGACAAGACGAAAGAGGAAGGCACAGCCGCCGACGCCGAGCAGACTACCACCTGCGGCTGTGGCACTCGCGAAGCGGCTCTGCAGGCGGATGCGGTTGCCCGCGAAGCGGCTCGGCGGGCGGCTGCGGCTGCCCGCTAAAATAGCTGTGGGCGCTCGCGAAGCAGCTGTCGGCGGCTGCGACTGTGGGCGAAGTGGCTGTGGGCGATTAGCGGCGACCGCCCTTCCGCTTCTTCCCCTTCTTGGGGCTGCGGGCCGCCGCAGCGGCAGCCTCCTGTAGCTCGCGGGCCTGCACCTGGGCCCGCCAAGCGGCCACGCAACCGCCGGCGAAGCACAGAAGCCCCAGGCCCACGGCCGTGGCGAGCCACACGGCCCCCATGCCCATCCAGAAATCGAGCGGATACATGGAGATGAGCAGCGAATCGGCGCCGAACGTCCAGGTGCCGTCCACAAAGAACAGGGAATGGAAGGCGGCGAACAGGCCGTTGAAGTCCACGACGCCCCACAGGCCGAGCACCGCGAGCAGCGCGAGCAGCAGGGCCGGGCCCATGCGCAGCATGAAGGCCAGGGCGGCAAACTGCTTGCGGACGCCCAGCAGGACAGCGATGATGAGCGCCGCCACGCCGATCATGCCGAGCCACGAGCTCACCCCCACGATGAGGGTGTTGCAGTCCTCCAGGTGGCTCACGGCCGCTCCGTCCAAGGCGTAGCGGTCGGATACCTTCGCGAGGGCGTCCATGGCGGCGAGCGCCGTGCCCCCCTCCCCAAGCGCCGTCCGGGCGGCACCCGTCCACTCCCCCGCCTTCAAAGCACCCTCGGCGCTCGCCTCGCGGGCGGCCTCCACCACCGCAGCCGCCAACTCCTCGGCGGCCTGCTCCGCATCCCCGTGGGGCTCCACGGTGAAGGCGCGCGTCACGCCGGCCAGCTCCACCAGCTGCTCATGGGTGTAGGGCGACGCCTCGCCTGTGCTCACGGCCCCGGCCAGGGCTGCCGTGGTGGCCGGCAGACAGCAGGCAGCGAAACCGCACACGAGCAGCGTGACGACCAGCACCGTGGTGCCGATGCCGGCGAGAATGCTGTTCGACCCCATTTACAGCCCCAGCCCTTCTACGCCCTCGCAGTCCACCCAGATGGTGGCAGCGGTCATGCCCTCGTTGGTCTTGGAGATGGTGGGATGCGGCCCCAGGCGGCTGAACACGCCCTGGAAGCGACCGTTGTACAGGTACAGGCCGTTCAGATTGTTGTAGGGCACCGGCTCGCTGGCCACGGCCCCGTCGGGCGCGTCCAGAATGCCCGCATCCGGCGGCAGCGTGTCGGTCTTGAAGGGGCGGATGTAGCGCTGCACGATGAAGGGGTAGCCGGCCCGCCCGTTGGCGAACTCGTCGATGACCCGCTCCCACTCCTGCTGGCTCACCTCGCAGCCGGCGTACACGTTGTCGGCGCCGTAGTGGTCGGTGGGCTTGACGATCCACTCGTCCTTGTTGGCGCGGATCTGGGCGAGGTTCACCACTGACTCGTCCAAAAAGGCGGTCATAGGCACGGTCTCCTCCACGAACGCGATCTCCTCCTCGGTGAGGAAGGCCTGGGTCTCGGGGGCGAACAGCACCTCGAACAGCTGCTTGTCGTGGACGATGTGCCCCGAGAACGCCCCGATGAGCGCTACCTTGCGCGCCCGCACCGCGTCGATGAGGGCCTGGGAATCGTCCCAGAATTCCAGCACGTCGTTGGTGACCGAGCGACGCCAGATGGCATGCACGGGCAGTCCGTCGGGAGTCGTGAGCACCTCGCCGTCGAAGGCCAGATCGCGCACATCGGCCACCACGCATTCCACGCCGGCCTCGCGGAACTTCTCGGCGAAGATGTGGAACTCGTCCACCACGCCGTTCTCCAGGTAGTCGCAGATGGCAATGCGCGGATGCTCCACCTTGAAGCGGTAGGTGTCGTAGATATCTAAGAAGGTGCGCACCCAGGGCTCGAACAAATCGCAGCCAGCCACGGCGTGGCTCTCGGCGAACACGCGGAAGGCCTCGGTGTTCGTCACGGCGTTGGTGATCTCGCGGTTCTCGTTCATGCCCGCGCTGCCGTCGCCGTTGAACTCGCAGAAGTGGATGCGATAGTCCTCCTCGTTCAGGAAGGTGTCCACCCGGGCGAAGGGCAGTACCGCGTCGTAATCGCGCGGCAGCAGGATGAGCTCCACCAGACGCTCGTCGAAATCGAAGAGCTTGCGGTACTCCTCGTCGGCCCGGTAGCGCTCGATGACCTTGCAGAGCACCCGGTGGCTCATCTCGGCCGTGTCGCGCATGACCTCGTAGCTTTTCCGGTTGAACAGGCGCGGCACGAAGGAGGAGGCCACCACCTGGTGGTGCACGATGGCCGTGGAATTCTGCATGTACTCGAAGGCGGCGCGGCGGTCCTCCACCGCCCCGTCGAGCTCGTCGATGATCTGGAAGTACGCGCGGGTATAGTCGGCGTTGGTGGGCATGGAGGCTCTTTTCCTCGGATCCGGTACAACGGGATAAGTGTAGCACGACCGCGCGACGGTGCGGGGAAGGCGTAGGGGAGACGTTGGCCGCCCTCGATCGGGCGCGCCGCGGCGGAGTCGCCCGAGAGCCGTCGCGGAGCCGCCCGAGAGCCGTTGCAGAGCCGCCCGAGAGCCGTTGCAGAGCCGCCCGGGAGCCGTTGCAGAGCCGCCGCGGCTCCCCGCCCCTCCCGGCCACCGCCTTCCGTAGGGTTTCTGTATCCTTCGCCTCGGCTGTCCTTGCGCGGGCGGGCCTTCCCCGCTACCATGGGCAATCGCGCCCGTGCGTGCCCGAGGGCCCGCGGCGCACCCAGTTATCCAGAGTCGGGGTAGAGAGTTGGCTCGCCGATCCCGACACCAACCTGACGCGCCTCGCCCACGGGCGGCCGCCAAGGTGGTCCGGCCAACAGCGATACGAAAGGAATCTCATGAGCGAGAATCGCACCAGCTACCTGTTCACGTCCGAATCCGTCACCGAGGGCCATCCGGACAAGATCTGCGACCAGATCTCCGATGCCATCCTGGACGCCATCCTGGCCAAGGAGATCGCCCTGGCCGAAGAGGGCTACGTGGCCCCCGACGGCAACCCCGCCGACCCCTCCAAGATGCGCTGCGCCTGCGAGACCCTGGTGACCACCGGCACCGTGTTCGTCACCGGCGAGATCCGCACCCAGGCCTACGTGGACGTGCAGTCCATCGTGCGCGACGTGGTGTGCGGCATCGGCTACGACCGCGCCAAGTACGGCTTCGACGGCAACACCTGCGCGGTCATGAGCTCCATCCACGAGCAGTCCGCCGACATCGCCCAGGGCGTGGACGAGTCCTTCGAGGCCCAGCACGACAACGCGGCCGCAGCCGACCCCTACGAGACCGTGGGCGCCGGCGATCAGGGCATGATGTTCGGCTACGCTTGCAACGAGACGAGCACCCTCATGCCCCTGCCCATCTTTCTGGCCCACCGCCTCTCCGAGCGCTTGACCGCGGTGCGCAAGAACGGCACGCTGGACTTTTTGCGCCCCGACGGCAAGACCCAGGTGTCGGTGCGCTACGTGGACGGCGCGCCCGTGGCCGTGGAGAAGGTGGTCGTGTCCACCCAGCACGCCGACGACATCGAGCAGGACGCCCTACGCGAGGCCATCATCGAGACCGTCATCCGCCCCGTCTTCGAGGCCGAGGGCGTGGCCATGGCCGACGACTGCGAGATCTACGTGAACCCCACGGGCCGCTTCGTCATCGGCGGCCCCATGGGGGATGCGGGCCTCACGGGCCGCAAGATCATCGTGGACACCTACGGCGGCATGGGCCGCCACGGCGGCGGTGCCTTCTCGGGCAAGGACTGCACGAAGGTGGACCGCTCCGCCGCCTACGCCGCCCGCTGGGTGGCCAAGAACGTGGTGGCCGCCGGGCTCGCCGACCGCTGCGAGGTGCAGATCGCCTATGCCATCGGCGTGGCGAAGCCCGTGAGCGTCATGGTGGAGACCTTCGGCACCGAGAAGGTGCCCACCTCTGCCATCGAGGCTGCCGTGGCCGCGGTGTTCGACCTGCGTCCCGGCGCCATCATCGACGCGCTGGATCTGCGCCGTCCCATCTACCAGAAGACGGCCGCCTACGGCCACTTCGGCCGCGAGCTGCCCGAGTTCACCTGGGAGGCCACCGACCGCGCCGCCGATTTGCGGAAGGCCTGCGGGCTGGAATAGGGAGAACTCCGAGGATACCGAGCGGGGACATCACCCCAGTCGGAATCGTCGGGTATTCCAATTCGCTCGGACAGTCCTCGCTTTGTGGAACAGTCCACCGGACTGTTCCAGTCGCTGCGGAACTCGCTCGGTCGGAACACCCGACGCTTCCTCTACGCCGGCACATTGCCGCAACGACAAGGGCCCTGGACGGGGCCCTTGTCGTTTATGGAGCTCCGGAGCGCTCCTATTGCTCCGCTTCGCGATAGACGGTGGTGGTCACCCGCGCGATGCGCCGGCCTGTGTCGTCGGTCACATCGGTGGTGTAGAAGCCGAGATGGCGCCCGGACTTGTCCACGTTGCAGGTGGCGATGAGACGGGTGCCCCGCGAGGCGGACATGTAGTCGACGGCGCTCGACACCGACACGCTAGGGGCCACGCCGATGTTGCTGGCCAGGGCCAGGGCAAAGTCGGCCAAGGTGAAGATGGCCCCGCCCATGACGTTGCCCAGCGCGTTGCGGTGGTGGTCCTGGATGTCCAGCTCCGCCACGCCGTGGCCCACCGAGCCCTCCACGATGCGGCAGCCCACATGCTCGGCGAAGCGATCGTGGCCGAAGAAGTCGTTCAGCTCATCCAGGGTGGGGTAATCGGACAGCGGGGGCATGGGCCCTCCCTTCTCGCGAGAAGCGCTCCGGCCGGGGCGGGAGCGCTTCGATGATCGTACGTATGGGGGACCGGCCTAGTTCTCCAGGGCCGGCGTGGCCGTGGCGGCGAAGAGCTCTAGGTACTGGCCGTCGACCACGGTGACGGTCTGCTTGCCGCCGGGAATGACGTACTGGGTATCCACGATGGAGTCGTCATCGAAATCGAGGTCGTCCATGACGTAGGCGGCGCACTCGTCGGTGACTTCGGGGTCGTCCACAGGGGCCGCCGTGATGGTGTAGGTGCCTGCGGGAATATCGACGCCCACGCGGTAGCAGCCGTTGCCATAGGGCGCCGTCGGGTTAACGGAGGTGGACGGTGCCGGCTTCATGACGGCCCCTTCCACGCCGGGCTCGAAGGCGATGAGGTCGCCCTCGTCGAGCTCGACGAAATAGTTGCCCAGATACTGCACGCTGTCATCGAGATCGTAGGCGCTGCCCTTGCCCGTGGCGCTATCGCCGTCGAAGACGTAGTAATGGCTCAGAAGGTCGCCGCCCTCCAGGGCGTAGAGCCCGGCCGGAATGGCGCCCTCGGGACCTACGGTGTAGTAGCCCTTAGGGCAGGTGCCGTCGGCCGCAGGGGCGCCGGCCTCGAAGCCCTCGGTCTCCAGGAGGCTGGTCACCTCCTCGTAGCTGAGGGCCATGGTGGTGGCGCCGTCGGGCTTGCTGTCCTCGGGCGTGTAGTAGTCGCCCTCCGGCGGCCAGCTGTGGTAAGGGTCGTCGTAGTCGTAGCTGTAATCGTCGTAGACGTAGTCGTTCACGCCCTCATATCCGGCCACGGTGAGCCCCACGCAGCTCACGCAACCGCCCAGGCCGATGACGAGGCCCGTGGCAAGTCCCAAGAGGAACCAGGGCCAGCGGCGCTTCTGGCCGCCCGAAGCCGGCGGCTCGTAGCCGTACACCGGCGCCGGGGGAACCGGCGGCGTCGGCGGCACGGCCCCGTAGGGCTGCTGGGGCGCGGCCCCGTAGGGCTGCGGGACAGCCGCGCCATAGGACGGCTGCCCGGTGGCAGTCCCGTAGGCCTGCTCGTAGGCGCTGCGACCGGATGCCGAGGCGGCAGCGGCGGAAGTCGGAGCGGTCTGGCCGTAGGGCTGCGCATAAGGCTGGGCAGCGGGCTGAGCCGCCGCGCCCACTGCATAGGGCGCAGTCGGTTCAGGCACCGGTGCCGGCGCGGCGGGGCGGTGGGCGGCGAAGGGGTTCGACACGTCGGGCGCCGTCGACTGCGCGGGAGCCGGGGCCGCGAGGGCGGGCTCGGGTGCCGCCACGGCCTCAGCCTCGGCCGCCGGGGTTTGTTCGGGCGCGGGCACTGGAGCCATCTCGGGCACCGCGGCGCTGGGGCCGGCGGGCTCGGGCACGGGAGAGATCTCGGGATTCTTCTCGTCCATGGGAAGACCTTTCTACTTGAAGACGTGGGCGACCACCGCGTCGATGCGGGCCACCACGTCGGCGGGATCCATGAGCATCATAGCCTCGAACAAAGGCGGCGACACCATGTTGCCGCAGATGGCCACGCGCAAGGGCTGGAACAGAAGCTTCGGCTTCAGGCCCGCTTCCTCGCCGGCGGCGCGGCAGAGTTCCTCCAAGGCCTCGGCATCCCAGGGGTTGTCGTCGTCGGTCAGGATGGCGCGGCAGATGGCCAGGGCTTCCTCGGCGCGGGCCCCCTCCTTCAGCAGCACCTTCTGCACGCTCTTCTCGTCGAGCACCACCGAGTCGCCCCAGAACAGGAAGGCCAGCTTGGCGGGAATCTCGTCCAGGCGCGCCAGGCGCTCGGCCACGAGCGGGTACATGGCCTCGTAGAACTCGGCATCGTCGTCCACATCGGCCAGGCAGGCCTGCCAGGTTTCGGCGTCCACGCCCGCACCGGGCACGCGGGTCGCCGCCGCGGCCGCGGCCGCCTCCTCCTTGGTGGGCGTGGGCACCTCGGTGATGCCGTCGGCCACGTTCGACCCGTCCAGGTTGGCCTGGGCGAGCCACGGCTTAGCGGCCTCGCGCCAGGCGGCGGCGCCCATCTCGCGGATGTAGACGCCGTCCATCCAGTCGAGCTTCTTCTCGTCGAAGATGGAGTGCTTCTTGGTGATGCGGTCGAGCGAGAACGTGCGGCACAGCTCCGCCGGCGGGATGATGGTGGTCTCGCCGTCAAGCGACCAGCCGAGCAGGGCGAGGAAGTTCACAAGCGCCTCGGGCAGGTAGCCCCGGTCGCGGTACTCCTCCACGTTGGTGGCTCCGTGGCGCTTGGACAGCTTCTTGCCGTCGGCCCCCAGGATCATGGAGAGGTGCGCGAACAGCGGCACCTCGGCGCCCAAAGCCTCGTAGATGAGCACCTGGCGCGGGGTGTTGGACAGGTGGTCGTCGCCGCGGATGACGTGGGTGATGCCCATGTTCACATCGTCGCAGACCACGGCGAAGTTGTAGGTGAAGGTGCCGTCGGTGCGGCGCAGGATCATGTCGTCCATGACGTCGATGGGGAAGCTCATGTCCCCGTAGACGGCGTCGGCGAACTGCACGGGCCCGTGGTTCTCGGGCACGGCGAGGCGCCACACGTGGGGCTCGCCGGCGGCGATGCGGGAGGCGGCCTCCTCGCGCGGGATGGCGCGGCAGGTGCGGTCGTAGCCGCCGTAGCCGCCCTCGGTCTTCTCGGCCTCGGCCCGCTTGGCATCCAGCGTCTCTTTCGAGCAGAAGCAGGGGTAGGCGGCCCCCGCCTCGATGAGCTTCTCAAGCGCCGCCTCGTAGGTGTCGGTGCGCTGGGTCTGGAAGTAGGGGCCGCACGGGCCGCCCACCTCGGGTCCCTCGTCCCACGTCAGGCCGAGCCAGTCCATGGCCCGCAGGATGATCTGGGTGTTCTCCTCGGTGGAGCGCTCCGGGTCGGTGTCCTCGATGCGCAGGATGAAGGTGCCGCCGGTGGCACGGGCGAAGGCCCAATTGTAGATGGCGGTGCGGGCGCCGCCGATGTGCAGCTTGCCGGTGGGAGACGGCGCGAAGCGAACGCGCACGGGCTTGTCGGTGGTGGTCATGGAACTCCTCGGAATTCAGTCGTATACGGCCTCGATGCAATCGCCGACCAGTATAGCACGGCGGCCGCCCGCGGCCCTCCCTACCCCAATTTCCGCACAGGCTCGGACAGGCGGCCCACATGGTGGGCGCATCGGCCAGGGCCGCCAGGGCCTCGTCGGCCCGTACGCTGTAGGCCTCGCACACTTTCTCAAGCGGCGGCAGCTTCTTCATGGGCGGGTTCCTTCTACACCATTCGAACGCTCCCCGATAAACCCGAGTGTAACCATGATAGCGGCCATCCATATCGCCCGCCTTCATTGCGACGGCACTGTTTTCGCGAACGATGCCCGCGTCGTGCCCCCGCCAACAGGCCCGCGGTGCCCGCACCGCTTTGCGAGCGATGCCCGCGTTGTGCCCCCGCCATCCCTCCTGTGGATTTTTCGCGATCACCCCCTCGGACGCCTCCGTGCATCACCAGTTCAAAAGCTTATGACGGCGCGCGGACGGTTCTGAAGCGACAGTCAGGAGAATTACATTTGCTAAGCTGCACCGCCCCGACAACGAAAGGCAGCCTCCCATGGAACTCCTCGTCAGCGGTCCGACCGGCCTCCAAGGGCTGCGGCAACTTCGATACCGCCATCGATCCTGGGCCTCGAACCGCCGACCCCTCGATCTGCGACTCAACCCGCCCAGCGAGACGTCGGTAGCCCATGCCCGCGCCCTGCTCGGCGGTTGTGAGGAGCCGCTCTCTATCGTTGTCGGGCGCCCGTCCGACCGACGCAGGCTCGAGGGGGCTTAACCGGCCCATAGACGTTTCCGCAGTCACAGGCAATGCATGGGGAGCCGACGTGAGGCGAACCGATCTATCGTGGGAGGGCACGCGCGTCGCCGTCGAATACGACAGCAGCATGCACCATTCGGGTTCCGAGAAGATCGAGCGCGATGCGAAACGCCGCACCCTGCTCCAAGCGGCCGGCTATCACGTGGTGGTCGTGACGAACGACCAACTCAAGAAGATTGCGGAAATGGATCGCGTAGGGCACACTCTCTCGCGCCTCATGGGCAAGCGGCAGAGGATACGCATTCGGGACTACGAGAAGAGGAAGCGTCTTCTGCACGCCCGGCTGCTCAACTGAGCGTAGAGGCGCTCCACCCCGGCCGCCTGCGCGAGCGCCGGCGGCCGGCTCGATCCGCGACGGCTCAGCTGCGAGGCGGTCCCGTTTCGGCCAAGACCACGATGCTAGCAGGCTTGACCTTGGCCGCCCACCAGAGGCCCGCTGCGGCCACGTCCCATACCGGGCCAGACCCCGCGACGACACCGACACTGAAGGGTGCGACCCGAGAAGCGCCCCCCCTACGACGCCGGCGGAGCAGTCGCTCCCGAAGCCCGCTCCCCCTTCGCACCCGAGAGAGACACAAGCGTGATCATGGCGGCCATGAGGATAAGGCCCGCCCAGTCGGCCCCCGAGAACGCCGTGCCGAGCCACAGGGCGGCGATGACCATGGCGCCGGCCGGCTCGGCCACGCCGAGGAGGCTCCCCTTCACGGAGCCGACGAGGGACACGCCGTAGAGAAACAGGCCGAAGGCGGCGAAGGTGCCAAGCAGTCCCACGCCCCCGAGAAGGGCGAGCCAGCCGACGGCATCCAAGGCCGGAACGAGAGAGGACAGGCCCGCACCACCGCCCACAGCCTGGGCCGCCCACACAAGGGCAGCCGCGATGCCGCTGATCACCATACCGCAGCTGATAATGGTGACGCGATCCCATCGGCCATACAGGCGCTGCGGTGCCATGATGTAGAGCGTCTCGGACAGAGCGTTGACAATGCCCCAGGCCAAACCCGCCATCGGCAGCACGATGACGCCCCAATCGCCCTGGGTGGCGATGAGGGTCGCCGCAGCCAGGGCGCACACCAGACCGATGAGATCGGGCACGCGCGGCGCGCGGCGCAGCCTCAGGCAGGTGAACAGCATGACGAACACCGTGCAGGTGGCCTGGAGCACCGTGGCCGTGCCGGCGTTGGTGTACTCGATGGAAATGGCGTAGGTGATCTGGCTGAGGTAGAGCCCCACGCCGAACAGCAACAGCGGCCCGCGGGCCGCCCGGGCGCCGAGCAGCGAGAGCAGGGCCTCGCGGCGGGTGGCCAGCACCACGGCGATGAACAGCACTGCCGCCACGGCCGCCCGCACGAAGGAGATGAACGACGAGGTGATGGCATAGTTCTCCCCCAGAAACTGGATGCAGGCGCCCGAGAAGCCCCACAGCGTGGCCCCGCCCAGCGCACAGGCCACGCCCCGCCAGAAATGGCTCGTTGCAGTCATGCGCGTCTTCCTCTCTCGCTCTTCGTCTCTCATGGTCTGCCGAACGCCCCGCGGGCCGCGCCAGGGGCCATATAGCCCAGCGCGCCCGGTGACGGCAAACCGCCCCACCTCGTCCAGCGGCGGCGCGCCCGCAAGGGCGGCCGCCTCCGCTACTCGTCCCGCTTCTTCGCCCGGGCCGCCCGCTTGGCCGCCAAGCGGTCGCGGGCCGCCTCGCCCCGAGCTCGGGTCGCGGCGCGACGCTCTCCGCGCGCCGTCAGCTTGCTACCCGTACCGCGTCCCGACGGCGCAGTGCGGTTTTCGCTGGGGCGGCCTCCGGACCGCCCGTCAGCCCGGCTCGCGCGGGCGGGCTGAAGCCCGCTCCCACGGGACGCGCCGGCCGATGGGGCCGAGGCCGGAGCCGCAACCCTCTCGGCCCCGTCCGCCGTCTCCTCCGCCGCGGCCCCGCCAGCCCTCTCGGCGGGCCGCCCGTCCAGCGGCTCCTCGGCGCTCCCGTCGCCGGTCACGTCCGCCAGAAAGCCCGCGATGGGGCCCATGAGGTTGTCCTGCTCTTCCAGGCCGAAGTAGCGCAGGGGCAGGGCGAGCTTGCGCTTGTCGGGATTGTAGCGGGCCGCGGCGCGGCGCAGGCCCTTCATCTTGTCGGCGGGAATGTCGATGGGCTCCACTACCAAGCGACCGGCCACCACCGAGATCAGCTTGATGCCGTGCTCGTTGGCGAAGGCCTTCAGCCGCGCCCGCTCGAACAGGTTCGCCGCGGCCGGGGGCATCTCGGGGGCCTTCGCGAGCATCTCCTCCCGCAGGGCCGCTACCGCATCCACCGTGGCCGCCGCGGCCAGCTTGCGATACCACAGCACCCGCGCGTCGGCATCGGGGATGTACTCCTCGGGCAGGTAGGCGTGGCCGGGGATGTTCACCGTGATGTCCGACAGCGCCGGGGGCAGCTCGCCTGAGGCCTCGCCGAGCTCCCGCGTGTCGTTCACAGCCTGGGAGAGCATCTGGGCGAACAGGTCGAAGCCCACTGCCGACATGTTGCCCGACTGCTCGGCCCCCAGCATGGAGCCGGCGCCGCGGATCTCCAGGTCGCGCATGGCTATGCGCATGCCGCTGCCCAGATCCTGGTGCTCGCTCAAGGCCGTCAGGCGCGCGGCGGCCTCTTCGGTCAGAGGCACGTTCTCGGGGAACATGAAGTAGGCGAAGGCCTGCACCGACGAGCGGCCCACGCGGCCCTTCAGCTGGTACATCTGGGCGAGGCCGAGGCGCTGGGCGTCCTCGATGATGAGCGTGTTGGTGTGCGGGTTATCGATACCGCTCTCGATGATGGTGGTGGCCACGAGCACGTCCAGCTCGCCGGCCGCGAACTCCTCCATCACGCGCTCCAGCTCTTCCTTGGTCATCTGCCCGTGGGCCACCCCCACCCGCGCCTCGCCGGCCGCGGCGTGCACGCGGTCCACCGCCTCGTCGATGGAGCGCACCCGGTTGCTCACGTAGTACACCTGGCCGCCCCGGGCCAGTTCGTAGCGGATGGCGGCGCTCACCACGTCGGGGTCCCACTCCCCCACGTGCACCTCCACCGCTCGCCGCTCGTCGGGCGGCGTGAGGATGAGCGACATGTCGCGCACGCCCGACAGCGACATCTGCATGGTGCGGGGAATGGGCGTGGCCGACAGCGTGAGCACGTCGATGGACTCGCGCAAGTTCTTCATCTGCTCTTTGTGCTGCACACCGAAGCGCTGCTCCTCGTCGATGATCACCAGGCCCAGATCGTGCGGGTTCACGTCGCGCGAGAGCAGCCGGTGGGTGCCCACGAGCACCTGCACCTCGCCCGACGCGAAGCCCTCGAGCGCCCGGGCTTGCTGCTCGGCGCTGCGGAAGCGCGAGAGCACCTCCACGGTGACGCCGAAGGGCTCGAAACGGTCCTTGAAGGAGGTGTAGTGCTGCTGGGCCAGAATGGTGGTGGGGCACAGCACCATCACCTGCTTGCCGTCCTGGGTGGCCTTGAACGCGGCCCGCAGGGCCACCTCGGTCTTGCCGAAGCCCACGTCCCCGCAGATGAGACGGTCCATGGGCCGGGCCGATTCCATATCGGCCTTCACGTCGGCGATGGCCGCCAGCTGATCGCGCGTCTCCTGGTAGGGGAAGGCCTCCTCCATCTCGCGCTGCCAGGGGGTGTCGGGGCTGAAGCGGAAGCCCTGGGTGGCGGCGCGGCGGGCGTACACGTCCACCAGGTCGAAGGCGAGCTTCTTGGTGGCCTTGCGAGCCTTCGCGAGCGCCCGCGACCAGTCGCTCGTGTTCAGGCGCGTGAGCCGCGGGCTCGCCCCCTCGGGCCCCACGTAGCGGGTTACGCGGTCCAGCTGCTCTGTGGGCACGAACAGCTTGTCGCCCTCGGCGTATTCCAGCTGCAGGTAGTCGCGCTCGGTGCCGTCCACCTCGCGGCGCACCAGATCGCGGAAGAAGGCGATGCCGTGGGCGGCGTGCACCACGTAGTCGCCCGGCTTGAAGGGGAAGGTGACCTCCGTGACGTCCACCGACACCCGCGCCGCGCGACTGGCGGCCCGCGAGCCCTGGGTATCGGCCGCGCTCACAAGCGCGAGGTGCGCCTTGGGGATGATCATGCCGAGGGGGATGTCGTTGTCCACGATGTTCACCACGCCCCGGCGCAGCCGGCGCTTGGCCTGGGCGGGGGTGTCGGCGTCGGCACTTTGAGGCCCGTCAAGCGGCGGTCGGGCGGAGCATCCCGTGCTCGGGCAGTCCTCGCTTTCGGAAAAAGAGGGGTCAGAATTGTACCCCTCTTTTTCCGAGTCTGCGGAATCTGCGCGCGGGACGCTCCGCCCGACCGCCGCCGCACTATTACCATCGTCGAGATTCTCCGGCTTCAAAATCTGGATGGGGATGCCGTGATCCACCATGGCGTGGCGCATGGTCTCGCGCGCGCGGTAGTTCGGCGCGGAGAACACCACGGTGTAGCGATCCTCGGTCAGGCTCTTCAGCTTCCCGAATATCTTGTCGGGCACGCCGGCCACGTCCACGCGCTTCACCGGCAGCTCGTCGTCCAGCTCGCCGCCCACGCGCATGATGGACACGTAGGTGGCGCGCACGGCCCCGCCGAAGTCCATGGCGGCCGGGCTCGCGTACAGGCCGGAAAGGGCGATGTTCGTGCCGCGCGCACGCTCGGTCAGGTCGTCGGCGCCGTGGGAGGCATCGTCGAAGAGCGAGCGCGGCTCGATAAGGGCGCACATGGTGCCCGCGCCGGCATAGGCCCCCAGGGTCACCGGCTCCTTGTACAGGTAGGGCAGAACCACGTCGGCGCCCTCGAACACGAGGCCGCCCTCCATCTTCTCCAGCACGTCGCGCAGGGCCGGGTTCGTGAGCGCCGGCTTCTCCAGGGCGCGCCGGGCGTCGGCCAGGGCCTGGGGCGAGGTGGGAAACTCCGAGACCGGGTACACCTCCACACTCGGCAGCGAGGCGATAGTCTGGCCCGTGGCCGGCACGATGCGGCGGATCTCGTCCAACTCGTCGCCGAAGAAGTCGAGCCGCACCGGATAGGCGAGATTGCCGGGAAACACGTCCAGCGTGCCCCCGCGATGGGCGAAGGTGCCCGGCCCGTCCAGCTCGCCGGTATCGGCGTAGCCGGCCGCTGCCAGGGCCCGGGGCAGGTCGTCCAGCTCGGTCACGCCGGGAATGCCCATAGCGTCCAATTCCGCGCCGGCCCGCAAAACCAGCGGGCGCGCGGCCATGGCGGAAGGCGGCGCCATGAGGCGCAGAAGGGCCCGGGCGCTGGCCACCACCACGACCGGCCGCGCCGACTGCAGCGCCCAGGCCGCCTCCATGCGCTGGGCGACCACCCGGGCGTCGGGCTTCTTCGGCGCGAAGGGAACGTCGGCCCGCTCGGGGAAGCGCAGCACCCGCTCCTCCCCCAGAAAGGCCGCCACCTGGCGGGCGAAGGCCACGGCGGCGTCTTCCCCGGCCACCACCACGAGCGTGGCCTGGGGCCTGTGGGCGAAGCGGGCCGCCGCGAGGAAGGGGCGGGCCGAGGCGGCCACGCCCAGCGTGGCGTCGGTGCCGTCGTCCAGCTTTCCCCAGAATGCCTCCAGACAGCCCGATTTCTCCAAGGTGAAGGCAAGCGCATCGATGAGCACGGCAATCTCTTTTCGTCAGCCGCGGCTCCGTCGCCGGAAAGGCGCGGGGCCGCAGGGGCGGTCGTTCGTGGAAACCCGAAAAGCCGCCCAACAAGGCGGCCGCGGTTTGCTACAGTGTACTTCATAACGGAAACGGGAATCCGCGGGGAATCCCCAACGGTAACGATGCGGTAAGCGGCGACAAGGAGCGATCATGGCACGGGAATCTCTGGCGAGCAAGCGTGAGCGGGCGGCGGCCGTCGAGGAGCGCATGTTCGCCCACTACGGGCCGGGCAAGGCGTCGCTGGACTACACCACCCCCTTCGAACTCACGGTGGCCGTGGTGCTGTCGGCCCAGTGCACCGATGCGGCCGTGAACAAGACCACGCCGGCGCTGTTCGCCGCCTACCCGACCCCGGCCGACATGGCCGCCGCCGACCCGGCCGCCATCGCCGAGATCATCCGCTCGCTCGGGTTCTTCCGCAGCAAGGCGAAGAACCTCGTGGCCCTGGCCCAAACCGTCATGGCCGACTTCGGCGGCGAGATTCCCGCCGACGTGGACGCGCTGCAGAAGCTGCCGGGCGTGGGCCGCAAGACGGCGAACTGTGTGATGTGCGAGGCGTTCAAGGACCCCCAGGGCATCGCCGTTGACACCCACGTCTACCGTATCGCCCATCGTCTGAAGCTGGCCGGGCCCTCGGCCGACACGCCCCAGAAGGTGGAGGACATCCTACTGAAGGTTTACCCGCGCCCCCAGTGGCTGTTCATCAACCACCAGTGGGTACACTTCGGCCGCGAGTTCTGCCGCGCCCGCAACCCCCGCTGCGCCGACTGCATCGTGGGCGACCTGTGCCCCACCCGCGGCCAGTGGGGCTAGTCCTTGCGGGTAAGCGGGAACCCGCGGCGGGAAAGCTCGGCGACGACGGTTTCCACGAGAAGGGGCAGAGCTGCCGCGCATTCCGGCGTGAGCCCCACACAGAACTGCTCGGGCGAGGGATTTCCCACCTGCATGCCCAAGCAATAGCCCTCGGCCTCGTAGCCCATCAGGCTGGCGGCATCGAAGAGATCCACGAGCTTCAGGTCGTGCAGCGACGCCTCGGGGCCGGAATGGCGCGCCATGGCCTCGGGCTCGAAGCGGTAGACGGTGCCGGGCGCATCGCCCGTGCCGTCCACGGCATCCACGGTGAGGATGAGGTCGCAGCGATCCACATAGGACAGCATGTCCAGGGCCATGCAGCCCACATCGAGCAGGGTCACGTTGTCGGGAATATCGTAGGCGGCCACGATCTCGTCGTAGGCCGCCGGCCCCACCCCGTCGTCCAACATGAGGCGGTTGCCCACGAAGAACACCGCCGCCGTACGCGAGGGATCGGGGGCGGCGCAGGCTTTCCGTGCGGGACAGGCCGTCACGTCGGCAACCCCTTCGGGAGCGTTAGCCACCGGCCGGGCCCCGCGCTCGCCGTCGGGCGCGCTCATGCGGCACCGCCAGCCTGAGCGGCAGCTTCCGCGGCCGCGTCCGCAAGGGGGCGGAACTCCAGGTTGTACCAGGTGGCCAGGGCCACCACGATAACGGCCGCCACCACGGAGACCACGGCCCACACCCGCTGGCGGCGCAGGTAGTGCTCGCGGCTCTCCCCCAGGTTCTCGGCCCGATGGGCCGCCAAGGGCTGCGACACGATGGCGAACACCACGGTGGCGCCCACCAGCGCCGCGGTCATGACCACGGCCAGCACCACCGACAGCGCTGTCGGCTCGGTCACGGCGGCGTAGATGACGTTGTCCGCGAACAGCCAGGCCACGAAGAACAGGAACGCCGCCCAGATGCCGTGGGCCGGCCCCCACACCGGCGCCAAAAACAGCGCCCCCACATTCACCCGGGGCAACCCCCGCAAGAACTTCTCTTCCTCGGCGATCTGCTCGTCGGTTAGCGCCATGGGCTTCTCCTTCTCATCCAACTAACTTGGATGATTCTACCTGCTCCACGTACCACTCCATGAACTTTTCCAGTGGCTTGCGCAGAACGAGGCCCAGAAGGGCGGCGGGAACGAGAAAAAGGGCTAGCTCGCCCATCTGCACCCAGAAATCGTTGCCGTAGGGGCCCATCATGGCCGCGCGCATGGCGTTCACCACGTGGGTGGCGGGCAACCACGGGCTGATGGCCTGGATGAAGCCGGGCAGAAGCTGGAGCGGGAAGGAGCCGCCACAGCCGGTCACCTGCACGATGAGCAGCAGCACGGCGATGGCCTTCCCCAGGTTGGCGAAGGCGGCCACGAGCGCGTAGATGAGGAAGGTGAACACGAGGCCGGCGCCCCAGAAGCAGATCATGAACAGGACAGGCTCGGCCACCTGCACCCCGAGGAACAGCCAGTTGCCCAGGCCCATAACGGTGGTCTGGGCCAGCGAGATGCCGCCCATGACGGCAAAGCGCCCCAAGAAGAGCTGGCGGGGCTTCGCGTCCTTAAGACCCGCCGTGCGCGCCTCGGCCGACGACACCTTCGGGCGCACCACCACGAGGATGAGCAGCGAGCCGATAAACAGGGCGAGGGTGGTGTAGAGCGGAGCCATGGCGCTGCCGAAGTTCTCTACGGGAAACACCGCGATGCGCTCGAGGCCCACAGGCATGGCGAGGGCCCTGGAGAGCACGTCCACGTCCGACCCGAGCACGGCGCGCAGGGCCTCCCGATCGCCCGAGGCGAGGGCCTCGTCGATGCCGGCGGCCATGGTGCGCAGGTCCTCGGCGGCTGCGGAGAGCTTGGTTGCCACCTCGGCGATCTTCTCGGAGGTGGAGTCCATGGCCTCGGACGCCGAGTCGGCAGCCCCGGCCAGCTCGTCGCCCGTGCCGCGCAGATCGTCCACGATGGCCCCCATGCGCTCGGCGGCCTCTCCCGCGCCGGCGGCCAGCTCCTCAAGACCCGGGGCCACGTTGGCCGCGTAGTCGTCGCGCATGGACCGGATCTGCTCGCGGGCCGCCGCCGCGTCGGCCCTCGCCTGGTCGCGCTCCTCGGCGATATTCGCATCCCCCGACTCCAGCTTGTCCGCGGCGCCCCGCAGGCTCTCGGCCATGGAGGCGGACATATCGGCCACGGCCCCCACCCGCGACGCAAAGGCCTCCAGGTTCGGGCGCAGCGCCTCGGGAACGCGCCCGGCCAGGCCCGCAAGCGCGTCGGCGGCCTGGCGGTAGAGAGATGTCTGGGCATCGAGGGTCTCGGCATGCTCGCGCAGATCGGCGGCGGCTGCGCCCACGTCCTCGGAGGCGGTGGCGAACAGGGCGTCCACCTTCCCCTCCACATCGTCGAAGCCGGCGGCGCTCTGCTCGAGGGCATCGGAGAGCTGGGCGGCCGAGCCCTTGAGGGCGTCCACCGTCGCCGGCACCGCGCCGGCCTGGGAGGTGGCCGCGTCCAGCGTGCCATCCACGGTGGAGGCGGCCTTCTGGGCGAGAGCGGCCGAGTCGTCGGCCAGGCTCTGGCAGGCCTGGGCGAGCGAGCTGTACAGCGAAAGCACCGAGGCGGTGTCGTCCACGGCCCCGGCCATGTCGCGCACATGATCGGCCACTTCCGCGATCCGGCCGTCCCAGTCCTCGGAATCGGCGAAGGTGGACACCGACTCCGCCAGGGACAGGGACACCTCCGAGAGGGTCTCGGCGAACACAGCGTTGATCTGATAGGACACCGAATCGGCGCCCTTGTCGGTGATCTTCGGGGCGATGGCGCTCTTCTTCTCGTTGGTGTAGTACACGATGTCGGCGTGCTGGGCGTCGGCGGTGTAGAAGGTGAGCATGTCGCGGCTGAAACTCGGCGGGATGACCACGGCGGCGTAGTAGCGGCCCGAGCGCGCCCCGTCGATGGCGTCCTCCTCGTCGGTGAACACCCAGTCGATCTGGTCGTTGGCCCTCAGGGCGCTGACCACCTGATCCCCTACGTTCACCCGAAGGGGCACCAGGTCGCTCTTGTAGCCCTCGTCGGTGTTGGCCACGGCCACGGTGAGGCTGCCCGTGTTGTCGAAGACGTTCCAACAGGCGATGATGTTGTACCAGGCGAACAGCGACGGCACGACGACGAGCCCCACGGCGATGATGATGGACATGACGTTGGCCGAGAGCCGATTGAAGTCGGCCCGGGCGATGCGCAGGATGTTATCCACGGCCCTCACCCCCCTTCGCGGCCGCATCCCCTTCCGGCGCCGGCCGCTCGCCGGCCCCGTCCGCGTCGGCGACGCGCTTGGGGGCCGCCGCGGCCGCATCCCGCCCGCGGGTCGGGGTACCCGCGCCGGCATCGAGATCGGCGGCGCTCGCCACCGTGACCGAGGCGTCGTACAGGTCGAGCAGGCTCGCGTCCGACATGGACTCGAGTCTCATCTGGCGCTCGAAGCTGAAGCGCAGGCTCTCCACGACGACGAGGGCCACGAACAAAAGGATCATCCACAGAAGCCAGCCGGTGAGCAGCCACACCTTCTCGGCCGGCGTGAGCGCGAACACCACCGCCAGGGCCACCGGCACCGCGATGCCGGCGACGATGGCCCCCTTCATGAGCCGCGGATACCAGCGCGAGAAGCGGGCGTAGCGCTCCTTGAGGGCGCGCCCGTAGGCGTCCTTGTCGGCGAGCGCCCGCAGGATCTGGGAGATGCGGTAGGGGCGCACGGGAATATCGACGTCCTCGCCGTTGAACAGGCCGCCCTCGCGCACCTGGCGCGCCACCATGCGGTTCACGTTCGCCATGAGCGGCCGCAGGAGCAGCCCCAAGGCCGTGAAGGCCACGAAGAACAGGGCGAGCACGGCCAGGTCGGCGGCGTACTGGGCGCCGTAGAAGCCACAGATGGCCTCGCGCATGGCGCCGATGCCGTAGGTGAAGGGGAAGGCCGGGTAGATGGCCTGGAAGAAACCGGAGGTCATCTCGATGGGATAGAGGCCCGTGGCCCCGGGAATTTGGGCGAACACGAGGATGATGCAGATGCCCTTCCCGATGTGCTGGAGGGTGACCGACAGGGCGTAGATGATGGCCAAATACGAGAGCGACGCGCACACCGCCGCCGCGAAGAGCGCCAAGGCGCTGGCCGCCTGCACCCCGATGGCGAGCACGCCGGCGCAGCAGATGACCGCCTGGAGCACCGCCATGGCGGCGAGCAGGAGGAAGCGGCCCCAGTAGCGCTGGCCGAGCGTGAGGTTCTCGATGCCCTCGCCGTCGACCTCCTGGCGCATGATGACGAGCAGCATGAAGGCGCCGATCCAGAAGGTGAGGTTCATGAACAGCGGGGCCATGGCGCTGCCGTAGGCATTCAGGGGGTACAACGACTCGGTGATCACCTCGGTGGGCGAGGCCATGAAGCCGGCGATCTTCTCGGCATTAAGACCGTCGGCCCCGAACAGGCGCGCAAGGGCATCGGAGGCGCCGAAGGCCTGCACGTCGTTGTACACCAGGCCCAGCTCCGACTCTATCCCCTCGAAGAGCTGGTCGGTCTGCTCGACGGTGGAGCGCGCCGTGTCCATGGTGGCGTCCAGCTGGTCGATCACAAGACCGGTCTGCTCTACGAGCAGCCGCTGGTCGCCCAGGGACGCATCCAGGGCGGCGGCGGTGGAGGAGAGCGCCTCCAAGGCGTCGTCGACCGCCGGCAGCGTGGTGCCGAACAGGCCCGCGGCGTAGGAGCCCGCAGAGCCGGTGGCCCCGCTCACGGCATCGTCGAGGGCGGTGGCCGCGTCGCCGACGGCGCCCGAGGTGTCCTCGGTGCGCTGGGCGAGGCCCGACAGCGAGGAGAGGGTGTCGGCCGCCGCGTCGCTGCGCTCGTCGAGGGTGTCGGCCAAAGCCGCGAGCGCGTCGCGCTCGGCCCCCTCGGGCAGCGCCGCAGCGGTCCTCGAGGGCGCGCGCTGAGGCGTCCGTGGCGGCTGTGAGGCTCTTGCCGAAGGCCGGGGCAGCGAAGGCCGAGAAGTCGGCCAGGGTCTGCTGCAGGCCCGCGGAGGTCTCCTTGAGCTCGGCGAGGGTTCCGCCGGCCGCATCAATCCCCTCGCCCGCGCGCCCGAGGGCCTCGCGGGCCGCGTCGGCTTTCTCCTGGGCGCCCTTGGCGGTCTCGCCGATCTTCGCGAGGGTGCTGCGCGCATCCCCCACCGCGCCGATGGCCGCCGACAGCTTCTCGGCCGCCCGCGAGCGGGTCTCGTCGGCCGAGGCGCGGGAGTCGTCGACAGCCTCGTCGATGGCACCCACCGCCACGTCGGTCACCGTGGACACGAAGGTGGAGTTCACCGTCTCGTCCAAGGTGGTGGCGCCGGTGTCGGTAATCTTGGGCGAGACGGGACCTGCCTTCTCGTTCACGTAGTACTCCAGCTTCGGCTGGGTGAAGTCGCCCGTGGTCAGGGTGAGCAGATCGGCGGTGAACTGCTCGGGGATGACGAAGGCAGCGTAGGCCTCGCCCGAGCGCACCTGGTCCATGGCGCTGTCATAGTCGGTGAACTCCCATTTCAGCTGTGTGTTTTCGTGCAGCTGATCGACGATCTTGTCGCCCACGTTCATCTCGCCCGTCAGATCGGAGGAGCCCCCCGCGTCCTGGTTCACCACGCAGACCGTGAGGTTGCCGGTGTTGTCGTAGGGGTTCCAGAAGCCGATGACGTTGTACCAGGTGTACACCGAGGGCAGGACGAGCAGGGCCACGACCACCACGAGGGCCGCCGGGGTGCGAACGAGGCGCAGCAAGTCGCGTCGCAGGATCTTCAACACGTTGCGCACGGAAGACGTTCCTTTCCGCAAGACAGGGAGGGGCGAAAACAGTATCGCCCATCATAGCGCAACCCTGACGGGGACGCTCACCCTTGTTGACGGATTGGCACCAACAGTCAACCGCGAAAGAGCATAGAGGAGACGGCGGGTGTTCCGACCGAGCGAGTTCCGCAGCGACGAGAACAGTCCAGTGGACTGTTCTCCAAAGCGAGGACTGCCGAGCGAATCGGAATACCCGCCGTCTCCGACCGAGGCGAGCCGCAAAAGGAAAGGGCGACCTCCGAAGAGATCGCCCTTTCCAAGCGTGCTTGCGGTCGTGCGCCCTAGTGCACGTCGTGGTCCTCGCCCACGATGTTGTGCAGGTCGGGGTCGTACACCAGGCCACCGTGCTCCTTGTGGATGAACATGAGCTTGGTGGGCTCGAAGCCCTCCACGTTCGCCAGGTAGATGTGGATGAACATGAAGATGATGAACACGTACATCATGAAGTAGTGGATGATGCGCATGGACATGAGACCGCCCACGAGGTTCGTCGTCGCGGCGAACACGGGCACGTTCATGGTCACGCCCCACAGGCACAGGCCGGTCCAGAACATCACGATAATGAGCACCGGGATCAGCAGGTAGCTAATCTTCTGCGGCACGCCGAGCTTGGCGCCGAGCGGATGGTCCTTCTTCAGGAACAGGTAGTACTTGATCCACTCGAGGGCCTGATGGCGGTTGTCCTTCTGGGGCAGCCATGTCTTGTAGTCGGTCACCTGCTGGCGCGTGCCGCCCGTGGGCGAGGTCTTCACGAAGAAGGCCATGATCACGCGGGCAATGCAGTTGAAGAACAGCACGAAGCCGAAGAACAGGTGGCAGCCGCGGGCGATGCCCATGAGGAAGGGCAGGAAGGGAAAGTGGATGAGGAAGCCGGTCAGGATCAGCATCACCATGGCCACCAGGTTGATCCAGTGGGTGATGACGAACACGAGCGGATGGGCCTCACGGTAGTGTGCGAGATGGGCCATCTTACTTCACCCCCCAAGGGCTGGTGACGGTCTCGAAGTGCTTGCCAGTGGCGCGGTCGGTGACGTGCACGGCGCAGGCGGTGCAGGGGTCGAAGGAGTGGACCGTGCGCAGGGCGTTGATGGGCATCTCGATGTCGGCCACGGGCACTCCGATGAGCGCCTGCTCCAGCGGGCCGTGCTCGCCCTTGGCGTTGATGGGCGCCAGGTTCCACGTGGACGGGATGATGATCTGGTAGCCCTCGATCTTGCCGTCCACCACCTTCTCGGAGTGGTACAGCGCGCCGCGCGGGGCCTCCCAGAAGCCGGAGCCCTCGCCGGTGGTGCGCTCGGGAGCGCGGAAGTACTCGGAATCGCCGCCCTTGATGGCCTCGGCCAGCTCGGTGACCCACTCCACCATGAGATCGGCCACGTACATGGTCTCGATCTGGCGGATGGCCGTGCGGCCCAGCGTGTTCTGGAAGGCGGACAGATCGCCCGGTTTCGCGCCCAGCAGGCCCAGGACCGCATCCACGTTCTCCTTGATGAAGGGCACGCCGCGCACGTAGGCCGCGAAGATACGGGACATGGAGCCCGCCTCCATCGGCTTGCCGTCGTAGGTGGGGCACTTCACCCAGGTGTAGCGATCCTTGACATCGTACTCGGTAAAGTCCGGGTCGGTGGTGAAGTAGGGCGAAGTGTAGGTGTCGTCGCCCTGGTACCAGGAATGACCCATGTACTCCTGGATGAGGTTCTCCTGCACGTCGGTGACGCCGAACTTCTCGTCCAGCACGCCCATGGGCAGGTAGCGGTTCTTCATCTGCTCGATGTAGTCGTCGCCGTAGGGCCACCCCTGGCCCTCGAACACGCCCCAGGCGATATAGCGGCCGCAGCCCTTGCCGAAGGTCATGGCCTCGGGATACAGCTCGGCCAGCACGAGGGTGTCGGGCAGCACGGTGTCGTTCACCCAGTCGCGCACCTCGATGGCCATGGCCAGAAGGTCGTCGAGCTTGGACTCGGTGGGCACCCACATGTTGCCGCCGGGAATGGAGGTCATCACGTGGGGCATCTTGCCGCCGAGGAGGGCCGCCATCTCGGAGGCGCGGGCCTGCATCTTCAGGGCCTCCAGGTAATGGGAAGTCAGGATCAGGTTGGCCTCGGGGGCGTCCACGTAGGCCTTGCCGCCGTCAGCCTCGAACCAGTTGCCCGAGAAGATGGACAGCTGCCCGTTCTGGGCGAAGGCGCCCAGCTTATCGTAGAGCTGGTTCAGGTCGGAGTGCAGGGCCAGGCCCTTCTCCAGGGCGAGCCCGTAGGCGTCGTCCACGTTGGCCTCAAGGGCGTTCAGCGGGTTGACGTAGTCGAGAGCCGCCAGGTTGTACAGCCACAGGATATGGCTGTGGAGGAACTGCGCGCCCTCCAGCAGGTTGCGGATGATGCGGGCGTTGTTCGAGATCGTGATGCCGTAGGCCTTGTCGCCGGCGATGGACGACGCATGGGCGTGGGACACGGGGCACACGCCGCAGATGCGCTCGACGATCTGAGCGGCGTCCTCGGGAGTGCGGTTCTGCACAACGAGCTCCATGCCGCGGAAGCAGCCGCCAGAAACCCAGGCGTCGGCAACCTTGCCGTTCTCCACTTCCATCTCGACGCGGAGATGGCCCTCGATGCGGGTAATGGGATCGATAACGGAACGTGTCAAGTCAGCTCACCTCCTTCTCTAGTCGTTGTTGCGGGGATCGGCGTTCTTGTGGACGAGCTCCTCGTCGAGGACCGGGCCGCCGCTGACCGGGTCCGCGTAGGTGCCGACCTCGCGGTCGGGATGCTTGGCGTCCCACTTGCGGATCTTCTCGAAGGGCGCGCCGCCGTCCATGCGGCCAGAAGCCTTCATGCCGAAGCCGTGCACCACGAGGGCGGCCGCCACCAGGCCCGTGACAGCCACGGCGATGGTGGTCGGTTGCAGGTTCAGCGGGCCGATGCGCAGGTCGCGCATGCGCTTGTAGAAGGGGGTGTTCACCTCGACCCAGTTGTCGCCGGGGTTGTGCGGGTTGGACTCGCAGCAGCCCACGCAGGGGGCGCCGGCCTGGACGCACCAGCTGCGGCGGTTGTTCCACAGGGTGACGCCGCACAGAGCGCGGGTCTGGGGGCCCTTGCAGCCCACGGGATACAGGCAGTAGCCCAGGGCCTCTTCCTCGGAACCGAACTCGTAGACGAACTCGCCGTTCTCGAAGTGGCCGCGACGCTCGCAGTTGTCGTGGATGGTCTGGTCGAACAGGTCGCCCGGCATGTTGAAGTCGTTCAGGCGGTTCAGCAGCAGGTCCATGTCCTTCATGACCACGACGTCCACCAGCACCGACATGACCCACTCGGGGTTCACCGGGCAGCCGGGCACGTTCACGACCGGAGTGGCCACGCCGACCTTCTCCAGGTACTGCTGGACGCCGAGGGCCTGGGCCGGGTTGGGGGCCGCGGCCATCCAGCCGCCGTTGACGGCGCAGGAGCCCACGGCCACGACGGCGTTGGCGCTCTCGGCGGCCTCCACCAGGGCGGCCGTTCCGACCTCGCCGGCCACGCGCAGGGCGTTGCCGTCGAAGGCCTCCAGCACGGCACCCTCGTAGATGAGGATGTAGTTGCCCGCCTTGATGGTCTGGGCCTTGGCCTCCTCCACGGAGTGACCGGCAGCGGCCGACAGGGTCTCCGAGTAGTTCAGGGAGATCAAGTCGAGCACCACGGAAGCCACGTCGGGAGTCTCCACCTGGGCGAAGGACTCCGTGCAGCCCGTGCAGGACGCGCCCTCGATCCAGATGACCGGGTAGAGGTCACCGGACGTTGCGCCGATAACAGACTCCTCGAGCGCACTCGCCACGCGCGGGACCGCCAGCGGGGACAGGCCCGCGGCGGCGGCGATGCCGGCGCACAGCTTCATGAAGCTGCGGCGGGACACGCCACGCGAGGCAAGGATGCTGTCGAACTCTGACATCGTTGCCTGATTTTCCATGCGTACACCTCCTTATAGGTGTTCTCGTCTCGCTTACATGCGGGCTTAAGATTATCCTTATTGGCGACCTATTCACTCCGCGAAGCACCGATGGCTGCGAAACATTCTACCAACGGTTGGAAAATGTTACGCAGTATCACGCGGGTAACAAGGAAGGTGAAAGCCCACGCCGCTCGCAGATTTTTCCGACCGCTGCTGGCAACGAGAGCTGGCTCCTTATGCAACCCGGGGTCCGGAACGGCGGCGGTGAACAAGGAAAATGGAGGGATCGCCCTACTCGATGGGATAGCTGCCGAGCACCTTCACGTCGCGCAGCTTCAGGCGCAGGCACTCGAGGGCCGTCTGCACGTCGATGTCGTGGATGGAGCCGGCCAGTTCCACGAAGAACATGTAATCGCCCAGCTGGCGCTTGGTGGGGCGCGATTGCAGCATGGTGAGGTTGATGCCGGCGTAGGTGAACTCCGAGAGGATCATCTGGAGGGCGCCGGGCTTGTCGGCCCGTAGGAAGAGGGCCAGGGAGGTCTTATGCCGCTCGCCGGTCAGCAGCTCGGCGTCGGCGAGGCGGCCCACCAGGGCGAAGGCGGTCTGGTTCTCCGGGTTGTCCTGGATGGCGCGGCGCAGCACTCGGGCCCCGTGGATCTCGGCGGCCAAGGCGTTGGAAATGCCGGCACAGGTGGGGTCGGCCGCGGCCAGACGGGCGCTCTCGGCCGTGGAGGACACGGCCAGGGTGGTCCGGCCGGGCAGCTCGGTGGCCAGGAAGCGGCGGCACTGGGCGATGCCCTGGGGGTGCGAGGCCACGCGCACGATGGCATCCAGATCGGCCTCGGGATGCGCCACCAGACAGTGGCTCACATTGATGACCTCCTCGGCCAAGATGACCGCGTCGGTGCGGAAGGCGAAGTTGTCCAGGGTGGCCGTGACCGGGCCCTCGAGCGAGTTCTCCTTGCCCACGACGCCGAAGCGGGTGACGCCGCCGTCCACACAGTCGAACACCTCGTCGAAGGAGGTGCACTCCACCAGATGCGGCTCGGCGATGCCGAGGCGGGCGGCGAAGCGCAGGGCCGCCTCGTTGCTGTAGGTGCCGGCCGGGCCGAGGAAGGCGATGGAGTCGTCGAAGAGCATGGTCGAGCCTTGTCTGTCAGGATGCCAATAGATCGCCGTCCATGATAAACGCTTTCGCCGCCGCTGCGCCCCGCACGGGGCTCCCCTCGGGCGGCGGCGGCCGGGATGCGGGCCTTTTCGGCGATGAGCGGCCACAGCGCCCCCCCTCCTCAGGCAGCGGCACGGGCCGGCGACGCGGCGGGGCGCGAGGGGGGGGGCGGCCCGGTAGCGGAGCGGGACGAGGGCCCTTCGACGGCGCGGCTTAGCCGGCGAGGTGCTCGCAGAGGATCTTACAGCCGAGCAGGATGAGGACGATGCCGCCGGCGATGGCGGCCGGCTTCTCGAAGCGGGAGCCGAACTGGTTGCCGATGACGACGCCGGCGAGGGACAGAGCGAAGGTGGTGACGCCGATGAGGACGACGGCAAGGGCGATGTTCACCCCGAGGAAGGCGAAGGTGACGCCCACGGCCAGAGCGTCGATGGAGGTGGCCACGGCCAGCATGGTGAGCTCCCGGAAATCCAGGGGCACCAAAGCATCGGAGCAGGCCGCCGTGCCGCGCCGTGCGCAGGTAGCGCACTGGCGGTTGCAGGTGCGGGCGTCAGAGCCCTCTTCATGGAAGGCGTCCCAGAGCATCTTGGCACCGATGAGAGCCAGAAGCCCGAAGGCGATCCAGTGGTCCACCGCCGTGATGTAAGAGGAGAACATGCTGCCCACGGCCCATCCGACAAGGGGCATGAGGGCCTGGAAACCCCCGAAGAACAGGGCGATGACCACGGCCTGGCCCCACTGGATGCGCCGCATGCCAAGGCCTTTGCACACGGCCACGGCGAAGGCGTCCATGGACAGCCCCACGCCGGTCAGAATCAGTTCGATGATACCCACAGCAGCTCCTTCAGGGAATAAGGAGGGCGCCCTCGCGGCGGAAGAAGCCCTCGGCCACCAGATCGTCCACGATAGAGGCGAACAGCGCCTCATCCACGGCCGGGCGCCCGGCGCCCGCCTCGGCGGCGGAGAGCTCGGCGAGCACGCATGGGGCCTCGCTGCCCTCGGGGGCGGCCAGCACCCGGCGCACGATCCAGGCCCGCTTCTGGCGGCGCGATCCCTCGAAAGCGGACTGGCGGCTGTAGGAAGCGGAGCGGCGCGTCGGATTCACGCCCGTGGCCTTGAGGTGCGCCCCGTAGTCGAGCAGCCCGTAGTACCAGCGGCGCGGATCGGCGGCAGCCGGCCCGCATAAGGCCGCGGCGGCCACGGTTGGCGCCAACTCCCGGTCGGACACTCCGTCACGGTCGGGGAACAGTTCGTGGAGGAAGACGGCCCGCACGTTGGTCTCCACGTACACCCCGGGCACCTGATGGGCGAAGGCCATGACCCCGGCGGCCGTAGCCGGCCCGATGCCGGGCAGGGCCAGCAGCCCCTCATAGGTGTCGGGCAGCCGCCCCTCCCCTTCTGCGGCGCACTGGTCCGCCGTGCGCTTCAGGGCCAGGGCGCGGCGGTTGTAGCCGAGCCCCTGCCACAGCTCCAGCACATCGGGCACGGCTGCGGCGGCCAGGGCGTCCACCGTGGGAAACGCCGCGAGGAACCGCTCCCAGAAGCGGCCCACGCGAGCCACCTGGGTCTGCTGGAGCATGATCTCGGACACGAGCACGGCGTAGGGGTCATCGATATGGCGCCAGGGCAGCGCACGGTACAGCTCGTCGCCGCGGGCGAGCATCCGCTCCGCGAAGGCCTCCACCGGCTCGACCCCCGCGGGCCAGGCCGGCTCTACGATCTTCCCCACTGCGCGCCCTTCCCTCCCGCCGGTTACAGCAGGTCCTCCAGCTCGCCCAGGCCGGCGGCGAAGTCCGAGATGACGGCGTTCTCCAGCTCGGCGTACTCCGCTGAGTCCAGCGGCTGATAGGCGGCTAGCTTGTCGAAGAGGTTGTCGCGGGTGACCGGCTGGTAGCGGCGCTCCACCAGACCCTGCTTGTAGGCCTCCTCCAGCGCCTCGCGCACGGCCATGTAGATATCGTAGCGCGGCAGGTTCGCCGACAGGCGCACCAGCTCGTCGCGGTTGAGGGCCCGTAGGGAGGGGTGGCTGCGAGCCAGATCCATCCAGATATCGTCGCGCTCGGCCGGGGTGGGATAGTCGATATCGATGCAGGAGATGGGATAGAGCATGTCAAGGAAGAACGGATCCACCGCCTCGGCCGAGGAGGCGGAGGCCAGCACGTAGACGTCGGGGTTCTCCACGGCCTGGCGGATGAGGTTCACCGCCTCGCGGGCTCCCCGGGACATGGCGGCCATGAGAAGCCCGGCCATGTCGTCGGCGGCCTCGGACAAAGGCGAGCCCCACAGGTCCAGATCCTCCAGCACAAGCACGCCGCCGCCCTCGAAGCCCCGGCGCAGCCCGGCCAGCTTGTCGGCATCGGCGGCCTGGGCGCTCACGCAGAGCATGGGCACTCCCTGGAAGCTCTCCTCCATGCGCATGCGCACGGCAGGCAGGCCCAGCTCGCCCACGGTGGCCATCATGAAGCGGCTCGCATCCTCCCGGGCCGGCGAGCAGAACAGCAGGGTGTCCACCATGGGCATGGCGTCGAAACCGTGGCGGGCGTTCAGCATGGCGACGAACTCGCCGAAGGAAGCGTCGCCGGCCAGACCGATGCCGAGGGAGCGCATGCGCTCCACTACGGCCCCGTAGCCGGGCACGGTATCGTAGGTGTAGATGTCCACCGGCTGGGGCTCGGCGCCGCCCTCGGGCGCACCGACAGGCGGCCCGGGCTGCTCGAGGACGTCCCGCTCCGAGGAAGGCGGGGCGGCCAGGGCCACCGCCGGAGCCGCCGGGCCGCCGATGATGAGCGGCGGGGCGGCCATGAGGCCCATGACATCCTGGGAGATAGCCTCGGACATCTCCTCGAGGTCGTCGCGGGAGATGCCGAATTCCTCCAGGCGGTCGAAAGCCAGACCCTGGAGCTGGGACGTGCAGGCCGCCACCTCGTCATGGGACAGATAGGGCTCGAGCCGCCCGAAGATGTACTCGGCCAAAGAGCGCTCCTTGGTGGCGCAGGCCACGCGCCAGGCCTGCTTGAGGCCCATGATGGCATCCTCCGAGGGTACCTCGCTCGCCTCCGAGGCCTGCTCGAAGGCGGCCAGGTACAGGTGCAGGCCCAGCCGAGCGTCGCCCGCCTCGCAGGCGGCCACGGCCCGGGCCAGATAGTCGGACGGGGCGCCGGACGGATCGCCGGACGCAGGCGGGTTCGCTTCGTCTCTCTCAAACATGGCTGCTACCTCTCATAAGCTGCGGGCCCTTGGGCCCGGAATCGTGTGTCGACGCTATTTTATCGAACAAAAGTGCGCTTGCCTAGGGGCATTTATCACCAATCGAGAATATCGTAGCCCTCGGCGTTAGCCGTGCGCGTGAGGGGGCGATCTGGCGTGACCGCGCAAGCATGGCGGGCGGCGGCCAAAAGCGACCGGTCGGAGTGGTGGTCGCCGTAGGCCCAGCCCAGCTCCCAGCTCCCCGCGCCGAACTGCTCGTCGCAGAACCGGCTCAGCACCGCTACCTTCTCGGGGCCCTCGATGGGCAGCCCCGCCACCTCGTCGGTGTAGCGGCCCCCCTCGTCCACCTTCATGCGGGTGGCAATGGCGTACTGGATAGGATGGTGCTCCATGGCCGCGGCCACGATGGGCTCGAAGGTGGCCGACACGCAGACCACGGCATGGCCCTCGGCCTCGTGGGCCCGCATGGTCGCCTCGGCATCGGCGCGAAAGCGCTCATCGATGAAGCGATCGTAGAAGTCGTAGAGGAACCGGTTCACCTCGCCGACGGGACGGCCGGCGAAGGCGCGGAACACAAGCCCCCGCACCCAGCTCTCGTTCTGGGGCAGGCGCGCCTTGTAGCAAGCAGCCCAACCGAGGATGCGGGCCACTACCGAGGGGGCGAGCATGCGCTTGCGGGCTAGATGGCGCACGAGGAGCACCGGGGAGTTGCCGCGGATGCAGGTGCCGTCGAAATCGAAGGCGGCCACGAGCACGCGGCCGGAACCGGTTGTCGGCGCGCCCTCCATGAGGCGGGTGGCCCCAAGGGCCCCCGCAGCCACACGGCAGACGCCGTCGGGCAGGTGGGCGGACGACCCGCAGGCATCCTCACTCACGGGGACTCCAGGGGAATGCGACGCTATGGACATAATATTTCGACGTTCCTTCGGCGAATCGGCGACGGTCGGCTTTATTCGGAACGCCTATCATAGCCAATGGGAAGCCGCCCCGCACCGGGGACCGCGCAACAACAGAGAACCTTTACCTTTCCGCAACCGTGGCCCGCTCAATCCTCGAAGCGGTCGTTGCAGGCGGCGAACTGGGAGTCGTACAGATCGGCGTAGAAGCCGCCGGCCGCCAGGAGCTCCTCATGGGTTCCCTGCTCGGCGATGTCGCCGTCCCGCATGACGAGGATGAGGTCGGCGCGGCGGATGGTAGACAGCCGGTGCGCGATGACGAAAGAGGTGCGGCCCTCCATGAGCCGATCCATGGCCTGCTGGATGCGCAGCTCGGTGCGGGTGTCCACCGAGGAGGTGGCCTCGTCCAGAATGAGCATGCGGCGGTCGGCCAGAAGCGCCCGGGCAATGGTGAGCAGCTGGCGCTGGCCCGCGGAGACGTTGGTGCCGTCCTCGTTGATGGCGAAGTCGTAGCCGCCGGGCAGGGTGCGGATGAAGTGGTCGGCGCAAGCCTCTCGGGCTGCGGCCTCCACCTCCTCATCGGTGGCGTCCAACCGCCCGTAGCGGATGTTCTCGCGGATGGTGCCGGAGAACAGCCACGTGTCCTGGAGCACCATGGCGAACAGCGACCGCACCTCAGCGCGGCTCATATCCCGGATGTCGGTGCCCCCGATGCGGATGGCGCCCCCGTCCACATCATAGAAGCGCATGAGCAGCTTTACCATGGTGGTCTTGCCCGCCCCCGTCGGCCCCACGATGGCCACGGTGCGCCCGGCGGCGGCCCGGGCCGAGAAGTCGCGGATGACCGGGGCATCGGGGCTGTAGCCGAAGCGCACGCGGTCGAACTCCACATCGCTGGCCAGGTCGGCGGCGAGCACCGACGAGGGGCCCTCGTCCATCTCGGGCAGATCGAGGAAGGCGAAGATGCGCTCGGCGGCCGCGGCCAGGGATTGCAGCACGTTGGACACCTGGGCCAGCTGGGTGATGGGCTGGGTGAAATTCTTCACGTACTGGATGAAGGCCTGGATATCGCCGACGGTGATGGCCCCCGCCACGGCGAAGAAGGCTCCGGACACGGCCACGGCCACATAGCCCAAATTCCCCACGAAGCCGAGCACGGGCATCATGAGGCCCGAGAGGAACTGGGCCTTCCAGCCGGCGTCGTAGAGGGCCTCGTTGTCCCGCTCGTAGGCCTCCACCGTGGCCCCCTCGCGCCCGAAGGCCTTCACCACGGCATGGCCCGAGAACGTTTCCTCCACCTGACCGTTCAAGGCCCCGAGCAGCCGCTGCTGGGCCACAAAGTGCTTCTGGGACAGGCGCACCACGACCACAACGAGGGCCATGGACACGGGAATCATGACCAGGGCCACCAGAGTCATGGCTACATTGATGGACAGCATCATGGCCAGCACGCCCACCACGGTGACCGAGGAGGTGATGAGCTGGGTGATTCCCTGGTTCAGGCTCTGGCCCAGGGTGTCCACGTCGTTGGTGATGCGCGAGAGGGTGTCGCCGGTGGAGTTCTTCTCGAAGTAGCCGAAGGGCACGCGCTCGATCTTGCGGGCGATGGCATCGCGCAGGCGGTAGCAGGTCTGCTGGGAGACGTAGCTCATGATCCACGATTGCACCCAGGCGCATCCGGCCGAGGCCAGGTAGAGCCCGAGCGTGACCGTCAGGATGCGGCCGATGGCGGCGTAGTCGATGGAACCGGTACCCGCCGCCGCGGCCACGGTGCCGTCGAAGAGCACGGTGGTGGCCTCGGAGAGCACCTTGGGCCCCACGATGGAGAACACGGTGGATCCGACGGCGAACAGGAGCACGAGGGCGAGACGGCCCTTGAACTGCCCCATGAAGGAGAGCATGCGGCGCAGGGTGGCCTTGAGGTTCAGGGGCTTCTCGCCGCCCATCATGCGCCCGGCCGGCCCATGGCCGCGACCGGGACCCCGTCCGGGACGGGGCACGAAACCGGGATGGCCGCTCATCGCGCACCCCCTTCCCGGCACGAGGCATCTGGGACGGCTGAGGGGGAATCGGCCTGCGACGCGGCGACGGCTGCGGAAGGGGCCGATGGGTCGGGCGCCACGGTTGCGGCGAGAATGTCGGGGGCGATCCCGACGGCGGCGAGCTCGGCCTCGGAGAGCTGGGAGAGGGCGATCTCGCGGTAGGCCGGGCACGCGGCCATGAGCTCGCCATGGGTGCCGCGGCCGACCACACGGCCCTCCTCGAGCACCACGATGCAGTCGGCGCCGAGCACCGTGGAGATGCGCTGGGCCACGATGATCTTCGTGGCGCCGGCGGCGTAGGCGGTCAGAGCCGAGCGCACCCGGGCATCGGTGGCGTAGTCGAGGGCCGAGAAGGAGTCGTCGAACAGATAGGCCCGCGGGCGCCGCACGAGGGCCCGGGCCATGGCCAGACGCTGGCGCTGGCCGCCGGAGACGTTGGCGCCGCCCTGGGCGACGGGGGCCTCCAGACCCTCCTCGCGCTCCTCCACGAAGGCCAGGGCCTCGGCCGCAGCCAGGGCGGCCCGGATGGCCGCCTCGTTGGCGTTCGGATCCCCGTAGGCGATGTTAGTGGCCACGGTGCCCTCGAACAGAAAGGCCTTCTGGGGCACGTAGCCCAAGCAGGCCCGCAGCGCGTCCTGGGGCCACCGGCGCACGTCGATGCCGTCCACGGTCACGGTCCCGGCGCTCACGTCGAAGAAGCGCTCGATGAGCTTCAACACGGTGGACTTCCCCGATCCCGTGGATCCCACGATGGCCAGCGTAGCGCCCGGCTCCACCGTGAACGACACGCCCTCGAGCACCGGCTCGCTGCCGTCCTCATAGCGGAAGGACACCCCTTCGAAGGCGATGCGCGCGCCGCCGGCTTCTAGGGGCGAAGGCGTGGCGGCGCCCCCTTCCAGATCGGCGCCCTGCGCCGTTGCGCCAACGGGCGAAACCGCCCGCAGCCGCTCCCCCTTCGCCGCGAGGCCGCCGCCCTGTCCCGCTCCCGTCCCGGCGGGAGCCCCGTCGGCACTCCCCCGCGCCCGTTCCCGATCGTGCACCGAGGGCTCGGTTTCCAGCACCTCGCGCACGCGGGCCGCGGCCACGTCGGCCCGGGGCAGCATGATGGAGATCATGCCCATCATGAGGCAGCCCATGATAATGACCATGGCGTAGGTGATGAAGGCGATGAGGTCGCCGGTCTGAAGGGTGCCGGCCCCCACGGCCCCGGCACCGAACCACACGATGGCCACGGAGGTGAGATTCATGACGAGCATCATGGCGGGCATCATGGCGGCCATGGCGCGGTTGGTGAACAGCTGGGTGCGCATGAGCCGGGCCGAAGCCTCGTCGAAGCGCTCCTCCTCGTAGCCGTCGCGGTTGAAGGCGCGCACCACCGAGAGCCCCGTGAGCATCTCGCGGGCCACGAGGTTCACCCGGTCGATGAGCTTCTGCATCATCTTAAATCGGGGCAGCGTGAAGTGAAACAGCACGGCGATGACCGCGAACACCGCCGCCACGGCCACCACGACAATCCATCCCATCTGGGGATTGGTGGCCATCACCATGACCACGCCACCGATGGCGAGGATGGGAGCATAGAGCACCATGCGCAGTATCATGGTGCACACGTTCTGGATGAGCACCACGTCGTTGGTGCCGCGGGTGATGAGGGAGGCGGCCGAGAAACGGTTGATGTCCCCCTCCGAGAAGGCCACGACTTGGGAGAACAGCCGTCGACGCACATCGCGACCGATGGCGGCGCCGGTGCGGGAGGCCACGAGGGAAACGGCCGCGTCCAAGACCATGGCCGCGGCGGCCACCCCCAGCATAAGCAGCCCCAGCTGCCCCAGATAGGCCATCTGCCGCGGCAGGAGATCGACCCCGGCCGCCCGCAGATGCTCCAGCTCGGCCACATCTTCCACGCCGGACTGGGCGATGCCCACGTCCACGATCTGGGATGTGAACACCGGCAAGGCCAAATCGCAGGCCGCCTTGGCCGCGAGCAGCAGCATCACGAGGGCCACGGCCCCCTTGTGCTGCCCGAGAAAGCGGATCACGCCCACAATCGCGCCTATACTGCGAAGAAGGCCAGGGCGGCGTAAACCCCCACGCCGGCCACGGCCGTCCACAGCAGCGACTTGGTCTTGGCCGCCACGAGGGCGCAGGCGATGGCCGCCACGAGCGGAATGGCCGCCGGCCAGATGCCGGCATCGAACATGCCGGGATTCAAGAGATCGTTGGCCACCAGGGCCGCGAAGGCCGCTGGAGGGATGAAGCCGAGCGCCCGTTCCAGATTCTCGGGCAGGGCCTTGCCCTTCAACAGGAACAACGGGATGACGCGGCAGGCCCACATGGCCAGCACGCACCCGACGAGCACGACCCAGAACTGATCCCAACTCATCGGCGCTCCCCTTCCCCCGCGGCATCTTCCATCGGAACGGCCTCGGTCGAGGGGACTTCCGCCGCCACGTCAGCGGACCGGGCGCCCTCCGCTGCTGCGCCCACGGCCGCCGGGGCATTCGCAGTCGTCGCGCCGCGCTTCCCCACAGTGAGGGCGAAGACCATGGCGCACACCACCCCGGCCACGGCGCCGATGAGAATGGCCGGGCCCGTGAGGCCGGCCGCCTTGCACACGTACACGCCGAGGGCCGCCACGGCCATGGCGATGATATTTGCGGAGGTGAACTTCTGGGTGACCAACAGGCAGATGAAGATGGCCGTCATGGCGAAGGCGGCGATATTCACCGGAATGGCCACCGCCGCCCCCACGGCGCAGCCGACGACGTTGGAGATGGTCCACGAGCTCTGGGAGAACAGGTTCACCATGAGGGCCCGGTCCACCGACCAGTTCCCCTCGGCGAAGTGCTGGGTGTTCACGCCGTAGGACTCGTCGGTCACCGAGGCGGCGAACAGGGCCGCCAGCCAGCGCGGGGTCTTCTCGCAGGTGGGGGCGAAGGAGGCCGCGTAGAGCATCTGGCGCGTGTTCACCAGCGACACGCTGGCGGTGATGGAGGCGACCGACGACCCGGCCAGGAACATGTTGCAGATCATGAACTGGCCGGCGCCCGAGTACAGCAGGGCGCACAGCAGAAACACCTGCAAGGGGTTCAGGCCGATGGTGTTGGACAGGATGCCGCAGGGCAGGCCGATGGCCACGTAGCCCAGCATGATGGGAGCGGCCGCGGAGAAGGCCGACAGTATGTGCTCGCGAGAAAACATGACGCCCATTATAGCCAACCTTCGCCCCGTGAAAATCGGGAAATTGCGCCGCGGCAGGAATTGCAGTGTTACCTGGGAATTCTCAAGAAGCATCCGATAAGCTCGTTGGTGCTATCTCCCGATTTTCGCATATCGCCGGGCGATCCAGGCCGCGCCGGCGGCCGTCAGGGCCGCGAGGAGGGCCGCGGCAGCCGTCGCAGTTCCCTCGTCGCCGGTCTGGGCCAGCTTGAGGCGGATCTTGGTAGCGTCATCGTCCCCGTCGCCACCAGGGCCGCTATCGCCGTCATTTGCCGAACCGCTTCCCGAGCCATCGTCGGGATTTGCCGAATCATCGGGAACGGCGCCGGGAATGGGCTCCAGCACGATTTGAATGGCGTGGTTCTCGCCGATGTCCTCGAAGGTGAACGAGCCCGCGCCGAGCAGGTCGGGGCGCTCGCCGCCGTCGATGATGACCTTCACCACCCGGTAGCCGGGGGCGGGCGCCCATTCCACGGTGTAGCTGCCGCCGCGGTCCACCGACGAGCCGCCGGTGATGGTGCCCGCGCCGCCGATAAGGGACGTCTCCACCCGCAGCTGCTCGGAAGCCTGGGGGCGGGGCGTGCGCGAGGGCACGGTCTCGTCGCCGGGCTCCCGCTTCTCCACCACGAGGGACACATGGTCGCCGGGCTTAAGGGTGCCTCCGGGGATGACCACCTCGGTGGCGCCGGGCGGCACGGGGAAGTGCTGGTCGCCCACGACGATCTCGGTGGGCTCGTAGCCCTCGGGGATCTTCCAGGTGATGGTCTGGTCCTCGTCGGGATCGACGAAGCCGGTGCCGTCGCCGATGGTGATCGAGCCCGGGCCGCCCTCCACGCCGCCGGTGACGTCCACGACGTCCTTCACTGTGTCGGGGTTGGCCTGCTCGCCGTCCTTAGCGAAGTACACCTTCACCACGTGGTCGCGGTCGATGCCGCCGATGCCCATGTCGAGTCCCGCCCCGTCGGCCTGGCGCCGCTCGATGGTCGGCGCGGGGAACACCGGCTCGGCCGCGGCCGCCAGGGCGACGGCTTCCGACGGGCCCTCATCGGCCCAAGCCTTCTCGGGCCCGAGGGCGAAGGGGCTCGCCACCCCATCGGCTTCGCTGTCGGCCGCCGAGCCCACCGCGGCGCCCACGGTACCGCTCAGAACCGCGGCGGCATCGGAGAGGGCCGCCACCGTGGCCAGGGCGCCGGCGGGCACGCGCTCGTCGAAGACGGGCAGGCCGTCCACCTCGATATAGGAGATATGGGCGCCCCCGTCGGGAGTGCCGGAAATGTCAACGTAGCCCTGGCCCTTGAACAGGGTGCGGGAATCGGAAGCGGCCCCCGGCCCGTAGGCGAGCACGGCCACGTCGAAGACCACGGGCCGCAGGGTGACCACGACGGCCTTGTCCTCCTTGATGTTGGAGAGCTCCAGCTCGCGCTCGTCGGTACCGGCGGCCTCCTCGCCGTTCACCTCCACCTTCGCCACCTCGTAGACGGCGTAGGAGGGATCGGACACATCGGGCACGGTCTGGATGACCGGCTGCCAAGCCACGTGGTACTCGCCGCCGGCGGTCACCGTGCCGCTGCCGGTGATAGTGCCCGGGCCGCCCTTGATCTGGGTGGTCACCCGGTGGTCATCGGGGTTCAGCGCCGGCGCGCCGTCGGCCCGCTCGGTGTACACGTCCACCACATGATTGGCCGCGATCTTCGCGAAGTCAACGGTGCCCGCGGCCACGGCCGCAGCGGACAGTTCCTTGCCGTCCACCCACACCGCCGCGATGCGGTAGCCCTCGACGGCCTTCCAGGTAGCGCGTCCGTCGGCCCCGGCGGAGAGCACCGCGCTCGGGCTCACCTCCGCCCCCGCCCCGTAGCGGTTCACGGTCACCGTGTAGAAGCCGCCCGTGGAGCTGCCCTCGATGATGGGGTTGCGAGCCAGCGTGACCACCACCTCGTGGTTGGCGGCGATTTTCTCGAACACCTGACGGGCACCGGCAGCGTCCACCAGGCGGCCGTCCACCTTTACCGAGGCCACGTAGCAATCGGGGCCGGCAGCCCACGTGATGGTGGCCGTAGAGCCGGCAGTCAGGGTCTGGCTGGGGGTGATGGTCGCTCCCTCGGTGGCGCCAGCGAGCCGCGTGCTCACCGTGAACAGGCCCGGGGCTGGGGCAGGTGCGGGCTTCTCCTCCACCACGTAATCGATATCGGCCACGTAGTCGGTGCCATCGGGGCTCGGGTAGGTCACGGTGATCTCGTAGTTACCTGGCTCGGAGGGATCGATCTCGTCGACGGGCAGGCCGTCTTTGGTGATAGTGACCACCGGGTCGACCCCCTCGGGAATGCGCTTGTCGTCCGGGGCATTGGAATCGGGTCCGAACTTGTCCTCGACAAGGTCGACCAGGTCGTCCTTGGTCACCGGAGTCGGCACGGGCTTGGGCGGCTCCACAGGGCGCACGATGTCGATGGGATCGTCCTCGGTGAGATCCACTACGATGCGCTCGGTCACGGCGAGCTCGGCCGGCTTCAGAGTCACGCGATAATTGCCATCGGCAGTGAGCAGCACGCCCCCGACCTCGGAAACCTCGGGGAAGGTGGCCCGAAGCTCGTAGGTGCCCAGCTGGGGCCGCACAGCGTTCAGGGCCAAGCCGCCGGCCGTGGCGGCAGAGAAGGTGGGGGCGCCGAGCACGACAGCAGGGTCATCGCCCGGAGCGAGCATAGAGGCAGGCCACGCCACAGGCCAGGTGTGCTCGCCGTCGTCGGCGCTGTCGGTGGCGGCCGCACTGTCGAAGGCGGCCAGATCGCTGTAGCGGCCCACGGGGGCACCCGGGGCAGCGGGGTCGGCCAGGGGCACGTTTTTCACCCACGAGACGGGATCGGTGCCCGCCGTGGGGAACCAGCGAGTGGCAATGGCCAGGTCGCGGGGCACGATAGAGCCCTGGACCGTGAGGGTGCCGTCGGCAGCCAGCCCTGCGATGCGGTAGTCGGCCGCCTGGGGGCCCTTCACCTTCACACCGTGCAGCACCAGATCCCGACTGCCGGAGTCCTTGGCGACGAATTCGGCCCGCTCGAAGGAGAGCCACGCCGAGGCGCTCCCGACCAGGCCATCGGCCATGGACACGTTGCCGCCCTCCAGATAGGGCGTCCCATCATAGACCTTCGACCAACCGCGCCCGGCCACGGTCACCGTCTCCCCCGTCTCGGGGTCGGTGACCTCGGTATCCTGGGTAGCATCGGGGGCCGCGGGATCGTCCGGGGCCTGGGCCGGCTTCGTCACGTCCACGGCCCGGGGCTTGATGGTGAAGGTGGCCTCGCCGGTCACGTAATCCTGCACCGTCGTACCGTCCTCGGTAACGCTATAGACGCTCTTGGACTCCACCTTGTAGGAGCCAGCGTGGATGGGCTCGCCCTTCTCGTTCATCTCTTCGGGGCGCAAGGGCCGCCAGCCCTTGGCGTCGGCTCCCTCCGAGCCGGGATCCTTGATCCAGTAGGTGCGCTCGACCTCGGCATCCTTCTCATCGACGATGGCGCCGTCCTTCACGATGTGGGTCTTCACGTGGGTATCGCCGTTCACGTTCTCCTGCACGGCCAGCGGGTCACCCACCTGAATGTCGTCCGCCTCGGTGGTGATGGTGCGGCCGGTGGGGTCTACGATGATGTCCACCTTCACGTACACGTCCAGCGACACGTCGGCCCCGGCCTGGTCATCGTCAGGGTCAGCGTCATCGGGCATGCCGCCGTACTCGATGATGTAAGGGAGCTGGTAGGTGCTCATGGCCAAATCGTTCCATTGCCCCTCGGTCTGGCTCGTGCCCAGCTTGACGGCCAGCTGCATATACTTCTCCTCGTTGCCAGCCTGATCGGGCTGACCATTGGACCAGAACATGAACATCTCTTCCTGGGTCTCCGGATTGATCGCTTTCTTCCATCGCGACCCCGTTGCCGCCTCGCCCATCTTCAATCCGGCCTCGGGACCGGCAACCCAATAGTAGGAGCAGAAGTTTCCCGCTCCCATAAATGTTTGGCTCGTGGCCCATCGCGTGGGCACGTCGGCATTCTGAAGCCGATAGTTCTGAGCCCAAGCGTTCCCCTTGCGCGTATAGGTATCGTCAGTCGTGCCGCTGATCCAAGTGTCGGTATGCACGAGTGAGAACACGAAATCCTGCTCCGCACGGCTTGTCACCGTAACCAGATAGCCCCTCATGCCCATGTAGGTATGGGTCTCCGCGGCAGTCAGGGCCGCGTACCAGGAGCCTACCACCGGCCCCACCTCGTAATAATGCCCGTTCAGGGAATTGTAATCGCGAATGGTAGTCACGGGCGCGAGGCTCGCCACCAGGCGCAGGCCCTTGGTGTTGGTGGCGTCGGCCAGACTCAAGGTCAGATAATCGCGCAGGAATTCCTCCCACTGCTCGGCCGTGGCGCCGCCGTTGGTCTTGTAGTTGACCGACCAGTTGCCCGTTTTGCCCATGCGCTCGAACCCGGCGGGCAGGGTCTCGTTGTTGTTCTTCTCGTGCTTGGAGTTGTAATAGATGTCGTCGCCAGAAGCGATGCCCGTGGTGAACTGCACGGTAATGCTCTGGAACTTCGCGTCGGCCGGTTCGGTGCTCACCTTCAGGTCGGGGAAGTGGTAGGTGTTGGCCTGTCCCTCCACGGGCGTGGCCGCACCGGCCTTGATGGTCAGCTTGACCGTATCGGCCGCCTGAGCCACAGGCTCATCGGCCCACGCGCACTCAACAGTAGCACCCCCCCCCGTGAGGGGCATGGCCATGGTCGCGGCCAAAGCGAAGGCCAGGGCCAGCTTCAAGCTCTGTTCGAATGCGCGCTCCATCAGAACCGTCCTTATCTCTGGCGGGGAGCGAGCCCCCGCATCCTTCTCCGCTGATCGACGTGCCGTCGGTAGCCTTTCATATTGTCACTAATCCGTTGGAAAATCAACTGCCGAAGGACAACCGGGGGCGCTGAAAAGCGCATAGAGCCCCTTGCGCGATCGTTCGGCTGGCAGCGGAACGTGTGGGAGCTCCCGGCACGCCGGGAAAACCGGCGACTTTACCGGGCAGCTCGCCGCGCCGTTGCCGCGGCCACGTCTTTTCCGCTGAACACGAGGGCGTAGCGCACAATGCCGGCCTCACCGGCGTTGGCCGCGCAGTCATAGGCGCGGTCTTCGATCTGGGCGAGGGCAGCCTCGGCCAGGGAATCCGCCAGGGACGAACCGAGCTGGGCCCGCATGACCTTCAGCTCCATGACGATAACCGGCAGCCTGTCGGGATCGAGGGGGTTGAGGCAGATATCGTAGCGCCCGCGCCCCGCCTCGCGATTCGAGAGCGGATCACGGTAGCCGGCCATGCCGAACAACAGCCCCAGCATGAGCATGAGGTAGCTGTTCTCGCTGGTGAGATCGAAATAGCTGGGGCCCTGCAACAACACGGAGCCCAGCTCTTCGGTCACCTTATCGCCCTCTCCGGCCGCAAGGGCGCGATGGAACGCTTCGAGCCGATCTCCCCCGCCGGCCACCCGGGCGAACCGATCGACGATTTCGCCACGGAACAACTGGGCAATTTCCAAATTGGGTATGCGCAGGGCCCGAGAGACGCTGCGATTGTTCGGCGATTCAATGTCGTCTGTGGTCAAGCAACCGGCCAGATACAGCATGCTCCACAGCACCGGCTCCGGCGTTGCACCATCGGGAAAGACCACGCCGGTATCCAAAGGCTCGCTCACGGAGCCGCCGTTTTCCAGCAGCCGGTAGAGCTTCTCCAGGGTTCGGTCGTCGGCAGTGCCCACCATATCGCCCAGCACGGCGTTGCCCGAGGTATTTCCCCAGTACACGTCGGCCATACAGTGGTTCTCAAAATAGTTCAGCACGCTCCAGGGGTTGTAGATATCCACGCTGCCGAAACGATAGCCGTCGTACCAGCGGCGCACCTCCTCCATGGACGATTCGCGGCCCAAGTACTCGGCCAGGGCCTCCACCTCTTCGTCGGTGAACCCGAAGCGCTCATCGGAGCGCAGGTTCAGTGCGGTATTCACCACCAGGTTGTTCAAGTCGGAGAAGATAGATTCCTTGCTGATGCGCTGCACCCCCGTCATAACGGCGAAGGCCAGAGCGTCGTTGCCCTTGAAAGCTCCGGTGAGCCAGCCCTTCATGAAGGAGACGGCTTCGTCGTAGTAGCCCTTGGTGCGGCCGCCCATGACCGGGACATCGTACTCGTCCACGAGCACGACCACGCGCTTGCGGTGATGCTTGAACAGCATGCGCGACAGCCGCAGAAGCGACGAGCCCAGCTCGCCGGGGCCGAAGCGACCCGCCATGATCTCCCCGTAGGCCTCCTTCTCCACCGGCAGGAGTTCGTCGCTCTGAAGGAGGTAGCCGTGGCGGGCGTATTCGGCGGCCACCTTATCGGCCAGGGCGCCGAGCACATCGGGCCACGATTCCTTCTTCGTATCGTTGAACGAGAAGTGGATGAGGGGATAGGCCCCATGGTGCTCGCGGTAGCGGCCGCCCTCCGCATCCCAGATGGCGAGCCCCTCGAACAAGGGAGCGGTGTTCGATGCCGCCGCGTCCTCGGGAGAGGGAATCTCGAAGAAGCGCTGGAGCATGGACAGGTTGAGGGACTTGCCGAAGCGGCGGGGCCGGCAGAACAGCGTGGCTTTATAGCCGCTGTCCACGACATCGGCGATGAGCATGCTCTTGTCTATGAACACGGAGTTCTCAATGGTGGTGACGAACAGGTCGTCGCCGATGGGCAGCATCTTTCGGCCTGATAGATCGGAAATGCGCACAGCTCCCTTGTGGTATACGCCGCAGAAGCGCTCGCCGCCTCCTTGATCGCTCACGCTGCACCGCCTTTCCGCGCTCCGCCGTCCTATGGAGGTGATTATACGCCAAGAAGAGCCGCCCAGGGCGGCTCTTCTCGCAGGATGCAGAGGCGATCTGTGATCGACCATCCGCGGCGGCGAGATGCTCGCGCCGACCGCAAGTTATCGGAGCCTTTCCCCTACCATTGGCCGGTGTGCCGCCGCCGGCGCTCGCGTCGGCGGCGCATCGCCACCACTACGAGAACGGCGAGCGCGGCCGCGGCGGCCAGGGCCAGGCCGAGGCCGGCAGCCAGCATATCGTCGCCGGTCTGCGCCAGCTTGATGCGGGTCTTGGAGTCGCCCTCGCCGGCGCCGGGGTCAGACGCATCGGCGGGCCTAACGCCGCCTTTGGCGTCGGTGCCCGGGGCGTAGGCGGGCGCGTCGGCGTTGTCCACGCCGGGGTGGCCCTCCAGGAACGCGTCCCAGCCCCCGGAGGGGCTGAAGGGCTCGCCGGGGGC
>NZ_WAJS01000020.1 GCF_008831045.1 Adlercreutzia muris
GGTATGATCGCGCATGGAGGGTCCTTCCTCTCCGTCTCCGGCCTAGACAACCCGAGAGGATACAGGAGGGGCCCTCTTCCTGTGGCACAGGGGAGCGACCCGGAATCCGGACAAAGTTAACTCACACAGAGCGGTGCATAGGATGTCACACCTGCGCCGTGGCCTGCAAGATCGAAAATAACCTTCCTAACGAGATTTGGTGGAACCGCATCCTGACTGACGGCGGCAGCAACGAAATGGACATCCCCAAAGGATCGTTCCCCGATAATTCCATCGACTATCTGCCCGTGAACTGTCAACACTGCGAAAACCCTGCTTGCGTAAAGGTATGCCCGGTGGGAGCTACCTATAAGGATGAAGCTACGGGTATTGTTCGCCAGGACTACGACAAGTGCATTGGGTGCCGCATGTGCATGGCAGCGTGTCCTTACACTGGTGTTCGATCTTTCAATTGGCAAGAACCCGAGTATATGCTTGACTATACCTTGGGCGCGAAAGATTCACCGGCGCATCAGCGGCATACGGTGGAGAAGTGCACCATGTGCTGGCACCGAGTTGCAAGCGATGGGGAGCCTGAGTGCGTGAAGGCGTGTCCGGGTCGTGCCCGGATCTGGGGCGATTTGGATGATCCCGAATCGGATGTCTCGAAGGCCATTGCCTCGCGCCAATACAAGCAGCTTCTTCCCGAAGAGGGGACGAAGCCCTCGGTGTACTACTTGGTGTAGCGGCTGTCGTGCACGCTTGACGCTTTATTCGCTCGTCGCGTGACGCGGCGTGAATCGCAAACTTACGCGGGCGGGGCTCGCTGCCTCGCCCGCTTACCTCTAGGAGATTCTCATGACTGATTTCTCTTCTGGGGCCGTCTTAGATGACGACCTTGACTTCAGTGCGGCCCAAGGCCGCTCGAAAACCCGCGAGGCGACTGGCGCCAAGGCCGTCGCGTGGGGCAGCCGCGGGCTGAACATCGCTATCGGCGTGTCGGCTGTCGTGGTGGTGGCTGGCCTCGTGCTCTGGGCGATGCAGCTTTCCGGCGGCATGGTGCAGACCGGCATGCGCAACTTGAACTCGTGGGGCCTCTACATCACGTCCTTCATGTTCTTCGTGGGCCTGTCTGCTGGCGGCCTCATCATCTCGTCGGTGCCCAAGGCCTTTGGCGTCGCCGGGTTCGGCGGCATCTCGAAGGTGGCGGTGATGAGCTCCATCGCCTGCACCGTGGCCGCCATCGGTATGGTGGTGGTCGACCTCGGCCAGCCCATGCGCCTGTGGGAGCTGTTCGCGTACTCCAACCTGGGCAGCCCGCTCATGTGGGACATCCTGGTGCTAGGTACCTACCTCATCCTGTCCTGCGTGTACCTGTGGGCGCAGGTGCGCGCCGACGCGGGCAAGATGAGCCATACCGCGCTGCGCGTCATCTCGGTAGTGGCCCTCGTGTGCGCAGTGCTCGTGCACTCGGTGACCGCCTGGATCTTCGGCCTGCAGGTCGGCCGCGAGATGTGGCATACCGCGCTTCTCGCCCCCTGGTTCGTGTCCTCGGCGCTGGTGTGCGGCACAGCGCTCGTCATCTGCGTGGCCGTGGCCCTGCGCGCCGCGGGCTACCTGAAGTGGGAGCAGGCCAACCTGGTGAAGCTCGCCAAGCTGCTCGGCGCCTTCGTGATGGTGGATCTGTACTTCTTCGGATGCGACCTGCTCACCGAGGGCTTCCCCGCCGGGTCGGGCCTGGAAGTAGTGGCCATGCTGACAACCGGCCCGCTCGCGCCCTACTTCTGGGTAGAGGTCATCGGGTGTGCGGTGTGCGCCGTCATCTGCTTCACCCCGGTGCTGCGCACCAACGCGCTTCTGGTGGCCGGCTCGCTGCTCGCCATCGCCGGTATCTTCTGCAAGCGTGTGCAGCTGCTGGTCGGTGGTTTCCAGCTGCCCAACCTGGACATGGCCGGCCCGCTGACCCCCATGCAGCACACCGCCTTCGACGCGGGCCTGTCGGGCATCTACGGCCCGATGGTCTACTGGCCCACGCCGCTCGAGTTCGGGGTGGCGCTCGGCGTGGCCGCCCTCGGCGTGCTGGTGTTCCTGTTGGGCGTGAAGCTTCTGCCCCTGCGCCCGGCCGACGACAAGTAGGCCCTCTCTGCATGCAGCCCGCGCCGCCCCTCCGGCGCGGGCCTTTTTCGTTTGAAGGGTGGTTATGAAAAAGAGGCTTATGGCGGCCGTTGTGCTGCTGGCGGTTTTCGTCGTGGTGGCCGCTGCCGGTTTTGCCGTATCTCCGGGAAGCGGGCTGCGTCCCATTGCGGCCGATTCTGCCTGCCCGGCCGCAGGCTGCGCGAGCGGGAAGTGCCACGGCTTCGACGCCGTTCCCGAGCCCGACGGTGTGCACGAGATGGTTTGCCCCGAAGCCAGTTGCGCTTCGGTGGAGTGTCATGCGTGGGACTCGCTCACGGGCCGTTATCACCAGGCGTCGGATGCGAGCCTGAACATGTGGATCCTCATGCCCACGGTGCTCGTGCTGGGGCTATGGCTTTTGGTGCGGCGGTCGGGGCGCGCCAGCGCGCGCCCGGCAAGAGGAGGTGCGTCGTGAATCGTGCGAGAGTCGTGTTCGATCTGATAGTGCTGGCAGCGTACCTGGTGGCAGCGAACCCAGTGCTCACGGGCATTCCCGTGCACGAGTACGTGGGCCTCGGCGCGGCAGCGCTCATGGCAGTCCATATCGTGGCGAGCGCCGACGGGTTTCTGGCCTTTCGGCGCGGTCGCTGGGGTCGCGCGGTCCTGAACGGCGTCCTGCTGGTGGCCCTGGCGACGTGCGCCCTGTCGGGGGTTATGGTGTCGGGCGACGTGCTGCCCGCGCTTGGCCTGTACGCCGAGGGCTACCACTTCTGGGATCCGCTGCACGCCCTCTCGGCCAAGGTGCTTTTGGCGGCGCTCGTCGTGCATGTGGTGCTGCGCGCGCCAATGGTGTGGGCCTGGGTTCGGCGGGGTGCACTGGAGGCGCAAAGCTCGCAGAGCGGCGCAGGGATCGTCTTGGAAGACGAACGTTTCGAGGTCGGTTAGCGGCTTTCGCGCTATACTGCCTTCAAGCAAATCAAGCGAAGGAGGATGTTCATGACCGTATCCGCTGATATGTGGCAGGCGCGCGCGGCGATGTGCGAGCTTTTGGCCCTGTCGTTCCGCTATCCCGAGGACAAGGTGCTCGCCGAGGCCATTGCCTCGGGCGAGTGGGGCGAGGCCGCTGACGAGATCGCCGCCGTGCTCGGCGTCAACTGGACTGCGGCCGCTGCGCCCGGAGCCGCCGAGGCCGCGGCCCTGGCCGATCCGGCTGACATTCAGCAGGAGTTGCGCCCCGAGGCCACGCGCCTGTTCGTAGGCGCCCCGCAGGCGGCGTGCAGTCCCTACGAGGGCGTGTGGCGCGCGACTGCCGAAGGCGTGCAGCCGCTTTTGTTTGTGAACCCGCACTCCATGGCGGTGGAGCGCTTCTGCAAGGCGTGCGGCCTGGGCCGCCCCGAGGGCACCAACGAGCCGCTCGATGCCGTGTGGACCGAGCTGGAGCTGCTGGAGTATTTGGCCCTGCGCGCCGCCGCTGACGCCGCCGAGGCCGAGGGCATCGCGGGCGACGCGAGCGCGGTCGAGGACGTGGTGGAGGACGAGGATACGCTGGAGGAGTTCGAGGACCCCGGAGAGCCCGGCGACGTGGTGGCCTCGGCCGACCTGCCCGGCGGCAGCCCCGAGGCGGCCTGGGACGAGTTTGTGGCCGAGCACGCCCGCCAGTGGATGCCGCAGTTCGCCGCGGCCGTGCAGGAGGAGTCGCGCGTTCCCTTCTATCGGCAGGCCGCCAGCCTGCTCGCGGCGTTCATCAAGTAGGCGCAGCCGTTGCCGCGCTGACGGCTTAGCCCTTGCGTACATAACCGCGATGAAGGCCTGCGACGACTTATGGTTGACGCAGGCCTTCGGTTGGCGCGGCCCGTAATTTTTGCAGCAAATCTTGAGTTATGGGCGTCCCGACTTTTTGCTGAAGGAGTCTTCGGGAGTCAGCGCTTTCATAATGCCTGGTCATGGCATTGCTGCTTGCGACAAAGCTTTTTTGCGGCAATCAATCAGGGTCCCGAGGCGCTCATAACTCAAGATCTTATGCGGAATCCGCAGCTCTCATTGACCGAAGCCGTTGATCGACCTCTTACAGCTGGAAATCGCCTGCGGATTCCCCATTGTCCGGGCCGGAGGCGCTCTCTTCGGTCGGATAGGCCTTGTTGAACTGCGCCCAAATGCCCGAGTACAGGATGGAATCCATGAGGTGCTTGTCCTGCACGAGGGGCAGGCGCTCGTAGGGCTCGGCGGCATCGGCGGCGGCCAGGGCCAGGGTGCCAGTCATGGCCTCGGGGTCCGACCCCAGGGCGACGAAGGGGTTGTAGCTGCCGGTGCGGGCGTCGTCGGCGAAATCCACGGCGGCATCCATGAGGTAGATAAACCGCCCGAGGCCGCTTCCAAGCGCCTCCATGTCGGGTGCCCAGAACCCATGGTCCCGGGCGAAGAGGCGTCCGAGGAGCGCGCCGAACTCCCGCGCCGCTCCGTCGGGGGCGGCCCCTGCGTCCTGCTCGATGGCCCGGATAGCGGCCATTGCCCCCTCGATCTCGATGCAAGCATCGGGAATGCGCTGCTGGGCCCGCTCGTAGGCTCCGGCCAGCAACCGTCGGGCGGCGCGGGCGGCCATGGCGCCGTCGTCGGCTACGTCGTCGAGCACCTTGTGATAGGCGAGCGCCACGGAAAGGTCGGCGGCGTAGTCGGTCCACGGCGAGCGCGACCAGGGGCGTGCTGCGGCCGGCGCCGGGTGCATCACGCAGTGGCTCGCGCCCCGCGTTTCAACAGGTTCGTGCAGGGAGTTGCACAGCAGCACGAAGAAGGTGAGGTCGTAGGTCAGGCATGCTCGCGACCGTTGCCCGTACCGGTCGCGCAGAGACAGGCACAGCCCGCAATAGACGGATCGGTAGCGGTCCTTCTCTTCCTCGGAAAGAGCCGCTGCATCAGCCACGACGAACCCGAACACGGGGCCTCCTTTCTCTGGCGGACGGCGCGGGCCCGGCCTTGCGCGCGCTCGCGGAGCCTTCAGCGGGCGGCATGCGTCCTTCCTAGGAGCGCCCGCTCGTGCCCGAAGCCGGCTTTCTCGCCACGTGCACAGCGGCAATGCCCCCGGTGTAGTTCTTCCAGGTCACGTCGGTGAAGCCGGCCTCGCCCATAAGAGCGGCCAGGCCCTCCTGATCGGGGAAGGCGCGGATGGACTTCGCCAGATACACGAAGCCTTCCTTGTCGCCGGTGATCAGCCCGCCCCAGAAGGGGATGAGGTGGCGCAGGTAGAAGTGGTACAGCGCCCGCCAGATCCTGTTCGGTGGCGTGGAGAACTCCAGACACACCAGCGCGCCGCCGGGCTTGAGCACGCGGAACATCTCGGCCAGGGCGCGGGGCCGATCGGGCATGTTGCGGATGCCGTAGGCCATGGTGATGACGTCGTAGGCGGCGTCCGCATAGGGGATATCCTGGGCGTCCACTACCTGAAAGTCGATGGGCACGCCGGCACCGTCGCCCTCGTCCACATGCATGCGGGCCACATCCAGCATCTCGGGCACCAGGTCGGTGCACTGGATGTGGGCCGGGTGCTTGGTGCGGGCCACAGTGAACGTGACGTCCCCGGTGCCCCCGGCGATGTCCAGCACGTCGTGGTGCTCGGCGATGGGGGCCTGGCGCATCATGCCGGCCAGCCACAGCTTGTAGGCACCGAAGCTGGAGATGGCGTTGAACCGCTCGTACTTCCGGGCGATGGCGGAGAAGATGTCGCGCACGCGCTCGCTGGACAACTCAGGGGGCGCCTCAAGGCCGGTGGCGGTGTCAATGCTCATGGAAGGAACTCCTTGCGGTTCGCTCAACGTTCGGCCCTCAGTATACGCCCCCCGCGCCGCAAATCCCCCCTGCGTATCCGTGCGCGGCCGCCGTCCATGCTATCATGGGTCGCTGATCGCGTACCCCTCCTCGCAAGAAGGGAGGCACCATGCTCCTCTGTGCCCAGTACATCCTGCCCGTCACCTCCGAGCCCATCGTCGATGGCGCGGTGCTCGTGCGCGACGGCATCATCCGCGACATCGGCAGCGCCGACATGCTGCGCTTGCGCTACCCCGACGAGGAAGTCGTCGACCAGGGCCTGGCCGCTATCATGCCCGGCCTGGTGGACCTGCACACCCGCCTCGAGCAATCGGTGCTGCGCGGCGTGGTGAACGATGTCCCCTATGTGGAATGGCTCTCCGAGGTGGCCCGCAAATCTGCCCGCCTCGAGGCAGTGGACTGGTTCGATTCGGCCATCCTCGGCGGTCTGGACGCTCTATCCAGCGGCATCACCACCGTGGCCGATATCACCGCCACCGGCGCCTCCTGCACCGCCGTGAACAAGCTCGGACTGCGCTCGGTTATCTACCGCTCCGTGGCCGCCATGGACCGCGACCGCATCAACGCCGCCATGCAGCTGGCCCAGAAGGACATTCTGCACTGGCGCGAGGAGGTGGATTCCGACCGCGTCACCATCGGCATCGCGCCGGCGCCCCTGTTCACCAACCACCCGGCCACGCTCACGGCCGTCTCCCAGTTCGCCACCAAGGAGGACCTGCCCGTGGCCATGTGGCTCGCCGGCAGCCGCGAGGAATGCGACTTCGTTAAATACGGCTCCTCGCCCTTCCAGGTGCACGGCGGCGACGTGAAGCGCGGCTATGTGGAGATCCCGCCCTGGCTGCCCACGGGCGTGAGCCCCGTGCGCTACGCCCTGAACTGGAGCGCCTTCGACGCCCCCAACGTCATGATCGTGGGCGCTGTCTGCGTCGACGACGCCGATCTGAAGAAGCTGCGCGACTACAACGTGGCCGTTTGCGTATGCCCCCGGGCCTGCGCTCAGCTGGGCATGGGCATCGCGCCCCTCGACGAGTTCATCCGCGCCGACCTGCGCGTCGGCATCGGCACCGATTCGCCGGCCGCCACTGAGTCCACCGATATGCTCTCCGAGATGCGCCTCGGTATGCTGCTCCAGCGCGCTGTGAACCCGGGCCGCTTCCTCGACGCGCGCACCATGCTCGAGGTGGCCACCCTCGGCGGCGCTCGGGCCCTCGGCCTGGCCGACAAGGTGGGTTCGCTGGAGATTGGCAAGTGCGCCGATATGATCGCCGTGGACCTGTCCAGCTCGCACCAGTCCTTCACCACCGACCCCGTGGCCGCCGTCGTGAACACCTGCACCACCGCCGACGTGCTCATGACCATGGTGGACGGTAACGTGCTCTACGAGAAGAACCGCTGGCACGTGAAGGTGGAGGTGGCGAAGAACATCGCCCGAGTCATCGAGATTCGCAGCAAGCTGCGTCCCGAGGCCTAGGTTTCTCCCGACGGCCCGTGGAGATCATGCAGCGCCGCCCGGCGCCGGAGGTTTTCTCTGGCGCTCGGCGGCGCAATCTGCGATAATGGCGAATTTGCCAAGAGAGATGGAATCGAGGAGCGCAAGCGATGTCCCAGAGGAAGAACAAGACCGGGTCGAAGAACATCACCCGCAAGCAGCAGGCCGAGCGCATTCGCGCGGCCGAGGAGCGGGAGCGTCGCGCCAAGGAGGCCGCCGAGGCCAGGGCGCGCACGAAGAAGATCTTCACCGTTGTGGTCTGCGTCATCCTGGTGCTCGCCCTCGGCATTCCCACCATGGCCCTGACCGTGCTCTCGCTGTAGGGCTGTAGAAAGGATCGCGACGTGTTTGGAATCGGCGGATTCGAGCTTTTTCTCATCCTGCTGTTTGGGTTCCTCATTTTCGGGCCCGATAAGCTGCCTGCCATGGCGAAGACCATCGGCAAGGCCATCGCGAAATTCAGGAGCGCCCAAGAGGAGATGAGCGGCGTGCTGAAGGGCGAGATGGTGTTCGATAAGGACGCCGAGGATCCCTTCAAGAACCCGCTCGATGCCCTGGACGACGTGGCCGCAAAGGCCAGCAAGGGGGCCACGGCCGCCAAGAAGGCCGCCAGCACCGCCACGAAGAAGGCGGGCCAGGCGGCGAAGAAGAGCGGCTCCGCCACTGCCGCCGCCGGCGCCGCGGCCGCAGCTGCCGCCAAGGTCGAGCAGGGAGGGGATGCTCCGGCCAAGCCCGAGAGCTTCGCTGAGCGCAAGGCCCGCTACGACAAGGAGCGCCAGGCCAAGAAGGAGGCCGAGGCTGAAAAGGCCAAGAAGGAGGCCGAGGAGGAGCGCAAGGCTGCTGCTGAGGCCCGCAAGGCCGAAGCTGCTGCCAAGCGGGCCGAGGCCGAGGCGAAGAGGAAGGCCGAAGCGGCCGCCAAGACCGTCTCCGAGGCAGCCGATGCGGCACCCGCCGCCCCGGCTGCCGATATGCCCGCCGCCGAGAAGAAGGAGAACTAGCATGCCTATCGGACCGGCACGCATGCCGCTTTTCGACCATCTGGGCGAGCTGCGCATGCGCCTCGTGCGCATTGTGGCCTGCCTGGCAGTGGCCGTCGTCGTGTTCTATATGGCCACGCCCACCATCGGTCAGTTCCTGCTCATGCCCATCGCGGAGTTTCTTCCTACCAATGCCGAGGGGTTCGTCCAGACCATCGCCATCGATCCCTTTGAGGCGTTCTCCACCCGTTTCAAAATTTCAATTTGGGTGTCCATCGTGGCCACGGCTCCGGTTATTCTGTGGCAGATTCTCGCGTTCTTCCTGCCGGCACTCAAGCCCAACGAGCGCCGGTGGTTCATCCCCACGTTCGCTGCCGCTGTGGCCCTGTTCATCTTCGGCACGGTGTTCTGCTACCTCATTATCTTGAATCCGGCATTTCAGTGGCTCACCGACCAGGCCATGGGCCTCGGCGATGCCCTGCCGCGCATGTCGTCCTACATCGACACCATCATCAAGTTCGAGCTGGCCTTCGGTTTTGCCTTTGAGCTTCCCCTGGTCATCTTCTACCTGGTTATCTTCGATGTGGTGCCCTATAAGAAGCTGCGAGGCAGCTGGCGCATGGTCTACGTGGTGCTCATGGTGGTGTCCGCCATGGCCACCCCCGATGCGTCGCCGGTGACCATGCTGCTCATGTTCGCGGCTCTGGTGGTGCTCTACGAGGGCAGTCTGCTCATCGCCCGGGTGGTGCTGAGCCGCCGCATCAAGGCCCAAAACGAGCGCCTTGCGGACGAGGAAGACGCGTAGCAAGCGGATTTTGGCGCTCTTGGGCGGGGGAGACCCCGCCCTTTTTGCATCGGGCCCGCGGAACGAATCGGGAAGGGAAGCACATGCACGAACTGGGACTCATGACCGGCGTCATGGATGCGGCGGTGAAGGCGGCCCGCGAAGCGGGGGCCGTGCGGCTGCTGTCCGTGAAGCTGTCCATCGGCGAGGCCAACGAGGCCGTGGAGGACGCCCTCTTCTTCGCCTTCGATGCCCTGGCCGCAGCCGATCCCTTCACCGAGCGGGCCGTGCTCGACCTGACTATGGTGCGTCCCCGCAGCATCTGCCTGGAGTGCGGCGAGGAGTTCGAGCACGACCTCTACAGCCGGCTGTGCCCCGCTTGCGATTCCTTCGCCACCGAGCTGGTGGCCGGGCGCGAGCTCTCCATCGAGTCCATCGAGGTGGACTTACCGGAATCCTAGGGTCTCGGCAATCCCGTGGAAACATAGGGCTGCCATAGTATGGGGCGGCGCCCTCGCTAGGACGGGGGACAGGGCCGCCGATGGCGCTGGCCCGAGCTGCGCCCGAATCGGAAAGGAAGATCCATGGAGCCTTTGGAGATGTACGATGCCTGCACGGCCGCCCTGGGTGATTTCGTGCGCGGTGCCGGCTTTACCGATGTGGTCATCGGGCTATCGGGGGGCATGGACTCGTCTCTTGTGGCGGTTATGGCCGTCGATGCCCTGGGTACCGACTCCGTGCACGGGGTCATGCTGCCGGGGCCCTATTCCAGCGAATCCTCGCTCACCGATGCCCGCGCCCTGGCTGCCAACCTCGGCATCGCCGCAGATACGGTGTCCATCTGCGAGCCCTTCGAGGCCTTCGAGACGGTTCTCGGCCGGGCCTGCGGGGGCGAGCTTGCGGGCTTGGCCGCCGAGAACACCCAGGCCCGCTGTCGCATGGTATGTCTCATGGCGCTGTCGAACGCCCATGGATGGCTGCTGTTGAACACGGGGAACAAGTCTGAGGCGGCCATGGGCTACTCCACCCTCTACGGCGACACGGCCGGTGCCTTCGCCCCCTTGGGCGGCGTCTATAAGACCGATGTGTTTGCCATGGCCCGGGCCCGTAATCGCCGAGCCGTGGAAGCCGGCGATGTCGGCCCCATTCCCGTGAACGTATTCGTGAAGCCGCCCTCGGCAGAGTTGTCGCCCGACCAGGAGGACGAGAAGTCCCTCGGCATCGACTACGCCACCCTGGATCGCATTCTCGTGGCCGCCGTGGAGCATGGGCGGGCCCCTGAGGCCGTCGCTGCAGTCCTCGTGGCCGAGGGACGCGAGACCGAAGCGACTCGGCGCCTTGTGGACGACGTGCTCGCCCGCACGGCGGCCAACGCCTTCAAGCGGGCTTTGGAGCCTCCGTACCCCGCCGCGGCCTTCTACGAATAACGCCCTCGTAACTACCCCGGCGGGAGTATGGCGCCCGGGGCCGCTCTCGTTTACCATGGTACTCATGGATGCACTGCTGGGAAAGACCGAGAAACTCACCGCCACCGACTGGCTCATCGACGTGGTGGTGGCCCTCGGTGCCTTCGGCTTCGGCTGCCTGCAGTTCACTCTGGCGGTGAACTTGCTCATTCCCGACGAGTTCATGCGTCGGCTCATGGGTATTCAGGTCATGGTGCCCACGGCTTTCTCCTTAGGGGCCATCGCGCTCACCACCGCGCCCCTTGTGGTTCGGCGCCGCTTGCCCTGGGTGGCGTTTGTCGGGTGCATCGTGGCCTGGGCGCTGCTCCAGTCCCAGCTCAACGGCATCGCCCTGTCGGTTGTGGGGCCGCTTGTGGCCCTGTTCACCCTGGCCGCCAGCCGTCCCCGGGGCGAGGCAATCGTGGCCTTCGCCCTGCTGGCCGTCCTGCTGCTTGTGGCGCCGCCCCCGCCCGACCAGTCTCGCATCCTGACCCAGCTCACCCTCTTCCAGAACGGGGCTTTGGGGCTCGCTGCGGCCTTCGCGGGCTACGCCCTGCGCGAGCATCAGGAGCGCGCCCGGGCCATCGAGGAGCGGGCCGCTGCGGCCGAGCGCACCCGCGAGACCGAGGCGCGCCGCCGTCTCGAGGCCGAGCGGGTGTCCATCGCCCGGGAGGTCCACGACATCACGGCCCACTCCCTGTCGGCGGTGAGCATCCAGGCCGCCGCGGCCGAGCGGCTCGTGGAGCGCGATCCGGTGGCAGCTCAAGCGGCCATCGCCGAGGTGCGCTCTACGGCGAAGGAGGCCCTGGAGGAGATCCGCGCCATGATCGGCGTGCTGCGCAGCGGGGAGGGCCCGGCTGAGACCGCCCCCACCGAGGGCACCGACCGTATGGCCGATCTCGTGGGCTATCTGGAAGGGGCCGGCATCGAAACCTCTCTGGCCATGGAGGGCTACGACCGCGCTCGCGTGCCGGCCTACATTGACGTGGCCCTCTTCGGCATCGCCCGAGAGGCGGCCACCAACATCGTGCGCCATGCCGGGGCCGCTCGGGCCGCCATCGTCCTTGCGGTGGAGGACGGCGCTGTGGCTCGGCTCGTGGTGGACGACGACGGCCGCGGCCCGGGGTCGGTTGCGGAAAGCGGCCACCACGGCTTGGTGGGCATGGCCGAGCGCGTCCGACTGCTCCACGGCACCTTCGCCGCTACCGAGAGTCCTTGGGGCGGCTTCCGCATCGCCGCGGCCGTTCCTCTCGCTTCGAAGGAGGAGACCCATGACTGAGTCCGAGCCCATTCGCGTGCTCGTTGTGGACGACCAGGACCTCGTGCGCTCGGGATTCAAGATGATCCTCTCCACCTACGAGGGCATCGAGATCGTCGGCGAGGCCAGAAACGGCTCCCAGGCTGTGGAAGAGGCCCAGCGCCTCAGGCCCGATGTAGTGCTCATGGATATTCGCATGCCGGAGATGAGCGGCATCGAGGCCTGCCGCGCCATCACGGCCAACCCGCTGCTGGCCCGGACCCGGGTGCTGGTGCTCACCACCTTCGATATCGACGAGTACGTCTACGACGCCCTGGGGGCAGGGGCGAGCGGCTTTCTGCTGAAGGACGCCGACCCCGACGACATCGCCGCCGCCATCCGCGTGGTGGCCGCCGGTGACGCGCTCATCCAGCCCTCGGTGATGCGCCGGCTCGTGGAGACCTTCGTGGCCGCTCGCCCCCGGGGCGGCTGGGGGAGCGCCGAAACTGCCGACGGGCGCCGAGCGGCGCTGGGCAGCCTTACCGACCGCGAGCGCGAGATTCTCATGCTGGTGGCTCGCGGTCTGTCCAACGACGAGATCGCCGAGGAGCTGTTCATCTCGCCGGCTACGGTGAAGACCCACCTGGCCCGCATCATGGCGAAGACCGACGCCCATGATCGGGCTCAGCTCGTGGTGTTCGCTTACGAGACGGGGCTTGTTTCCCCGGCATCACGGTAATCCCTGATAAAAGCTGTAATCATAGGAAACTTGAGTGGAAAAAACTCAAGTTTTCCTTCCCGCACCCCTTGTTTTCTCCGGCGTTGCTGTTATGATGTCTTCCTGTTTAGCACTCGTAGTTGCGGAGTGCTAGCACTTAACCCGATCGAGTGGTTAAATGAGAGGTTGTGCACCCGCACTACGCAAACCATTGAAAGGACGGCAAGCTATGAATTTGAAGCCTCTGGGCGACCGCGTCATCCTGAAGCAGGACGAGGCCGAGGTCACCACCGCGTCCGGTCTCTTCCTGGCCTCCGACGCCAAGGAGAAGCCGCAGACCGGCACCATCATCGCCGTGGGCGAGGGCAAGATGGACAAGGACGGCAAGCTGATCCCCATGCCCGTGAAGGTGGGCGACAAGGTCATCTACGGTAAGTTCGGCGGCACCGAGATCGCCCTGGACGGCGAGAACGTGCTCATCCTGCGCGCCGACGACATTTACGCTGTGGTTGAATAAATAGAAGAGAACTCGAAAGGAACGCGAACTTATGGCTAAGGAAATCAAGTTCGATACCGACGCTCGCTCCGCTCTGGCCGCGGGCGTGTCCAAGCTGGCCGATGCCGTCAAGGTGACGCTTGGCCCCAAGGGCCGCTACGTCGCCCTGGAGAAGTCCTACGGCGCCCCGCTCATCACCAATGACGGCGTGACCGTGGCCAAGGAAGTGGAGCTGGAGAACCCCGTGGAGAACATGGGCGCCCAGCTGGTGCGCGAAGTGGCCGTGAAGACCAACGACGTGGCCGGCGACGGTACCACCACCGCCACGCTGCTGGCCGACGTCATCGTCTCCGAGGGCCTGAAGAACGTGACCGCCGGCGCTGACGCCCTCGGCATCCGCCGCGGCATCGAGAAGGCCACCGACGCCATCGTGGATGCCATCAAGGCCGCTGCCACTCCGGTGTCCACCAAGGAGCAGATCGCGAACGTCGGCCGCATCTCCGCCGGCGACGCCGCCATCGGCGACAAGATCGCCGAGGCCATGGACGCTGTGGGCAACGACGGCGCCATCTCGGTGGAGGAGTCCCAGACCATCTTCGGCATCGACATGGAGATCGTCGAGGGCATGCAGTACGAGCGCGGCTACATCTCTCCCTACATGGCCACCGACATGGAGAAGATGGAGGCGGTGCTGAAGGATCCCTTCGTGCTGCTCACCGATATGAAGATCAACTCCATCCAGGACATGGTCCCGCTGCTGGAGGAGGTCATGCGTGCTGGCCGCCCGCTGTTCATCGTGGCCGAGGACGTGGAGGGCGAGGCTCTCTCCACCATCCTGTTGAACCGTCTGCGCGGCACCCTGTCCGTGGTGGCCATCAAGGCCCCCGGCTTCGGTGATCGTCGCAAGCGCATCCTGGAGGACATCGCCGTGGTCACTGGCGCCCAGGTCATCGACAAGGACTTCGGCATGACCATGGCCGATGCCACCATGGAGATGCTCGGCACCGCCAAGACCGTGAAGGTCACCAAGGACACCGCCCTTATCGTGGACGGCGCCGGCAAGAAGGAAGACATCCAGAACCGCATCCAGATCATCCGCGCCGAGCTGGAGCGCGTCGACTCCGACTTCGACCGCGAGAAGGCCCAGGAGCGCCTGGCGAAGCTGTCCGGCGGCGTGGCCGTGCTGAAGGTGGGCGCTGCTACCGAGTCCGAGCTGAAGGAGAAGAAGTCCCGCATCGAGGACGCCCTGCAGGCGACCCGAGCGGCCGTGGAGGAGGGCATCGTCGCCGGCGGCGGCGTGGCCCTGGTGGACGCCATCGGCGCCCTGGACTCCGTCAAGGCCGCTGACAAGGACGAGGAAGTCGGCATCAACATCATCCGCAAGGCCATCGAGGCCCCCATGCGCGCCATCGCCCAGAACGCGGGCTTCGAGGGCTCCGTGGTGGTCGAGAAGGTGAAGAGCCTGCCGGCCGGCGAGGGTCTGAACTGCGCCAACGGCGAGTACGGCAACATGATCGAGATGGGCGTGAACGACCCGGTGAAGGTGACTCGCACCGCGCTGCAGTCCGCAGCCTCTGTGGCCGCTCTCATCCTCATCACCGAGGCTACCATCAACGAGATCCCCAAGGAGGGTCCCGATCTGAGCGCTCTGGCCGGTGCCATGGGCGGTGGCGGCGGGATGTACTAAGCCGGCAGGCCCCCGGGTCTTCGGTTGAGTAACCGCTCAACAAACTAACTCGCAGAAAGGCGGCCCTCGGGCCGCCTTTCTTCTACAATGAGCCTATGGAAGAAATCATGCACATAGCCGAGCATGTGCTGGAGCACTCGCTGGCCGACACCCTCTACCTCATCCCGCTTCTGTGGGTCACCTACTTGGCCATGGAGTGGCTCGAGCACAAGACGGGCGAGAGAACCCAAAATGCCATCCGCCACGCCGGAGCGGCCGGTCCCATCGTGGGCGCTTTCCTCGGCGTGGTGCCCCAGTGCGGCTTCTCGGCCGTAGCAGCCACGCTGTATGCGGGCCGCGTTATCACGCTCGGCACGTTGTTCGCGGTGTTTCTGTCCACCTCCGACGAGATGCTGCCCATCTTCCTAGCTGAGGCGGTGCCGGGCAATACCATCCTCTCCATCATGGGCGCGAAGGTGGTCATCGGCATGGTCATGGGCTTTGTGGTGGACGCGGTGTTGCGCCTGGGCCGCCGCGACAAGGACCGCCTGCGCATCCACGAGCTGTGCGAGCAGGACCAGTGCGGCTGCAACCACGACTGCCGCACCTGCGAGGCCGCTCCCGAGCGGGCCTACGAGCACCACGACGACGTGGAGCACACCCATAGCCACGGCCACGGCTGGAAGGGCATCCTCCTCAGCGCCACGAAGCACACCGTGCAGGTGACGCTGTTCATCTTCGTCATCACCATCGTGCTGAACATCGTGCTCGAGACGGTGGGGGAGGAGGCCCTGGCCCGCCTCCTCGGCGACAATCCCGCCTTCTCGGTCTTCGCCACGGCGCTCGTGGGGCTCATCCCCAACTGCGCTGCCAGCGTGGTCATCGCCCAGTTGTACGTGGAGGGGGTGCTGGGAGCCGGGGCCATGCTGGCCGGGCTTCTGGTGTCGGCCGGCGTGGGCCTGCTCGTGCTCGTGCGGGCGAACCGTCCCTGGCGGCAGAATGCGGCCATCATCGCGCTGCTCTACGTCATCGGCGTGTTCTGGGGGCTCGTCTGCAACGCCCTGGGCGTGGTGTTCTGAGGTTTGGGCGACAGGCCGCCTTCGCTCGGGCGAAGGCGGGTTGGCGGCGGGGCCGGATTTTCCCCTGAACTGACAATTCGCCAAAATAACTCCTTGCGCTGGTGGCGAGATCGTACTAATCTCGTTACGTTCATTTTGCAGGGTCATTTTTTGGGAAGAAGGCGATGGTCATGGCCGGCCGCAAGGAAGTCATCGAGCGACTTCTCGCCGCCCATGAGGTGTGGTTCGATGTTGAGCGCGACCACTGCTTCGCGGGCCGCGTCTTTCCCGGCTATGCCGAATTCCACTCATCAGCCTCCCAGTACGTGCTCGTGAAGCGAGCGAAGCTGTGGGAGGCTTCCAGTCACGAGTATCTGTTCTTCTGGCCGACGGCTTGCCTGACCGAGGCGGAATTGAACGACCTGCTGCACTTCATGACCCACGAGGCCCTGGCCAAGGTGCAGCTGACTTCCGACCACATGAGCTCGTACCTGTCGCTGGTCGTGGTGGCCGATAGGGTGGACGAAGCCGTGCCGGCTCTCGTGCGCCGGGCCCGGTTTCGCAAGAACTTCGCCTTCGGGCTGAAGGGATGGGCCGATATGCGCCTGGCCGTCGTCGATCTGTCGGCGCGCCGCGTGCGGGCCAATACTCAGGGAAAGCCACTCGTGGAAACCTTGGCGGCGAACGCGTTTGCCGAAGATGTCCCGGCGGCGGAGGACGGAAAGACCGCACCCGTGGCGGCGGTCGCGGACCGTTCCGTAGCTGATGCCGAGGCGCCGGCGGCAGAGGCGTCGGCCGTGAGGGTTTCGCGCGTGGGGAGATAAAGGGAAAGGAAAGGAAGGACAGGAATGAATGCATTGGTCATTCTCATTGTAGCCATCGTCGTGCTCGTCGCGGGTTACATCTTCTACGGCGGCTGGCTCGCCCGCCAATGGGGCGTGAAACCCGACCGCCCCACGCCGGCCCATGAGCTGGAGGACGGCAAGGACTACGTGCCCGCGCCGCCCTACGTGGTGCTCGGCCATCACTTCTCGTCCATTGCCGGCGCAGGCCCCATTAACGGCCCCATTCAGGCTGCCATCTTCGGCTGGGTGCCCGTGCTTCTGTGGGTGCTCATCGGCGGCATTTTCTTCGGTGCCATGCACGATTTCGGCGCGCTGTTCGCCTCTATCCGCCACAAGGGGCAGACGCTCGCCACCGTTATCGCCCACAATATCGATGATACGGCTAAGAAGCTGTTCTGCATCTTCGCCTACCTGACGCTCATCCTGGTGGTGGCCGCCTTCGCCTCCATCGTGGCGAGCACCTTTGCCGTTGCGCCCGTGCCGCTCGATGACGCCGCCAAGGCCGCTGCAGCCGAGGCGGCCAACATGGCGAACATGCGCACGGCCATGATCTCGGTGCTGTTCATCGTGGTGGCCGTCATCTACGGCCTCGTTACCCGCGGCCGCAAGATTCCCGCGGCGGCCAACATCGTCTCGGCCATCGCCATTATCGTGGTCGTGGTGGCGATTGGCTACAACCTGCCGGTCATCGCGCTGGACAATACCACGTGGATGTTCATTGTGGGCCTCTACATCCTTTTGGCCTCGGTGGCCCCGGTGTGGATTCTGCTCCAGCCGCGCGACTACCTGTCGAGCTACCTGCTCTACGGCATGATCGCCCTGGCTCTCGTCGGCATCATCGGCGCCGGCCTGACGGGAGATGCCGCCTCGCTCGAGATTCCGGCGTTCACCGGCTTTGCCGCCGCGGCGGGTGAGAGCAAGGTGGCCGCCTCGGGCTTTTTGTTCCCGGCCCTGTTCATCACCATCGCTTGCGGCGCCATCTCGGGCTTCCACAGCCTGGTGGCCTCCGGCACCACCTCCAAGCAGCTCGACCGCGAGGCCGAGGCCCAGCCCATCGCCTACGGCGGCATGCTGCTGGAGTGCCTCGTCGCCGTCATCTCGCTGTGCGCGGTGGCCTTCGTGTTCGCCGGCTACATGGACGGCACCTACGCTTCGCCGACCCAGGTATTCGCCGCGGGCCTCTCCCAGATGCTCGCCTGCGTGCCCGGCCTGGCCGGGGTGGAGTCCATTGCCTACGCGCTTTTGGTGCTGGCCGTATCGGTGTTCTGCCTCACCTCGCTCGACACCGCCACCCGCCTGGGCCGTTACATGTTCCAGGAGCTGTTCTGCCCCCACGGCATGGAGATGAGCGAGCTGACCGGGTGGCGCGCGGTGCTCACCAATCCGTGGGTGGCCACTATCATCACCGTGGTCTTCGGCGTGGGGCTGGGACTGACCGGCTACCAGCTCGTGTGGCCGCTGTTCGGCGCCGCCAACCAGCTTTTGGCCGCCCTGGGTCTGCTCGCCGTGTGCGCGTGGCTCGGCAACGCCGGCCGCAACAACAAGATGTTCTACCTGCCCATGGCCTTCATGATGGTGGTGACGCTGTGCTCGCTGGCGCTTACCGTGTGGGGCAAGATCGGCCTCATCGTCGCCGGCACGGTGGACGCAGCCACGGTGCTGCAGCTTGTCATCGGCCTTCTGCTCATGGTGTTCGCTGTCATCTTGGCGGTGAAGGGGGCGCGAACCATCTTCGGGAAGAAGCGGGCCGCTTAGAAAGCGGTTCGGGTGCGGGTCTCTTATCGGGTACGGCCCGCCCCTTAAGCGCGGGGGCTCTCCTCGAGTGCGGACCTCTCCGGCATGGTGCCGGGTGCCCGCCCTGCGCAACGTTTTCGGGGCGTCGTTGGAGGTATCTCCAGCGGCGCCCTGCTCTTTGTGGGGCGAATTCCAACGGTCGCGCGCCATGGGAGGCGCTATAGTGTTCCCAAGCGAAAACACGAGACGAGAGGAGACGCCTGTGAGCGCACTTTCCGCCGGCATGACCCGCGAGGATGCCTTCGAGCTGCTCGCCGCCCACAACAAGGATCCCTTCCATATCGAGCACGGCGAGACCGTGGAGCAGACCATGCGCTACTTCGCCCGCGAGTACGATCCGGAAAACGAGGAGTTCTGGGGCATCGTGGGCCTTCTGCACGACTTGGATTGGGAAGAGCACGACGACGAGCCGGAGAAGCACACGCTGTTCGCCGCGCCCCTCATCGAGGAGGCCGGGGGCACCCCCGAGCTCATCCGCGCCATCCAGTCGCACACGTCGGATTTCAACCCCGAACTGCCCCGCCCCGAGCTGCAGATGGAGAAGATCCTGTTCGCCACCGAGGAACTCACCGGGCTCATCGGCGCGGCCATCGTTATGCGCCCGAGCAAGAGCGTTATGGACTTCAACGTGAAGTCGCTCAAGAAGAAGTACAAGGACAAGCGCTTCGCCGCCGGCGTGAACCGCGAGGTCATCGCGAGCGGCGCGGAGATGCTCGGCTGGGAATTGGACGAGCTGTTCGCCCGCACCATCGAGGCCATGCAGTCCTTCGCTCCCGACCGCGACACCTTCGTCGCAGAGTAGGAGCATCGCGGAGAAGATTGTTGACTTTCGCTCGACGGCTCTTATAATGAAGAACAGGTGGTCGCCGCGGCTACGGCGGGCCGCCTCACAATACTTGCGTAATTGTGCTGAGGGGCCGCTTCCGCTTAGGCGGGGGCGGCTTTACTCTTTCCGGCGCCGAGACAGTTCCAGCGCCAGGCTGATGGCCGCTATTACAACGAGGCAGAATGCAAACAGATCTGTCCAAGTAACCATAGGTACCTCCAGAAAACTCAGAGGCAACCCTACCACCTGTTCTATAAGCGATTATAGCACATTTGTTCCATATATGAAAGAAGGCTCAGCCGCGTGCTGAGCCTTCTTTCTATGGAAGCGGCAGCTGGCGAGGGAGGGGGCGCCTGCTGCCCGCAGTTCCCGCTTAGGCGATGTCGCCGGCCATGTGGCGCACGGCGTGGCGGCTGAAGGTGATGGTGCGCCCGCATGCGCAGCCAACGATGTACTCGGGATAGTTGTTGGCGAACACGCTGCCCGAGCAGTCGCCGGCGGCGTAGAGGCCCTCGATGGCATGGCCCTCCGCGTCAAGCACCTGCATATCGGCGTTGATGCGCAGGCCGTCCACCGTGGTCAGGATGGAGCCGCCGTACCAGATGCCGTAGAAGGGCGCGGTGCGCAGCTCGGAGAGGCGGTAGGCCTCCTTGCCGAAGTCGCTGTCCTTCTGCGCGTCGTAGAAACCGTTGTACTTGTCGGCCTCAGCCAGAAACGCCTCCTTGGCCTCGCCGGTAAAGCCCAGCTTGTCGGCGAGCTCGTCCAGAGTGTCGGCCTTCACCATGGTGCCCTTCTCCAGCTGGTCGGCGTAAATCTCGTCCAGCGGCGTATCGGCCTCCTTGGCCAGCAGCTGCTGGGTCTGGCGCGAGCAGCCGATGGTGTTGAAGCGCTTCACGTCCTCCTTCAGGTTGGAGTCGAACACCTGGCAGAACACGCCGCCCTCGTTGGCCGCCGCGGCGAAGCAACAGAAGTCGTAGGGGGTCGACTCGTTCACGAAGCGCTTGCCGTCGCGAGCCACCTTCATGAGGGGCTGGGAGCCGAGGTTGAACTGCTTGTCGGTGCCGACGAAGGTGGCCGGCTCGCCGGGCTCGCTCACGATGCCCGCGTTCTCGCCGGGCAGCACGGCCCCGCGGTCGAAGATCATGGGCGCGCCGATGGCGTCCTTCTGGGCGCCGATGTGCATGGCCGCGCGGATGCCGTCGCCGGTGTTGTTCGGGGAGCCGTACTGCAGCGTCACGCAGCGCTCGACCATGGGGTTGCAGGCGTGCAGCATCTCGGCGTTGGACACGTAGCCGCCCGTGGTGAGCAGCACGCCCTTCGCGGCGTTGATCTGCACGTAGCCGTCGGGGGTCTCGAAGATGGCGCCGGTCACCTTGCCGGACTCGTCCTGCACGAGTTTGGCAAGGCTGTGGTTGTAGGTGACGTCGTAACCGCGCTCGTTGATGTAGGCGAGCAGCACCTTGTTGCGCTCGAGTGCCTCGCCGGCCGCGTCCTTGCCGGAGTAGTAGTGCTCCATGGGGAAGATGTTGAAGTCGGTGCCCCCGGTGGCGTGGTCGACGTTGTTGTCGAAGGCGCAGGTCATGCCAGCTGCCGTGAGGATGGGGTCGAGCCACTCCGTCACCTCGGCGCTCTCGTCGATCCACACGCGTACGACGCGCTGGTCGGCTTGGTTGGAGGCGTAGCGGGTGAACTCGTTCAGCAGCTTGGCCGTGTCGATCTCTACGCCGGCGGCCTTCGTGTACATCGTGTTGATGGCGCCGAACCAGTGGCGCGTGCGCTGCACGGAGCCCGTCTTCTCGCACAAGGTGAAGTCAAGCCCCAGATCGGCCGCGGTGGCCGCCGCGGCCATGCCGCCGTTGCCGGCGCCCACGATGAGCAGCTCGGTGTCGCGGGTCTCGACGATATCGCCCTCGGTGATCTCCGGGGCGCTTCCGAGCCAGTCGCTGCCGGTGGAGGCCAGCTCGGTGCTGTCCTCGTCGGTCGCGGCGTCGGTCGCGGCGCTCGTGGCCTGGGGAGCGCAGCCGGCAAGTCCGAAGGCCGCCAGGGCCCCGGCGGCGGTGGCGCCGGTGAGGAAGCTGCGACGGGAAACGTTGGCGTTCAGAGATTTCATACGGTCCCTCCTTGGGTTCGGGATGCTCGGCGCCCTGTAGGACGCCCGCGGCCCTCTCCCGTGGGGCCGCCGCATCAACTGAGTGCATCATGAGTCTTCCGAAACCCCGTGTCTTCGCCAGGGCGGTACCATTTTCATGGTTTCCAACAGCGTGGATCTTCTCACCCTCCTGGTACCAGATTCGATGTTTTACCTTGTCAAAAGGGGGTGAGATGAGCTACGCTTGGCTGGTGGGAGCCAAAGGGGAGGAAGGGGCGCCTTGAGTTCGGTGAAAATGGTTCGCGGCCCATGGCTGCGCTGTCTCGTGGCGCTGACGGCCGAGGTGTTCGGTACGTGGCTCACGAACGTGTACCTGTACCCCCATTTCATCGGCATCGCGCCCGAGGCGCGCGACATCTCCTCGACGGTGGCTGTGGTCACCTTGGTCGTTTTAGCCATCGTGGCCCTGAACAAGCCGACATCCATCAATGAGGGTGTCCTGACGCCTGCGGCGCTAACCTCCTACTCGCTCGGCTACATGCTCATTTTGATCGGACTATGGCAGGGGAGTCCAGCTGCGCTCATCGCGGGCGTCTGCCTACGCTCGGCGGGATCGCGTTGGATTGTCGTGCTTGCCGGCATCTCGCTGTGCGCGCTCGAGCGGCGTGATTGCATGCTCTGCATCGCGTTGGCCTTCGGTCTGAGCTACCTGTTGCGTATTCCCTTCTCCTTCATCGGTTACGACGCGGCTGTTGCCGTGCTGGTTTCACTTATCTTCGTGATGTACGCGGCATGTCGCCCCCTCGCCCTGGGCGTGCTCCACGCCATGACCGAGGCGACTTCGGCCCGCGAGGCGTCCATCACCGAGCCGGCCTCCTACCTGCCGTTCGCCCATGTGCTGTTCGCGGCCATCTTCGTTTTCCGCATCGCCTACGGCTTCGCCCTCACCTTCGAGTCCGTCGACGGAATCCCCCAGACCACCATGCTCAGCATCATTCCCCTGGGGTTGCTGCTGGTGCTGGCGCTGATGCCCCGCCAGCCGCGCGCCGACATCCTCTATGAGGCGGCCGCCCTGCTCGTTGTGGCGGGTTTCCTCACCATCATCGTGCTGAACGGGCGCGCGGATGTGTCCCACGCCTCGCTCGTGAACGGCCTTCTGTTCGCGGGAAGCGAATGCTTCGAGGTGCTCATGTGGTTCGCCTTGGCCTCCATCGGGGCCCGCAACCCGGCCAACGCCCTCGCAGTGCTCGCCTGGGGGCGGGCGGCCTCCTCCTTCGGCCTGTTGTGCGGGGCCACGTTCGGCCACTGGGCCAATGCGGTGCCCGACAGCCTGGGCATCTCGTCGCTTGTGGCCGGCGTGCTCTTCGGCTTCGTCGCCGTGAACCTCACCGCGCTCAAGGGCTTCAGCTTCCAGGGTACTATCGACGGGGTGCAGCCGGTCGTGGCCCTGCGCGTGGGGGCGTCTCCCTCCGATGCCGCCGCGCCCGCCGCTACCGCCGATGTCGACCGTGGCGACGGGGAAGGGGAGACTCGGGCGGCCTTCTCCGGCTCGCTCGCGGCGTCGTGCGACGAGGTGGCCCGCGCCTTCCGCCTCACCCCGCGGGAGGGCGAGATTCTCGGACTGCTCGCCCACGGGCGCAACGCCCCCTACATCCAGGAGAAGCTGGTGCTGTCGCGCAACACGGTGAAGACCCACGTCCAGAACATCTACGCGAAGCTGGGAGTCCACTCGCAGCAAGAGCTGATCGACGTGGTGGAGGGCTACAGTGACGAGAGCGGCGCCTAAGCAACCGGTGCGCCTTTTCAACAACTTTGCGAACAAGCCGCGGGGCCATCGTAACGGGTCTACAATGGTCGCAGGACTTGACAGCCCGCCTATCAGATGTGCCGACAGAAAGGATGCCCCCATGTGGTGCCATAAGATCCTCGTGGCCTATGACGGCAGCACTCCCTCCCGCAAGGCCTTGGAGGTCATGCGCGAGATCGCCCAGTCGAACCCTGCCGCGGAGGTGGTGCTCGTGCACGTCATGCGCCTGTTCTCCTCGGGCTCGGCGGCTGCCGGCATGGCCACTGTCATGGTGGAGGACGCCATGGCCATCCGCCGGGAGCTGGAGGCTGTCGCCGCCGAGCTGCCGAACCCTGCCGAGGTGAAGGTGCTCAAGGGCACCTCGCCGGCCGACCTCATCGTGAACTGCGCGAAGGACGAGGGCTGCGACCTCATCATCATGGGCAGCCGCGGTCAGGGCGGCGTGAAGGGCTTCCTCGGAAGCGTCAGCTACGCAGTGACCAAGGAATCGCCCGTCACCGTGCTCATCGCGAAAGAAAGCGTGTGCCAGTAATGCCTGCCCCTGCTGCCGTAGCCGCTTTCTGCGCGAGCGCGTTCTTCGTCGGCGCGCGAACCTGTATTTGGCCATGGCCGCAGCGGGCTCCTGCGCTGTTCATGGTGGTGGGCCAAAACCGAGAAGGACGCCCGGGAGCGCTGCGGTCCGAATTCTCGTCTCGCACGATTGGGAATGCGCGCGTTTCTGACAGGGGAAGAAAGTGGCTGGGGTACTAGGATTCGAACCTAGGTAGCTGGTACCAAAAACCAGAGTCCTGCCGTTGGACGATACCCCAGTGCCGTATCGAATGTCCGTGCGAGTTACGCGGCCGGATGACGAGATGGGGGAAACGGTGGGAATCCCGCTGCTCGCGACACCAGTGAACGGACGGCTGGTCGTGGTTGCGACCAGGCGAGAAGATGGTGGGCCCTGCGGGGATCGAACCCGCGACCTTGGGATTAAAAGTCCCCTGCTCTACCGACTGAGCTAAAGGCCCGTACTTCTCACGCAAGCGTATAGTTTACCGCTCGCGCGGGATGCGGTCAATGCCAGAGACCTACGAGAACTGTCGTTTTCTTCTCAGTGGGAGGCGGGCTGCCTGTATCAGCGCAGCGTCGTTGACCGATCGATGGCATTGCGCTGTTGTTTCCGTGGCCATAAATCGTAACTGGTAAACTTAAGCGTGAACATCAGATTTGGCGGGCTCGACTCCGCCAACGCGCCCTTGGGAGGCAACCATGCTGCATGCCCACGACGAATCGGTCCGCGCCCATCTTCTGGAAGGCGGTTTCGGGCTGGAGAAAGAATCCCTGCGCATCGACGGCGGCGGCTTTCTGGCTCACACGCCGGCTGATTTCGCCGACGATGTGCATATCGTGCGTGACTTCTCCGAGAACCAGGTGGAAGTGAACACGCCGGTGTGCGCCACGCCGGCCGAGGCGGTGCAGTCGCTCGAGCACTACAACGCCCTCGTGCAGCGGGCCATCGCGAATCTGCTCGAGCGCGAGCTGCTCTGGCCCTTTTCCAACCCGCCCTATATCCTGGGGGAGAAGGACATTCCCATCGCCCAGTACTTCGGCGACGACGCCGGCAAGACCGCCTACCGCGAGTACCTCTCCGACCGCTACGGCCGCTACAAGATGGCCTTCTCGGGCATTCACATCAACTACTCCTTCGGCGATGAGCTGCTGCGAGCCGACTATGCGCTCGCCTGCGCAGAAAGTGCCGATGCGCCCCAGAGCTTCGAGGCCTACCGCGACCAGTTCTACGTGCGCCTGGCCGAGAACTGCGTCACCTGGGGCTGGATCCTCACCGCGGTTATGGCCGCCAGCCCCGTCATGGACTCCTCCTACGTGGAGAAGGGCAAGATCGGCGGCGACTTGTTCCAGGGTCTGGCCACAGTGCGTTGCTCCGAGCTCGGCTACTGGAACTTCTTCGCGCCCGTGCTCGATTACACCAGCGCCGCGGCCTACGCCGATTCCATTCAAGCCTACATCGACAGCGGCATGATCCGCTATCCCTCGGAGCTGTACTATCCCATCCGCCTGAAGAACTTCGGCCCCTATAGCCTTGCGGGGCTGAAGGAAGGCGTGAGCCACATCGAGCTGCGCATGGTGGACCTGAACCCCCTCGTGCGTGCCGGCATCGACGAGCGGGATGTGCTGTTCAGCCAGCTGTTCCTCGTATGGGCCGCCTCGGTGGAGGGCCCGCGCCTGTCGCCCAAGGACCAGGTGCAAGCCGTGCAGAACTTCAAGAACGCCGCGCACTACGACTTGAAGACCGTGAAGATCGTCATGCCCGACGGCGCGGCCCACTCCGTGGTGAAGTCCGCGAAGCGCGTCATTGCCGCCATGGAGGAGTTCTACGCCGACTTCGGCGCATCGGTGCACGACTGCCTCGCCTTCCAGCGCCGCAAGTTCGACGAGCCCGAGACCCGTTACGCCTGGATCATCCGCGAGAAGTTCGGCCAGGGCTTCGTCGCCCGCGGCCTGCAGCTGGCCCGGCTCCGCCAGCGCGAGTATGTGGGGGAGTAGGGAAGCTTGCATCCCCTCGGAGGCTGTGCTATCATTCCCTCTTGCCGACAAGGCGGCGGCGCTCTGGCAGCGCGAATAATACCTGGCGGCTCCGGGTGATCTCCGAGAGCTGCGCGGCTCGACCGCAGGCCTGACAAGCAGGTCATTTCAAAGCCAAACCCGCTTTTTGGTTTTTTACGCCCTTGTGCGAAATTTCTCTTCAAATTTACTTGCATCTTTGTTACCATTTTGCGCTGCTGCTTTATCAGTCCGCTTGGAGGAGCAACTTTTGGCTAAAGAAGATGTAATCGAACTCGAGGGCACGGTGCTCGAAGCCCTGCCCAACGCGATGTTCAAGGTGGAACTTGAGAACGGTCATACCATTCTCGCCCACATTTCCGGCAAGATGCGCATGCACTACATCAAGATCCTGCCCGGAGACCGTGTCACGGTGGAATTGTCGGTCTACGACCTCAACCGCGGCCGCATCACCTACCGCTTCAAGTAGTTTCCCAGACGGCCCGATCGGGCGCACGCTCCCGCGAAGACCCGGATCCTTCGCGCGGGGTCACAGCTGAGAAAACAATCGCCAGCGGCTGGGCGTGCACGTATAGAACGATCCGCATACCGAAAGGAAAGTGATATGAAGGTACGTCCTTCGGTCAAGAAGATGTGCGACAAGTGCAAGATCATCCGACGCCATGGCAAGATCCTCGTCATCTGCGAGAATCCGCGCCATAAGCAGCGTCAGGGCTAGGGAGAAAGGACTCTTAAGAAACATGGCACGTCTCGTTGGTGTCGATCTTCCCCGCAATAAGCGCATTGAGATCGCCTTGACCTACATTTACGGCATTGGCCTCACTACGGCCAAGCAGATCATCGCCGAAACCGGCGTGAACCCCGACATTCGCGTGAAGGACCTCTCCGAGGAAGACCTCGCGAAGCTGCGCGACTACATCCAGCAGAACCTCAAGGTCGAAGGCGACCTGCATCGCGAGGTTTCGCAGAACGTGAAGCGCCTCATGGAGATCGGTTGCTATCGCGGCCTGCGTCATCGTCGCGGCCTGCCCGTTCGCGGTCAGCGCACGCACACGAACGCTCGTACCCGCAAGGGTCCGCGCAAGCAAATCGGCGGCAAGAAGAAGTAGTGAGGTAAGCAAACCGTGGCTAAGAAGCAAGTACGTACGCGCATCAAGCGCTCCGAGCGTAAGAACATTGCCGTGGGCGCCGCTCACATCAAGTCTACGTTCAACAACACCATTGTCTCCATCACCGATCCCCAGGGCAACGTGATCTCCTGGCAGTCCGCGGGCACCGTGGGCTTCAAGGGCTCTCGTAAGTCCACGCCGTTCGCCGCGCAGATGGCCGCCGAGGCCGCCGCGAAGACGGCTATGGAGCACGGCCTGAAGAAGGTCGCCGTCTTCGTGAAGGGCCCGGGTTCCGGTCGCGAGACCGCTATCCGTTCTCTCCAGGCTGCCGGCCTCGAAGTGGCCTCCATCCAGGACTGCACTCCCATCCCGCACAACGGTTGCCGTCCCCGCAAGCGTCGTCGCGTGTAACTGAAAGGATCGTACATTATGGCAATTAATAGAACTCCGGTTCTTAAGCGCTGCCGTCAGCTGGGCATCGATCCTGTGGTGCTCGGTTACTCCAGCAAGAAGGAATCCATCCGCCAGCCGAAGCGTCGTCGCAAGGAGAGCGAGTACGCCATGCAGCTGCGCGAGAAGCAGAAGGCCAAGTTCATCTACGGTGTGCTCGAGAAGCAGTTCCGTGGTTACTTCAAGCGCGCCAAGTCCATGCAGGGTCAGACCGGTGAGAACCTCATGACCATCCTGGAGACCCGTCTCGACAACGTGGTCTTCCGCCTGGGCTTCGCCCGCACCCGCAAGGAAGCCCGCCAGATGGTGACCCACGGCCACATCTGCGTGAACGGCCGCCGCGTGGACATCCCGTCCTTCCGTGTGCGCGCCGGTGAGCTCGTCTCCGTGGCTCCCAAGGCCAAGGAGCTTCTCGTCGTGAAGAGCGCGCTTGTCTCCAACGAGCGCGTGCAGGTGCCCGCCTGGCTCGAGATCGACATCGAGAAGCTGCAGGGCAGCGTGCTGTCCCTCCCGACGCGTGACCAGATCGATCTGGACATCAACGAGCAGCTCATCGTCGAACTGTACTCGAAATAATCGCGGCTCATTAAGGAGGCTACTCACACATGACAGAGTTCATGAGGCCTACAGTTACTACGGAGGAAGTCAACGACACCGTTGCCCGCTACATCGTCGAGCCGCTCGAGCGCGGTTACGGCAACACCCTGGGCAACTCCATGCGTCGCGTTCTGCTCTCCTCGCTGGACGGGGCGAAGGCCACCGCTATCCAGATCGAGGGCGTGCAGCATGAGTTCACTACCGCCGAGGGCGTCATCGAGGACATCACCGACATCGTGCTGAACGTGAAGGGCCTGGTGTTCTCCCAGGTGTCCGACGAGGCCGACGAGGCGACCGCGCACGTGTTCGCCGAGGGTCCCTGCACGGTGACCGGTGCCGACTTGGAGGTGCCCGGCCAGTTCAACCTGGTGAACCCGGATCACGTCATTGCCACGGTGGCCGACGGCGGCCAGCTGGACATGACTATCCGCATCGGGGTGGGCCGCGGGTACGTGTCCGCCGAGCGCAACAAGCGCACGGAGGATCCCATCGGCATCATCCACGTTGACTCGCTGTTCTCGCCGGTGCGTCGCTGCACGATGAACGTGACCGACACCCGCGTGGGTCAGCGCACCGACTACGACAAGCTGGTTCTGGAAGTTGAGACCGACGGCTCCATCGACCCCACCGAGGCCGTGTGCCGCGCGTCCAACATCATCAACCAGTACATGGGGGCGTTTCTGGCCCTGGCCGCCACGGGCGAGGAAGAGGAGGGCGAGGCCCCGTCCATCTTCGCGCCGGAGGGTCAGGAGTCCAACGCCGAGCTGGACAAGCAGATCGAGGACCTGGATCTGTCCGTCCGCTCCTACAACTGCCTGAAGCGCGCGGGCATCCACTCCGTGCGCCAGCTCGTCGAGTTCTCCGAGAACGACCTGCTGAACATTCGGAACTTTGGTGCGAAGTCCATCGAGGAAGTGAAGGACAAGCTCATTTCCATGGACCTCAATTTGAAGCTTTAGGAGACACGAGATATGAGACACAACAAGAAGGGGCGGAAGCTCGGCACCGACTGGAGCCACACCAAGGCTATGAAGCGTAGCCTGGTTGCCGCTCTGTTCCTGAACGACCGCATCAAGACGGTGGAGGCTCGCGCCAAGGAGATCCGTCCCGATGTGGATAAGATCGTCACTTGGGCCAAGCGCGGCGACCTGCATTCCCGCCGTCTGGCCATCGCCTACCTGAACGACAAGGAGCTCGTGCGCGAGATCTTCGAGAAGGTCGCCCAGGGTATGTGGCAGGATCGTCCCGGCGGCTACACCCGCATCATGAAGCTGGGTCCCCGCAAGGGCGACAACGCCCCCATGGTCATTATGGAGCTCGTGACCGAGCCCTGCGTGCCCAAGGCCGAGCGCCAGGCCGCTGCTGCCAAGAAGGCCGCTTCGAAGAAGGCTGCCCCCAAGAAGGTGGCCAAGAAGGCTGAGAAGGCCGAGGAGGCCAAGGCCGAGAAGTCCGAGGAGCTCGCTGAGGATCTGGGCTTCGAGAACGACGGCACCGTGGAGCAGATCGAGGCCGTGGATGCCGCTGAGAAGGCCGAGGCCGTCGAGGAGGCCCGCGAGGATGCCGAGAAGGCTGAGGCCGAGGCTGCCAAGGAGGCCGAGACCGTCGACGCCGAGAAGATCGAGGAGGAGCAGGCCGACGTCAAGTAGGCTGCTTGCCAGATCGTTCGGATGCACCTGGCGCCGGACAGCCGCATGAGCCGGCCGCTGGGATCATCGTTCTATAGGGAAGACGACCGCTTACGGGCGGTCGTCTTCTTTTATTTCAGTCGGGCAACGCGTGTACAACTGCTCAATTACTATCGGTGCAGTCAGCTTTCCGTGGCCTGTGCAGCCCATAGAATAGGCGATGCAAGGGCACGAGATCTTGCTCTTACACCTTCTGTTCACGGAGATCTTCTCAGATTGAAAGGAGCCGGATCATGGCTGACAAGGATACCCTGATGAAGGAGTTCGTCGAGACCGAGGCCGCGAAGACCGAGGATGCGGTGGCCGACCTCGAGCGCATCGAGGAGGAAGTGGCCGCCGAGGCCACCTCGTCGGTGGAGTTCGAGGATGCGCTCGGCAACGAGCAGGCCGCAGCCGAGGCCGCCGAGACGGCCTTCGAGTTCGATCAGGCCAAGATCGGTACGGCCGGCATCGGCGAGGCCCTGTAGCGCATACAGACGCGGTACCGACGAGCCGCGTGACACAATCGGGGATTTCGCTAACTCAACCCTCGATCGTGCGCGAACGGCCAGATGCGCGGCGACCCGCTCCTTAACAACGAGCCGCCCATACCATCTGTAGCATGGGAAACCCCTTTCGGGCGGAAGGGGTTTCCTGCGTTTGAGGATGCTGGGCGGGGTTTGGGAGAAGGGAGTGCCGAGCATCGTTTTGTGCGCTAGCATAAAACGACGTTGTCAGCAGGGCCGTGGCCGACTGCCCCGGTGCCGGGGGCTCTGGGAATCGCCGTTTCTGTCATACTGCGCCCATGGTATCGCTTCGCACATCGCCCTCGCGGATCCCGCGTTCTGTGCGCACCCTGGACGGGCGCGTGAAGATCGCGCTCCTCATGGCCTTTTCGGTCGCACTCTTCTGGGTCCACAGCCTGAGTGCCCTCGCTGCGGCCGCGGCTTTGCTTGCGGTCGTCATGGCCCTCGGGCGGGTGCGGTGGGTCGCGGTGCTCAAGGGCGGTGCCCCGGCCTATGTTATTGCCGCGTTCCTGCTGGTGTACAACAGCGTGAGCCTCGGCTGGATGGCTGGGGCGGTGGTGGCGGCCCGGGTGCTGCTACTCGTGTGGGGAAGCCTCGTGCTAGTGTCGCTGGCCACGGCCACCGAGCTCTCCGAGGCCCTGCGGCGACTGCTTACCCCGCTGGGTCGCGTGGGCCTGCCGGTGCGGGATGTAACCACGGCCCTTTCCATTGCCCTGCGCTTCATCCCCTTGACAGCCGAGGAGCTGGTCGGCGTGCGTGCTGCCCAGGCCTCGCGGGGCGCTTCCTTCCAAGGGGGAGGGCTGAGGGGGCGGCTTGCGGCCTACGGAGGGCTCATGGTGCCGCTGTTCGTCGGTCTGTTCCGTCGCGCCGACCGTTTGGCTGCGGCCATGGATGCTCGCTGCTTCGGGGCCTCTACGGAGCCCACGACCCTTGATGGACGGCGCTTCCGTAGGAGCGACGGCGTTGTGCTCCTTGTCGGCATCGCCCTGTGCGTCGCCGTTGCGCTCGTCCCCTGAGAGCCTGCGGGCTGCGGGGCGGCCTCGGCCGGAGCGCGCCCGGTGCCGAGCGGAAAGGGCGCGGACCTTTCCCTACGGGGTTGCGCTCGGGCTTTCCTCGAGCTCGGGCGTAGGGGCCGTCTCGGTGGGCGCTTCGCGCTTCTCGGGCTGGGGCGCCAGCTCGCTCATGAGGATGGCAGCGAAGATGAGGGCAAAGCCGAGCATCATGCGGCCCGTGACCACTTCCCCGCAGAGCAGCACGCTGGCGATGACGCCGAAGACCGATTCCAAAGACAGCAGCAGCGACCCCTGGGCCTCGGGCACGTGGGCGAGGCCCACGTTCTGCAGCACATAGCACACTCCCGAGGCGAGTACCACGAGATAGGCCAGGTTCAGCAGGAAATCGGCATTGGCCACGGCGGCGAGCCCGGGGAAGGGCTCGGTGGCCGCCCCCAGCAGAAGGCCCAACACGCCGCCGAAGAGGAACTGGTACACCGTGAGCCCCAGCACGTCGTAGGTTTGGGAGAGGCGGGCGATGGCGATGATCTGGGCTGCGAAGAACACGGCACACAGCAGGGTCATGAGATCGCCGAAGCCGATGGTGAGGGTGTCCGCGGCCACGGACACGAGCCCGATGCCCGCCACGCACAGCACCGCTGCCCCCACATTGGCCACGGTGGGCCGCCTGCGGGCCACAGCCCACAGCATGAAGGGCACGATAATGCAGTAGGTGGCCGTGAGGAAGGCGTTCTTGCCCGGGGTAGTGTCGGTAAGCCCCACGGTCTGCACCCAGAAGGCGAGGAAGGTGACCGCGCCGAGTGCGAGCCCCGCGCCGAGGAAGCCGGCATTCAGGCTGCCGCGCAGGTGACGGTGAAACACCGCGGCCATGAGCAGGCCCGTGAGCAGGAAGCGCACGCCGATGAGCTGGGCTGGCGGCAGCACGTCAACGGCGTCCTTCATCACCACGAAGGCAAACCCCCAGATAACGGTGGCCGCCAGCAGCATGAGTTTGTACACGAAGCTCGGCAGGCTCCGTTTGGTCTGTCGCGTGGTATCCATGGCTCGCCATTATACGAGGGTCAGCTGCGGGGTGCCAGGGACCAACGCGGTCGATCGGTTGCAGCTTGGGGTGGGGCGGCGGAATGAGGGGGCAAGCGGGTCGGCGTGACGGAGTTGCGGGTGAGGAGATGTTGGACGAAGCTGCCTTTGGCCGCGGTCCGTTCCCGTTACCGCTTCTCAACACGGGGGCAACGAGCGGGGGCCGCCGAGGGCGCGGGTTGCCCGGGCACGGCACTATAGGGTAAACGGCAAAACCGCGTTAGAGAGGACGTGCCATGTACTATTCCAGCGGCAACTACGAGGCCTTCGCCCATCCCCTGAAGCCCGAGGGGGTGGATGGCAAGTCGGCCTACATCGTGGGCAGCGGTTTGGCGGGCCTGGCGGCCGCGTGCTTCCTCGTGCGCGACGGGCAGATGGCCGGCGAGCGCATCCATATCTTGGAGCGAGGGCCTCGCGCCGGCGGCGGCTGCGATGGCTGGGACTACCCGAGCCTCGGCTACACCATGCGCGGCGGCCGCGAGATGGACAACCACTTCGAGGTGATGTGGGACCTGTTCCGCGACATTCCCTCCATCGAGGATCCGAACGTAAGCGTGCTCGACTACTACTATTGGCTGAACAAGCGCGACCCCAACTACTCCCTGTGCCGCGCCACGGTGAACCGCGGCCAGGACGCCCATACCGACAACCGCTTCGATTTGTCGGACAAAGCCTGCATGGAGATTATGAACCTGTTCTTCACCCCCGAGGAGGACCTTCAGGACAAGGTCATCACCGAGTACTTCTCCGACGAGGTGCTGAACTCGAACTTCTGGTTGTACTGGCGCACTATGTTCGCCTTCGAGAATTGGCACTCGGCTCTGGAGATGAAACGCTACATCACCCGCTTCGTGCACCACGTGGGTGGCCTGCCCGACTTCTCGGCGCTGCGCTTCACCCGCTACAACCAGTACGAGTCCATGATCCTGCCCATGGTGAACTACCTGAAGGGCCACGGGGTGGACTTCCGCTACGACACCCATGTGACCGATGTGCGCTTCTCCTGCGATGGAGCGAAGGACGAGAACCGCAAAGTGGCCACCGAGATCCGCTTTTTGGTAGAGGACGAGCCTGAGGCCATCGGCGCCGTGGAGGGGCTGCCGGGGGATGAGGCCCCCGATCCGGCGGGCATCCGCGAGCAGGTCATCTCCCTGACCGAGAATGACCTCGTGTTCATCACCCCGGGCAGCTTGGTGGCCCATTCCTCTTTCGGCAGCCAGAACACGCCGGCCCGCTATGCCCCCGAGCTGACGCCCGGGGATGGCTGGGATCTGTGGAAGCGCATCGCCGCGCAGTCGCCGGCTTTCGGGCGTCCTGAGAAGTTCTGCGGCGACCCGGCCAAGAGCAACTGGGAGAGCGCCACGGTGACCACGCTGGACGAGAAGATCCTGCCCTACATCGAGGCCATCTGCAAGCGCGATCCGCTCTCCGGCGGCGTGGTGACCGGCGGTATCGTGTCGGTGCGGGATTCCAACTGGCTGCTGTCCTGGACCATCAACCGCCAGCCCCAGTTCCGCGATCAGAAACCCGGCACCGTGTGCGTGTGGCTCTACGGCCTGTTCACCTCCGTGGACGGCAACTACGTGAAGAAGCCCATGCGCGACTGCACCGGGCGTGAGATCTGCCAGGAATGGCTGTACCACCTGGGCGTGCCCGAGGAGCAGATCGAGGAGCTGGCCGAGAAGAGTGCCAACACGGTGCCCTGCATGATGCCCTACATCACGGCCTTCTTCATGCCCCGCGCCGACGGCGACCGCCCGCTCGTGGTGCCGGAGGGCTCCGTGAACTTCGCCTTCATCGGCCAGTTCGCCGAAACGCCCCGCGATACCATCTTCACCACCGAGTACTCCATGCGCACTGGCATGGAGGCGGTGTACACGCTGCTGGATATCGACCGCGGCGTGCCCGAGGTGTGGGGGAGCGCCTACGATCTGCGCTGCCTGCTGAACGCCACGGTGCTGCTGCGCGACGGCAAGCCGGCCACGGACATGAATATGAACGTGCTGGAGAAGCTGCTGCTGTCCCGCGGCCTGAAGGAGATCGAGCACACCGATATCTACGGGCTGCTGAAGGAGTACGGCGTCATTCCCACCACCGACGAGAACCGCGATGCGCCCGCGCCCGACCCCGGGGCGGTGTGGCCCGGCATCCACTAGGGGCAGCGCCTTGGTTTTGTGCGCCCCGCGCAGATGCGTTCTCGCGCGGGGCGCTTTGCATGGTATGATGGGAAACGCTGAACAACAGCGTCGACATTACCTGCAAGGAGGCACTACATGAGCGTCATCATCGATGTGTACGGGCGCGAGATCCTCGATTCCCGCGGCAATCCCACCGTCGAAGTGGAGGTCGTGCTGGAGGACGGTTCCTTCGGTCGCGCGGCGGTTCCCTCCGGGGCGTCCACCGGCGCCTTCGAGGCCGTGGAGCTGCGCGACTGCGACAAGAAGCGCTACCTGGGCAAGGGCACCCTGGATGCTGTGGCCCACGTGAACGGCGAGATCGCCGAGACGCTCATCGGCCTCGAGGCCGATGACCAGCGCGCCATCGACGCGGCCATGATCGCCCTGGACGGCACCGAGAACAAGGGCGCTCTGGGCGCCAACGCCATCCTGGGCGTGTCGCTGGCTGTGGCCAAGGCTGCCGCCGAGGCCGCCGAGCTGCCCCTGTACAAGTACGTGGGCGGTGCCAACGCGCACCTTCTGCCTACGCCCATGATGAACATCCTGAACGGCGGCGTGCACGCTGACAACAACGTGGACTTCCAGGAATTCATGATCATGCCCGTGGGCGCGGCAACCTTTGCCGAGGCCCTGCGCTGGTGCGCCGAGATCTACCACACCCTTAAGAAGGTGCTCCACGACGCCGGCCTTGGCGGCGGCGTGGGCGACGAGGGAGGCTTTGCCCCCAACCTGAAGACCAATGAGGAGCCCCTGGCCTACATTGTGCAGGCCTGCGAGGCCGCCGGCTATAAGCCCGGCACCGACATCCTGTTCGCCATGGATCCGGCGTCCACCGAGTTCTACAACGCCGAGACCGGCAAGTACGTGCTGGCCGGCGAGGGCCGCGAGCTCACGAGCGACGAGATGGTGGACTACTGGGAGGCCTTGGTGAACAAGTACCCCATCGTGTCCATCGAGGACGGCATGGCCGAGGAAGATTGGGACGGCTGGAAGAAGCTGACCGAGCGCATCGGCGACCGCGTGCAACTGGTGGGCGACGACCTGTTCGTGACCAACTCCAAGCGTTTGGCCAAGGGCATCGAGCTGGGCTGCGCCAACGCCATCCTCATCAAGGTGAACCAGATCGGCAGCCTCACCGAGACCCTGGAGGCCATCGAGATGGCCAAGCAGGCCGGTTATGCCTGCGTTATGAGCCACCGCTCCGGCGAGACCGAGGACGTGACCATCGCCGATCTGTCCGTGGCGCTGAACACCGGCCAGATTAAGACCGGCGCCCCGGCCCGTTCCGACCGCGTGGCCAAGTACAACCAGCTCATCCGCATCGAGGAGCAGTTGGAGGGCCAGGCCGTCTACGCCGGCATGAAGGCCTTCTACAACATCAAGCGCTAAGCTGCCGTCGGAACTCACCTTACTGAAAAACGCTCCCTGCCGGACGCATTCCAGCGGGGAGCGTTTTCTTCGCAGAATGCTCTCGTTCTCGGGAAATCTACCCCAACAGCCCCAAACCCTTGGCGATGTTCGCGATGAAGTCCTGCACGTTGGTGACGATGCCGCGGCTGGCGAGGCTGCCCCGGTCCACGAGCTTGTTCACGGCGAATTCCGCAATGTCCACGCAGTAGAAGTACACGGGGCGGATGGTGCCGTCGGGCAGCACCCGGTAGCTCGGGGTCATGTTGCCCGTGGCGATGGTGTGCAGCATGGTGGCCATGCAGATGACCGTGGTGGCCGATCGGATGTGGTCGCGCATGGCATCCTGGGCATCGTAGGCATTGCCGAACACGCCGGGCAAGGGCCCGTCGTCGCGGATGGAGCCGGCGAGCACGTAGGGCACGTTGTTGCGCACAAGCGCCTCCATGATGCCGTCGCGCACGCCCTCCTCTTCGATGAACCGCTCGATGCTTCCCCAATAGCGCACGCGGTTGATGGTGTCCAGATGGTGGTAATGGCCGTTGGGGCGGTTCTCCTGGGTCTCGATGTCCTGGCCCAGCGACGTGTGGAAGTAGGCCCCTTCCAAATCGTGGGTGGCCAGGGCGTTGCCGGCGAACACCGCATCGGCGTAGCCGGCATCGACGATCTTGGCGAAGGCATCGCGCGAAAAGCCGTTGAACGTGAAGGCCGGCCCCATGACCCACACGATAAAGCCGTGGTCGCGCTCGTGGCGCAAAAGCTCGTAGAGCTCGTCGTAGTCGCGGGAGAAGGCCGTCTCGCGACTACGGCCGAGACGGAAGGCGAAGTTGTCGTGGCCTCCGGGGTGGGGCGCCCCGTTCTCGGCTGCGGTCAAGCTGCGGAAGCCCTCGGTGTACACGAGGATGCCCTCCTCACCGTTCTCGGTGCGCCCGCAGGCGATCAGGTCGCCGGCGCGGATGTGGCGGAATTCACGCACGAACACCGCGCCGTCTTCCACCACCGCCACGCAGTCCATGCGGGAGTCCCGGGCGAGCACCCATTCCCCGTCGATTTTCAGGTACTCGGGATAGATGGACATGGCGTGGTAGTTCTCGGGGGCCACGAAATCCTTCGGCGCGGGTACGAGGGCCGCGTTCGGCGCGGCAACTAGGTGCGGCAGCGAGAAGTCGGGGGCGGTATAGGGGGTGGGCGCGAAATCCATGGGCGGCCTTCTCTCAGAAGCGGTTTCGGTATCCTCATTGTAGCGCGGTCGAAACGCTTCCGAGGGCCAGGCCGCTGTTCTCCACAACGGCGCCGCGCCCGTCCGGGACTTCTGGCATTTCGGGCTTCAGCGAGAACGCTTGTGTCGCGGATAATCACTCTGCAACGGGCTGTCGGTCGGCTAAGGGGTAGTTTTGTTTCCGAAGGGGCAGATTTTGTGCAGCAAACTCCGCGAAATAGATGCGCGAGGGGCAACGGGGCGGCATAAGGCGTTATACGGCCAATTAGCCATGAAGCTGAACAGGCATTTCTCAAATAAGGAGCTCTCTTCGGTACGAGCAAGGCTGCGCCGGGGTCTATCTCGCGGAGTTTACTGCGCAAAATCGGCGCGACGGGAATCGCGATCGCTCGGAATCGCGATCGTTCGGAATCGCGGTCGCTCTGAAAACGCGCTCTCTTTCGCGCAGGTTTATCCTCGGACGGTTATAATAGAGCGCGGAAATATGGCGCAGCGTGCCCGGGTTGGCGTGCCCAGCCGCGCGAGCGCTTGAGGAGGAGAAAGGGAACTGACGTGAAGGATATGATCTCGCTGGAAGAGGCCCGCGCGCTCGTGTGCGGCGCCGTGGAGCCGATGGCCGTGGAAACCGTGGGGCTGCTGGATGCCGTGGGTCGGGTGGCCGCGGCCGATCTGACCAGCGACATCGACGTGTCCCCCTTCGCCCACTCGGCCATGGACGGCTTCGCCCTGCGGGCCGCCGAGATCGAGGCGGCCGACGGGAAGGCGCCCGTGGTCCTGCGCGTGATCGCCGAGATCGGCGCCGGCGATGTGTTCGAGGGCGTCATCGGGGCGGGGGAGTGCGTGCGCATCATGACCGGCGCCTGCCTGCCCGACGATGCCGATGCCGTGGTGAAATATGAGATCGTGGCCGTGGTGGAAGGCGACGGGCATGCAGGATCGCTCGTGTCCTTTGCGGCGCCGACGAAGGTGGGGTCCAATGTGCGCCCCGCCGGCGAGGAGGCTCGGGCCGGCGAGGTGGTCGTGCGCGCCGGCGAGGTCGTCGGCGCGGCCGGCGTGGGCTTTCTGGCCGGCTGCGGCGTGTTGGAGGTGCCGGTGCGCCGCCGTCCCCGGGTAGCCATCATCGCCACGGGCAGCGAACTCGTGTCCCCTGCGGAGGTGCCTGGCCCCGGCAAGATCCGCAATTCCAACAGCTACGCCATGGCCGCCTGCGCGAGCCGGGCCGGCGCGGTGCCCCATATCCTTCCCATCGTGGAGGACACCTACGAGGCTCTGCGCGCGGCCGTGGCCGCGGCCACGGAAGAGTACGACTTCGTGGTGACCACGGGCGGGGCGGCCAACGGCGACTACGATTTCATCAAGCCCGTGGTGGCCGATCTGGGGGAGTTGCTCATGGCCACGGTGAACATGCGCCCGGGCAAGGCCCAAACCTTCGGGCTGGTGAATGGCACGCCGGTCTTCGGCCTGCCGGGCAACCCGGCCGCGGCCTACGTGGGCTTCGAGCTGATTATCCGCCCGGCCCTGCGTACCATGCAGGGCTACGGCTTCCTCGATCATCCGGTGGTTCGAGCGCGCCTGACCGCCGATGAGAAGAACCGCGACCCGCGCCGTATCTTCTTGCGCGGCACCCTTACCCGCGCCGATGACGGCGCCTTCGAGGTGACGCCGGCTAAGAACCAGAGCTCGGGTCTGTTCGGGCCCATCCAGAAGACCAACTGCATGGCCATCATGCCCGAGGGCGGCGAGCCCCAGCCGGCGGGAACCATGGTAGACTGCATCCTGCTGGATGTGCCGGAAGAGGTTTGTCTCTAGCCTGCCTGTGCCCGTCGCGGCTCCGTTGAAGAGGGAAGGCTGACGGAAAGGAATCCCATGACCATTAAATTCGCCATTATCACTTGCTCTGATACCCGCACCCTGGAGACTGACGAGGCGGGGGCTAGGCTGGAAGAGCTGATCGCCGCCGAGGGCTGGGAGTGCATCCGCCGTGTCGTGGAGAAAGACGAGCGCCCGTTTATCGCCGGGGCGTTGCTGGACGCGTGCGACCACACCGATGCCGACGTGGTGCTCACCTGCGGCGGCAGCGGCCTCTCGCTGCGGGACGTGACCCCCGAGGCCACCCGCGACGTGGCCGACCGCGAGGTGCCGGGCATTGCCGAGGCCATGCGCGTCCACAGCCTGAAGATCACCCCCTACGCCATGCTGTCCCGGGCCATTTGCGCCCAGCGGGGCCGCACCCTCATCATCAACCTGCCCGGTTCCACCAAGGCGGCCACCGAGAATTGGGAGGGCATCGTGGCGGCGCTGCCCCACGCCGTGAAGATGATGGCTGGAGGCGGCCATGACACGCAGAAGAGCCTCTCGGAAAAACTCTCTGCTGCGGCAGCGCGAGGCGAGCTCGGATAAGGGGCACTCGCGCAAAAGCGCCCGCGCCCTGTTGCGCCCCCGTGCCGTGAAGATGGCGGTTGCCCGTCGCTGCACGGGGCGATAAGCGCTATACTGGGGCCCGATAACACAGGCTCCCGGTGCGATTTCGAGGTGGCGTTTCATGGCAGATCTTCCCAACGGCTTTACGGGCTTTTCGCGCCGTGACCCGAATTTCGTGTCGGCGGGCGACGCCCTGCGCAGTTCCCGCTATGACGACACGCCCTTTGCGGCCCGCAAGCAGGAGCGCTCTGCGGTCGGCGGCTGGGCACCGGCAGGTCCGGCCGCGGGAGCGGTGGACCGGGGGGCTGCGGGGCGCATGGCGCCGGCCTCCGATGTGCTGCAGTTCGCCGAGAGCGGCACGGCTCCGGCTGGCCCCCCGCGCTTCGATCCCGACAAGCTCGCCCATATTCCCGAGACCGATCGGCGCTGGTCCTGGGTGGAGATCGATCTGAACGCCATCCGCCACAACGCTTCAACGGTGAAGCATCGCCTGCGTCCCGGCTGTCGACTTATGGCCGTGGTAAAGGCCGATGCCTACGGCCATGGGGCCGTGCAGGTGGCCAAGACGGCCCTGAATTCCGGGGCTGAGTACCTGGGCGTGGCCACGGTGGACGAGGCTATCGCCCTGCGCGAGGCCTATGTGAACGCCCCGGTGCTCGTGTTGGCCGAGCCCCCGGCTACGGCCATTCCGCTGCTTCTGGCCTACAAGATCATGCCGAGCGTCTATACCGCCGAGTTCGCCATCCGCTATGCCGAGGCCGCCGATGCCTTCGGGCTGCGAGCTCCGTTCCACCTGAAGGTTAACACGGGCATGAACCGCATTGGCGTGCGTTGGGACGAGGTGGTGGAATTCGCTCGGCAGATCTCGTTCCATCGGGCCCTGGATCTTGAGGGCACCTTCACGCACTTCGCCACCGCTGACTGCCCTGGCACCATCGACTTCGAGCGCCAGGTGAAGCGCTTCGCCGAGGCGGTGAACGCCCTGCGGGCCGCGGGGCTGAACCCGGGCATCGTGCACGCGGCCAACTCCGCGGCGGCCATCCGCTACCCGGAGGTGCAGTTGGACATGGTGCGCCTCGGCATCTCGCTCTACGGCTTCTATCCCTGCCCGGAGGCCTACCCGCTCATCGATCTGAAGCCGGCCATGGCCGTGAAGGCCCGCATCACCGACGTGAAGATCGTGTCCGTGAACGAGGGGGTCAGCTACGGGCTGCACTACCGCAGCCCCGGCTCGGTGAAGATATGCACTCTGCCCATCGGCTATGCCGACGGTTTGCGTCGCGGGCTCTCCAATCGCACTGACGTGCTCCTCGGCGGCCGCCGCTTCCATCAGGCGGGGAACATCTGCATGGACCAGTGCATGTTCGAGGTGAATCTGCGCCAGCGCCTCGCCGTCGATCCCCAGATCGGCGACGAGGTGGTCATCGTGGGAGAGCAGGGCGAGGCGGCCGTCACCATCGACGAGATGGCCGAGACTCTGGGCACCATCCAGCACGAGGTGGCCATAGGGTTCGGCTGTTCGCGCCTGCCTCGAATTTATATATAAATTCGAGGCCTCGATGCTGCGGTTCCGACAGGCCCCCGCCTCCGCGCTCCAAAGCTTGCCTTCGAGCACAAGGCGGCGCGGACGGTCATCGGCCGGCGGCCGCGGCTTTCCTCAGGGCTGGGGCCGCGCCCTTGCCATCGCCCGACGAAAGAGTGTGCCGCCTCCCGAGGCGAACCTGTGAGAGAGGATTGCATTAATGGATATGACGAGTTCCCAGACGAATGCCGCTCGGCAGCATCCCCATATCCCCCTTGATGAGCTGCGGGCGCAGGTAGCGGCGTGCCGGCAGTGCCCGCTGTGCGAGGGGCGCACCCAGACCGTGTTCGGCGTGGGCAATCCCGAGGCGCGGGTGCTTATCGTAGGGGAGGCCCCGGGCAAGAACGAGGACTTGCAGGGCGAGCCCTTCGTGGGCGCGGCGGGCAAGTACCTCAACGAGCTGCTGGCCATCGCCGGGCTTGCCCGTGACGAGGTGTTCATCGCCAATGTACTGAAATGTCGGCCGCCCTCGAATCGCGATCCGCGCCCCGAGGAGATCCAGGCCTGCACGCCGTTCCTCCGAGAGCAGACCCGCACCATCGACCCGGAGTTCATCGTCACGCTGGGCAACTTCGCCACGAAGTTCATCCTGAAGACCGACGTGGGCATCACGCGGCTCCACGGCACCCTGCAACGGGCCGGCCGCTTCAAGGTGTTCCCCATCTTCCACCCGGCCGCCGCCCTCTACGACGGCAAGAAGCGCGAGGCCCTGGAGAACGACTTCGCCACCTTGGGCGAGCTTCTGTCCGCTCCCGACGGACGGGCGGCTACAGCCAGTTCTTCTTCTTGAAGAACAGCACCATAGCCACGATCATGACGAGCGCGAGCGTGATGATGGTGGCCGCCATGTAGGGCCAGTCGAGGCCCGGCAGCACGGTGAGGTTCATGCCGAACCAGCCGGTGACCAGGGTGAGCGGGGCGAACATCACCGTGGCGATGGTGAGGATCTGCATGGTGGAGTTCTGTTTGAGGTCGATCTGGGTCTGGTGCAGCTCGCGCAGCTGCAGGCTGTACTCCCGTAGGGTCTCGGCCCGATCGGCCAGGTGGTTCGCGTGGGCGGCCACGTGGCTGAAGGCGCGGGCTTCCTCGCGGCTCATCACCTTGTTCTCGTTGTCGGCGATCAGATCGGCCATGACGGCGATCTGCTGGTAGTACGATCCCATGCGCATGGCGGCGCGGCGATAGCCCATGATGGTCTGGGACGATACGGTTTCGCTGTGATCGAGCATGACCTCCTCGATCTTCTCCATGGCATCCTCCATGAGGGAGAACCAGGTGAAATCGTCGGCAATGAGCGTCTTCATGAGGGCGTAGAGGCAGTGCGAGGTGGTGGCCTTGGTGAGAATGCCGCTCGATGCCACCTTGGCCAGCATATCGGTGGCTACGGTGCCGTCGTCGATGAAGATGAGCCGGTCGGCGTCGAGATAGAATGACATGCGGTCGGGATCGGCCGTGGGGTCGGTCTTGTCGGGCACGGCGAAAGAGCCGATGACGAAGGAAGGGTACAGCTCCACGAAGTTCATCTCGGCCGGCTCCAGAGCCGCCAGGCCGTTACGGCCCTCCGGGGAGATGTTGGGCAAAGCGTCGAACTCGTGGGAGGTGATGACCTTCACGAGGGGCGGGCGGGGATTCGCCCGAATGCTCGGAGTGCGGAGGGGCTGGGGTTGGTTCAGTTCGTAGACAATGGCCATCATTTCCTCCTCGCGGCACCGTCGCTTCCGGTTCCCTAGTATAGAATGAGCCGCGCGGTAACCGTTCCCGTGCGGCTATCTGTCACTTGTTTGTGGCCCGGCGCTGCGGCGCTGTGTCCTTCGCGAAGAAAGGTGGTCCTATGGCCTTCGATCCCGTCGCCTGGATCAATACGCCCCGTTGGCAGGCATCGCGCTTGGGGCTCGAGCGCATGACCGACCTGCTGGAGCGCTTGGGCCGTCCTCAGGACGATCTGCGCTTCGTCCACGTGGCGGGCACGAACGGAAAAGGGTCGGTCTGCGCCTATCTGGCTCGCATCCTCGAGGAGGCCGGCTACACCGTGGGGCTGTTCACAAGCCCCTATATCCTGCGCTTCGAAGAGCGCATTCGCGTGAACGGAGCCGACATCACTGCTGAGGAGCTGGCTCGGGCCGTGGCTGTTGTGCGTCCCGCTGCCGCGGCCATAGAGACCGCGACGGGAGATCATCCCACGGAATTCGAGCTGATGGCCGCCGTGGCCCTGGAGCACTTTCGGGCATCGGCCTGCGATATCGTTGTGCTGGAAGTGGGCCTGGGCGGCCGTTTGGATGCCACCAATGCCATCGACGCGCCCGAGGTGAGCATCATCACCCGCATCGGGCTGGACCATACCGATCTGCTGGGCGACACCCTGGCGGCTGTCGCCGGGGAAAAGGCCGGCATCGTGAAGGCCGGCGTGCCAGTGGTCAGCTGGCCCCAGGAGCCCGAGGCCATGGCTGTCATCGAGGCGGTGTGCGCCGAGCGGGGCTGCGAACTGCGTTGCCCCGACTTCGCCGACCTGGCGGTGGAGCCGCTTGCGGGGGCCGGGGGCGAAGGCGTCGTGCCGTTGCGGCGGTTTTCCTATCGCGGGCGGCCCTTCGAGACGCACCTGCTCGGCAGCTACCAGCCCTTCAATGCGGTGCTGGCCCTTGCGGCGTGCGAGGAGCTGCGCGCCCGAGGCTGGGCCATTTCCGATGGGGCCGACTTCGCTGGTATCGCGGCGGCCCGCTGGCCCGGGCGCTTCGAGGTGGCGGACACCTTCCCGCTCACCATCGTCGATGGTGGCCACAACCCCCAGGGAGCCGAGGCTTTGGCCTCGTCACTTGCGGACTTGCTGGGCGAGGCGGGGCGCAGCTCGGTGCACTTCGCCCTGGGCGTGTTGGCCGACAAAGACTATCCGGCCATGGTGCGTGCCGTGGCGCCCTGGGCCGCCTCGTTCTCGGTGTATGCGCCGGAGAATCCCCGGGCCCTGGCGGTCGACGAGCTGGCTGCATGCGTTCGGGAGGTGCTGGCTGAGGAAGCTCGCAGCGGAGCGGTCGCCTCCCGCGGCGGTGTCGTGCCGGTAAACATCTGCGCCAGCCCGGCCGCCGCCCTTGCCGCTGCGCGGGATGCAGCAGGCTCCGAAGGCGTAGCCGTGGCCTTCGGGACTCTCTATGCCATTGCCGACCTCGGGAATGCGTCGGGATGTCGGTAGCTTGGGCGCCCTGGTTTCCGAAGGGGGAGTCTGCTGCACGGAAACAGGCTTTTGGAAAACGGGGCTATAGCTCGGAAAACGAAAAGCCCCCGCGGCCGAAGCTGCGGGGGCTTGGGTGCGATGCTGTGTCGCGCGACTTACAGGGAGTCGATGTAGGTCACCAGGTCACCTACGGTAACGAGACCCTCCGGCTCGCCGAAGTCGACCTCGCAGGCCTCCTCCAGGTCGCAGATGAGCTCGACCATGTCCAGGGAGTCGATGCCGAGGGACTCGAAAGTCGCCTCAGGGGTGACGGTGGCGGGGTCGATGTCGAGGTTGCTCTCGAGAACGCCGGCGATGGTGTCGATAGTTGCCATGAACTAATCCTCCTTTTGCGTGAGCAGGCCGTAGCCGCCGTCATCGCGGCGGTACAAGATATGCACCAGGTTGGTGTCACGATCAGTGTACGCGAAAAAGTCGTGGCCCAAAAGATCGATCTGGATGAGCGCCTCATCTTCGGTCATGGGCGTGAACTCCGTCTCCTTGCGGCGGACGATCTCGTCGTCGGCCAGCTCGTCCATGAGGCGGTCAAGATCCAGCTCGCTCTCGGGGTGGGCGTCCTCGTGGGCGTAATCGACGATGCGCTCGGTGGCGCGGACCTTCTTGTCCAGCACGCGGGTCTTGTACTTGCGCAGCTGGCGGGCAACCTTGGCGGCTGCCACGTCGATGGCGGCGTACATGTCCTCTTCGCTCTCTTCCACACGCACGATATGGCCCTTGATGCGAACGGTGACCTCGCAGATGGCCGGCAGCGGATTGGCCGGGTTCTTCTCAGTGTACAAGACAACTTCCGTGGATACGGCGTCGGCGTCGACGGCCTTGATGGCGTTGCCCACCTTCTCCTCGGCATATTGACGAAGGGCGTCGGTGACGGGCATTTTGCGTCCGGACACGGTGATCGTCATGATTCCACCTCTTTAATTCGTGGCCTACAGATTCGATTGGAAGGCCTTCGGTGCGTCGGTCTCGCCAGTTGCGTGACGAAAGCGCGGCGGCGGGAGGGCTGCCAACCGGAGAAAACAGCATAGCGCACTTTGGGTCGGAATCGACGGGCAATTTGAGGTTGCAGGAAAACGTTTCCCGTCCGATGGGCGCTTCCGAGCGCTGCCGCAGCTCAGTGGCCGCAAGGTCAGACGGCAGCGTCTGACCTTGCGGCCGGCAGACTTTCATGCGGCCGTTGTCTCGTTAGTTTTGCATGGAGATTGCCGTGACGGCCCCTCAACGGGTCGTTCTTTTGGTCGTCGGCGCGGGGAAAAGCGATACAATAAACAGATATATGCGCGGCCGACCCACGGGCAGCCCAAAACGAGAACCTGAGGATGTGAGTATGGAACCCACTGCGAAGAACCCCGATCCCCACCACATTTTCATCGACGAGGTCCAGGGCCATCAGCGTCGCTGGCTCAAGGTGATCCAGTTTACGAACTCGTCTACCAAGGCTGCGGCCATCATGCTCGCCGCCGCTATCGTAGCGCTCGTCATCGCGAATTCCCCGGCCTTCGAGCCCTTCGAGGAGTTCTGGCACACCCATGTGGTAGTGGGCGTGGGCGGCTTTATCGGCGAGATGTCTTTGGCCCACATCATCAACGATATCTTTATGGCGGTGTTCTTCCTGCTCGTAGGGTTGGAGATCAAGTACGAGATGACCGTCGGCGAGCTGACGAACATCCGCCAGGCGGCCCTGCCCATCATCGCGGCCATGGGCGGCGTGCTGGCGCCCATCGTCATCTACTCCATCTTCAATGCCGCCAACCCCGAGACGTCCCACGGTTGGGGCGTGCCCACAGCCACCGACATCGCCTTTGCCCTGGGCATCATGGCACTCCTCGGCAACCGCGTGCCCAACGGCGTGCGCGTGTTCCTCTCTACCCTGGCTGTGGCCGACGACATCATCGCCATTCTCGTCATCGCCATCTTCTACGGCCAGAGCCCCTCGCTGATGTGGCTGGCCGTGGCGGCGGTGGTGCTCGTGGCCCTCGTGCTGCTGAACCGGGCCCATGTATACTCCCTGGCGCCCTATCTGCTCATCGGTTGCCTGCTGTGGTTCGCTGTGTTCATGTCCGGCGTGCACTCCACTATCGCCGGCGTGCTTTTGGCCTTCACCATTCCCACCGGATCTCGCGTCGATCTGCAGAAGTTCATGACCTGGTCGGGCGACCGGGTGCGCGAGGCCCGCGACAGCTTCGTGGAGAGCCAGCCGGTGGTGCTCCAGAAGGACTACATGTTCACCGTGAGCCGCCTGTCCAGCGTCGCCAAGCAGGTGGTGCCCCCGGCCACGCGCCTCGAGCACATGCTGTACCCGTGGGTGTATTTCGCCGTGCTGCCCCTGTTCGCGCTGACCAACGCCGATGTGAGCTTCCTCGGCGGCGATGTGCTGGCCATGGTGTCGAGCCCGGTGTTCTTCGGCGTGTTCTTCGGCCTTCTGCTCGGCAAGCCCATCGGCATCCTGCTGTTCAGTTTCCTGACCGTGAAGTTCAAGATCGCGAATCTGCCCGACCATGTGAACTGGATCCATATGCTGGGCGCCGGCATTCTGGGCGGTGTGGGCTTCACCATGGCCATCTTCGTGGCGAACCTGGCCTTCCCCGAGGCCGTGCTCATCGCCGATGCGAAGATCGGCATCCTGTCGGCGTCGCTTCTGGCCGGCGTCATCGGCTTCGTGTTCCTGTTCATGCAGGCCAAGGCCGCCGAGCGCCAGGGTATCTCGTACGTGTCGGCCTTTCTTGACGACGTGGTGCGCCAGACTGCCGGGGAAGAGGCGGCCGATGTGGCCGATGACCTGGTGCTCGCCTGCGGAGACGATGACGTGGTAGACGATGTGCGCGAGGTGCTCGAGGCCGAGGGCGGGGTGGCCGAGTTCGTCATCCACGAGACGGCCCGCGCCGAGGCCGAGGAGGCGGAGGATGTGACGGGCACGCGGCCGTAGGGCGGCCGAGTTCCGTCGGTTGACTCAATTTGTGAGGGCGCTCCTGCAGGGGCGCCCTTTTTCGTTGGCGCTCGCTTCGGACACGGGGCGCATGCTTGCCGCACAGGGAGGCAGCCCTTGACAGAAAATACCCCTAGGGGGTATAAACCAGAAAACGGAGTCAGCAACCGAAGGAGCAGAGATGGAAGAGAAGGGCGAGGGCCTCGGCGGAGCCGCCTTGGTCGAGCCGGTGCGGGAATGCGGGTGCCGCCATAAGGCCACGCCGCGGTCCGATGCGTTGCAGGCCGACGTGCAGCGGCGCCTGAATCGCGCCATAGGGCAGCTCAACGGCGTGAAGGCCATGGTTCAGGACAACCGCTACTGCGGGGATGTGCTCACCCAGCTGGCGGCGGCCGAATCGGCCGTGCGGCGCGTGTCGGAGATGCTTCTGGCCGAGCATATGCGCACCTGCGTGGTGGAAGAGGTGCGCGCGGGCAACGACGAGGTAATCGACGAAGTGATGGCGCTCATGCGGCGCTTCGCGAAATAGGAGGCATTCATGGAAACCCAGCGTTTGGCCGTGGCCGTCATGCACTGCGAGAAGTGCGTGGCGAATGTGGCGCGGCACTACGAGGAGCTGTCGGGCGTGGCGGCGGTGACGGTGGATCTGGTCGGCCAGAGCGCCGAGGTAACCTACGACGCGGGTCGGATCACCGTGGACGATCTGCTGCACGCCCTCGACGACACCAACTTCAAGGTGGCCGTCATGCCCGAGGCGGGCCCGCACCCCTTCGCGGCCGACATCGCCGCCGATGAGGCCGAGAGGGCGGCGAAGAAGGCGGCCGAGGCTGCTGAGGCTCAGGGGGAAGCCGAGGTGCGGAAAACGGGGGCCGCCGCGAAAACGCACGCGGTGCCCGACGGCGAAGGGGCGCCTGCCGCCGACGGCGCCGACGGGTCCGCGGAGGCCGCCATTCGCCTGGCCATCGAGGGCATGCACTGCGCGAACTGCGCTGCCTCCATCGAGAGCCACTACCGCAAGACGCCCGGCGTGATCGACGTGGCCGTGAACCTCGCGAACAACACCGGTCGCGTGGTGTTCGATCCGGCCCAGGCCAGCGTGGACGACATGCTCGCCGTCTTCGACAACCTTGCCTTCACCGCCGAGCTCATTCCCGAGGACGCGCCTTTGGTGGACGAGCGCCGCCGTGCCCGCGAGGCGGCCCGAGCTGCCCGCGACCGCAAGGTGTTCGGTATCTCCGCTGTTCTCACCGTCGTCATCGTGGTCGTTGGCATGATCCCCGGCTGGCACATGGGGGCAGGCGGCGCGCTCGCGGGTCTGTTCGTGTCCGAGCCCACCCATGTGCAGGCCATGTTCGCGGCGAACATTCTGCTGCTGGCACTGACCGTTCCCGTGCAGTTCGGCTGCGGCGCGCGCTTCTACAAGGGCGCGTGGGGCTCGCTCAAGGGAGGCTCGGCGAACATGGACGTGCTCGTGGCCTTGGGCACCTCCATCGCGTTCCTCTTCTCGCTGTGGATCACGTTTTTGCCCGTGGTGACGGGCGATTGGTCGAGCCACGAGGCCCTGGCCATCAACGAGGGCATGCCCTATTTCGAGACTTGCGCCATGCTCATTACCTTCGTGCTTTTGGGCAAGATGCTGGAGAGCCGCGCGAAGGGGGCCACGAATGCGGCCATCGAGTCGCTCATGAACCTAACCCCGCCCACGGCCCGCGTGCTCCGCGGCGGCGAGGAGCGCGAAGTGCCGCTCGCTCAGGTAGTGGCGGGCGATACCGTGCTCGTGCGCCCCGGCGAGAAGATGCCCGTGGACGGCGTGGTGACCGAGGGGTCCACCGAGGTGGACGAGTCCATGCTCACCGGCGAGGCGCTGCCGGTGGTGAAGGCCGCGGGCGATGCCGTAACCGGCGGTACCCAGAACACCACGGGGTCGGTGACGGTGCGCGCCTTGCGTGTAGGGGCCGATTCCACTCTCGCTCGCATCGTACGGGCCGTAGAGGACGCCCAGGGCACCAAGGCGCCCATCCAGCGCATTGCCGATCGCATCGCGGCGGTGTTCGTGCCGGCTATTTTGATCATCGCGGCCATCACGTTCGCCGTATGGTTCTTCGCCGCGCCAGTTGCCCCTGACGAGCGCGTGGTGCGGGCGCTCATGCCGGCCATCGCGGTCATCTGTGTGGCCTGCCCCTGCGCGCTCGGCCTGGCGACGCCCACGGCGCTCACGGTGGGCATGGGCAAGGGTGCCCAGCTCGGCGTGCTCATCAAGGACGGCACGGTGCTTGAGACCATGGGCAACCTCACGGCCGCTGTGTTCGACAAGACGGGCACGCTCACGGTGGGCGAGCCGGCGGTGGTGGCCTGCGACGTGCCCGACGATGCTCTGCGGCTGGCCGCCGCGCTGGAGGCGAAGAGCGAGCACCCCCTCGCCCGCGCCGTGGTGGCCTATGCAGAGGAGCGCGGGCTGGCCCCTCTTCCCCCGGCCGAAAGCTTTCAGGCCGTGGTCGGCGAGGGCGTGCGCGGAGCCGTGGAAGGTCGCGAGGTATTCGTGGGCGCGAACGGCGACGGTGCCGGCTCGGTGGTGTCCATCGATGGCGCGGCAGCTGGTCGTATCCAGTTTCGCGACGAGCCGAAGTCCGATGCGGGCGCCACGGTGGCTGCCCTGCAGCGCGACTTCTCCGTGACCTCCTACATGGTCACCGGCGATGCCGCGCCCACGGCCCGCGCCATAGCCGAGGAAGTGGGCATTGCGCCCGGCCACGTGTTCGCCGGCGTGAAGCCCCTTGAGAAGGCCGATTGCGTGCGCGACGTGAAGGGCGCAGCCGCTGTGGCCGAGTTGGAGGCTGTCGCGGGAGCGGCCGGCAAAGATGAGCCTGGGACCGCGCCGAGAAAGGCCGCCGTCGTGGCCTTCGTGGGCGACGGCATCAACGATGCCCCGGCGCTCGCTGCCGCCGATATCGGCGTGGCCATGGCGAGCGGCACCGATGTGGCGCTGGACGCCGGAAGCGTGGTGCTCATGCGCAACCGCCTGTCCGACCTCGTCGTGGCCCTGCGCCTGTCGCGTGCCACCATGCGCAAGATCAAGCAGAACCTGTTCTGGGCCCTCATCTACAACTGCATCATGATCCCGCTGGCCGCCGTGGGCATCTTGGCCCCGGCCCTGGCTGGCGCCGCCATGGCCCTGTCCAGCGTGTCCGTGGTGAGCAACTCCCTGCTCTTGAAGCGCTTCAAATAGCGCTATACTTTGCCCTATGCGAAAAGTGCGGGCGGGAAGGCCCGGGGACATAGAAAGGCGTTGCATGGAAACTGCTGCGATTATCCTGGCGGCGGGGGCCGGTACCCGCATGAAGTCGAAGAAGCCGAAGGTGGCTCACGAGGTGCTCGGCCGGCCGCTCGTGCGCTGGGCTGTGGAGGCGGCGAAGAAGGCAGGGGCCGACCGCGTTGTCACCGTGGTGGGCCATGGCCGCGAGCAGGTGGCACCGCTTGTGGAGGGCGATACCGAGGTGGTCGTGCAGACGCAGCAGCGGGGCACGGCCGACGCAGCGTTGGCGGCCAAGGACGCGCTCGCCGGCTTCGACGGCGCCGTGGTGGTGCTCTCCGGCGACAGCCCCCTCATCCGCCCCGACACTATCCGCGAGATGTGCACCCTGCGCGCCGAGCATAACGCCGCGGTGGTGGTGCTCACCATGGAGCTTGCGAACTCCTTCGGCTACGGCCGCATCGTGCGCGACGGGGCCGGCGAGGTGGCCCGCATCGTGGAGCAGAAGGACGCCACGGCCGAGGAGGCCGCCATCACCGAGTGCAACTCGGGCTTCTACTGCTTCGATGCCGCCGCCCTCTTCGAGGCCCTGGCCCAGGTGGACGCGAATAATGCCCAGGGCGAGTTCTATCTCACCGACGTGCTGGCCATCGCCCGCGAGGCGGGACGGCCCGTGCTGGCCTACAAGACCGACGACGCCGAGCAGTGCCTGGGGGTGAACTCGCGCGGGCAGCTGGCCGAGGCCACCCGTGTCATGCAGCGCCGCATCAACGAGGCCCATATGGCCGCCGGCGTCACCCTGTGGGACCCGGCCACGGCCTATATCGGCCCCGAGGTGACCATTGCCGCCGATGTGGAGGTGCTGCCCAACGTCATTCTCATGGGCCGTACCGCCATCGGCGAAGACAGCCTCATCGGCCCGAACACGCGCCTGACCGACACGTGCGTGGGTGCCGGCTGCACGGTGGACGAGACCGTGGCCGTGAGCGCCCGCCTCGACGACGGCGCCTCCTGCGGGCCGCGGGCCTATCTGCGCCCCGGCGCCCACCTCTGCGAGGGGTCCAAGGCCGGCACCCATGTGGAGATCAAGAAGTCCACGGTGGGAAAGGGCAGCAAGGTGCCGCACCTCTCCTACATCGGCGACGCCACCATCGGCGAGGGCGTGAACATCGGCGCCGGCACCATCACCTGCAACTACGACGGCGCCAACAAGCACGCCACTGTCATCGAGGACGGGGTCTTTGTGGGATCGGACACCATGCTCGTGGCCCCGGTGACCATCGGGGAGGGGGCGCTCGTGGGCGCCGGATCCACCATCACCAAGAACGTGAGCCCGGGGGCCCTCGCTCTCGGCCGCGCCCGCCAGTCCGAGATCGAAGGGTGGGTGGCGGCCCATCCCATCGAGAAGAAGAAATAGGGTACGGGCCGGTTTTGCCTCGGCGGGGGCGTCCGGCCGTACTACAATAGGCCCAACCGTCGAAATCTGTTGCAGAAGGGACATTCTGACATGACCGAGATGACCAAGCGCATGGCCCTGTTCTCTGGCTCGGTAAATCCGGAGCTGGCCGAGGAGATCGCCAAGAATCTGAACGTGAACCTTGGCAACATCAAGCACGAGAAGTTTGCCAACGGCGAGATCTACGCCCGCTACCAGGAATCCGTCCGTGGGGCCGATGTGTTCCTCATCCAGTCCGTCTGCGCCGCCGAGGGCTTCGATGTGAACGACGCCCTCATGGAACTGCTCATCATGGCCGACGCCGCCAAGCGCGCGAGCGCTCGCTCCATTTCGGCGGTCATCGCCCATTACGGCTACGCCCGCCAGGATCGCAAGGCCGCTCCGCGTGAGCCCATCACGGCGAAGCTCGTGGCCGATCTGCTCACGGTGTCGGGCATCGACAACGTCATCACGGTGGATCTGCACCAGGATGCCATCCAAGGCTTCTTCGACATTCCGGTGAACCACATGACGGCCATGCCCATCTTCGTCGATTACTTCCGCGCGAAGAACTTCGACCCCGAGCGCCTCTGCGTGGTGTCCCCGGACGTGGGACGCGCCAAGGCGGCGAAGAAGTTCTCCTCGGCTCTGGACTGCGCCCTGGCTATCATGCACAAGGATCGACCCAAGCACAACCAGGCCGAGATCACCGCGCTCATTGGCGATGTGACCGATAAGATCTGCATCCTGAACGACGATATGATCGACACGGCCGGGTCTCTCGTGGCCGCGGCCGCCACGCTGAAGGCCAAGGGCGCCGCCGAGGTGTACGCCTGCGCTACCCACGGCCTGTTCTCGGGTCCGGCCTACGAGCGCCTGGAGAACTCCTGCATCGAGGAAGTGGTGGTCACCAACGCCGTGCCCGTACCGCTGGCGCGCCAGACCGGCAAGATCAAGGTGCTCTCTATCGCCCCGCTGTTCGCCCGCACCATCAATGTGGTGTACAACAACGGCTCCATCGGTAAGTTGTTCGAATAACGTAGTTCCGCCCGTCCTGGCGGACAGGCGGACGGGCCGACGCTGCGGCTCCGACAGGCACCTGGCCTTGCACTTTAGCGCTTTCCCTCGCGGCGCGAAGGCCGCTCGGCCGCGCTTCAGCACAATTCCAGGCACCTATCGGACCCTCGCTGTTTTCAGCGCCACCAGTGCGACAAAAAGATTCGAGAAAAAGTGGAAGAAAAGAAAACATTCCTGATCGTTGGCCTGGGAAATCCAGGCGCGGAATATGAGCATACGCGGCACAACGCCGGGTTCGACACCGTGGACGCGCTGGCCGATGAGCTGGGCTGTCGCTACTGGAAGACCGAGGGCGGGGCGCTCACGGCCAAGGGGAAGTGGCGCGGGGAAGAGGTGGTGCTCGCCAAGCCCCAGAGCTACATGAACACCTCGGGCGGTCCGGTGAAGACGCTCATGAAAACCTACGGAGTGACGCCCGACCATCTTATCGTCATCCACGACGAGCTGGATATCGATCCGGGTACCATTCGGGTGAAGTTCGGCGGGGGGCATGCCGGACACAACGGCTTGCGCTCCATCGGCGACAAGCTAGGCACCCGCGACTGGTATCGGGTGCGCATCGGCATCGGGCGGCCGCCGGGGCGCAAGCCCGTGGTCGATTGGGTGCTCTCCCAGCCGCGGAAGGACGACGCCGAGGCCTTCCAGCACGCCGTGGCCCTTGGTGCCGAGGCGGTGCTCTTCCTCATGGGCAACGGCCTGGAGAAGACCCAGCAGAAGTACAACTAGCGAAGGGCCCCCTTGCGGGTTAAGGCTCAAAAAGTGTGCTCTTAGCATTATTCACTGTCTGTACCGGGTTGGCATGTGGAACTCGTTCCAGTCGATGCCGGACCCGTACTCCTCGGGAGCCCCGTCATCCCGCCCGCGC
>NZ_WAJS01000021.1 GCF_008831045.1 Adlercreutzia muris
AAGCGCGGGCGGGATGACGGGGCTCCCGAGGAGTACGGGTCCGGCATCGACTGGAACGAGTTCCACATGCCAACCCGGTACAGACAGTGAATAATGCTAAGAGCACACTTTTTGAGCCTTAACCCAACAAAAAGGGATCTGTCCTCGGATTAAAGGACAGATCCCTCGATCTGCGGTGCCACCTTTAATTGATCCGCCAAAGCGAACCCTCTCGTGAACGGGCCATCACCCGCTCTGCCTTTAACGCAGGCTCACGGTCCAGATACTCAGTGACGCGGAGACAAACCGCGGCAACCTTTCCCCTTTCCCTCGGCGATCCATTTACCCTCTGGCGTTCTGCGGGAATCTCAGCTGCGCCCGCTCTCTGTGAGTGCCCGGAAGGCTTGACCTTCGCCTCATCGGTTTAGGTGTATTCAATTGCTGGCCCGTACTTTAGCACAAGAACCTGATCGCGCAACCCCACAATTTGGCAAACGCCGCGCAGCGAAGGAGGCGAGGGGGCCGGGGCGGGGCTGGGTTAGTATGGTATGAAGTGGACGTTTCGTCCCGACCTATCCTAGGGAGAACAGCTTGTGCATTTCGGCGGCCAGCGGCTTGCGGGTAAGCAGTAGAAGGGCGGCCAGGAGCGCCACGGCAGCCGCGGCGGCGGTCCACGCCAGATAGGGCCAGGTGGTTAGGCCCGCGAGGGCCAGGGCGGCCGGTACGAGGCCGAGGACGAGCTCGTACAGCAGGTACTTCGCGTAGCCGCTCACGAATGAGCCGCGGTAGGCGATGAGCAGCACGGCGTTGAAGCTCAGGCCGAGCAGACAGAGCCCCGGCAGGGCGAAGGTGGTGACGAAGAGATTGCCCGTGGCGAGGAACCACAGGGCCCCCACGGCCAGAAGTACGAGGAAATACCGCTCCACCACCCGGATGAAATCGGGGGCGTGTACGATCATATTCCGCACGAACAGCCAGTTCAGGGCAATGGCGGCGCAGGGGAGAATCACGGCGGGCGCTCCAGCGCCCAAAGCCGCTCCGAGCAGGCCCGTGGCTATCATGCACAGCACGGTCAGCAGGAGCATCACCGTGCGCGCCCCGTTGCTTTTCCGCATGAAGGCGTTCGGCGGGAACACCGAGGGCTCCGGCGCCCGCTCGCGCGCCCGGCTGCACGCCGGCGAGCGATGGAGGGCGGCGGTGTCGCGGCTGGCGTTCAGATAGCCGGCGCACCCCGCGCTCTCCAGCACCTCCACGACCGCTCGGGCCACGCGCAGGCTCACAAAGCGGCTCGACATGCCCAGGGACAGGTCGTCGCCGTGGGTGCATACGATGAAGTTGAGGCCCGCCGTAGAGGTAAGGGCGCTGATGCCCTGCACGAAGGGGGCAGCGGTCTCGTCCATCGCCACGCGGCCCAGGCTGGATACGGTGGTGGTCACCTCCCGGGTCGTCTTCCAGGCGGCCAAGCCCAGGATGGCGTCCTTGACGAAGAGGGGCGCGGCGCGCAGGAGCGGATTCTTCTCTAGCTTGATCATGGCCATCATGCGGCGCTTTAGGGCCGTCGGCTCGGTGCCGGCGGTCAGCTGGCGCTGCACTTCGGCAGCCACGGCCAGCAGGGGCTCATCGGCGGTGCCGGGCGTGTAGGTGATGAAGGCGAGGCCGAAGAAGTTGCGCAGGGTGGCAGAACCGAAGAGGCTGCGCAGGTCGACGGGAACGTCCAGGTGGATGGCCCGATGCCGGTCGCGGGCCGTTATGGTGGAGCGCACGGCGCAGATGACTGCGGCGATGAGCAGGGATGTGACACTGACGCCGGCCTCCTTGGCCCGCTGGTGCACGGCACCGGCCGACAGGTGCAGTTCCAGGTACGTCGGCTCCCCGTCGGTCTTCCAGCCGTTGAGGTGGAAGACCCGCGGCTTGGCCGTGGCACCCGCCAGGCTGCGATCGTAGTTGGCCGAGAAGCTGTCTTCGGTCTTCTGGGGCTCGGTGCCGGCATAGGCGCAGGCCGGCCCGGGCGCGGCCCCATAGCGCTCGGTGGCGTAAAAGCCCACAAGCGCCTTCAGGAACTCCAGGCCGCCGCGCCCGTCCGAGATCATGTGGGACACTTCCACGTTGATGCGGCGACGGTAGTACGTCACGCGGAAGAGCACGCTCTTGGGGCCCGTGTGCAGGCTGTAGCAGATGGGCAGATGCTCCGGCTCTACCATCGGACGCGCCCCCGAGGGCTCCAGGTAATGCCAGAACATGCCGCTTCTCAGGGACACGTTGAAGCCGGGGAACAGCGCCACCGCGGCGTCGAGGGCCCGCTGCAGAGCGGCTGGGTCCACCTCGTCGGCCATGGTGGCCGTCAGGCGGAAGATGGTCTGGTCGGGGCTGCCGGCCTCGGCGGCGTAGAACTTCCCGACGTTGTCTAGTCGGTACCAAGCAGGGGCATCCATGGGCGCTTGCCTTCGGTGGGAATGTCGTCGCCGTCGAGGAAGTGGGAGAGGAGGCGGTAGGTGTCGCGCACGAGCGAGAGCACCGAGGGGTACAGGAAGTAGCCGTGCACGCCGTCGTACATGCGGAAGCAGGCCACCTCGCATCCCTCGGCATCGAGCCGGGCCGCGAAGGCCTCGCCCTCGTCGCGCAGGGGGTCGTACTCGGCGGTGATGACCAGCGTGCGGGGCATGTCGGCCAGCGACGTGGCGATGAGCGGGGCGAAACGGGAATCGTGGAAGTCGTCGGGCGTGCGCAGGTACAGCTCGATGTAGTCCACGATGGCCTGGCGGGTGAGGATGTAGTCCTCGCCGTTCTCGCGCACCGAATCGAACAGGGTGCTCTCGCTGTGGTCGTTGTAGGTGAGCGGATACAGCAGGATCTGCGTGCGGGGGCGGAACTCGCCGCGCTCGCGGGCCAGCAGGCTCACCCCGGCGGTGAGGTTGCCGCCGGCCGAGTCGCCCATGAGCACGATGTGCTCGGGATCGACATCGGGGATAAGCGCGCCGGCGAACAGGGCCCGGGCCACGGCGTAGCAGTCCTCCAGCGGCACGGGGAAGCGACACTCGGGGCTGCGGCGGTAGTCAACGGCGATGACCCGGCGCTCCAGCTTCAGGGCCGTGCGCATGCAGGCGTCGCTGTAGAAGTCCACATCGCCGTTGGCCCAGCCGCCGCCGTGGAGATATAGGATGGTGCCGCGGTGGTCCTCGTTCACGTGGAGTCCCGCCTTCAGCGAGAAGTCGATGTCGAGCGGGGTGAACACGCGCAGGGGTATCTCGTAGCCGTCGTCGGCGGTGGCAGTGATCTCGTCGATGCGGCAGCGCGGATCGGCGATGGTGAGCTTGCCGGCGGCGTCTTCCACCTTGCGCTGGGCATCCCACGAGGAGGCCACGTCGGGCTGCACGAGCGTGATGGCCTTTATCACGGCCTGGACCACGGGGTTCATGGGCATGGCTGCTCCTTTACTCGTTGACGGTGCGTAAATGATGAGGCCCATGCTAAGCGATAAGGCCTTCCGACGGCTACCGCCGGAAGGCCTTGGCATCAAACGGTTAACGGAGCGACACACGGCCAGTCTTTCGGATTCACGACGCGTGAATGCGCAGGGCCCGGTATACGCTGGTGGAGGCTGGCAGAAGACCCTGTGGCCCTCTGCCGGCAAGCCGATGGGCGCAGGTGGGAAAACGGGAGTCTGTGAACATCTTGTGGAGGTCGGCGTGCTGCGGCGATGCGGAGCGCGAAAGTGCCGCTAGCATAGCCTCCCCACCTTGACGTCGGTGTTTCTCACGCCTCCGACCTCTCAGGTTTCCCGAACGGGGCCGCCGCGGCCGAGCCGTTCGCATGAGATGAAACCTTGGAAGAGGAAGGAGCGGGATGTGACAGCGCCCACTACGCCCCTGCGGGCCAACGACCATCACCAGGCAAACGATATCGAAGAGGCGGAGCGTGCTCATCTTACGGCGGTGCTCGGACAGGTGCGCGTCGCCGTGGCGCGGTCCGGGGCCTTGGCCGCGCGCACCGAGGAGAGCCATCGGGAGGCTGGCGCGCAGCTGGCCGCCTCGCGCGGGGAACTTGCTCCGGAGGAGGCGCACCTGTCGGCCTTCGAGCTGAACCGCCTGGACGCCCAGGCCGCCGTGGCCGCCCGTTCGCACCGGCGCTTGGAGAAGCTGCTGGCCTCCCCCTACTTCGCGCGGGTGGATTTTCTCGATGGGGATGACGCGGCCGCGCGGGGAGCCGGCGCGGACCCCGATGCATCGGCCGGCCCTGACGCGGGCGGCACGGTGCCCGGTGGCGGCGCCCCCGAGGTGACCTATATCGGGCGATTCGCCTTCACCTGGGAGAACAAGGCCGTCGTATCCGATTGGCGCAGCCCGGTGGCGGCGCTGTTCTACGATTTCGAGCCGGGCCCCGCCGCCTTCCAGGCGCCGGCGGGCGAGCGACGCGGAACCCTGGTGCGCAAGCGGCAGGTCGCCGTGGAGGTGGGGCGGCTCGTCTACGCCGTCGATTCCTCGTCGAGCGTGCGCGACGAGGTGCTGGCCCAGGCGCTTTCCCGCTCGTCGGATGCGAAGATGCACGACATCGTGGCTTCCATCCAGCGCGAGCAGAACGCCGTCATCCGCGACGAGGCGCCGGGCACGCTCGTCATCCAGGGGGTGGCGGGCTCCGGCAAGACCTCCATCGCCCTGCACCGAGTGGCCTATCTGCTCTACCGCCAGAAGGAGCGGCTCTCCTCGCAGTCGGTGGCCATCCTGTCGCCGAGCCGGGTGTTCTCCGACTACATCTCGGGCGTGCTCCCGGAGCTCGGCGAGGAGCCGGTGCGCTCGTGGAGCCTGCACGAGCTGGCGAGCCTGCTTCTGGAGGGCATCGCGAAGGTGGCGCCCGCCCGCTCGTTCGCCGACGAGGCCGACGCCGTTCGCGCCGAGCGCGCCCAGGTGAAGGGCACCGAAAAGTTCGCGCAATCGCTCGCTGCGTGGCTCGACGGGCAGCTGGCTGCGGGCGGGGCGCTGTTCGAGCCGCACGACCTGCCCGTCGGCGGGGATGTGGCCGAGGCCGCGTGGCTTGCCGAGCGCTTCTCGGCCTACGCGCCCGTGCCCTTCGAGGAGCGGCTCGACCTCGTAGCGGGCGACGCCCTGGAGCTTGCCCACGGCAAGACCTTCGGCCGCTACGCCCACGCGATGCCGACTCGCCGCGAGCTGCGGTCGCGCCTGCTGCGCATGATGCGTGCGAAGAACCCGCTTGCCCTGTACCGGCGCTTTCTGGCTGACACGGGCCGAAGCGCGCTTCTCAAGATGGCAGCGAGGGGCACGGTGGAATGGGAGGACTCCTTCCCGCTCGTGCTGTGCGCCTGGGCCTTCCGGGGCGCCGACGGCTTTGCCGCCGCCGCGCCGGTGCGCCACCTGGTGATCGACGAGATGCAGGATCTGTCGCCGGCGGCCCACGAGGCCGTCTCGCGGCTCTTCCGCTGCGACAAGACGCTGCTGGGCGACGCGAACCAGCTCGTGGACGGTCGCGTTGCCGCCCCTCCCGAAACGGTGGCGGCCCATTACCCCGGAGCCCGCGTGGTGCGCCTCATGACGAGCTACCGTTCCACCTTCGAGATTACCGAGCTGGCGCGGCGCGTGCTGCCCGTGGGCGGCTTGGTGGCGGTCGAGCGCCACGGCGAGGATCCCCGCTTCGTGCGCTGCGGGGACACCGCGGGCATGCTGGCGGCGGTAGGTGCGGCGGTGGGGCGGTGGCGCGCGGCCGGGCGGCGCACGCTGGGTATCATCGCGAAGTCCGACTTTCTCGCCGCCCGCTACGCCGAGCTCATCGGCCGCGTCCACGAGGTTGCCCTGATCACCGACGAGACCGACACGTACCCGGGCGGCATCGTGGTCACCTCGGTGCGCCTGGCCAAGGGCCTGGAGTTCGACGAGGCGGTGCTGCTGGACGCCGACGGCCGCCAGTACGCCACCGAGGCCGACCGCCACCTCTTGTACGTGGCCCTCACCCGCGCCATGCACGGGCTGACCATCCTCTACCGCGACGAGCCGAGCCCGTTTCTCGTGGATGTCCCGAGGGGGTAGCGCCGGCCTGCGCCTCGGGCGAGCGCGGCGGCCCTATTCCCCGCGCTTCTCGCGGTAGCGGGCCAGGGCGGCGTCGAAACTGCCGACGGTGCGGCGGTAGTGCAGGGTGTAGCCGGCGGTGATGGCGCCCAGGGTGACCAGGTAGATGGCGGAGAAGGTGATCCAGGCTCCCAGGTTGTCAACGGGAAACCAGCCGCCCGCGGCCGCGCAGAGGGCGAGCACGGGCAGGGCCGTGATGCCGAAGCCCGCGATGCGCGCCGGGTAGCTCGGGCGGGTGAGCAGGGCCTCGGTGAACCAGAGCACCTGGAGCAGAGTGAGGGCGGCGCAGGCGGCGAGCAACGACAGCGTGATGACGATGCCCTCGACCGGGCCGGCGAAGGCAAGGCCGGCGACGCACCACAGGGCCATGGCGACGGTGAAGATCACGCAGGTGCGCGTGAAGGCGCTCTTTGCAAGGGAGTTCATGGGGTTTCCTTTCTCGAGGTCGCGCCGAGGACGCGGCGGGGGGGGGTAACGTGAAGTGGGCCGACGGGTTCGGGTCGCACCGCCCGTCACAGTCCGATCTTCTTCTTGATGGCCGGAGCGTATTGGCGCGAGGCGATGACCGATTCGCCGTTGGACAGCACTAGCTCCAGTCGGGCGTTCAGATAGGGGCGCAGGGCCCGCACGTGATCGAAGTTCACGAGCAGCGATTTCGATGCCCGCACGAACTCGGTGCCGGCGAGCTGGTCTTCCAGCCCGTAGAGTCGCAGGGGGCTCTCCAGCACCCGGTTGCGCCCGTAGAGGAAGGTGCGTCCGTCCACGGTTTCGGCGTAGAGCACTTCGGCGGCCTCTACGATGAAAGTGCTGCCATCGGCGGTGCCGACCAACCGACGATCGTCGGCGTTGGCGGCGGCCACAATGGCCCGCACGCGCCTGTCGATGACCGGGCAGCGGATATCCACCTCCACTTCAGCCAGGTCGCGCCTCTCTTCCAAAGTGAGTTTCACCGGTTCTCCTTTCCGTTCGCTCGACGGTGCCAGTGTGCCCCCGCGAGGCGTTTCGCGCAAGGCCGCCGGACGCCACTTGCACGAGCGGGGTCGTGTCTTGCAACGAAGGGCAGATGAGGGTGCTGCGAGCGCAAGGGGGCGCGCCGGCCGCAAGAAGGGGGAGTGACGAAAAAGGCGGCCGGCCCAGGTTCCGCGTGGGAGCGGGAACCTGGGCCGGCCTTGGGGGGTGCGTGCGGGTCGCGCAGTAGCGGGCCGGGGCGGCATTGAAGTGCCCCGGCGCCTTGACTCAGTGGTCGTTCATGTTGAAGGCGTTCTTCATGGCCACGGTGCGCTGGTCGAGCACGGTGCCCAGCAGGGAGCGGGTCTGGGCCTGCACCGAGTCTGCGAGGGCTTGGTTGGCGGCGGCCAGTTCCGCCTGCACCGCTGCGTCGTCCATGGCGTCCAGGCTCACCGTGCCCTCTTTGGCCAGCGCCATAAGTTTCGCGTCGGTCTCATGCAGCATCTGGTAGCCCTGGGCCATGGTGTTCAGGCGGTAGCCCTGGATGGGCTCGTAGCTCTCGAAGAACTGCGGGTCGGCGAGGCCGGCCACGAGGCGGTTGTTCCAATAGAGGCTGTCGGTCGTGACCGCGGTGGGCGTGTCCAGGTACGCCGGCATGGTCGTCACGTTCGCGTACATCGCCACGGCGGTGTTGAAGGGGCCGGACGCCGGTGCGAACCAGTGCACGCCGCGCAGGGCCACGGGCACATTCGGGCGGATGCAGAGCACCGAGCACTCAGAGGTGCGGTCGATGCCCACGTAGCGGTACTGGTGGCGCGTCTCGGGCGTGCCCTTGGTGCCGTAGGGGTCGTACTCGGTGCCGTCGTAGGTGGTGGCGAGCAGGTCCTTCACGTCGGAGGCGGACAGCTTCTTATCGGGGCGCAGGGCCCAGGGAATGTCCAGGCTCTCGGGTCCGAACTCAGGCGCCGGGCCCTGGAAGCGGGGGTCGGAGGGGGTCAGGCGACGGCAGAGGTACCACTTGCGCGGGGCGTTGTAGAGCTGGTCGAGCCAGGTATACGTGGAAAACGCGATGCGGGCGTTGAAGTAGCGCGGCAGCCCCTGTACGGTCTCGCCTGTGTCTCCCTCGTGGGCCGGCATGTCCATCAGCAGGTCGTGATCGCGGATCCACTGGGCCAAATCGGCGCTGCACATGTAGTCGTGCTGCTCGCCCAGGGCATCGGCCAGGTCGAAGTGATCGATGCCCTGGCGGTTCGGCTGCACCACGTAGCAGTCGTCGGGCACGCGGCGGGCGATCCAATGGTGGCCGCCGATGTTCTCCCAGTACCACACGTCGTCGGCATCGCCGAAGGCCACGCCGTTGGTCTCGTAGGTACCGTACTTTTCCACCAGCATGCCCAGCCGCTGCACGCCCTCCCGGGCGCTATGGATGTAGGGCAGGGTGATGGTGGGCAGGTTCTCCTCGCCGATGCCGCCGGGCACTTCGGGCTTGTAGTCGGCGTCGCCCGGCTTGCCTTGGGCCGGCTGGTACACCGCGAGCGGATCGGCGCCGAGCACCCGGGCGTTGGCGGAGATGGTCTCGGTGGCCGACATGGATACGTTCGCCGCGTTGATGCCGGTCTCGGCCCACACGCCGTTCGAGGGATCGGCGTGGGGCGTGCAGGTGTAGCGCAGGGGGTTGTCGGGCAGCTCGATGGTGAGGTGGTTGGCCACGCCGGTGTAGGTGCGCGGCTGGTCCTCGGGGTTCACGACGACGAGCTTCTTCGGGTCGAACGAGAAATCCTCGCCGTCCTCGTTGCGGGCGACGATGGTGGAGCCGTCGTTGGTGGCGAGGCGGCCGACGAGCAGGGTGGTGCATGCCATGGTATCTCCTCGGTTGTGGGCTTTTGTTGCTGTCCCCCATGGTGTGCCCGCCGCGACCGGGCCCGGCGGCTCGCGGCAAACTTGTTCGGAGACCGTTGCCAGATGGCTGCGCCGCCGATAGGGAAGGGAAAGAGGGACGGGGCCGCTCGAGCGCGGCCCCGGGATGCGAGGGGAACTTGGAAGCGCCGCGCTCTAGGCGCGCTCGGCCTCGGGGGCGAAGGGAATCGGATCGGGATGGGCCTTCTCCTCGTCGAGGTGCTTCAGGCTGTGGGTGTTGAGGGCCCACAAGGTGATGAGCATCCAGCAGCCGGCCAGACCAAGGGCGGCGGCCGACACGCCCAGGCTCTCTACCACGAGCGAGGTGGCGAACACGGCCACGGGAGCAGCGGCCAGGGTAAGAGAGTTCTGGGTTCCCAGGGCGCTTCCGCGGTTCTCGGCCGGAATGCGGTCGAAGATGAAGAAGCCGAGCAGGGCCGAGATGGGGCCGGCGGACAGGCCCAGGACGAGGGCGCTGGCTATGAGCAGCGGGAACGAGGGCAGAAGGCCCAGGCCCAGGATTCCCGAGGCCATGCCGGCGAGCGATAGGACGTACCAGGTGCGACGGCGCAGCTTGTGGGCCATGGCCGCGTAGCCCAGCGAGCTGGCGAGCATACCGGCGGACATGGCCGACAGCACGTAGCCGAGCAGCTCCGGTGTCTGGGCGGCGGTGAAGTGCACGGGCAGCACGAGGCCCTGGAGCGATCCCATCACCATGACCACGCCGAAGCTGATGAACATCGAGGAGCGCAGCAAGGTGTCGCTGGCGAACAGCACGCGCACTCCGTCGCGCAGGGCGTGCCACGCGCCGGATACCAGGCCGCGCGGCGGCTGGCTGCTGGCGGGGGCGGTCGCGGAGGCATCGGCGACCGCGCCGTGCACAGCACCGAGGGAGCGGGGTAGGGTGAGGGTAACGAGGGCTGCGGCCAGCGACATGGCGGCGGTGAACCACAGGGCGTTCACGCTGCCCACGAACCCCATGAGGAAAGCGGCCAGGGCCGGCCCCACGATGACCACGAGGGAATCGAGGGATTGGGTCAGCCCCATGAACTTCTGCAGGCTGCGATTATCGCGCTCGCACACGGCCGGCACGAGGGAGTCGCGGGCGGTCATGCCGGGGATGTCGCCGATGGCGCCCAGAAGGCCGAGGGCGACGAACCATCCGAAGGACAAGCCCCAGATCGTATCGACGATGGGCAGCAGAGCTACGCTGGTCGCCGATAGGATGTCGGAGACGATGGACACATTGCGGCGGTTGAAGCGGTCGGTGAGCGCCCCGCCGATGAGGCCGATGAGGAACTGGGGCACGGCGCAGATGAGCGCCAGCGTGCCGGCGGCCAGGGCATCGCCGGTGGTGGCGAGCAGCACAAGCGGCAGGATGACGCCGGCCACGGAGTTGCCGAGTAGCGAGCACGCGCAGGACAGCAGGTAGCGCGGGGCGACCTTGCGGGGACGATGGGGCGGTCGGGCTGTGCGGGCCACGGGGGCGGCGAGGGACATGCGGGGCCTTTCTCGAAGGGGCAGATGCGTTCGAGAAAGAAGTAAAAACTATGACGCAACGTCGGGGTCAACAGCCCCCACGGCTCCCATGAAGGAGTTGTGAAGAGAGCGGGGCGGGGAGGGGTATGCCCCGCTCTCCTTCCGGCCCCTTGGGCGATCCCCAAACGCCTTTTGTTCCAGCTGGGGCGGGCAAGGGCCGGGTAACGCGGCGCGCGGGCCTCTACGCGCTGCGGGGTGCGGTGCCGCCGGCTTCAGTGGTGCCGCCGGCTCGCTCTGCGCGCACGCGCTCGGCCATGATGGCCTCGATACCCTGCCCGATGCGGCCGTAGACGTCCTGCTGGGTCGGGTTGTTCCCCTCGAAGGCGATCTCGTCCAAGAATCGCTCCCGGTCGGTGGAGGGGCGCAGCCAGTTGGCCGTGTCGAAGCAGGCGATGACGGGGGCCAGGGTCTCGAGGGACTCGTCGACGAGCGCGGCCCGTTCAAGCTCGGGGGCATCGGGCGCGAGGGCGCCTAGGCGCTCGTCGAGTTGTTCCAGGGCCTGCACCAGGTTCTCACCGGCAATGCACTCGATGACGCGCTCCAATTCGCCGAGCTCATCGTCGTCGTAGAGGTGACCGGCAACGATGAGGGCGGTGCGGTCAGCGGGGCTCGCGTCGGTGAGCGTGTCGACGCCCGGCAGCATGCGCAAGATGCGGGCGAAGCGCACAGGCAGATCGGGATCGAGGTTCTCGGCGCGCAACTCGGCGATGGTGCGACGCTGCTCTTGCAGGCGCTCGATTTCCAGGGCCAGCTCGCAATCGAGCTCTTCCAGGGCGCTCATCGGCGACGGCGCGGTGCCGGTCGTGGTGCTCCCGGTGTTCGGATCCGCCTTCGGCGCGTCCATCTCCTCGAGGACGGAGCCGATGCGGGCCAGGGGAAAACCCAGCGAGGCGAGGCGCTTGATGCGCAGGACCCGGGCCACGTCGGCGGCGGTGTAGTCGCGGTATCCGTTGTCCGATCGCGGGGGCTCGGGCAACAGCCCCAGGCTGTGGTAGTGCCGCAGCGTGCGCACCGATACTCCGGCCAGCTTCGCCACTTCGTTGCTGCGCATGCATCCTCCCTTCCGCCAGGCCCCTTATCTTAGCGCGGTTTCCCTATTCTGGGAAATCGGTTGCGGGCCGTTTCGTTCTATAATCTTCATCGACGAACAGAAAAGGAGGCCATGATGGAAGAGGGCGAGCGCTTGGCGTGGTTTGAGGCGATGGCGTCGTTCTCCGAGCCCGTGCGCACGTGGTTCGCTGACACGTTCGGCGCGCCCACGGCGGTGCAGGCGCGTGCCTGGAACGCCATCGCCCGGGGCGAGAACACGCTCGTGATCGCGCCGACGGGTTCGGGCAAGACGCTCGCGGCGTTTCTGTGGGCCATCGACGGGCTCATGGGTCAGAAGGCGGCCGCAGCGGCACGGGGGGAGAAGTGGCCCCGGGGCGTGCGCGTGCTGTACGTATCGCCGCTGAAGGCCCTCGGTGCCGATGTGGATCGCAACTTGCAGGGCCCCCTGACGGCCATCTCCGCGCTCGTGGCTGCCGAGGCGGCGCGCGACGGGGCGAAAGCTCCCGAAGTGCGCACAGCCATGCGCACGGGCGACACCACAGCCGAAGAGCGCCGCAAGATCGCGCGCAATCCGCCCGACATTCTCATCACGACGCCCGAATCGCTCTATCTCATGCTCACGTCCCAGGCCTGCGAGGTGCTGCGCACGGTGGAAACGGTCATCGTGGACGAGGTACACGCCCTGGCCGGCGACAAACGGGGTGCCCACCTGTCCCTGTCCCTAGAGCGGCTGGACGATCTGCTGGAGCAGCCGGCCCAGCGCATCGGACTGTCGGCCACGGTGCGCCCCCGCGACGAGATCGCCCGTTTTCTCGGCGGCGTACAGCCTGTTACGGTGGTGGCCACCGAAGCGCCGCCCAGCCTTGATCTCTCGGTGCGGGTTCCCGTACGTGACATGACGGCGGTGCCCACCTACGACGGGTTCAAGGGCGCCGGCGACGGCCCCGTTCACATCGGAAGCGCTCCGCGACGGGCGGCCATCGAGACCGCCTGGAAGTCCGACCGGGCCCTGCGAGCGGCCATGGCCGAAGGGCCCGCCCCTGCGGCTCACCCCGATAGCCGCGTGGGTATGGCCTCTATCTGGCCGCATATCGAGGCGGCCATCCTCGACGAGGTGCTGGCCCATACCTCTACCATCGTGTTCGTGAACTCCCGCGGCCTGTGCGAGCGGCTGACGGCGCGCTTGAACGAGCTGTACGCCAAACGCCTGGGGCTGGACGGCCCCCGCTCCGAGGTGGCCGGCTACTGGTCGGCTACTGGCAGCGCCGGTGCCGAAGGGGAGGGTTCGGCACCCGCGCCGTCGGTGCGCGGTATCCCCACGGGCGTCGACGCCATGGTCACGGCCCCGGGGTCGGGCTTCCGCTCGGATATCGGCTCCACCACGGCCCTCGTCACCACGCCCTCGGTGGTTATCGCCAAGGCCCATCACGGCTCGGTGTCCAAGGAGAAGCGCCTTCAGGTGGAACGGGAGCTGAAGGCCGGCGAGCTGCCCTGTGTGGTGGCCACCTCCAGTCTGGAGCTCGGCATCGACATGGGTTCCATCGATCTGGTGCTGCAGGTGGCCGCGCCGCCCTCGGTGGCCAGCGGGCTTCAGCGGGTGGGCCGTGCGAACCACCAGGTCGGTGGTCGGTCCCTCGGCATCATCTACCCCCGTACTCGGGTGGAGGTGCTCGACGCGGCGGTGATGGCCGCCGGCATGGAGGCCGGTGCCATCGAGAGCACCTTCATGGTGCGCAACGCCTTAGACGTGCTGGCCCAGCAGACCGTGGCCGCCGTGGCCATGGCCCCCGACGGGCTGTCGGCCGACGCGTGGCTCGCCACGGTGCGGCGCTCGGCCTGCTACACCGATCTGGGCCGCCGCTCCTTCGAGGGCGTCCTCGATATGCTGGCCGGCCGCTACGGGTCCGGGGAAATCGCCGAGTTCGCTCCGCGCATCCTGTGGGATCGGGAGACGGGGCTCTTGAAGCCGCGCCCCGGTTCGCAACGGCTGGCGGTAACCTCGGCGGGCACTATTCCCGATCGGGGCATGTTCTCGGTGGTGCTGCCCGAGGGCGACGGGCGGCAGGGGCGCCGGCGCGTGGGGGAGCTCGACGAGGAGATGGTGATGGAGTCGCGGGTGGGTGACATCATCGCGCTTGGCACCAGTACCTGGCGCATCCAGGAGATCAGCGCCGACCGTGTGATCGTGGAGGCGGCGCCGGGACGGGCGGCGCGGCTGCCCTTCTGGCACGGTGAGGCCATCGGGCGCCCCTACGAGACGGGTCGCGCCCGCGGTGCTCTGGTGCGGGCCGCCGAGGGCGCTCTCGTCCGAACGGGGGAGGCCCCGGAGGGGGCGTCGTCTTCCGGCGGGAGCGTGCTCGGTGCCTCGGTAGATGCAGAGGCCCTCAAGGCTGTCGTGTCGGCGGCTCTGGACGAGGATGCCCGGCGCAACCTGGGGGCGCTCGTCGCGGCCCAGCGGGAATGCACGGGCGCCGTTCCCACGGATCGGCGGCTCGTGGTGGAGCAGTGCACCGACGAGACGGGGGACTGGCGGGTCATCCTGCATTCCCCCTTCGGGCGCCGGGTGCACGAGCCCTGGGCTCTGGCCGTGGCCCATCGCATCGCCACCACTCTGGGATTCGATCCCCAGGCCTCGGCGGCCGACGACGGCATCTTGCTGCGCGTGCCCCTGAGCGAGGAGGGCCTGCCCGGGCCGGAGCTGTTCCTCTTCGACCCTGACGAGCTGGAGGCCATCGTGCGGGAGCGGGTGGGGTTCACGGCCCTGTTCGCCGCCCGCTTCCGCGAGTGCGCCGCCCGGGCCCTGCTCGTGGCTCCCACGGCCCCGGGCAAGCGGGCGCCGCTGTGGCAGCAGCGCCTAAAGGGCGGCCAGCTGCTGGAGGCGGCCCGCCAGGAAGAGGACTTCCCCATTATCCTGGAGGCCATGCGCGAGTGCCTGCAGGATGTGTTCGACCTGCCGGCCCTGCGGGAGGTCATGGGCGGCTTGCAGGCGGGAACCATCAAGATCAGCGAGGCCCGCACCACGGTGCCGTCGCCCTTTGCGGCGCCGCTCGTGTTCGGGTACTTGGGCGAGCATCTCTACGAGGGCGACCTGCCCCACGCCGAGCGCCAGGCGTCGCTTCTGGCCGTGGACCCGGCCCTGCTCAGCGAGCTTCTGGGTGGCGGCACGGTGGAAGAGGTGCTGGATGAGGCCGTGGTGGCCCAGGTGGGGGCCGAGTTGCAGCGCACGGCTCCGGGCTGGCGGGTGCGCGGCGCCGAAGGGGTGGCCGACCTGCTGCGCGAGCTGGGACCGCTCACGGTGGAGGAGGTCGCCTTGCGTGCGGTGCCGGTGGGCACGGCGAAAGCCAAGGCGACGCTCGACGATGTCGGTGGCGAGTTGTCGGCGGGGAATGCCGCGGCGCCCCCGTTGGCAGACGTTCTTGTCGAGGGAGACGAGACGGTCTGCGGCGATGTTCCCGTGGCACCTGCTGCAGACCCGGCAGCCGTCAGGGCGCTTTTGGAACAGCTGGAGACCGAGCGCCGGGCGTTCCCGGCGCTGATCGGCGGTGAAGAGCGTTGGGTCGCGGCCGATGATGGAGCGCGATTGCGGGCGGTGCTGGGCTTGGCGGTGCCCTCTTGGGCTGCGCCGTTGCCGGCAACCGAGGGCGGGGCTTCCCCGTCGGCCTCGGCGGCCGCATCGGCAACCGCTTCCGGGGCAGCTTCCTCGGGTGTCGTGGCCGCAAAGCCCCTCGACGGGCTGGTGGCGCGCTTCGCCCGCACCCATACGCTGTTCGACGGCGAGGCCGTAGCTACAGGGCTGGGGCTCGGGGCGGCGCTGCTGACCGAGTCGCTGGAGCGGCTGACGGCCGCCGGTCGTCTCGTGCGCCTCGGTCACGACCGCTGGGCCGATGCCGGGGTGCTGCGGCGGCTGCGCTCCCGCTCCCTTGCCCGGGCGCGGGAGGCCGTGTGCCCCGTTGGCTCCGATGCCTACCTGCGCTTCCTCTTGCAGCGCCAGGCCGTCGCCGCCTCTGGCGAGGCGCCGTTGGCGGGCATCGACGGTGTGGCCCAGGTGATCGCCCAGTTTGAGGGCGCCTACCTGCCCATGGCCCTGTGGGAGTCCACGGTGCTGCCCCTGCGCGTGCCCGATTACCGTCCGGCCATGCTCGATGAGCTCATCGCCAGCGGCGAGGTGCTCTGGGCCGCCTCCACGGTGGGAGAGGAACATCTCGTGGCGTTCTTCCCGACCGATTCACCCTTGGCGCCCCTGCCCATCGACGAGGCGTCGGGCGTGGCTGCCTCCCTCGTGCCCGAGCCGGGGGAAGAGTCGCGGGGCGGGAAAGTGCCGACGGGAGAGGGTCGGGCCAACCATGCGGCTCGCGAGGCGGGGCCGATGGCGGTAACGGGAGGGGAAGGCTCGCAGGACTGCGCGGACCTTGCACCGGTTGCCGCTGTGGTGCGCCAGGTGCTCGTGGCCCAAGGGCCGGTAACCTTTTGCGCTCTCGTGGACGAGACGGCCCGTCGGATGGAGCCGGCGGTGCCGGCCCAGGGCGAGGTGGCCGAAGCGCTGCAGCGGCTCGTCTGGGCCGGGGCGGCTACCAACGACGGCCTGGGCTTTCCCCGGGCCGGCGGTCTCGCAGTGCCGTCTGCGGCCGCACCCTCCGTCGGTCAGCAGCCGCCCTCTTCCCGACGGCGGGCAAGCAGCCGACGCGGGCGCTCGCTGCGTTCCGAGATGCGGGCCCAGGCCCGGGCCACGGTGGTGGCCCGTCAAGGGGCGGCCCTGGCTTTCGGCGCCGCTCTGGCCGGTCGCTGGTCGGCCTTGGCACCGACGGCCCAAAGCTCCACGGTGCAGGCCGTGGCCCTGGTGGAATCGCTGCTCGATCGCTATGGAGTGGTAACTCGCGATATAGCCCTGGCCGCCGGGGTGCCCGGCGGCCTCTCGTCGCTCTATCCCGTGCTGCGGGCCATGGAAGATGCCGGCGAGCTCATCCGCGGCATGTTCGTGGAGAGCATGGGGCCGGCTCAGTTCGCCGCGCGGGAGACCGTGGAGGTGCTGCGGGGCTTCGCCGATGCTGCGACGGCTTCCGAGGGCGGCGGGGCGGCGGGGCGGCCCTTGTCCCTGGCGGTGCTGCCGGCCGATGACCCGGTTTGCCTCCTGGGCGCGGGCATTCCCTGGCCCGAGGTGATGTGGACGGCGGCCGGGTCGGCCCCGGCTGTGGAGGCGGCCCTGGTGGCAGCCAAGCCGAGCCGCCGCGAGGGCGCCCTCGTGGTGCTGGCCGACGGCGCCCCCGTGCTCTGGGCGGCCCCGCGCCTGAAGTCGCTGCTGGCGTTCACCACCGACGAGGCGGTTCTCGCTGCGGCTACGGAGGCCCTGGTGGCTTTCGTGGCCGCATCACTCAAGCGGGACGGTTCGGCGGCCATGCGGCGCAAGATCATCGTGACCTACTTCAACGGGCGCGATGTGCTCGATACTCCGGCGGCTCTGTGGCTCCAGCGGGCGGGGCTCGTGCGCCTGCCCGATGGCCTGCGCCTGTACGCGAGCCCCTTCTAGGTTAGCGGGCGGACAGAAAAAGCCTCCCGCGTCTCTCTCGGGACGCGGGAGGCTTCGTTGGGAGGCCGCGCGATCCCCTGAAACGCGCGGCCTGTGGAGTATGCGGAAAGGAAGCGGGCGGCGGCCAGAAAGGAGAGCCGCCGCCCTCGGGCACCCGCGAGTTGCCCCGACGGGTGCCCGCAAAGCCCTTGGTGGAGGCGGGACGGTCGCGGCCTCAATGGCCCCAAAAAGGCCGTGCCGTTTGAAGTCCGCCTCCAAGAGGAACAGCGTCCACTATAGGGGGCCGGCCGCCAGAGCGCTATCGTCGCTCTTAGGTATCTCCATCGCACTTTTTGAGTATTGGCTGTTGTCAGGTCAATCACGGCAGCGCCGCGGTCGAAGGGGCGCACCGGGGCTCTGCTAGAATCGAGCTCAGATCATGGCGTGCATCAGAAAAGGAGGGAGGCCGATATGGGCGCGTTGAATGAGCAGGGGGCGAGCGGCGCCGCGCAGCCGGGTGGGCTTTGCGGCTTGCGGCCGCGGGATGGGGCCTTGGCGGCCTTTGTCGCCACGCTGTTTCCCGTCACGCCCGTTCTGGCCTCGTTCGACCAGACGGCTCAGTTCCCTGTTCTGGCCGACCCCTTTCTCATAGCCGCACTCTGCGCCGTCCTCGGTTCGGCTCTGGCGCTAGTGATCCGATCTCTCGTGCGGGGTACGGTGGCGCGCCCGCGATCGCGGGCGACGGTGACGGTGGCGGCTGTGGCGTACCTGCTGGCCCTTCTTGCGCTGCCCATGCTCTTCCGCGCGCCCGAGCCTCATCGGTGGGCCGCCATGGCTGCCGGCATTGCAGCCGGGGCGGCAACGCCGTGGCTTGTGGCCCAATGGGCCGCCGTCGCGGCAGCGCCCATGCGCGCCTCGCTCGCCCGCTGCGCCGTGGTGGCGGTCGGAGCCTCTCTGGCCGCATGGGTGCTCACCCTTCTTCCCGAGGGAGCGCTCGTGCCCGCCTTCGACGGCCTCGTGCTTGTCGGTGCCGTGCCGCTCGCGTTTCTTTCGGCGCGCGACGAGGGCCCGCGTGAAGATGCCGGTCCGGGTACGAACCAGCTGGGGCGCTTGCTGTCGGTTACCTGGCTGCCCCTGCTCGGTCTGGGCGCCTATGCCTTTGCCACCAATGTCGTCGCCCACGGGGCCCACACGGTGGTGCAGACGGCCTTCTTGGGGGGAGGCGTGGCGGCCCTTGTGGCCCTCGGGGTTTCCGTGCGCTGGGGTCGTGCTCCGCTTTTGCCGTGGTCGTACCGCGTGCTCGTACCCGTCATGGCGGCGCTCTTCGTCGTTTTGGGCGCATGCCCGGCCGGCACCTTCCCCCCAGGCCTCTCCCTGGCGGCGCTGTACGGGTTCTACCTGGTGCTCGCCCTCATCGGCTGCGCCCTGTTCCTCGCGGCAGTTCACAGCCGCGAGCTTGCGGCCGATACGGTCGTCGGGGTGCCCGTAGCCGTGGCCGCCGCCGCGGCCCTCGCCGGCCAGCTGCTCTCCGCCGTACCGGGGCTCGATCTGGCCCCGTGGCTCACGGTGCTGGCGGCCCTGTTCGTGGCGGTTCTGCTCGTGTTTCTGGGGCGCACGGCATGGAATGAGCTCGTGACGCCTCGGGAGACGGCCGCCGAGGGCGAGAGGGAAGCCGCCGCTCCGCTCAACGGCGCGACCGCAGCACCGACGACTACTTCCGCACCAGATTCTTCGCCAATCGCAGCCGAGTCGGAGGCAATCGCGGCAGAGCCCACGCGCCGCGATGCCCTGGAGGCTCGGTGTGCGGCGGTGGCGGCCGAGGCTGGCCTGTCCCCGCGCGAGGCCGAGGTGCTTGTCTACCTGGCCCGTGGCTTCACGCCGGCCTATATCGCGAAGACCCTCGTGCTGTCCATCAGCACCGTGCGCACCCACGTGCGCAACATCTACCGCAAACTCGGCGTGGGCAAGCGCGAAGAGCTCATCCACCTCATCGACGGCGAATAGGCCCCTTCGCCCATCGTGTTTCCCGGCCCCTAGGCTTCCTCGATGATCTCGCCGTAGAGGCGGTGCAGATCGGGGAAGGTGCGCTTGAGGCTCACGGGTCTGAACGTGTCGCGCTCCACGACGCAGAGGGTCACGAGCCCGTCCACGAGCGGGGTGGCGCCCTCGCGCAGGAGCGGCTCGCCGGCCTCGTCGGTGCCCGCGGCGTCGTCGGCGCGGAAGACCTGCTGGCGGTACACGGTGCGCATGGGCAGGCTCTGGGCCACCGAGGTGCGCACGAAGGCGGCCTCGCCGTAGCGCAGGGGGCTGCGATACTGCACCTGCAGCCCGTAGATGGGGCTCATGTAGCCGGCCTGCTCGATGTACTCGTCGTAGGGGTAGCCCACGGCGTCCAGGAAATCGATGCGGGCGTCCTCGAAGTACAGCAGGTAGTTCGCGTGGTACACCACGCCCATCATGTCGGTTTCCCCGTAGCGCACCGTAATAGGCGTATGCACGTGCATGGTCTCGCTCGCTTTCTCGCCTCGAAAATCGCCAGATGTTCTCTCCGATTATAGCGAACGGGGGTCGGTCGGGCCGCTAGAGCCGTGGCGATCGGGCCAATAGGCTGCGCCACGGCGGCCGAGCCGGGCTGCCGGGTCGGCGAGGGGCCTGCGCGCCGGGGCGTTCAGGGGACCTCTGTATCGTGGCTGGCCTGGAAGAAGACCGCGACGCCGATGATGCGCACGCGGCGCTTGTCCAGGATGAGATCGGGGGAGGGTGCGTCGTAGGACCACGACGAGAGCACCACGGTGTTGTTGCCAGCGGTGTAGCGCCGCACGACGATGGTGGCGTTGTCTATGAGCGCCACCACGGTGCAGCCGTTGTAGGCGCGCGCCCGCTGATCGACTAAAAGGAAGCTGCCGACCGGGTACAGGCGCGTCATCTCTCGGTAGTCCATGCGTACGAACACGCTGGCCGGATGCCGACGGGCCACGTCGGGCGGGGCGTAGGCGTGGCCGGCGTGGCGCAGGGTGGTGCCGTTGCCCGAGCGGTCGATCTTATATACGGGCAGCAGCAGGGCACGCAGGTCGGTAACGGCATCGAGCGCAGAATCGGCCGCCGCGCCCCTCGACCCGCTTGCCGTCGGTGCGGGGGCGGCTCCCAGGCCCCGATCCTCGCTGAGGATGTCGTCGGCCTCCACCCTGAATCGCGCAACCATGCCCTCGATATGGCCGCGGCGCGGGAAGGTCCGGTTGCTCTCCCAGCGGCCCACGGTTTCCTTGGTGACGCCCAGCTGAGCCCCGAAGGCCGCTTGGGAAAGCCCCTCGCGCCGGCGCAGCCGCCGTATGTTCTCTCCGATGCCCACGGCACCCTACAGGCTTTCCCGCTCTAAGGGAAGGCACAGGCTGTTGGGGCCGCCGAACCCGGCGGTCATCTCCTGGATGGAGACGGGATGCAGCGTCATGCCGGCATTCGAGAGGGCCTCGTTGGCCGTGAGGTTCTCGGCGCACACGCAGAGGTTCCCCGGTGCCAGGGACAGGATGCCTGCCGCTCCGTTGCCGTATTCGAACTCCATGCGGCCCGTGCCGCCCTTTCCGAAATCCAGGAGACGGACAGGGCCGCCTCCCACGGCATCGCTCAGAATGCGGGAGAGCGGCTCGGTGCGCTCTTCGATGCGCACGGTTTCCCGCTTGCGGCCGCGCCGCCCGTGGTACACGCGGGCACCATGGGCCAGGGCGGGGTCGACGACGAAGGTGTCGTGATCGATGGGGGAGAGGTAGGCGTCCAGATGCAGGCGGTTGCCGCTCTGGGGCACTTCGAACACGTAGATATCGGTGATGGCGGAACGGGGATCGCCCCACAGGAGGTTCTGGCAGAGCCGGTCCAGGGCGAGGCTCTCCGTGCGGCTCGACAGCCCGAGGGCCAGGGTGGTCTCGCCCAGGTTGATCACATCGCCGCCCTCGAGGTGGAAGGAGCTGCCGTGGTCGAACCAGCGCGGCGTGTCGGCGAAGGCGGGGTGACATTCGATGATGGTCTGCAAGATGTCCACCTCGCGGTTGCGATCATGCCAGTACATGCGGTTCAAGCTCACGCCCGCGCCGATGGCGCTGAGGGGGTCGCGCATGAAGAAGGCGGTGTTGAGCGGCCCGGAGAGGAAGGTGTCGAGATCGAAGGCGCTGTGGGTGAGGGCGGCCAGGGGGTAGCGGGTCGTCTCGGCCAGGGCCGTGTCACCGTAGCGGATGCCCTCGAAGAGCCGGGCGATGAACTGGTCGTTATCGGGCGCTTCTTCCAGGTACTGGGTGGCGGCCTCGGCAAGCTCAGTGCCCTCGATGCGGCAGTTGGCCAGAAATCGGTCGATGAGCTCGCGCCGGACGCACGGGCTTTCGGCCAGGGTCTCGCCGAGCAGGTCGCGCAGCTCGATGACGGTGGCGCCGGATTCCCTGAGCGCAGTGGTCAGGGCGTCGTGCTCGGCTTGGGCCTGCTCCAAGTTAAAGCCGCTGCTGGTGGGCCGCAGGGGGAAGGCCAGGGCGAACTCGCCGTGGGGGAACCGCTGCGTCTCGGGGCCCGGGCGGTGCACGAGCACCCGCTTGATCTGGCCTATCTCGTTATTTACCTGGACGATGTTCATGACAGCTCCGCTTCGCTCACGGTTATCTCCATCTCAGCATAGGCAATCGCGCCCCCTTGGGAAAGGGAGGTAGCGAAAAAGTGACCTTTAATGTCATCCTTTGCCGCCGTGGGGACGGGAAAGGTCGCCGGACGCCCCGTTGCCGGAACGCTCAAAGCCCGCTTGCGGCGCAGAGGCCGGCCCCGGGGCCTGCCGTGGCGATGATGGCGCTGCGGACAAACCGATACGTCGAGCAAGAGAGGAGAGGTGCAATGAGGGAGAAGACAAAGCCCAAGTTCGCGGTGCCGCATACCTATACGATCATCTTTCTGCTGATGATCGTCGTCGCGGTTATGACGTGGATCGTCCCATCGGGCTCGTTCGCCACGACGGAGATAGACGGTCGCGAGGTGACGGTGGCGGGTACCTACGAGCAGATGGACAAGACCTTCGTCGATGGGGAAACGGGCAAGGAGGTGGACCTGCGCCAAGGTCCCGATGCCGTGCTCGAGGCGCCCATCGCGGGCATTATGGCTGCGGCCGAAGTGGTGGCCTTCGTGTTCATCGTCGGCGGAGCGTTCCAGATCATCACGGCCACCGGGGCCATCGATGCCGGCATGCGCCGGGTGGTGAGGCGCTTCAAGAGCAAGGACATCCTGGTCATTCCCATTGCCATGCTGCTATTCGCCCTGGGCGGCTCCACCTTCGGCATGGCCGAGGAGACCCTGCCGTTCTTCGCCATATTCCTGCCCATCATGATAGCCATGGGGTTCGACTCGCTCACGGCGTTCATGATCGTGTTCATCGGCGCGAAGGCGGGCTACATCGCCTCTACGGTGAACCCCTTCAGCGTGCTCATCGCCCAGGGAGTGATCGGCATCACGGGCAACCCCCAGCTGTGGCTGCGCGCCATCATGTTCGTGGTGATCGTGGGCCTGTCCATCGGGTGGGTGGTGCTCTATGCGAGGAAAGTGCGCCGCAACCCCGAGCTGTCCCTGACCTACCATGACGACAAGCGCAAGCGCCTGGAAATGGGTGCTGTGGACGACGACACGCCGTTCACGGCCGCGCAGAAATGGATCCTCGTGGTGTTTCTGGCTGGCATGGGGCTCATCGTGTGGGGCCTGGTGACCCAGGGCTGGTACATGAGCGAGCTCTCGGCGGTCTTTTTGGCCATGGGCCTTATCGCCGGCATCGTGGCGCGATTCTCCCAGCAGAAGATCGCCCAGGAGTTCGTGGCGGGCTTGAAGGACTTCGCCTTCTCGGCCATCGTCATCGGCCTGGCCCGCGGTGTGCTCGTCATCGCCGATAACGGCATGATCATCGACACCATTCTGAACGCCATGGCCCTGGGGCTGGCCGATGTGGCGCCGGCGGTGTACACCACCATCCTGTACGTGGTGGAGAACCTGCTGACTATCCTGGTGCCCAGCTCGTCCAGCTTGGCGGCCCTCACCATGCCCATCTTCGGTCCCCTGACCGAGCTGGTGGGGCTGAACCCCGAGGGCGCGGTGACGGCCCTGTGCCTGGCCGAGCCGATGATGACCATCATCGCCCCCACGAGCGCCATCCTCGTCGCCGGCCTTGCGGTGTGCAAGATCAGCCTCGAGCAGTGGTGGAAGACCTGCTGGAAGTGGTGGCTGCTCATGAGCGTGGTGTGCATGGGCTTCACGGCCGTCTCGGCCATGCTGCCCGTGGCCTAAGCGCCCGAGGCACCCATTCCGTCGTTTCGCCGTATTATGAGAACAGACATGAGAGGAGAAGTCATGGCGAACAAGCCCATTCACGTGACCAGCGAGATCGGCGCCCTGCAACGCGTGGTGCTGCACCGCCCCGGTCGCGAGCTGGCCAACATGAAGGCCGATGAGTTCGAGAAGTGCTGGATCCACGACGCGTTCTACCTGGAGTACGCCCAGGAGGAGCACGATGCCTTTGCGAACATCCTGCGTGAGAGCGGGGCCGAGGTGCTCTATATGGAGGAGCTTCTGGCCGAGGCCATGGACGCGCACCCGGCGGCCCGGACGGCCTTCTTGGACGAGTACATGGCCCAGGCGCCCGTTCCCGACCCGCAGCTTGTTCCTCTCGTGCGCGCGAAGCTGGACGCCATCGAGGATAGTCGGGATCTGGTGGACAAGGCCCTGGCAGGCATGCGCCTGCACGAGCTTGATTTGGCCCATGGGCCGCGCACCCTGGCGCGCCTGGAGGGCGACGGCCTTGCCCCCGATGACTTCGTCGTGTACTCCATGCCGTCGAGCTACTTCTCCCGCGATCCCATCGCCTCCATCGGCACGGGTGTGGCCCTGCACCGCATGTACTACAACCAGCGCAACCGCGAGGTGCCCTTCTACAAGACCTTCCTCACCTACCATCCCGATTTCGCCGGCACGCCGTTTTGGTACGACAATCACAGCGCGGCCCACATCGAGGGCGGCGACGTGCTGAACATCAACGAGACCACCCTGGCCGTGGGCATCTCCGAGCGCACCGAGGCGGCGGCCATCGACACGCTGGCCCGCAACCTGTTCTGGGGCGAGCAGCCCTCGGCCATCGACACGGTGTACGCCATCAAGATTCCCTTCGGCTATGAGACCATGCACCTGGACACCGTGTGCACTCAGATCGACTACGACAAGTTCACGGTGTACCCGGGCATGTACGACGCGCTGCACGCCTATCGCCTGCGCAAGGGCGACAACCCCGGCGAGGTGGCCGTGGACGAGCTGGACGGCTCGCTCAAGGAGATTCTGCAGATGGCCACGGGCGTCGACGACGTGATGCTCATCGAGTGCGGCGGGGGAGACCCGGTGGAGGCGTCCCGCGAGCAGTGGAACGACGGCTCCAACACCCTGGCCATCGCCCCGGGCAAGGTGTGCGTCTACGAGCGCAACGTGGTGACCAACGCGGTGCTCGACCGCGCGGACATCGAGCTGTGCATCGTGCCTTCCGAAGAGCTCTCCCGCGGCCGGGGCGGCCCGCGCTGCATGTCCATGCCCTTCGCCCGCGCCGATATCTAGGCGCCTCTTCAAGGGAGGGATGCGGCCCCGGTCGGCCTTTGTGCCGGCGCCGGCCGGGGCTGCGGTCGCCCTCCTTTCCCTGTTGTTCCCCCCCGTCTTCAAGAAAAGGTGATTTCCATGCCGCTCAATCTTTCTGGAAAGCATTTCCTCACCCTGCTCGACTTCACGCCCGAGCAGATCCACTACCTGCTGGATCTGTCCCGCGACTTCAAGGCCATGAAGCGTGCCGGCATCCCGCACCGCTACCTGGAGGGCAAGAACATCGTGCTGCTGTTTGAGAAGACCTCCACGCGCACCCGCTGCGCCTTCGAGGTGGGCGCTATGGATTTGGGCATGGGCGTGACCTACCTGGATCCCGGCTCCTCCCAGATGGGCAAGAAGGAGTCCATCGAGGACACCGCCCGCGTGCTCGGCCGTATGTACGACGGCATCGAGTACCGCGGCTTCGAACAGGCCGTGGTGGAGGATCTGGCCGCCAACGCCGGCGTGCCGGTGTGGAACGGACTCACGGCCCAGTTCCATCCCACCCAGGCCCTCGCCGACATCCTCACCATGCAGGAGGAGTTCGGCCCCGATCTGCGCGGGCGCAAGCTGGCGTTCTTCGGCCAGGTGGGCAATACCGCCTCCTCGCTGCTGGTCATCTGCGCCAAACTCGGCATCGATTTCGTGCAGGTGGGGCCCCAGGCCGATGTTCCCGGCAACCGCACCTACCGCCCCGAGCTGTGGGAGGCCTGTCAGAAGTTGGCCGCCGCAAGCGGGGCGACGCTCTCGGTGACCGATGACATCGATGAGGGCATCGCCGGCGTGGATGCCGTGTACACCGACGTGTGGGTGGGCATGGGCCAGCCGGCCGAGCTGTGGCGCGACCGCATCGCGCTCTTGGAGCCCTATCGCGTGACCCGGGAAGTGATGGCGAAGGCCAAGCCCGAGGCCATCTTCCTGCACTGCCTGCCCTCGTTCCACGACACGAATACCACCATCGGGGCCGAGATCGCCGAGCAATTCGGCGTGACCGAGATGGAGGTGGAGGACGCCGTGTTCGAGTCGGACGCCTCCCGCGTGTTCCAGGAGGCCGAGAACCGCATGCATACCATCAAGGCGGTCATGTACGCCACCCTGCGTTAGGAGAGCCCCTGCCATGGCCCAGGGCCCGCACCGGTGCGATGGTGCGGGCCCTGGGCCTTTTCAGTGGGGTGTTCTTCCCTATTCTGGTGGCTCTGCAATCGGAGGCCCGGACTGGGAGGCGCGGGCCTCCATCTGGCCCGGGCCGACTAATCCAGGTGGAACAGCACGGGCAGGTCAACCGAGACGGGAGAGTTGCCCTCGTTGGTCTCCATGATGTCGGCCATGAAGTCCCACCATTTGCGGTTGATGGCCGTGTCGGCCCCGGCGGCCCACCGCTCAGGGTCGTCGATCTCGATGTAGCCGAACAGCGTGAGCGTGTCCGGGTCCAGCGCGATGGTGTAGTTGCGGCCCCCGTGGGCGTGGATCATATCCACCATCTCGGGCCACAGCTCGTTGTGGCGGCGCTCGTATTCCTCTTCCATGCCGGGGTAGAGCTTCATCTTGAACGTCTTGATCATGGGTGCTCCTTCTGCGCTCCTTCGCGATTGCCGGATACACCCAGTATAGGAAGCGGCCCGCTCTCCGAAGGGGAGGACGGGCTGCTGATGAGGCGCTGTAGGATTTCTCGGGCTTGCGAGCATCAGAGCCGCAGGCTGGGAAGCCGGGGAGACGAAAGGAGCGCCCCTAGTTCTTCAGCGAGTTCAAAGGTGCGGGCATGCGTCCGCCGCGGTGGGCGAACACGGTACCGGCATAAGGGTTCACGGGCATGACCGGGGCATAGCCCAGAAGACCGCCGAAGTCCAGCCGGTCGCCCACCTGCTTGCCGATGGCGGGAATGAGGCGCACGGCCGTGGTCTTGTTGTTGATCATGCCGATGGCGCACTCATCCGCGATGATGCCGAAGATGGCTTCCTGGGTGGTGTCTCCCGGCACGGCGATCATGTCCAGGCCCACGGAGCACACACACGTCATGGCCTCCAGCTTCTCGATGGAAAGCGCCCCGTCCTCGGCAGCGCGGATCATGCCGGCGTCCTCGGACACGGGAATGAAGGCGCCCGACAGGCCGCCCACGGAAGACGACGCCATGACGCCACCCTTCTTCACGGCGTCGTTGAGCATGGCCAGCGCCGCCGTGGTGCCGGGGCCGCCGCACTGGCCCACGCCGATGGCCTCCAGAATTTCGGCCACGGAATCGCCCTCGGCGGGCGTGGGCGCGAGCGACAGGTCCAGGATGCCCTGCTGCACGCCGAGGCGGCGGCTCGCCTCGCGGGCCATGAGCTCGCCGGCGCGGGTGATCTTGAAGGCCGTGGCCTTGATGGCCTCGGCCACGGTGGTAAGGTCGGCCTCCTTCGGCAGGTCGGCCAGCACCGCCCGCACCACGCCCGGGCCCGATACGCCCACGTTCACCACTTCGTCGGCCTCGCCGGATCCGTGGAAGGCGCCGGCCATGAAGGGGTTGTCCTCCACGGCGTTGCAGAACACTACGAGCTTGCCGGCGCCGATGCACTGCCGATCGGCGGTCAGCTCGGCGGCCCGTTTCACGATGCCGGCCATCAGATAAGCGGCGTCCATGTTGATGCCGGCCCGGGTGCTGCCCACGTTCACGCTGGCGCACACGCGGTCGGTGGCGGCCAGCGCTTCGGGAATGGAGTTCATGAGCTTGTGATCGGCTCGGGTGGCGCCCTTGTGCACGAGCGCTGAGAAGCCGCCGACGAAATCGACGCCCACCTCGGCCCCGGCGCGGTCCATGGCCACGGCGATGGGGGAAAGATCGTCGGCGGTCACGGCGGCGCAGATCTCGGCGATGGGCGTGACCGAGATGCGCTTGTTCACGATGGGAATGCCGAACTCGCGCTCGAGCTGCTCGGCTGTGGGCACCAAATGCTCGGCGGCGGTGGTCATGCGGTCGTAGACCTTGCGGGCCAGCGCGTCCACATCGGCATCCACACAGCCGCGTAGGTTGATGCCCAGCGTGATAGTGCGGATGTCCAGGTTCTGCTTGGACACCATGGCCAGTGTCTCGGCAACTTCAGCAGGGGTGATCTGCATAGTGGCTCCTCGTGTTCCTCGCCCGCGATTGCGGCCTGCGTTCGGGCCGCCGCGCCTGTGTTCCACGGCGCTCCTCGCGCCGTAGCCTTTCCGTATTCGCACAGTGTAGCAAACGGGAAAGCGTCTCGGGCGCCCGAGCACGCAGACGGTGTCCGCCGACTGATGGGAAGAGCGGCCTTTCTCGTCATTGTGGCTGTCGTTGTGAAGTATCTGCGCTCGAAGCCGCAACGTGAGCGCGAGCGCGCGACGAACCGCTCCCTTGGCGAGGTGCTCGCTGAAGAGCGGCAGCGCTGCGGTATGACCCAGGAGTTCGTGGCTCAGTCCCTCGGTGTCAGTCGCCAAGCGGTTTCCAAATGGGAGAAGGGCGCGAGCGACCCCTCTACCCACAATCTGCTCGCTCTAGCAAAGCTCTACGGCGTGGACGCCGCCGACTTGTTGCACTCGGTAGCAGCGTAGCCCCCGCTTTTCAGCGTGCGTTGAAATCCTAGGATCTTGCCATGAAATTTCAACGTACGTTTATACCGAGCAATTATCACGATCGCAATAATTCATGTACATCGTGGTCAAATTATTCCGTTCGCGATAATTTCGAGAGGAAATTCTGGTATTATCCCGTTCGCAATAATTTCCGACGATGGGGTGCGCTATGACTATCCGCAATGCAAAAGAGTTCGGGCAAGCGATACGGGATCGCAGGAAGAAGCTCGGGTACACTCAAACCGAGCTGGCGGAGGTCTGCGATGTGGGCATCATGTTCGTCTCGCAGCTTGAGGGCGGCAAGCCGACGGCACAGTTGGAAAAGGCTATTCGCGTCGCCAACCGCGTGGGCCTCGACCTCAATTTCCAGGAACGGGGGTAGCCCATGCGTATGGCGGTATTCGGGGAAATCGAGGGGGATCGCCGCCGCGTCGGCACACTTGAAACGGTTCCCGGACGCGAGGAGCAGTTCTCCTACGACTCTGCATTTTCCGAACGGTATCTTGCGGCGCCGCTGTCAGTGGCGCTTCCGTTCCAAGAGGAGCCTTATCCTGCACGGAAGGTGCGTCCATTTTTTAGGAACCTTCTGCCCGAAGGTGCTGCTTTGGCGGCGGTGGCGAAGAAGCTGGAAGTGAAAAGCTCGTCGTACCTCAAGGTGCTCGCCGCGCTGGGTAGAGAGTGTATCGGCGCCGTGGTGCTGGAGCGAGAGGACGGCAAAGAATCGGAGGCGGATTACGGCTACGAGCCGCTCTCGCGCGAAACCGTAGGAACTGCCTTTCGCGAAGGAGCTGAGGGAGTGGCTCAGCTGCAAGAGGAGGCAAAGCTGTCTCTTGCCGGCGCCCAGTCGAAGATGGGCCTGTATCTTGAGCGGGAAAACGGCGTAGCCCGCTATGCGCTGCCCCGCGGGAGCGCTCCTTCGACGCATATCGTAAAGGCGTCGAGTCGGCGTTTCGAGCAATTGAGTGAGAACGAGCATTTCTGCCTGCGCGTGGCTGAATCGGTCGGGCTCGACGTCCCTGATTCGTTCATTGACGTTATCGAGGGGCAGCCGCTTTTCGTTATCGAGCGATTCGATCGAAAGGTGCTGTCCGGGGGCGATAAGCGCGCTGACGCCGATTTTCATCGCGTGGTGCGGATGCATCAGGAGGATTTCTGCCAGATACTGGGGCTCTTGCCCGAGCGCAAATACGAAACGGGGAGCGTTCGCTACGCCAAGCGCGTAAGCGACGAGATAGCCGCGCGTTCGACTGACCCCGTGAGGGATCTGCAAGCGTTCGCGAAGTTGCTCGTGTTCAACGCCGTCGTAGGCAACTGCGATGGGCATCTCAAGAACATCACTGCGCTGCGGGGCGCCGATTGGCGTGCGTTTGAGCTCGCGCCTGTCTATGACGTGGCTTCCACGGTAGTCTATCAGGGCCTCGACCGTTCCATGGCGATGCGCGTTGGGCGTACGAACAAGATCGACGAAGTGGAACGTGATGATTTTCTCATGCTTGGCGAGGAGCTGGCGCTTTCCAAGAAGGTCATGGTGCGCCTGATCGACGAGGTGTGCGAGGGTGCATTGCAGTCGATGCCCGGCATCGTTGCCGACATGGAGAATGGCCTGAACCGTCCGCTTTCCAAATTGGCGGACATAGAGCGCTTCGCTCGCGACCAGATCGACCGGCTGGGCGCGTAACATGGCGCGGTTCCAAAAGGCGGTCGGGCGAAAGACGGGCCGGGAGATAGCGCTGGTCACCGCCGATGAGATAAGCGGCGCCAATCCCGCCGCCATTGAGCGAGAGGGGGGTTGTGGCCTATTGCGCCGATCGGGATATTCGCCTGGCGGCCACACGGCAAAGCACGACAGCCGAAGCGGGATGGTTCTTCCCCGAAAGCAATCGGGGCCCGCGCGGGGCCCCGATGGGGAGGACGGTAAGTGGGCTTCCCCAGGCTTTTACGACAGCGCGGCCGCCTCGCCGGCCAGGTAGCCGTGGGTGGCGGCCAGGCCGTTGGAGCCGCCGTGGAGCAGCGATTCGTAGCTGGCGCCGAAGCGATAGCCCACGGTGTTGCCGCCAGCGTACAGGCCGGGGATGGGGTCGTGGTTGGCATCGAGCACCTGCAGCTTGTCGTTGCAGCGTACGCCGGAGAGGGTGCAATAGAACAGGTACTGCATCTTCCACGCCTGGAAGGGGCCGTCGTCGATGGGGTCCAGATAGCGGGCCGCCTTCATATAGTCGGTATCGGCGCCCGCGCTGCACAGCTCGTTGTAGCGCTCGACGGTGGCGGTGAGCGTGTCGGGGTCGAGCCCGATCATCTCGGCCAGCTCGGCGATGGAATCTGCCTCGTAGTGCTCGTTTTCCTCGATCTTGAACATCTCGGCGGCCATCGCGCGGTCGTAGCCGAAAGACGAGGGCATCTCGAAGTCGTTGGTGGGGATGATCTGCCATATGACGCCGTCGTGGCCCGGCTGGTCGGCGACGATGTGGGCTGAAGTGAGGAGCGAGGTGCACTCGTTCATGAAGCGCTCGCCTTTGGAGTTTACCAACAGGTAGGGGAACGAGCGCCAGCCGGTGGTCTGCCAGGAGGCCCAGGAGCAGATCTCTTCCATCTCGGCGCCGGCCCAGCACAGCATGCGATGGCCCAGTCCGTCATCCATCTCGGTATCGGTCACCGGATCCTCCCCCATGTAGGCCTCATAGGCGTTGTTGGCCAGCGCCCACTCGGCGAAGTGCTCGGGATAGAAACGGCGCATCATGGCCTCGTTGCCGCCGAAGGAACCAGTGCACATGATGACACCCTTGGCGGCCTTGAAATAGACGGGCTCGCCGTTCTCGTTAGTGGCCACAACGCCGGTGACGCGACCGGACTCATCCTGCACGAGCACTTCGGCTTTGGTGCGGTAGTAGGTTTCCACGCCTTTGTCTTCCAGGAACTGATGGATGTTGTGGGTGAAATCGGTGAGGATATCCGTTTCCGAGAAGGCTACGCCGGTGCTGATGTAGGACGTAATCTCCTGACTGGGATCGGGGAAGATGCCCTCGAGGCTGATGGGCGCGTAGTACTGCTGATAGGGCTCTAGGAAGTCGGTCCGCAGATTGTCCAGCACCTCGCCGGAGCGCTCGCACCACAAGGCATTCAGGCGCATGTCGGAACGGTACTGAGTGAGGTTGAACATGGCGTTTGCCGTCTCCACGGGATCGTACTTCGGCAGGCCTGCCTCCAGCTGGGTTTGCGCATTGAGGAAGGAAATGGTCATGCCGCCGATGTGGGGCGATGCGTTGCGCTCGATGACCGTGACGGCGGCTCCGTTGCGCATTGCTCCATAGGCGGCCATGGAGCCGGCCAGCGCCGACCCCACGACGAGCACCTCGCACTCGATGGTTTGGGTGCAATCGTCGGGCGAGAGGGCCGGAGCGGTTCCGAGCCAGTCGTCGGTGCCGGTGGCCGGCAATTCGTTGGAAGGCGCGGGGGCGCTCGGGGCGCAGCCGGCTAGCCCGGCCAGGCCGGCCGCGGCGGTTCCGGCGGCACCGAGCTTCAAGAAGTTTCGACGAGAGATACTCATGGTCCTCCTCCGTAGGCTATGAGGCGCTCGGTGCGTGGGGCTCCGAGTCGTCTGCGGTTTACTGGTGGCGCTATTGTGGCGTGGAAACGAGGAATTCGGGAATCAGCGAATTGTTGCCCTCTTTCAACAAGGTGCGTACTTGCGTGGCTGCGGTCCGAGGGACTATGCTTGAATGGTCTGCAATGAAGGGGCGGGGGCTGTATGGATACGAGGGTGTTCGCCTATGTGGCGAAACTTGCCGATACGGGTAGTTATGCGCGTGCGGCTCGAGAGCTATTCATCACCAAGCAGGGGCTCGCAAGCGCTATCGAACGCTTGGAGCGCTCGCTTAACGTGCCCCTGTTCGAAGCGGATCACAAGGGGGTGCGGCTAACAGAGTACGGGGAGGTCTTCTGCGCCTTCAGCCGTGCGTTTCTCGATCGTCAGAAAGCCATGAGCGAGGAGATCGAGTTGTTACGCCGCCGCGAGGAGCGTTCGGTGACGCTCGCTGCTTCGACGGGACTATTCAACGTGATCACGCGGGAGGATATCTGCGCCTTCGATGAAGAGAACGCCTTCGGGGCCTCGGTGGAGATATTGCGGGCGGTGCTCGATGGCGATTGCGAGGCTATGCTTTTAGAGAAGGCGTGTGACTTCGCGCTGTTGAATGACCCTATCCAAAATGAGCGCATTGCCAGTGTTCCTCTGCATCGAGACTCGATGTTCTTCTGGGTCGACGCCGCGCACGCCTTGGCTCAGCGAAAGACGCCGCGCCTGGCCGATGCGGCAGGGTGCGAGGTGGCCTGCCTCTCTCCCGATGAGTATGTGTCTCTTGCGCCCGTTGTGGAGCGTCTTCGCACCGAGGCGCCGGATTGCCGCATCTTTTATGCCGATCAGATGATCGAGGTCCTTGAGCGAGCTCTTGAGCGCAGGGCGCTCGCTATAACCGTGCGTTCCCATGTGGGTTCCTTTCCTCACGAGGGTTTTGTGGGCGTGCCCATTGAAGACGCTTCCTGGGGATTTTCCATTGCCTACCGGTGCGATCGCTCGTTGAGCCTGTGGGACGAGGCGTTTCTGGCGCATCTGTCCAGTCTGGCCGTCTTCTGCTGACGGGCCGCCTTATCGCGTCGGAGCTTCGGCTTTTGGAGGCGCGCGAGGGGCGCGTCGGCGGCAAGCGAGTCGGCTGTCTTCTCGGCCCGCTGGTAGATGCATTCTTTTCTGCAGCGCCCTTTCGGGCCATGATGGAATGCGACAAGAAGACCCAGCAGCAAAAGAGGAACGGCAATGAATGAGAACGAGGAGGCAATGATGGCGGACGAGCGTGAGGCGATGACGGCCATGGCCTATACGGCCGACGACTACGATGTCGATGCCCACGTAGGGGCGCACGAGGCGTTGCGGCGGCTGCGCGACGGCAACCGCATCTACGTGGCGGCCCTCGACCACGAGCGCGATCTGTCGCCTGAGCGCATCCAGGACCTGTTCGAGAACGGGCAGCGTCCCTTCGCCTGCATCATCACCTGCGCCGACTCGCGCGTGGTGCCCGAGCACATCTTCATGACGGGCTTAGGCGAGTTGTTCGTCATCCGCGTGGCCGGCAACGTGGTGGGGCCGGTGGAGCTGGCCAGCGCCGTGTACGCCTGCGAGCATTTGCACACGCGGCTGCTGCTGGTGCTAGGGCACACCCACTGCGGCGCCATCAAGGCGGCCCTCGACGGCGAGCGCGGCTACGTTGCGGCCATCACCGAGCGCATCTCCGAGGCTTTGGGCGACGTGCGCGACCCTTATGCGGCCAGCGTGGTGAACGCCCGGGCGGCTGTGGCCGAGCTGGAGGCGAGCCCCGAGCTTGCCCGCCTGGCCGCCGAGGAGGGCCTGGAAATCCGCTGCGCCGTCTACCACACCCACTGCGGTGTCGTGGACTTCCTGGAAGGCGCGGCCGGCTAGGGCTCAGCCGCCCTCGGCATCGCCGCAACTTCCAAGACGGTCGCGGGGCGTGCCGATGCGCGAAGCGGGGAAGGCGCCCTGTGCCCGTCATAGGCGCCCGCCGGCTTCGCATGCTGGGTGCAGCCCTCTCGTTTGGGAAGAGGATTATCGTAATGGCTTGCGATAAAGTGATAGAGGGGATACACTGGCGGCAATGACATTCGCGTCCATGCGCAGAGCGCGGGAAGGCGGGGGAGAGGGTTGTTCAGCGAGCTTGCCGTGGCCTACCTGTTCTTCGGCGGAGCGGGTGCGGGCGCGTGTGTGGTCTTGGGCGTTCTGGAATGCGCCAACATCGGCCGCTACGGCGCACTGCCGAGCGGGCGCGCCTCAGGAGTGATGCGGGCGTGCTCGTCCCGCTGGGCGCGGCGCCTGCGGGTTCCCCATGAGCTCCTGTCGCGCGGCTGGGTGCTGTGCCTGATTCTGCTGGGCGCCGGCTCGCTCTGCCTGCTGGCCGACGCCGGCCGTCCCGAGCGCGCGGCGGCCTTGTGGCTCGCGCCGCGCTTCTCGGTGGTCACGGTGGGCGCCTGGGCCCTGCTGGCATCGAGCGTCGCGGCTGCGTTCTTCGCGGCGGCGTCGAACGGGCTGGGGGCGCGCCTGCGCCCGGCCCCGGTGCTCGCGGCCGCGATCTTCGCCGTTGCGACCGGGTTTGTCGCGGCGGCGTACACGGGCGTGCTCTTGGGCTCGCTTCCCTCGGTGCTCGCCTACCGCACGGGGGTCTTGCCGATCCTGTTCCTGCTGTCGAGTCTCTCGTGCGGTGCGGCCGTGGTGTTCGTCGCGGCGTCCCTCGTCGACTCGCGCCTGCCCTTCGGCTCGGCGCTGCGACGGCTGGGGTGTGCCGATCGCGTCATCATCCTCGCCGAGGCGGCGCTGCTGGCGCTGTTCGTCGGGGGTCAGCTGGCCGACGGGGCGATGAGGGCCGGCGCCTCGGCCCTTATCGCCGGCGACGGAGCTGTGCTGTTCTGGGTGGTGCTGGTTCTCGGCGGCCTGGCCGCTCCTTTCGTCTTGGAATGGGGCTATCCGATGGGCGATGGCCGCGTGAAGGGCCTTTGGATCGCCTTCTGCATCCTGATGGGCGCCGCGGCGCTGCGCGCGGGCGTGGTCGGGCTGGCTGCCTTCGATATTTCCCAAACGCCCGAGCTCGCATTCCAGCTGGCTGCCGCTATGCCGGGTTGAGCTGCAGGGGGGGGGAGTACGCAATTTCGGAACGGATTGAGAGGAAGGGATAGACGATGTTCGGCAGTACGAGAAGCAAGAGGACCATGCGCACCGAGCGGGAGGCTGCCTGCGGTCCTTGGAGCGACAACGAGGCCGAGATGCTTGCCGCCACGTCCTATGTGCCGCGCAAATCGTCGCGCAACGGGGCGCTCGTGTTCAGCGTCGCGGTATTTCTGGCTGCCGGTGCGGCGGTGCTCGCCTGCGGTATTGCCTTGGAGGCGCGCGTTTCCCTCGCGTGTATTCTAGGTGCGCTGGCCCTGGGGCTCGTGGCCACCTCGTCTTTGCACATCGCCCTGGGATGGGAGAAGGTGGTGGTGCTGCGCCTCGGCAAGCTGCACCGCGTGGTGGGGCCCGGCTTCTACGGCACTATCCCCATTCTGGAGTACGGTACCATCCGCGTGGATCAGCGCACCATCGCTACCCCCTTCCGCGCCGAGCGCACGCTCACGGCCGACCTCGTGCCCGTGAACATCGACGCGGTGCTGTTCTGGGTGGTGTGGGATGCCGAGAAGGCCTGCGTGGAGGTGGAAGACTACTACGCGGCCATCTCGTACCTCGCCCAGACGTCCCTGCGCGAGGCCGTGGGCCGCTCCACTGTGGCCGAGGTGGCCTTGCGCCGCGATCAGCTGGACACCGAGATCAAGGCCGACATCGAGAAGGAAGCGGCCAGCTGGGGCGTGGACATCATCTCGGTAAAAGTGCGCGACATCGTCATTCCTCCCGACCTGCAGAACGTCATGTCCCTGGAGGCCCAGGCCGACCGCGAGCGCAACGCTCGCATGACCGTAGCCAGTGCCGAAGCCGATCTGGCTGAGATGCTCACCGAGGCGGCCCAGGTCTATGGTGATCCGGAAGCGGCCCTGAAGCTGCGCACTATGCTCATGCAGTACGAGACCGTGAAGGAATCGGGCAGTGCGGTGGTGACCGTGCCCACGGCCGTGAGCGATGGTTTTGCGGAAGGGGTTTGCCGCGAGAGTGCCAGAGTCTGATAGGATACTGCCGTACCTCCCAATGAAAGAGAAACCATGAGCGCCCTCGAAACCTTTGCCCTCGACCATACGTCCGGCCTGCCCGTCTGGATCCAGATCAAGAACCGCATTGCCTACCTCATCGGCTCCGGTGCCTACGGGCCCGGCGACCGCCTGCCCACGGTGCGGGCGCTGGCGGTGGATCTGGACATCAGCTACAACACGGTGAACCGGGCCTACATGGACTTGGAGCGCGAGGGCTACATCTCCACCCGCAAGGGCCGGGGCACGTTTGTGGCCGAGCGCCACGACCTGGGGGCGCGCACCGCATCGGATTCTCCCATCGAGCTCGTAATCGACGACATGATCCGCGTCTGCGCGAACGCCGGCCTTGCCGATGATGACATCGTGGCCATGGTGGAGGCCCGCCTGGCCCACCGCGACCTTATGCGCTAGGTCGGCCACGCTCGGTGGCCGCCCTGCGAAGAAGAGGGGAGCGTCGGCCGCGTTCGCGGTGGCCTGCGGCGCCAACCCCCCCCGTTTTTGGCAGGCATAGAAAGTTGGTGGCCGACCCGCTCCTGCCCGCCACCGGTGCCAAACCCCCCGTTTTTGGCAGGCGTAGAAAGTTTCCCGTCAAAAACGGGCCGTTTGGTGTCATTTTCCCTACCGAAAAACGTGGGTTTGGCATTTGTGTTCGACAAAATCCCAGGTCGCAACTAAGCCAAGCGAAGTTCCACGACACCAAACACACTGTTTTTGGCAGAAACGAGAGAGCCTGTGCCAAAAATAGCGAATCTGGTGCTTTCAATCGACGTGGAAGGGGAGAATTCCACTCTCTTCTGCCCCGCTCTACTCCACGTGGGGCCGTCCGCCCGTCTCTCCCCGCGCCGCTCCGCTCCGCCTTCCCCGCGCTGCCCTATGCGGGGCCGTCCATCCGCCTTCCCCGCGCTGCGCCGTTCCGCCTCCCCGCTCTGCCCTGCCTGGGCCCATTCCGCCCCTTGCCATGCTTTGGGGCGCGTTCTCTTTCCAGCAACTCTCACCGCAGCGCCTCATCGTCGAGCCTCTCTTCCTCGCGCGCACCGTTCTCCGCGCCCATGCTGCTCTCTCGGATCCACCTTCGCTTGTTGTCACTCATTGTCACAAAAAATTGCGACAATGTCTTTATTGTCGCAATACATTGTGATAATATGGCGCCATGGGAATTTGGCCAATTCTTATGGAGAAGGAACTGGCCGTGTCAGGTCCGGTTCCGGGAGAAGGGGCCGGGCGTGTCAGGTCCGGTTCTGCAGGAAGGGGAGTCTGCTCCTGGCGGCGCCAAGGAGATGGCGGCATGGGAAGCACGCCCCCGAATTACATGAGGAGGAAAGATGACAGAGGCATATCGTGCTGCCAGCGGGCTCACGCGCCGAAGCTTTCTCAAATCAACCGGTGCTGTGGCAGCAGCCGCCGCTGCCGGGAGCGCGGGGCTGCTTGCGACGAGCGGTGTGGCCCAGGCGGTGGCCTACGAGGCGGGGCAGACTGAGGGCGACGGCGAGCAGATTTTCTGCGGCGTGTGCCGCGGTAACTGCTCCGGCACTTGCAAGCTGAACTTGCATGTCGTCGACGGTAAGATCGTCAAGACATCCAAGCGCTCCTTCAACTCGTTCCCCGACGGCCGCGTCGATCGTATCTGCCTGCGGGGTCTGAGCCAGGTCTACAACGTGTACGGGCCCAACCGCATCCAGTATCCCATGCGCCGCGTAGGCGAGCGCGGCTCCGGCGAGTGGGAGCGCATTACCTGGGAAGAGGCCATCAAGGAAATCACCGACGAATGGAAGCGCATCCAAGCGGAATACGGCGAGCAGGCCATCGCCTACACGCGCGGTTCGGGCAACTTGGGCGCTATCAGCGGCGTGGCCTCGCCCATGTACAACGTCTTCTTCAACAAGATCAACGCGAGCATGATCAAGATTGCTCGCGACCAAGCCAACACCCGCGGCATCAACCGCGTGGTGGGCAATCTGGGCGATTGGGTGCTCAACGACCCTTCCGACTTCAAGAACGCGAAGACGCTGTTCGTGTGGGGCGCCAACATCACTGACGCCCAGATTCACGACTGGCATTTTGTGGCCGATGCCCAGGATGCCGGCACCAAGCTGGTGGTCATCGATCCCATCATGACCCAACTGGCCGCTCGCGCCGACATGTGGGTTCCAGTGAAGCCCGCCACCGATGCCGCCCTGGCACTGTCCATGATGCACGTCATGGTAACCGAGGACGCGGTGAACAAGCCCTTCCTGCGCGACTCCACCTGCGCGCCGTTCCTCGTGCGCAGCGATACCGGCAAGTTCCTGCGCATGAGCGATTTGGGCGTGGAGCCTGAGGTGATCGAGGTGGAGGCAGGTGCCGTGTCGGCCGCTTCCAGCGAGAACAAGGGCGCCCAGGTGGGAAAGGCGAAGACCGTTCAGAAAATCATCGATCACCCGGCGGTGCTCGATGCCGATGGCGCGGTGAAGAGCCTGCCGGAGGCCGTCGACCCGCAGCTGAACGGTACCTACGACTTCAACGGCGTTTCCTGCCGCACGGCCTACGACCTGCTCGTAGAGGACATCATGGAGTACGCGCCGGAGAAGGCCCAGGACATCTGCGACGTTCCCGCCGAGACCATCGTGGAGCTGGCCCATCTGGCCCTGGACGGCCCCTGCACCCATCGTTTGGGCTGGGGCTCCAATTCCTACACCAACGGCGTGCATGCGGCCCATGCCAACATCACCATGGCGGCGCTCACGGGTCAGATCGGCTATCCGGGCGCCGGCACCGGCGTCGGTGACTTCAAGGCCTGCTGGGGCATCAATGCCGTGGTGAAGGGCATGACGGCAGCGAAGTATCCCATGATCTCGGCGCTCGCGCTGCCGGAGATCATGCGCACCGACAAGTGGAAGGGCGAGGATTACCCCATCCGCTCTCTGTACGTGTATGCTGGCAATCCCGTGTCCAACCAGGTGAACACCAACGAGTACATCAACGACGTCATCGGCAACATGGATCTGTACGTGGTAGCCGACTACACCTTCACCGATACGGTGAAGTACGCCGACATCGTGCTGCCGGCCTCCCATTGGTTCGAGCAGCAGGAGCTGGTGCCCATCTCCGCCACCCAGTGCTTCCTCCACAGCGAGAAGGCCATCGACCCGCTCTACGAATCCAAGAGCGACTTCGAGATCCTGAAGCTTCTGGCGGCGGGCATGGGATACCCGGACCTCATCGATCTGACCGAGGATGAGTACATGTCCCAGGTGGTGGATACGCCGGCCCTGGGTGCTCTCGGCATCACCTACGATGCCATCAAGGAGAACGAGGACATGTACTGGTATGCGGAAAAGCCCTGGATTCCCTGGAAGAACGCCGAGTTCCGCACCGAGTCGGGCCGCATGGAGTTTTACGTGGAGAACCCCACCGTGCAGTTCGACGTGGGCCAGGAGTTCGATGAAGACCGCGAGCACCTGCCCCGCTACTTCAATCCCACCGAGGCTTACGAGGGCAGCCCCACCTGGGACAAGTACAAGCTCATCCTGCTGTCCGAGCGCCCGCGCTTCCGCGTGCATTCTATGTGGTCGGACAACGGCTACCTGCGCGAGCTGGATCCAGAGCCCACGATCAAGATGAACCCGGCCGATGCCGAGGCCCGCGGCATCGCCGACGGCGATTACGTCGAGGTGTACAACGATCGCGGCCATTGCGTGGCCCGGGCGGTGTTCAACGAGGGCATTCGCCCGGGGTGCATGGTGTACCCCAAGAGCTGGCAGCAGCACCAGCACAAGGCGGGTTGCTGGTCCGAGCTTCTGACGAGCGAGTACGATCCCGTCGGTGTAAACGAGAGCTATTTCGACAACCTCGTCGAAGTGCGTGTCTGGAATGAGGAATAGCCATGGCTGAGAGCAAACTGGTTATGCTGGTGGACACCAAGCGGTGCATCGCCTGCAACTCCTGCGCCGTCGCCTGTAAGGTGGAGAACAATCTGCCCAAGGATGTGTGGTGGAACCGCGTGATGACGGTCGGCGGCCCGCATCTGGATGCCCCGAGCGGCACCTATCCCAATCTGGAAATGTACAACGTGACCGTGGCCTGCCAGCACTGCGAGAACCCGGCCTGCGTGAAGGTGTGTCCCGTGGGCGCCACCTACAAGGATCCCGAGACCGGCGTGGTGCGCCAGGATTATGACAAGTGCATCGGCTGCCGCATGTGCATGTCGGCCTGCCCCTATAACGGCGTGCGCTCCTTCAATTGGGAGGAGCCGGCCTACCATCTCGACTTCCCCGTGGGCGATCAGGATGTGGCACCCCACCAGAAGCACGTGGTGGAGAAGTGCACCTTCTGCTGGCATCGGCTGGCGAAGGGCCTGGCGCCGGCGTGCGTCGAGGTGTGCTCGGCCCGGGCTCGCATCTTCGGCGACGCGAGCGACCCCGACTCCGAGGTGTCGCGCAAGCTGAGGGAGCGGCCGGCCATGCGTCTTTTGGAGGATCGCGAGACGGAACCGTCCGTGTACTTCCTCCAGTAATGGGAAAGGAGTTGAACTATGTCTGAGTATATGCAGGGCGGCGCCCTCGCCAACGACGACCTCGATTTCTCGGCGCCCCGTGGGCGGGATCATGCTGCCGAGCGCTCGACGGCTGCGGTGAAGAGCCCGGCGTTGAACGTGGCCATCGGCGTGAGCGCCGTGGCGGTGCTGGCCGGGCTGGCGCTGTGGGCGATGCAGCTATCGGGCGGCATGGTGCAGACCGCCATGCGCAACCTTGATTCCTGGGGCCTCTACATCACCGGTTTCATGTTCTTCGTGGGCCTGTCGGCCGGCGGCCTCATCATCTCGTCGGTGCCCAAGGCCCTCGGCATCCGCGGCTTTGGCGGCATCTCGAAGGTGGCCGTGTTCTCGTCCATCGCCTGCACGGTGGTCGCCATCGGTCTTGTGGTAGTGGATATGGGCCAGCCCTTCCGCGTGTGGGAGCTGTTCGTGTACTCCAATCTGGGCAGCCCGCTCATGTGGGACATCATCGTTTTGGCCACCTACCTCATCCTGTCGTGCGTGTACCTGTGGGCGCAGATCCAGGCCGAGCGCGGCAAGGTCAGCGCCGTGGCGCTGCGCATCGTCTCGGTGATCGCGCTCGTCACTGCCGTGCTCGTGCACTCGGTGACCGCCTGGATCTTCGGCCTGCAGCAGGGGCATGAGATGTGGCACACCGCCCTTCTGGCCCCCTGGTTCGTGTCCTCGGCCCTGGTGTGCGGCACAGCGCTCGTGATGGCCGTGGTCATCGGGCTGCGCCGTGCGGGCTACCTGGAGGTGGAACAGGGCAACGTGGTGCGCCTGGCCAAGCTCCTCGGCGCCTTCGTGCTGGTGGACCTGTACTTCTTCGGCTGCGATCTGCTCACCGAGGGTTTCCCGGGCGGTGCCGGCGCTGAAGTGGTGGCCCTGCTGACCCAAGGCCCCCTGGCGCCCTACTTCTGGTTCGAGATCATCGGGTGCGCCGCGTGCGCCGTCATCTGCCTGACCCCGGCCCTGCGCCGCAACGGGCTTTTGGTGGCGGCCTCCTTGCTGGCCATCGCGGGCATCTTCTGCAAGCGCGTGCAGCTGCTGGTGGGCGGTTTCCAGATCACCAACCTCGATCTGCCCTTCGCGATGAACTCCATGAGCGTCACCTATGCCGACGGCACGCTCGCGGATGCCTACGCGAACCTCGTCTATTGGCCCACGCCGCTGGAGTTCGGCGTGACGCTGGGGGTGGTGGCCCTCGGGTTCCTCATCTTCTTCCTGGGCCTGAAGTTCCTTCCCCTGCGACCCACCGAGAAGTAGCGCCCTCTCGGGTACGGACCGGATTCACCGGATTCGGCCCGTATCTCCGGTATGCGGGTCGTCTGCCGTGGGGCGGGCGGCCCTTTTCTTTCAAGGGAGGAAGGAGCCCTATGAGGAAGATCGTTGCAACGGTGGCGGTGTTTCTGCTGGCAGGCGCGTGCGTTATCGGCGCAGTGGCTCTCGCGAGGCCCGATGCGCTGAGCGTGCGGCCCGTCACAGCCGAGTCGCCCTGTCCCGTGGCAGGGTGCGCCTCGGGGGTGTGCCACGGCTTCGACGATGTGCCCGAGCCCGACGGCGTGCACGAGATGACCTGCCCGGAGGCCTCGTGCGCATCAGTGGAATGCCATGGCTGGGAGTCGCTCTCGTCGCGCTATCACCAGGCATCGGATGCGAGTCTGAACTTGTGGATTCTCATGCCGGTGGCCCTTGTGGTGGCGCTTATCGGCATCGTGGGAAAGGTGGGCAGGTCATGAGAATGCTCATTGTGGATGCCCTGGCGCTGGCCCTGTACCTCGTGGTGTCGTTGCCGGCGCTGACGGGGATCGGGCTGCACGAGTGGCTGGGACTCGGCGTGGGGCTCGCCCTGCTCGTCCACAGCGCCCAGCACATCGATTTCGTCGGGCGCCTCCTGTCCGGCCGCCGATCCCTGCGCGCCATGGGTCGCGTCCTGCTGGATGCAGCGCTCGTGGTCGCCGTGGTGGTTGCGGTGCTCTCGGGCCTCATGGAGTCGGGCGCGGTGCTGCCGGCGCTCGGCCTGTATGCCGAGGGGTACTACTTCTGGGGGCCGCTGCACGCCGCCTCCGCCAAGGTGCTCCTCGCCCTTCTGGTGGTGCACGGGGCGCTCAACATCGGCACGCTGCGCCGCCTTATCCAGCGCGCCCGCGCAGGGGAGGGGGAATAGGGAGCTGTCCCCCTCGGTGGTGCAGGTGCGGAGCAGAGCGCCCCGGGCGGTTCGCGGAGAGCCGTCCGGGGCGCTTGGGCTTTCGGGCAGTGGGGCGTCCAGCGGCCGACGACGCTACTCGGCGGCCTTCACGTCGTCGGTGGTCAGGGCGCCTTCGAGCAGTCCCTCGTAGTCCTGGGGACTGCGGGCGTTGGTGGCGGCGCCCAGCTCGGTGTCGCTGGCCTGGGGCTCGGGGATCTCAATATCGGTCTCGGCCGGATCGAGGCCCGCGTCCACACGGCGCATCATGTCCTGCCACTCCTTGTATTGGGTGCCCACGTAGCTGATGCCGTCCTGGTTCAGGGTGTAGCTGGGGCAGGCCGCCGAGTACATGGTCATACCCTTGTCCTTGAAGGTGAGGGCCAGATTCACCAGGTCGCTCACGGAGTAGTCGGTGGTCACGCACCGGGCGAGGGATTCCACCATGCCGGGAATCTCGGTGGGGGAGGCGTCGAGCACCTTCTTCACGATGGCCTCGATGATCATGCGCTGGGCCTGGGCGCGGGAGAAGTCGCCGCCGGAGACCGCATGGCGCTCGCGGGCGAAGGCCAGGGCCTCGTCGCCGTTCAGGGTCTGCTCGCCGGCCTCTATGGTCAGCCCGCTCGTGTCGGAATAGAAGCCCTCGGGCACGTTCACCTCGATGCCACCCAGCTCGTTCACCACATCCTTCAGCTCCTCGAAGTGCACCTCCACGTAGTGGGTAATGGGCACACCGGCGAAGGTGGACAGCGTTTTCACCGCCTCGGAGGGGCCCCCGAAGGCGTAGGCGGCGTTGATCTTCTGGGTGCCGTGGCCCTCGATCTCGATCATGGTGTCGCGGGGCACCGACACGAGGTCCACCACGCCCGTGTTCGGATCGATGCGGGCGAGCATGGTCACGTCCGAGCGGCTGGCGGTTTCGCCCTTGCGCGCATCGCTGCCGAAAATGCCCACATAGTAAGAGCCGTCCGTGGCCTTTGGGGCTGCCAGCTGCTCCTTCAACTCCATCTTCTCGGTCTCGTCCATGGATTGGATAGTGCTGTTGATGCCGTTCAGGTAGAGGGCCGCCGCGGCGCCGGCACCGATGAGCGCCACGGCCAAGGCTCCCACGATGCCCAGGGCGATTTTCTTGCCGCGGCTCTTCTTGCGGGCCGCCTTGGCCCGGGCCAGGCTGTCGCTGGCCGCGAAGCTGCGAGAATGGCTTTCGGGGGCCACGGGGCTCGGGGTGGCGGAAAAGCCGGTGCCGTCGAAGGCTGATCGGGTCCGGCTGCGGCCGGCGCTGCTCCCATAGCCGCTGGAAGAGGAGCGGCTGTAGGCGGAGAGGTCGGCGGAATGGGCCCCACGCCGGCGGTTGCCGGAGGGCAGCGGGGCGGAGTGTTTTCCAGGTCTATGTGCCATAGGGTTCGGCGCCGCGCGCCTGCCTCCTTACTGGGCCGTAAAGGTTGAGTGCGATACTTCAAGATACCAGGAAAGCGGCCTTCGCGGGCTCTTTTTGACGGAATCCCTATCTTGCTGAACGAAACGCAAGGGCGCCGCAGAGGGAAAACAGGGTTCCTTTGCGGGTGTTTAGACGTTGCGTCAAGGCGCTTCAGTCGGTACAATGCCCGTTAATGGACACACTGTTCATTATTGTTCATCCTGTTGAAATGAGGGAACGTGGGTACTACCGTACTGGAAGTGCTGCCCGCCGAATCGCTGGCTCCGCCCGCTCCGGGCGAGGATCGGCGCATCACCCGCTCGAAGCGGGCCCTGCGCGGGGCGCTTATCGCGCTCATCGAGGAGCGGGGACTGGACGCCATCACGGTGAACGACCTGTGCGAGCGGGCCGATCTGAACCGAGGTACCTTCTACAACCATTTCCACGATAAGGAAAACCTGCTGACTGCGCTGGAGAACGAAGTGCTGGCCGAAGTTGCCCTGCTGCAGGCTCGGATGCAGAGCGTCACCCTCGGCGACATGCTGGCCTTCCGGGTGGCCGGCCGCCCGGTGCCGGTGCTCGTGGACCTGTTCGAGTACCTGCGTGGGGAAAGCGATTTTTTGCGGGCGGTGCTCGGCTCCGGGGGCGATGTGCGCTTCGGGCCGCGGCTGCGCGAGGCGGTGTGCGAGAACCTCGTACAGAACATCTTGCACGAGAAGTACCGCACGAACCCCACCCCCTTCGTGTGCTACTACGTGGCCTTCTACGCCTCGGCCTACTTGGGAATCATCGCCCGATGGGTCGAGAACGGCTGCCCTGAGACTCCCGAGGAAATGGCCCGCATCGCCATGCGCCTTCTATTCATCACGCCCGGCGAGCCTATCGAGCTGTAGGCCCCAGAAGCGAGGAAACTTCCATGAAAAAGAGCAAGTACACCGAGATCATCACCGAGGCCTCCACGTCCGAGAAGGCGCCCGCCGGCGCCGCCGCAGAGCCCGCGCCGGGCTGCGCCTCCTGCGCCCCGCGCGTGACGACGGCAGAAGAGGCCCGGGCCAATGCCGCCGAGGCCGGCGCCGCCGCCCGCGCCGCGGCCAAGGCGTGTCCCTACCATATCGGCATCGACGTGGGCTCCACCACGGTGAAGCTCGCGGTGCTGGACAACGACCACAACATCCTCTGGGCAGTGTACCGCCGCCACCACGCCGATGTGCGCGCCACCATCATCGAGGTGCTGCGCGAGGCGGCCGAGGCGTACCCCGCCGAGGCCATGACCATCGCCATCACCGGCTCGGGCGGCCTGCTGTTGTCCCAATGGCTGGGCGTCGCCTTCGTCCAGGAGGTCATCGCGTCCAAGACGGCCGTGGAGACCTTCATCCCCGCCACGGACGTGGCCATCGAGCTGGGCGGCGAGGACGCGAAGATCATCTACTTCGACCATGGTATCGAGCAGCGCATGAACGGCACCTGCGCCGGCGGCACTGGGGCCTTCATCGACCAGATGGCGGCGCTCCTGAACACCGACGCCGGCGGCCTCAACGAGCTGGCGGCCGACCACAGCACCATCTACCCCATCGCCAGCCGCTGCGGCGTGTTCGCCAAGACCGACGTGCAGCCGCTGCTGAACGAGGGGGCCCGGCGCGAGGACATCGCCGCCTCCATCTTCCAGTCGGTGGTCACCCAGACCATCTCGGGCCTCGCCTGCGGGCGGCCCATCCGCGGCAACGTGGCCTTCCTGGGCGGTCCTTTGCAGTACCTGCCCGAGCTACGCAAGCGCTTCTACGAGACGCTGGAGCTGACCGATGAGGCCATCATCGTGCCCGAGAACGCCCACCTGTTCGTGGCCGCGGGCTGCGCCATCGCCGGGGTGGGCGAGGGGGCCGCCCCCGAGAAGCTCGCGGATGTGCTCGTGCGCCTGGAAGGGCTCGGCGACATGCAGGGCTCCGAAGTGGTGCGCCTGGCCCCGCTGTTCGCCAACGACGAGGAGCTGGCGGAGTTTCGCGCCCGCCACGATGGCGAGCGCGTGCGCCGCGCGCCGCTTGCGGACTACCGCGGCGTGGCCTTCCTCGGCATCGATGCCGGCTCCACCACCTTCAAGGCGGCGCTCATCGGCGAGGACGGGGCGCTGCTCTGGTCCACCTACGCCTCCAACAAGGGCGATGTGCTCGGGTGCGCCAAGGCCGCCGTGGCCGAGCTGTACCAGGCGCTGCCCAGCGATCCTGCCACGGGTGCGCCGCTTGTGACCATCGGCCACGCCACGGTGACCGGCTACGGCGAGGGGCTTCTGCTGGAGGCCCTGCGGGTCGATTCCGGCGAGATCGAGACCGTGGCCCATCTGCGCGGCGCCCAGGAGATGCTGCCCGGGGTGGAGTTCATCCTGGACATCGGCGGCCAGGATATGAAGTGCCTGCGCGTGAAGGACGGTGTCATCGACCACATCATGCTGAACGAGGCCTGTTCCTCGGGCTGCGGCAGCTTCATCGAGTCCTTCGCGAGCGGGTTGAACCTGGACGTGGCCGAGTTCGCCGCCACGGCCATTTCCGCCGAGAACCCCGTGGATCTGGGCAGCCGCTGCACCGTGTTCATGAACTCCCGCGTGAAGCAGGCCCAGAAGGAGGGGGCCACCGTGGGCGACATCGCCGCGGGCCTGGCCATCTCCGTCATCAAGAACGCCCTGTTCAAGGTCATCAAGATTCGCGATCCGCACGATGTGGGCACCCAGGTCATCGTCCAGGGCGGCACCTTCTTGAACGACGCGGTGCTGCGGGCCTTCGAGCAGCTGTCGGAAGTGAACGCCGTGCGCCCCGACATCGCCGGCAACATGGGTGCCTTCGGCGCGGCGCTTCTGGCTCGCGACCGCTACGAGGACAAGCGCCGCCACACCGAGGGCGTGCCCCTGTCGCCGGATGTGGGCCCGAAGGTGTTCACGAGCGGGCTGTTGTCCCTTGCCGAGATCGAGGCCCTGGCCCCCACCCATAAGACCGTGCGCTGCAAGGGCTGCTCCAACGCCTGCCTGCTCACGGTGAACGACTTCGGCCGCGATCCGGCCACGGGCGTCCGCCGGCGCTTCATCACCGGCAACCGCTGCGAGAAGGGCGAGAGCCTGGGTACCGGCACCGAGAAATCCGACGTGCCGAACCTCTTCGAGTGGAAGTCCCGACGGCTCTTCGACGCCTACGAGCCCATCCCCGCAGAAGACGCCTGCGGCACCGTGGGCATCCCGCGGGCCCTCAACCTGTACGAGAACTACCCCTTCTGGTTCACCTTCTTCACGAAGCTCGGCTACCGGGTGGTGCTGTCCGACCCCTCCACGAAGAAGACCTACGAGGCTGGCATCGAGTCTATGCCGTCGGAGTCGGTGTGCTATCCGGCGAAGCTCTCCCACGGCCATATCATGAATCTGCTGGCCAAGGAAGGCGACGACGCCGTGGACTTCATCTGGATGCCCTGCTCCAAGTGGGAGCGCCAGGAGGACGAGACGGCGGGCAACCATTTCAACTGCCCCATCGTGGCCAGCTACCCCGAGGCGCTGCGCCTGAACATCGACGAGCTGCAGGACGCGCCTGCGGCCTTCGTCGCCCCCTGGCTGCCCTACCACGACAAGGACAAGCTGAAAGAGCGCTTGTACGCCGAGCTGACCGGCACCTTCCGCGATGAGGTGGGGGCCCACGAGTTCCCCATCACCCAGAAGCAGATCGATGACGCCGTGGACGCTGCCTGGGCCGAGGACGAGGCCTTCAAGCGCGACATCCGGCGCAAGGGCGTGGAAACCCTGGCCTGGATGGAGGAGACCGGCACCCGCGGCATCGTGCTGGCGGGTCGCCCCTACCACCAGGACCCGGAGATCAACCACGCCATCCCCGAGCTGCTCACGAGTTTCGGCCTGGCCGTGCTCACGGAAGATTCCGTGGCGCATCTGGGCCAGCTGGAGCGTCCCATCCGCGTGGTGGACCAGTGGATGTACCACACGCGCCTCTATGCGGCGGCCAAGGTGGTCACCCAGCGCAAGGATCTGGACCTCATCCAGCTGAACTCCTTCGGCTGCGGCCTGGACGCCCTGACCACCGACCAGGTGCAGGAGGTGCTGGAGGCGGCCGGCAAGGTGTACACGGTGCTGAAGATCGACGAGGTGTCGAACTTGGGCGCCGCCCGCATCCGCGTGCGCAGCCTGCTCGCAGCTTTGAAGGACCAGGCCGACCGCGAGGCCGAGGCCGCGGCCGACGCGGCCGCCGAGAAGCGGGGCTGCCCCGCGGCCTGTATCGATTTGAACAACCTCGACAAGCTCGTGCCGGCGTCGTTCACCGAGAAGGCCGACGGCGTGGTGGCCGCCGCCGAGGTGGAGCAACGCGAGGGCGCCTCCACCGAGTTTGAGCGCGTGCAGTTCACCGAGGAAATGCGCGACGCGGGCTACACCATCTTAGCGCCCCAAATGGCCCCCTACCATTTCGAGCTTTTGGTGCCCATCTTCAAGCGTGCCGGCTACAACGCGGTGTTGCTGCCCTCAGTGGACCACGGCGCGGTGGACGCGGGCCTGAAGTATGTGAACAACGACATCTGCTACCCGTCCATCCTGGTCACGGGCCAGATCATGGAGGCGGTGCTCTCGGGCAAGTACGACACCAACAAGCTGGCCGTGCTCATCACCCAGACCGGCGGCGGCTGCCGCGCCACCAACTACATCTCGCTCATCCGCAAGGCGCTGAAATCGGTGGGCCTCGGGCACATCCCCGTCATCGCCATCTCGTTCAAGGACTTGGGCGAGGACAACCCCGGCTTCAAGATCACGCCGAAGATGCTCTACCAGGCCATCTACGCGCTGCAGTACGGCGACTTGCTCATGATGTGCCTGTACCGCACGCGCCCCTACGAGGTGGAGCCCAGCAGCGCCAACCGCTTGTTCGACTATTGGATGGACGCCTGCAAGCATCAGCTTCAGCGCGGCGTGCGCCAGTCAGAGTTCCGCCGCACGGTGCGCCGTATCGTGGAGGATTTCGACACCCTGCCGCTGGCCGGCGAGGGCACCAAGCCCCGCGTGGGCGTGGTGGGGGAGATCCTCGTGAAGTTCCATCCCACGGCCAACAACCAGATCGTGGACGTCATCGAGCGCGAGGGCTGCGAGGCCGTGGTGCCCGGGCTCATCGAGTTCTTCCTGTTCGGCATCGCCGGCGGCATCTTCCAGCAGCCCATCGGCAAGTCGAAGAAGAGCGCACTGGGCAGCCGCATCGGCCTGGCCGCGGTGAAGAAGCTGCGCAAGCCGGTGAACGATGCCCTGGAGAAGAGCGCCCGCTTCCATCCGCCGGCGGACATCTACGAGCTGGCCGAGTATGCCGAGGAGATTCTGTCTCTGTGCAACTCCATGGGTGAGGGGTGGCTGCTCACCGCCGAGATGGTGGAGCTCATCCGCAGCGGCTGCCCGAATGTGGTGTGCACCCAGCCCTTCGCGTGCCTGCCGAACCACGTGGTGGGCAAGGCCACCATCAAGGAGCTGCGCCGCCGCTACCCCGAGAGCAACATCGTGGCCGTGGACTACGACCCCGGCGCAAGTGAGGTGAACCAGCTCAACCGCATCAAGCTCATGATCGCCGTGGCGAAGGCGAACTTGGCCGAGAAGGAGGCCGAGGCCCGCGCCGCCCGCGATGCGGCCCGCGACGGTGCGCCGGAGGATCCCGAGCCTGTGGCCGAGGCCGTGGAGGTGGAGACCACCGAGGTGGCGCGGTAGTGGCTGGTTTTTCGCGGAGATGGGGCTGCAGGGCGTTTCGATCCGTGTGAGCCCCGCCCTTGGTTCAAATTCGCTCGATGGGCGCAGCATCCTTTCGGTGCTGCGCCCATTCTGCAGATTGAGACTCTCGCTGAGTGATGCTATAATCCGTAGAGTTATACGGATTAAAAGTAGCTTTAAGTGCGTATAAGGAGCAGAATCATGGTCGTTGTGGCTGATGGAAAACTTACTTTTAGCCGCGAGCAGGTAATCAGCTCGACTCAGGCTTCGAAAAACTTCGGTGAATGCCGGCGTCGCGCAAGGCGGGAACCCCTTTTTGTCACCGATCGCAATGCGAGCATTGAAACGGTTATTGTCGACTACGATGAGTTCGAAGCTATGGCTGTGGAACTCGAGCGGTTAAGGCACGAGAGGCTGTATGCAACGGCGGCCGAGCGCTTGGCCGAAGCGGACGCGCATCCTCGTGACGCGCTGATTACCTTCGAGGAAATGCTGGGTGAAGATGGCTACCGGTCGTTTCTCGAAATCGACCCCGATGACATGCCTGATGAGGAGCTCTTTGCATGAGCGTATACGAGCTTGTCTTTACGCGTGGTGCGCAGAGTGAGTATGCGGCGCTTGACGGATCGGTTCGGAATATGGTCGACAAGGGACTGGCGCGGCTGCGTGTTCGGCCCGATGAGATAGGGAAACAGCTGTCTGGTCCGCTTGCTTCCTGCCGTGAGCTCAAGTTCCGGGCTGACGGCCTTCGCGTGATCTACCGTATTCGCAACGGCCAGGTGTGCATTGTGGACATTCTTGCCATCGGCCAGCGGGATCGCGGCAAGGTTTTTACCGATGCCCAGCGGCGTCTTTGAGGACGCAGGTTGTCGGATAGTGCGGAGCAGTCACAGGGAGAAACCATGAATGCCAGCATTGCGGGAAAACTTATCATCGTGCCGACCCCCATTGGGAACTTGGGGGATATGACGCTGCGCTCGCTCGAGGCCCTGCGCACGGCCGATATGGTGTGCGCGGAAGACACCCGGGTGACGGGGAAGCTGCTCGCGCACTTCGATATTCGCAAGCCCTTGGAACGGCTCGACGAGGCGATGATCGGCGCGAAGGCGGCGTCCGTGATGGAGCGCGTAGCAGCGGGAGAGGTGCTGGCCTACTGCTCGGACGCCGGGATGCCCGGGGTGTCGGATCCGGGGCTGCGCCTGGTGGCCGCGGCCCATGAGGCCGGTGTGCCCGCGGAGGTGCTGCCGGGGGCTTCGGCGGCGGCCTGCGCCTACGTGGCCTCGGGCACGGTGTGCCCCCGCTTCTACTTCGGCGGCTTCTTCCCGCGCAAGGCGGGTGAGCAGCGCACGGTGTTGGAAGATCTGCGCGGGCTGGATGCGGCGCTCGTGTTCTACGAGAGCCCGAACCGCCTGGTGACGGCGCTTGCCGCTATTGCTGAGGTGTTGCCGTGGCGCGAGGTGGCCGTCTGCCGCGAGCTCACGAAGTTGCACGAGGAGGTGGCCCGCGGCACGGCGGTGGAACTGCGCGCGTTGTTTGGGGCCCGGGCCGAAGAGCCCGGCGGCATCCGCGGCGAGATCGCGCTTGTGATCGATGCGCCGGGCGAGGACGAGACGGCAGCCGATGCCGCCGAGGCGGCCGCGAGCGCCGAGGCCCGCGCCGTGGAGCTTGCCGCCGAGGGCCTGCGCACCAAGGAGGTCGCCCGCCGTCTGGCCGCCGAGTTCGGCATCGCCCGCAATGACGCCTACGAGCTGGCCATGGCCGCCGCCCGATGACCCTGGTGTCGTGCTGAGCGAGCGAAGCGAGTCGAAGAATTCCATGGCAACGCGAGGAAGACGCCCTGCAAAGACGATGCCGCCCGAGATCGTTCCCATCGATGATCTGGAAATCGTGCTCACGCGCAAGGCCATCAAGAACATGCACCTGCGGGTGAAGCCACCCGACGGGCGCATCGAGGTGTCGGCCCCGCTGCGGCTGCCGCTTTCTACCATTCGGGGGTTCGTGCGGGAGAAACGCGCCTGGATCGAGCGCCAGCAGCAGGCCATCGCCGCATCGCCCCGGGCCGAGGCCGCGGCGGCCACACCCGAGGAGGTGGCCGCTTGGAAGGCGGTCGTCGCGGCTTGCGTGTCGCCGCTCATCGCGGCGTGGGAGCCCATCATGGGCGTGAAGGCAGGCACGATCGCCTACCGCAACATGAAGAGCCGCTGGGGGAGCTGCCAGCCGGCCACCGGCCGCATCTGCATCAATGTGCGCCTGGCCCTGTACCCGCCCGAATGCCTGGAATACGTGGTGGTCCACGAGCTGTGCCATCTGCTGGAACGTGGTCACGGCCCGCGGTTCCACGCGCTCATGGATCACTTCATGCCCGACTGGAAGGAACGCCGCGCCAAGCTGCGGTAAGGGATTGGCGGGGGCCCGGCGGCGCGATGCCGCCGGGCCCCTCGGTGCGCCTGGCCGGCGCCTACCGGCCCGCGCGCTCCCGGCGGCGGGCGGCGAGCAGGGCGGCGCCGGCCGCCAG
>NZ_WAJS01000022.1 GCF_008831045.1 Adlercreutzia muris
GGCGTGGCGGCCGGGGCAGCCGGGCCCGGAGCGGGCGTCGGCACCGTGGGCACCGTGGGCACCGTCGGCGGATTCACCGGGTTCGGCGTGACCGTCGGGGGAGCCACCGGGGCGGCGGCAATCGTGAAGGGAGCCGTCTCGTAGGTTACCGCGTAGTTGCCCTGGATGGCCAGACCAGCCGGAACGATAGCGTACTCGCCCACGGCCTCGCCGGCCTCGCGGGCCACGACATAGTCAATCAGGCTCTCACTCTCGCCTGCAACCAAGCCAGTCACCGTTGCAGTCAGGGAGGGGTCGGCAGCGCCGAAGTACTTGCCCGACGCCACGGCGGTCACCGTCACCGGCGCGCGGTTGATCACTACCGTAACCGTCTTCTCCACCGTCTCGTAATTCGGGTTGGTAGCGCGCACGGCAACCTCGTAAACGCCAGCGTTCAGGAAGGTCGGAACCTCCGCGCCCCACTCGCCGCCATCGACCGAGTACTCCAGCGTAGATCCCTCGGGACGGGCGGCCGTCGCCTCGATGGCCACCACTTCGCCATCGTAGGTCTTTACGATGCTCTGGGAAGCCACGTCGTTAATGCCGTCGATCACGACATCGTTCTCGTCGTCCTGCAAGATGCGGAAATCGGCCGGAACGAACTCGTAGGTATAGTTCGAGTTGCGATCCTCCTCGGCCACCGCCGGAACGAGCTCATCTTCATAGAGGCCCGCGTTCTCCTCACCGGTGGAACGGGAGACCGTCACCGCTCCCATAGCGTCCAAGACACCATTCTGGCTGAACAGCCCCTCGACAGTCCAAGTGAACTCCGGATCGTCCTCGCCGAACACCTTGCTGGCATAGGCGGCGGAAACGGTCAGGGGAGCCGGGATAATCTCGTAGGGCAGTTCGAACTGACCCTGATAGTTGCCCATGCCGTACACGACGATGGTAGTTTCCCCCGCGTTCACGAAATCGGCCGGAGTGGTGGCAACGCCATTCGCAGGGCGATAGTAGACCCCGTAGTCAACGCCGGGAACCAGCTGGAAGCCCGTCTCATGATCGGTCACCAGGATATCGGAGGCCTCGGGCTTCTGCTCGGTGCCGTTGTATACCTTCGTCGATTCGTACTGGACCGTGAACGCAGCCTCGGTCGGCTCTTCGGGGTTCACATCGGGGTCGGTCAGGTTCTTCGCCTCAATGGTCAGGCCGCCGTGCACCAACTCGACCTCATAGTTGCCCGTCACATTCTCGCCGGTGCCCAGTTTAATGAGAACCTGGCCGCCGAAGGAGCCGGTGTAGCTACCAGCCGCAGTTCCAGCCAGATCATAGGTCAGACCGCTCACCTTCGCATGGCTCACCAAGCCCCGATCGCCGTTGCGCTGTTCGGCGGTATAGGCAGTCGTAGCATATTCCTCGCCCGTGTAGACCTGCGGCGCGGCCCAACCCTCGCCCTTGATCTTCACCGGGCGCTTGGCGATGGCCACGGAAACGTTCTTCGACCAAATCTCGACGCCATCGCGCACGGCAACGACCTCGACGATGGTGCCCTGGGGGTTCGAGGAGGTCACAGTAGCGTTCGTGAACCGGTTCTGCGCAACAAGGCCGCCGATCCTGTAGAACACCTCGTCATCGGGCAGAAGCCCGAGGGCCGCAACGTTATGAGGCGCGCCGTCGTACACGCCTCGATAACCCACGGCATCAAGGCCCTCCGTGAGGGGAGTCCACGTGCCGGTGATCTCCACGACGCCGGCTCGCACGTCTTCGGTCGTGATGGTGTATCCCTCGTTGGCATCAATGGACCAACCGGAGAACTCCCAGCCCTCCAGGGTCGGCACGGCAACCGAATCGAGAGGCTGGTTCAGCACGTAGGTCTTGTTCTTCGGCGGCTGAGGGGCATGTTGAGGAGTGCCGTTCATTCCGTTGGTGTAGACGTAGCGCACTTCAACCTTAGGAACGGAAATTTTCTCACGGGTCCACTGAGCGGTAATGGCCACATCTCCCTCGCCCATGGTCTGCTCGCCGGTGAGGTTCCAGTTGCCCAGCGTATATCGGGCGTTCACATTGCCGAACTCGTCATGGGTGAACAGCTCGGTGCCCGGCAGCGCGGCATCGACCGTGAACGGCTGGCCCTTGACCAGGCCGCCAAGATTCAGCGGCAGCATAGGGGCCGCCTCGTTGCCGGCGGCATTGTAGAACGCCTCGCCCTTGGGCAGGCCCGTCCACTGGTAGAACACGTTGTACCGAGGCACATCCTGAGGCTTATAGGACCACGAGCCGCCAATGGTCAGATCGTCCGTTATCCTTCCGCTCTCAGTATCCCAGCCGTTGAAGGTCCACACACCCGTCGTATTGCCGTAGGCATCGGTTTCGTTGACGGTGCACCCCTTGAAGAAGTTCGCTTCCACCTCGAACGGCTCGTTGTTTCGGTAGGTCTTGGAATCAACAGGCAGCTTCGCGGCGGCCGGAGCATCGCCCTTCCACTGATAGGTGATATTCCACGTGGGAACGCTGATGGGCGTTGCCTCCCATGTCGCAGTGACCGTCACGTCAGCTTCGGGCATAATTCCGTTTTCCGGGTCATACCACGAGGACAGCCGGTACGTTGCATTCCGATTGCCGAACTCGTCATGGGTGTAGACCTTAGTGACGGCAGCCTCCTTGACCTGGTAAGACTCGCCCTTGGTATAGGTGCTCGCATCGACGGGCAGCGTGGGAGTCACCTCACGGCCCGCCTCGTCGTAGAAGACCTTATCGGCGGGAAGACCCGTCCACTCATAGACAACCCGATACTCACGAGCCCACTGGGCCACGTAAGTCGCATCTTTCGTCACCTGGTCGGCCACGGCGGGGTCCCACCCCATAAAGCGATAACCGGGCGCTCCGGTGGGGACGGGCGGGGCGGGCGTGGCCGCTCCATGCTCGATGCCCTTGGTCACCTGAGGGGCGAAGGTACCCTGCTCACCCGGGTCAAACGTCACGTCGTAGGTGTTCCGCTCATACACCAGCGTGAGCACATTGTCCTTGCCGCGGGCAATTTCGATGAATTCGTTACCGCCATTGGCAGCTTGGGTCTTTTCCGACGAATAGGTATAGCCATCGATGGACCGACGGTGGTTCTCCGCGGTGATCTTCGTTCCCACACGCGTGGTGCCGCTTTCCGACTGCTCGATCTCATTGCCATCTTCATTGATATGGCGAACTTCGTAGTTGATGGCATTCTCGACTTTCATATAGCCGTCGAGGTGCCACGTGTAAGTGCCGCTATTCACGTAGCGGTCGGCGCCGTTGGAGACAATCAGCTTATTCCACTGCTCAGGGGGAATGCCGGAGATATCCACACCGGCATTGTCCGCCCATCGGTCAATACCGCTCCTGAGCGCCGCCCTGACGGCCTCACCGTAATCGCCGATATAATTGTTCTCAGCATTATCCGTTGACAGCATGCTCTTGGTAGGAGTGGGGAGCATCGCTTTGATGACACCGATAGTGTAGTAGCCGTGACCATTCGGCTTGATGCTGAGGTCTTTGACAAATTCGTCCACCCCATCGCCCGTAAGTTGCAGATACACGTACACGTTCTGCTCCGAAAGCTCCGGCTTTTTACCCCTCTCGCCCACAGCGTTGAGGTTCAGCTCGGCAGCACGGGCATCATCGGCCGCCGCGGGCGCCTCGACCGCGTCGCCCTCCGACCCAGAGTCGCCCTCGCAGGTCACTTCCTCTACAGGATCGCTCTCGCTCGGGGCGCTGGGGACAGGCTCGATTGCATCATCGCCGACAGGATCGCTCGGCTCTTCCGCTGGCTCGTCGGCCGGGGCCTCGGGCGCGTCGGCCTCCGGAGATTCCGGTGCCTCCGGTGCCTCCTCGGCTTCCTCAACCTCGCCGTCATCCTCGATCTCGGCGACGATTTCCGTGGCCGCTCCGAGAGCGACCTCATCGTCGGCGTTCGCGAGATCGGTGAACATGGTCACGTTCAAAAACGAGAACACCAGCAGCACCGACAGCAAAACCGACAGGAATTTGCCCTCGGCGGTGTTCCGCGCATCCATGAAGCGCGCGATGGCCCGCATACTCCTCACCCTACCTTCTCTTTTTTGCCCTGACTACTTCGTTACAGCTGCTTTAAACACCGGCATGGAGCCGGACATTTAACAGAATGAACCGTGTCGGGATTTCCCTCCTTAAGCCCCCCGACTGCCACTTGTTACCGTTAGGTAACCTCATGAACAGAATCAGAGTATCACCTCCCCCTGTGCGAACAAGCGATCAATAAGAAAAGAAGTCAGCTATAAGGCTGAACGGCGCGGAATTTTTTAATTTTGATCTGGCTTTTTACCGATAATCGTTCATTTATGGCAGAACAAAGAGAAAGGCAACTTTGACAGGGTAATGACTAGGTAAGTTCTGATATGAGATAACAAAATCACTGGCGAGCGGTTGCCCGACTCCTCCGGCCAAGAACCGCGGGCGTGGGAAATGAGGAGAAGGAACCCTACCGCTCCGCCTCGCGGCGGTCGGCAAGACTGCCCAAAATGGTTCCCACCACGCACAGGGCCACGGCCATGATCACAACCCAACCCAAGACCAACAGGCCCGCTGTGGTGCCGAGGGCCATGAGAAAATACCCTACGACGGGCACCGAGAACACCACGCGACCAAGGACGTTTTGGAAGGGGACAGGTCGCAGATCGACATCTTCATTTGCATCACCTTTGGTAACCAGATGCCCCGCTTGGTCATCCACCTCCTTCACCCGGTGGATGATGACCTCCTCTTCCTCCCAGAAGGCGACCACATCGCCTGCCTGAAGAGACGATCCCTCAACAGGGTCGGCGTACACAAGGCTGCCCGTGGGATAGGCCGGCTCCATAGATCCGGAAATAATGGCATAGGGCTGCATGCCCATGACCCGCGGAATCACCGAAGAGCCGATGCCCACAAAAGCCAAGGCGAGCAACAGCGCGGCTCCGAGAGCCGAGCACAGGCGGGCAATGCGGCGCATCCACGCCAAACGGCGCTCCACCGCGCGGGAAAAAGCATCGCGCGGTTCGGAGGGGGCTATGTCCACTGGATGTTTCGCCATGGGTTCAATGTACCACGCATCGGCTTCAGTGCGGCATAGAACAAAGGGGAGGACGGGCGCGAAAACCCATCCTCCCCTTCCAGAACGCCGCAGAACCCTTAAGCAGCCGAAGACTCAGCCTGATCTTCCTTGGCTTTGCGCAGGCCTCGCACGAGAATGAAGGCAATGGCGCAGGCCAATACAGCGGCTGCCACGGCCCAGGGAACCCAGGAGGTCTGAGCAGACAGCCCGGCCTCGGAGCCCGGTGCTGCCGCTTTGCCGCTCGCAAGGGCCGTCTCATCATCGTTGATGGTCTCAGTGCCCGGAGTTGCAAGGGGCGTGCCATCGTCGGCCAGCACCTCGGTACCCGCATCGGTCGTGAGCGGCACCGCCGCGCTGATGGGCTGTACGGGGGTTGGGGTGCCAACTCCCTCAGCCGTGCCGCCAGTCCCCGGCGTGGTCGCCTCAATGGGGTTGGCCGGGGCGCGCTGGGCCACATCGTCCGTCGGATTGGTCGTGTAGGCCCCTTCAACCCGCGAGCCGTCGGGGGCAACTACATCTACCGGACCATTGGGCTGGGGCTCGGTCGTCGTACCCTCGGCCAGGCGCGTGTAGCGATAGGTGATGACGTTTCTCGTCTCATCCTCTCCCAACACAATGTCGATGAGCGTTGCGTGGGGCACATAGTTTTCAATGTACACAGGCGCCGTAGCGGGCACATCGCCGATGTCGCCGAAGAAGGTCTGGGGCTCGGCAAGTTGGCTGCCGTCAGAGGCGTCCACGTAGTTCACCGTGAAGGCCACGCGATTGGCCATGATGCCATAGGCCACCACGTAGTCGGCATCTTCCGTCACAGGCACCGAGCCCGCCAGGGCACCGTCGGCGGCCACATAGGCGACCATGGGGGTATTCGCGCCCGCGAGGTTCTCTCCCCCGCGGTTCTTGTCGGAACGCTCGTTGTCGAGCCCGGCCAGGCGCACGCCCTTGGCATAGTACTTGCTGTCTGCCGGTACTTCCAGAGTCACGCCGTCGAAGGAAAGCGACTCGCCGGGCGCTTGCCCCTCGAAGACATGCTTGGTCTGCCCATCGGCAAAGACGCCCTGATTACCGCTGTACAACGTAACCGTGTAGGTCGTGCCCTCATAGGAGGTCATGGCCTGCGCGGCGGGAGCAGGGGCATCGTCGGCAAAAGCCGCAGGTACCGACAAAGAGACGGTCAGCAGCGCTGCAGCGCCCATCGTCCCCATGAGACGGCTCCACTTCTTCATATTCTTCATCGGGCGTCGCCCTCCTTGTCGTTCCTCTTGCGGCTGCGTACCGCCGCTACAACCACTACCCCTGCGGCCACGACGGCAACGGCCACGATAATACCCAAGGGCAGCATGTCGCCGGTCTGGGACAATTTGCCGCCAGACTTCTTGGTATCCCCGCTCTTGGGAGAATTTTTCTGCTTGGGGTCGTCCTTCGGATCGCCGCTCGGGGGGTCGGCCTCTCCCTTCGTTCCCTCTTCATCAGAAGGCTCGGCCGCGAAGGCCAGCTGCACGCTGGCATCGGTGTCGAAGTAGGTGTTGCCGTGGGTCTCGCCATCAATGGCCACCTCCAGCACCATATAGGCCCGGGCATCAGCAGCCAAGGTGTCCAGGTAGAACCATTCCCCCGTCGCCTCGGTGGCATCGAACAGACCACGGGTCTCAGTTCCGTCGCCCTCCACTTCGCCTGAAACCACCTCGTTGGTGAGAATCACCTTCTCCTCGTTCTTGGGCGTGATATAGGTGAGCTTGTAACTGTAGGAGCCACCGGAACGCTCGTTGGCGTTGGCCATGGACTCCTCCATGGTAGTCAGCACCTTGTTGCGCATGTACCAGTCGGCAGAACCCTGGGAGCCCTCCTTCATCTCAATGGTGAAGCGGGCGCTGTCTCCCGGCTGCATGGAGCCAAGGGTCTTGGTGATGTTCGCCGTGCCATCGTCCTTCATCTCGGTGCCAGTGAATTCCACAGTCCAGGCCTCATCGTAAGTTTTGGCGAAAGCCGGAGCAGCCGTCAAGAGAGACAGGGCCGAGGCAACCATGAGCGCCAGCAGCAGCGCAGTGAGATACCGGAGTGATGGGCGTGTTTTCGTCAGGCTATACATCGGATCACCCCATTATTCCCCAGCCGTCTCATCGGACCATTGATCGAGGCCCAGCGCTTGCACATCCACACCCCAAGCGCTCTTGGCGGCTGCGGCGGCGTTGTTCACCTGTACGGAATCAACCTGGGCCGACAGGGCCAGATAGCAGTTGGAGTAATCTTGCTTCACATTCTTGATGGCATCGCTCACACGGATACCGGCTACAGCCGGGGCGGCAGCGGTGTTCTTCTCCAGCACGGGGCGGTAGTAGTACACCTCGCGCTCGTCAGTGCATTCCGCATCCGAGCGCACCCAGTTTTCATCGAACTCATCGTCGAGCACCAGCTCGATGAGGGCCGGATCCAAGGTGGCGCTCTTCTGGGGTTCGCCGTTCTCACCCGCAGCCCAGTATTTGCGCACCGTCAGGCGCACGTACTCGTCCATATCAGCCGACACGTTCTTCACCGAGAGGAATTCCCGATACACCTGACCGGGGGCCATGAACTCCTCGACGGCGCCGGTGGAGGCGTTCACAATCTGCCAACCCGCATCCTGATCGAGCAGCTTGCCGACGCCCTTCGCATCGGGGTCCACGTCCACGCCGTTCTCAGTCAGCGTCACGCCAATATGGGTCTGCTGGATCTCAGCCACGTAGTCGTCGCTCTGGAACACCAGGGCAGAGCGGGCCGGGCTCACCGTCATCATGACGAGACACACCACAAGCCCAGCGGAAAGCGCAATCAGCATGATGCGCGTCTGCAAATCAAGAGTCTTCAGCGTCTTCAACATGGGCTACTCACCATCCTGGGCGGTCAGGTACTTTTCGCCATCGGCAAAGGTGCCCAGCAGCGGCTGTCCCGCCTCAAAGGCGCGGGCACTCGTGCACTGCTGCACCACGGCCACATCGAAACCATGGGCGACCTTCTCGGTGTCCACCGTTACGAGAGCCTTCAAAGCCGGGGTGGAGGCTTTGGGGGCCACGGGCTCGGTGTAGTACCACCAACCCTCGTCGTTGTCGCTCACCGCCTGGGTCCAACCCGGCGCAGCCTCGAAGGTAAGCTCCACGCCGTCGATCTGCGGGTCGAACACTTTCACGCGCACCATGGCGTCAACATCGCCGGTGTTGGTGACAGAGATAACCTTGTTCGCGCCGTCGGGGGTTTCGTTCACCTCGGTCTCGGGCGGGTTCGGATTGTACTTGAACTGGATCATGCCAGCGGCTTTGGTCGTATCGGTGTAGTAGGCCCAAGCCGTGCCAGCCGCCACGCCCAGAGAGATAACCAGGGCTGCGGACACCGTCAGGGCAACACGCTTGGCAAGGGATTGCTTCCCCATGACTACCTCCCCTCTTCCGTCGTGGGCATGGGTGTGTAGGTAAAGCCGTTCTCGCCCGGAGCGTAACGGTTCACCACGCCCGTGCCGTAACTCTCATCGGTATAGGTGTTGTCGAAGGTAACCTCTGTGACGGGAATATCGGCTTCCTCTCCGGGAACAGCCCCCTCCACGGCCACAATCTCGCGATTGGGGGTGCCGTCGAAGTTGTCACCGCTGTAGTACAGCTCCTCGATAAGGTAGTAACCCTCGGGAAGGTCGGACAGCAACTCCACCTTCGTCTGATTCTCGCCAGCACCAAAGGTCATGCTCACGGTGTTCTGGTAAATCACCAGATCGTCTACCTTGTTGGCCGCCGCAGCCTGATCGACATAGCCCGTCACCTGGAATACCGCCGTGGCCACGCCGTTAGCCGCTTCGAAGTTGTTCAGATTTTTCACAAGCTGCAGAGCACCGCGCTTCTCGGGCTCGTCGGGGTTGCCGGGAACCTCGGGATCGCCGGGAACCTCGGGATCGCGGCCCACCACAATGCGGTCGTTGCAGGCGATGGCCCCGCCATTGGTGTTGGAGTAATTACCCGTGAAGTACAGCACCGCCATGCCCATGGCCGCTTCCTTATCGGCCGGGGTCGGGTTTGCTTTCAGGGCTGTGAAGCGATCCGCCTGGAGCACAGCCTCGGCGGTCTGGGGGAACGTGTTCGGGTCGGTCAGGTGATAGACGGGGTACTCCTTCTTCTCATCGGTGCGCGTCTCGGCAACCAGCGTTTGGGGGTTGTCATCGAAGGAGACTTCCTGGCGCTGGTCCGGTGCGGGAGCGCTCTGATCGACGGTAAGCTCGTATTTCTTGAAGCCAGGGCTATCGCTCTCGACTTTCTTGCACGCGGTCACTTCACCGGCCACGGTGCCGTCGGCACTGCTATTCCCCGTTGCCACCTTAACGGTGGCGTAGTAGCCCTCGAGGAAGCCATCGGAGCCGGCGTGGGCATCGGGAACGTAAATCTCCACTATCCCTTCGGCCTTGTTCTTCATAATCACGTTGGGAATTCCCGATGAGGTCAGATCCTTGCCATCGATGATCATGCTGACGGCTTTGTTGGCCCACCCACCTGTGCGGGTAGCACTCAGCGTGCCCTTGTAGGTCATATCGGGAATATAGGACACGGTGCCGCTGGTGTAGCCCGTCCAGCGGTGGTAGCCGCCTCCGAGCATGGCATTGAACACCGTGCTTTCCTTGGCGCAGAAGAAATCATCGGCCGCGTGGGGGTCAATTTTCAGGCCATAGGTCGGATCAAGGGCCCACTGGTCACCGTATTCGTTGGGATTAGTCGTCGCATTGGCCTGATCAGCCGTATTGTCGAAGATGGCCGCATCAGCGGTGACCACGACGCCGTTAGTGCACACGCCCACGCCGCCGCCGAAACCGTGAGCGGTGTTGCCGGTGACGATGGGGTAGCGCACGGTGAGTCCCGTCTCCTTGCCATGAGTGGCCGAGGGGAGGAACAGGCCGCCTCCACCGTAATCAAACTTCGTCGCGGTCATATTGTTCGTGATATAGCCACCCTTGATATAGCTAGCCTTGTCGGGCATGGCGTTAATGGCGCCACCCTCGCTCGTACCGGCATAATTGGAAGCGAAAACACCGGATTCCACTTTCAGCAGAGGGTAGATGTACTGGTCGATCCACGTGGTGCCGGAATAAAGGGCATAGGAGGCCATAAGCAGACCGCCACCGCCATCGGAAGCGTAATTGCCCGTCAGAGAGGCACCGGCGATAACCGTCTCATCCATAGAGAAGATACCGCCACCGCCACCGCCGAGCTGCTTCCAATTCACACCCTCGTTCGTGTCGGGGCGCACCGAGGGGTGAATGGCCGACTTGTCGTTTTCCGAGCGGTTGTTGGTTACCAAGGCGGAGTCCTTCACCGTAAGCACGCTTTTGGCCTGGCTTCCGTTGTTCCTCAGGCGCCCCTGCACATAGACAGCACCGCCGTCAGCCTGGGCCGTATTGCCCGCGAGCACAGCGTTATCGGCAAGAGTCACCGTAGATGAGGCGTTGGCGTAGATGCCGCCGCCGTTGCGCACCTGGGCCATACCGCCAGGGGTCGTGTCGTTGAACACTTCCTCGCCGGCGCGATTGCCCGCGATCAGCGCATCACCGGCCACAGTCAACTGGGTGTTATCCACCCACAGCGCACCGCCGTTGCCGTCACCTCGGGCCGTATTGCCCGCAATAATGGCCTGGTCGGTAATTTTCACCGTGGCCTTCTTGGCGTTGATGGCGGCGCCGTCGGCTCCTGTTGATCCCACGATGCATCCATCGGTCATGGTGATGGTGCCCTCCTGGGCTGCCACCACATGATCGCCCTGCTCCATGGTCAGGCGGCCGCCCTCGATATTAAGCGTGCCGCCACTCACCTGCACCAAATTCACGGCCTGGCGGGCCTTAATGGACCCCGCTCCCGAGAGATCGAGATCATACTGGTACAGATATTCAGTGGTCTCGCCCTTTGCGGGACGATTGGCATACGAGCTCGTGATGAAATACCGCAGAGTCTGCGCATCGGCATTGTACTCGGCTTTCTTGCCGATCATGGCCTCGAAGCCCTCGCGATCATCCACAGGGCTGGGAATCTTCTCCCCCCGGGCGGCACGCTTCACCGGGGCGGCATCATCGTTGGTGTCCGTAATGGTGAGCGTCGCACCTGCGTTCACGGTGAACAGCGTGTCAATCTCATCCACTGCAATGGTGTGGCCATTCAGATCGAGGGTCTTGGTACCCTTCACCTCAACCGGGCTAATGGCCTCTTCGATATTTGCGGCCAGCTTCACGGCTCCCTCGTCGCCCTCCGACAGCGCTTTAGCAACATCGTCCCATGTGGAGGCTCCGGGTGCAGGCTCGACACTCACCACAACGACGGCCCCCCGATCAGCGGCTTCAGCCAACACGGCGAGGGGAATCGTGTAAGACCCATCGGCAGCCGGCTCGACAGTCGTTGCCACCACCAGCTCCTCGTCCTCCTGGGAGGCGGGGGCAGCGGCCATTGGCGGGTACTCGTCGGGGAGAACCTCCTCAACGGCATTTTCTCCGGTTTCCGCCAGGGGAACTGCCTCGGCGGCCGAGGATCCTACGGCTTCGGAATCTCCCAAGACCTCCGCGCTATCAGCCTCGTGAGCTGCCTCGTCGACATTCGGGACATCCCCCTCAACCGGAGTGTCGGCCGCCGGCGCATCGGGAGCGACGGGCGAGGGCGCAGGGCCCGATCCTTCGTGTGCCGAATTCTCCTCTCCACCTTCGTCGGAGGAAGGGGCAGGGGAGGTTTCTTGAGAGCCGTCCTCTAGGGACGGCTCTCCGATAATCAGATTATCGGACGGCTGCTTGGACCCCATGGCACGGGAAACGGGATCGCCTCCCTCTGCCTCATAGGTCACCTCAATGGCCGTATGGGCGGGAGCGTCGACGGAGAAGGTCAAGTCGGTGTCGACGGGAGCCTCGTACACCGCATCCATGTCAGAGGCGAACCGATCGGCTCCCACGGCAACCGTCATGCCGTCGGCCACCTGGAAGCGAACCTCCACGGTGCCGTCTTCGGCGAGGGCCTTAGAAGGAGATCCTAGGGCAAAGTTGCCGAAAGAGACAATCATCGCCGCAGCGACCACGGAGGCAACCACTTTCCTTGCCTTCGAGAACTCATATCCCATATTTTGAGTTATCGCCTTCATATCTCACCGCTCCTCTTATAAGCAAGCGTCCTCAGCTTGCCCTCTTACCCTCTCTCGCGGGCGGGAAAACCGCCTCTGTCTCAGATGTTTCCGATCATCTATTGTATCTCTGAGACTTCCTTACTGTCTACTTGTCAATCGATCGCCGATGGCTCTTTCTGGCTCAGGGGCTTCTTTAACACACCTATCATAGGCAAAAGAGCCGCAAATTTAGAGTTTACGACAAGATGACATTAATATGACAGGGTAATGACCGTATAAACTTTAGGATTTGAAGACAGAAAGCAGTCCAGAGGCTATTCTCTCCGCACCGAGTTCGATCTCAGAAATGCTCACATACGAGAAACCGGGCCATATGGTATGACCCGGTTTCTGAAGTTATTGGTGGAGCATAGGGGGATCGAACCCCTGACCTCAGGCTTGCAAAGCCCGCGCTCTCCCAGCTGAGCTAATGCCCCGTGGCTTCTCTTTCTCCCTTACCTTGCTAGGTGGCATGTTCGGAAAACTGCCTCAGAATATAATAAACGCTCCACCGGCTAACTCGGCTCACGGTGGAGCGTTTATCGCAAAGTAATGGTGGGCCCGAATGGATTTGAACCAGCGACCTCACGCTTATCAGGCGTGCGCTCTAACCAACTGAGCTACGGGCCCTTGAAAAAGTGCTTGACTATCTTACGATGAAATCATAGTGGGGTCAAGGAAAAATTTAACCGAATTGGAAAAATTATCTTGAGCCCCGGAAAACTCACTCGTGAGACAATACCATTGCGCCGTTTTCTCTGAAAGGAGCCTGCCGTGATTCCCTTGAAAGTGCTCACGCTCATCATGGCGAACCCACTGCAACCTTCGGTGCTCGTGCTCCAACCTGTGGAAGACGCGCCGGCGGGGAAGGCCCGTATCGTACCCATATGGATCGGACCCTCGGAGGCAGCGCAAATCGGCATGGCCTTGGAGCAGGTGAAACTCGAACGACCGATGACTCATGATCTCTTCCTCGACGCGCTCACTAATCTTGATGCCCGCATCGATTCCGTGGTCATCTGCGGCGTGAAGGGCCCGGTATTCCGATCCCGCCTCATTTTGAGCCAGGGAGGCCGCCTCGTTACCCTCGATGCGCGGCCGAGCGACGCCGTTGCCCTAGCCCTGCGCCAAGACGCCCCTCTCTACATCGAGGAGCGCGTGCTAGATGCTGCCTCTTTTCCGTTTATCTTCAAAGAGGAACGGCCGGAAGAGGAGCTAGCGGCCTTCAAGACCTTCCTGGACCATGTCTCCCCTGACGACTTCGGTATCGAGGGCCCGTAGCCACCTGAAAGAAGAGAGGGGGCAGCCCCGCAGGCCTGCCCCCCTCGCGACACAACGACGGCAATCGACCCAGTTACTCTTCGTCCTCGGCGATCTCTTCCACCGCGACCTCGGCAGCGCCGTCTCCCTCGTCGCCGTCGATGTCGTCGATGGCCAAGGATCCGTCGGTGCTCTCCTCGTCCAGCAGGTCGAGCTGGTTCTCGTCCACCTCGCCGGCCTTCTTGGCCTTCTTCTTGCCTGTGGAGGAAATGGCCACGGCGCAGACCTTGTCCTTGTCGGCCACGTTCATCACCTTCACACCCTGGGTGGAACGGCCAAGCTCGGAAATGCCCTTCACCGGGGTGCGCACGATGACGCCCTCCTCGGACACGATCATGATCTCGTCATCGGCGCCGACGATCTTCATGACTGCGAGCAGGCCCTTCTTGTGGGTCATGGTGATGGTGTACACGCCCTGGCCACCGCGATGGTGCTCGGGGTATTCCTCGATCTTCGTGCGCTTGCCATAGCCCTTCTCGGTAATGACGAACAGGTCGGTGCCGGGGCGGGCAATTTCCATGCCGAGTACGTGGGCATCGGCGGGCACGTTCATGCCGCGCACGCCCATGGTTCCGCGGCCCATGGCGCGGGCCTCGGACTCATCCCAGAGGATGGCCTTGCCGGCGGAGGACACCATGATGACCTTCTCGCCCTTAGCCACACGCTTCACCGAGATGAGCTCGTCATCGTCCTTCAAGTTGATGGCGATGAGCCCGTCGCGGCGAGTGCGGTCGTACTGGTCCATGGAGGTCTTCTTCACGTTGCCCTGAGCCGTGGCGAACATGAGGAACTCCTCGGCGGGGAAGTCCTTCGTGGCGATGACGGCGCTGATAGACTCGCCTTTCTCCAAAGGCAGCAGGTTCACAATGGCCGTGCCGCGGGCATGGCGACTGGCCTCGGGAATCTCGTACACCTTCAGGCGATACACCTTGCCCTTGGTGGAGAAGAACAGCATGTAGGAGTGGGTGGAGGCCACAAACAAGTGCTCCACAAAGTCGGCATCCTTCAAGTTCACGCCCTGCATGCCCTTGCCGCCGCGCTTCTGCTGGCGGTAGGTGCTCACGGGCAGGCGCTTGATGTAGCCGGCCTTGGTCATGGTGACGACCATGTTCTCCTCGGCGATGAGGTCTTCCACCTCAATATCCTTCGCCTCGCCGGTGATGCGGGTGCGGCGCGGGGTGCCGTACTTCTTCTTGATCTCCAGCAGCTCGTCCTTGATGACCTGCTTCAGCAGGCTCTCGTCGGACAGGATGCGCTTGTAGTAGGCGATCTTCTCGCGCAGCTCGGCCAGCTCTTCCTCGATCTTCTCGCGCTCCAGGCCGGTCAGGCGGCGCAGACGCATCTCCAAGATGGCGTTGGTTTGCTTCTCGGAGAGCCCAAAGCGCTCGGTCAGGCGCGCGGCGGCTTCCTTGTCCGTCTGGGACGAGCGGATGATCTGGATGACCTCGTCGATGTTATCCAGCGCGATGATGTAGCCCTCGAGGATGTGCTCGCGCTCCTCGGCCTTGGCCAGCTCGTAGCGGGTGCGGCGGGTGACGACGTCCTTCTGATGCTCAATGTAGTAGTGGAGGATCTCCTTGAGCGACAGCACGCGCGGGGTGCCGTTCACCAGGGCCAGCATGTTGGCGCCGAAGCCCACCTGCAGCTGGGTGTGCTTGTACAGCTTGTTCAGCACCACCTGGGGAATGGCGTTGGACTTCAAATCGATGATGATATCGATGCCCTTGCGGTCGGCCGCGTCGTGGATGTTGCTGATCTCGGGCAGCTTCTTATCGCGCACGAGCTCGCCGAGCTTCTCCAGCAGGCGCTTGCGGTTCACCTGATAGGGAATTTCCTTCACCACAATAGAGGAGCGGCCGTTCTTCTTCTCCTCGATCTCGCACTTGGCGCGGATGGTCATGTTGCCGTGACCAGTCTCGTAGGCATCCAGGATGCCCTTCTTGCCCATGATGAGGCCGCCGGTGGGGAAGTCGGGACCGGGCATGACGGCCATGAGCTCCTCGGTGGTGCACTCCGGATTATCGATCATGAGGCAGGTGGCATCGATGGTCTCGCCCAGGTTGTGGGGCGGGATGTTCGTGGCCATACCGACGGCGATGCCGTTGGAGCCGTTGACCAGCAGGTTCGGGAAACGGGCCGGCAGCACCGTGGGCTCTTGCAAGCTCTCGTCGTAGTTGGGCTGGAAATCAACGGTTTCCTTGTCCAAATCGCGCAGCAGCTCCATGGCCGGCTTGTCCAGGCGGGCCTCGGTGTAACGCATGGCGGCGGCACTATCGCCGTCGATGGAGCCGAAGTTGCCGTGACCGTCGATCAGCGGCAGGCGCAGGCTAAAGGGCTGGGCCAGGCGCACCATGGTGTCGTACACGGCGCTGTCGCCATGGGGATGGTACTTGCCGATCACGTCGCCGACGGTACGGGCCGATTTCATGTGCGGCTTGCTCGGCGTGTAACCCGATTCGTTCATGGCGTACAGAATGCGGCGGTGCACCGGCTTCAGGCCGTCACGCACGTCGGGCAGGGCGCGGGACACGATAACCGACATGGAGTATTCCAGGAAGGAGGTCTGCATCTCCTTGCCGAGAAACGCCGCGCGCACCGTGGTGCCCTCGCCGCCGTTGGCCCCCTCGATGATGGAGCCGTGGGGGTTGGGCATATCCACCATCATAGAGCGGGCCCGCTCCTCCTCGGAAACGGCGTGCTCCTCGTCCAAGGTGGAAGAGGCCGAGGCGATCTCGGCATCCTCATCGCCCTCGTCATCGGTGTCGACCTCTTCAGCCAAGTACAGCGCGTCCTCTTCGGCGGCCTCTACCCCGGACTGCTCATCGGCGTCGAAGTTCTCGTCTTCAAAATCTGCCATTTAGGTTCTCCTTAAATGTCCAGGAAGCGGACGTCGCGGGCGTGCTTCTGGATGAACTCCTTGCGGGGCTCCACCTGGTCGCCCATGAGCTCGCTTACCACGCGCTCGGCTTCCACGGCGTCATCGATGTTCACCTGCAGAAGCGTGCGGGTGGCCGGCTCCATGGTGGTCTCCCACAGCTGCTCCGGGTCCATCTCGCCGAGGCCCTTATAGCGCTGCACGTCGAACTTGCCCGGGTCGTCGTACTCGGCGAGCGTGGCGGACAGGGCCTTCTCGTCGTAGATATAGCGCTCCACCTTGGTGCTGCGGGAGTTCTTCTTCTTCAGACCAAAGATGGGCGGCTGGGCGATGTAAATGTAGCCGAGATTGATGAGCTCGGGCATATAGCGGTAGAAGAACGTAAGCAGCAGGCAGCGGATGTGCGCGCCGTCCACGTCGGCATCGGTCATGATGATGATGCGGTGGTAGCGGGCCTTCTCGGCGTCGAAGTCTTCGCCGATGTTGGTGCCGATAGCGGTGATGAGGGAGCTGATGGTCTCGGAAGACAGCGAGCGATGCAGACCGGCGCGCTCCACGTTCAGGATCTTGCCGCGCAGGGGCAGGATAGCCTGGAACTTACGGTCGCGGGCCTGCTTCGCGGAGCCGCCTGCCGAGTCGCCCTCTACAATGAAGATTTCGGACTGGGAGGCATCCTTGCTGGCGCAGTCGGCCAGCTTGCCGGGCATGCTGAACGAGTCGAGCACGTTCTTGCGGCGGGTCATCTCGCGGGCCTTGCGAGCAGCCTCGCGGGCCTTCAGGGCCTGGGTGGCCTTGCCGATGATGCGCTTGGCCGGGGTGGGATTCTCCTCCAAATACTCGGCGAGGCCCTGGGTCACGGCGTTCTGCACCAGGGGGCGAATTTCGGTGTTGCCGAGCTTGGTCTTGGTCTGGCCCTCGAACTGCGGATCATGGAGCTTCACCGAGATGATGGCGGCCAGACCCTCGCGGGCGTCTTCGCCAGAGAGGTTGTTGTCCTTCTCCTTCAGCAGTCCCTTAGCGCGGGCGTAGTCGTTGATGGTACGGGTGATGGCCTGCTTGAAGCCGTCCATGTGCGTACCGCCCTCGTGAGTGTTGATGTTGTTGGCGAAGGCCATGACCGAGTTGGTGGAATAGGAGCTGGACCACTGCAGGGCCACCTCCACGGTACCGTCGGCATTCTCGGCCTCGAAGTAGATGGGCTTGTTCAGGGTCTCCTTGCCATCGTTGATGAACTTCACGAAGTCCACAATGCCGCCGAGAGCCTGGAAGACCTCGGTGCGGGGGTTGCCGTCGGCATCGGTCACGCGCTCGTCGTGGAGGATGATCTTCAAACCCTTGTTGAGGAACGACATCTCGCGGAAACGGGCCGCCAGGGTGTCGTAGTCATAGGTCGTGGTCTCGGTGAAGATGGCTGGGTCGGGCCAGAAGGTCACCTTGGTGCCGGTATTCTTCGCCGGGCCCACCTCGTGCAGCTTGTTGTTGGTCTTGCCGTGGTCGAAGTCAATCTCATAGGTCTTCCCGTCGCGGCGCACCTGCACCTCCACCTTGGTGGACAGGGCATTCACGACCGACACACCCACGCCGTGCAGGCCGCCAGACACCTTGTAGCCCTCGCCGCCGAACTTGCCGCCGGCGTGCAGGATGGTGAGCACCACCTCAACAGTGGGGATTTTCTCCTTGGGATGCTTGTCCACGGGAATACCGCGGCCGTTGTCGTTGACCGAGATGGAATTGTCGGGATGGATCCACACCTCGATGGTGTCGCAGTAACCGGCCAGGGCCTCGTCCACGGCGTTGTCGACCACCTCGTAAACCAGGTGATGCAGGCCGCGGGGGCCGGTGGAGCCGATGTACATGCCGGGGCGTTTGCGAACGGCTTCAAGCCCTTCAAGGACTTGAATGTCAGAACCGTCGTAATGATCTGGTTTTTGTGCCACTGACACTCCTTCGCTCTACATAGAAAATGCGCCCGATGCGAGCGCTGACTGAGCGTCGATTATAGCATGGGATAGTGGCCTGTGGTTTTGCGAGGTCTGAAAATGGCTGTTTTAACGGCCTCTCAGGGGTACTTTTGGAATTTTATGGGGAAAATATCACATTTTCGAAAATCGAAGTTCTAGGGGCGCCAGGACTTCTCAGGAAAGGTGCAGGCAAAACAACAGGGCAGGATCAGGGGTCGGGGCGCCAAACTAAAAACTAAGGAGCCCCCGAATTCATAGTGAAGCACTAGACCGACAGGGGAAGCTCAACAACTTGAGCCCGACTGAGCATACCCTGGTCGAAGTAGGCGAGATTCGCCGTGGTGATAAAGGTCTGGCAACCTCCCTCCATGGCATCTACCAGGGCTTCGCGGCGGGCACCATCAAGCTCGCTCATCACATCATCCAGAAGAAGCACCGGTTTCTGCTGCAAGAGCTCTTCCACTACCGCGGCCTCAGCGAGCTTGTATGAGAGCACGATGGAGCGCTGCTGGCCCTGACTTCCGAACAGAGAAGCATCTTGATCATCGAGGAAGAACCCAATGGCGTCACCGTGGGGTCCCACAAGGGATCGGCCCCGACGACGCTCTTCGGCGGCGCGTTCATAGAGGGATCGCGCCAGAGCTTCCCGTGCCTCGTCGCGCGTGAAGGTCATCAAGGGAAAAGCCCCCGGATACGGGGTTATCGGCTCCTTTCCCGAACGAGCCCACGAGGGCGTATAGTACGCCGTTAAGCGCTCGCGACCCCGAGAGATCTGACGATACTTTTCCGCAATGGAAGGCTGGAGCCGCGCAAAGAGGGCGGCGCGATAGCAGGCGAGCTGCGCACCCGCAGTCACCACCATCTCGTTGATGGCCTCGAGAAGAGGCGGCGCCGCCTCTTCCTTGAGCAAGCGGTTCTTATGGCGGATCACCTTCTCGTAATCGCGGCGCACCACATAATAGTTCTTGTTCACTTGAGATCCCAGGGTATCCAAAGCGGTGCGTCGTCCGGCGGTGGGGCCCTTCACTAGATCAAGATCATCGGGCGTGAAGATCACCGACGGCACCAGGCCCTTCAAGTCGGCCGGGTGCTTCGCCTTTCCGTTCAGGCGGTATTTCCTCACCTTGCCGTCGAGAGCCAGATCGAGGGAAAGCTCGCGATTCCCATCACTCACCTGAGCCTGCAGGCGGGCTCCCTCACAACCATGACGAATCAGCTGATCAATGGTGGCATGACGAAAGGAAGTGAGGGCGGTGAGCAATTGGACGCCCTCTATGATGTTAGTCTTGCCCATGGCGTTCTCCCCCACGAGCACAGTCAAATCCCCGAGGGACGTCAACAATGCTGATTCGTAACTCCGAAAATTACGGAAGGCCAGTTGTTCGATGCGCAGCGTCAAAAACGTTCCACGTGAAACATCGGGTCTAGGAAATGCGCACGGGCATGACGAGATACAGGAAGTTCTCAGGCTCCAGGGCACGGAAAATACCGGGCTTCAACGAAGAGAGCACCTCCAGGTACACCTCATCCGTGGCGATAGACCCCAGGCCATCGAGCACGTAGGCGTAGTTGAAGGCGATTTCCACATCCTCGCCTTCCACTGTGCAAGGGAGAATCTCTTGAGCGCTGCCCACATCTTGAGATGCTGCGGTAATCTGGGCAGTCTGGGAAGCGGCGTTCAGGTCGAAGCGCACCGGCGAGGCGTTGGAGCCGAGCAACGAGGCGCGTCGCACGCTGGCTACGAGCTTGTCCACTTCTAGGGTAGCGCGGGTAGCGTAGGTGTCGGGGAGCAGCTGCTTGTAATTGGGGAAGTTCCCCTCGATACGACGGTTGATGAACACGGTATCCTCGCAGGTCACCACGATCTGGTTGTCGGCCAGGGCCAGCGACACTGGCGATTCGGTCTTGGGCAGCGAGGCGATTTCCGACAGGAAAGAGCCAGAAATGACCGCTTGGAACTCATCGGCCGCCGTCTCCTCCAGAGGAGCGTCGGTAATGGCAAGGCGGTAGGAGTCGGTGGCCACCATGCGCAGCACGCCGTTCTCCAGAGTGATGAGCACGCCTGTGAGAATGGCCCGGCTCTCATCCTTTGACACAACGCGGGACACGCGCTTCACCATGGTGGAGAACTGCTGGAAGGGAATCTCGATGCGCTGGTGCGTCTCAACCCGGGGGAAGCCGGGGAAGTCCTCGGCGTTCAAAGCGCGAATGGAGAAAGAGGAGGTATCGCAGGTGATGAAAGCCTGCTCGTCGGTGGCTTCCACGTGAACGGCCGCATCGGGCAGGTTCTTCACAATCTCTGAGAACAGCTTGCCCGGAACAACGGCACGGCCCTCTTCCTCAATGAGCGCGGCGACGGAATATTGAATGGACAGCTCCAGATCGGTAGCTTGGAGGATGATCTTGTCCCCCGTGGCCTCAATGAGAATACCCGATAGAACCGGCAGGGTGGAACGGGTGGAAACGCCCTTCAGAACGATGGAGAGCGCATTGGCGAGTTCGGTACGATTAATGCTCAGCTTCAATGGAAACCCTTTCCTCGACTGACGGGTCGCTCACCGCCCTCAGGCGGATGATATGTAAAAGCAAGGTTTGAGCATTATAACGCCAGACTTCCCCTAAAAGGGCAAAGCGGAGCGCTTCTTCGGCGGAACCACAGGCGCCCGACCTTTCCCCGCGAGATGATTATGCACTTTCCAGAGCGCAACGGCGGTGGATAAAGTGGAAAACCTGTCTTTTCCCCAGCAAACTTGGTGGAAAACCTCTTTTGCACCGCGGTGAAAACCCCAAAAAAAAAGCAGCAACAGGGAAACCGACAGGGCGTTTAGCTCCACCTAAACAGTCATAGTATTATGTACTTGAACTGGCTTTATGTCAGATTAAAGCCTATAAAGGCCATGTAATGGGAGTACCCCTCATCCCTTTTAGCTGAACGAGGTCAACGCACCCGCACAAAGAAAAGAGTGGGCCGATAAGAGCGATCGAGGCTCTCTGTCAAGAAAGTTTTCAACTTTTCCATCTTTGAAGGCCAATGAATTTTGTTCCCAAAAATTCACTGTTTTCCACTTTTGCTGAACTTTCCGTTAATAACTCTGAATTAGGTGAAAAGTGCAGGTGAGGAAATTGGAAGTTTTCAACAAATACTGAACACAAAGTGGATTTCCACCCGTTGTCCTAAAAAGCCCCTCCAGTCTGGCCTCATCATTTCAAAAACAAGGTACAATGGCAGCCAATTTCTTCCGAATCCACTGAATAAAAGCCGAATCGCACGGAACGAGATCGAACACCATGGAGACACACGCCGCCCAGCCGGACACCGCCCCTGAAGCGAAGCCCTTCGACTACACCTTCGTCGAAACCGTCGGTCGTATTGCGCTCTACGACGACCTGCTCAGCGCGCCGCGGGTCATCGAAATTCAACCGGCGGCCACCGGGGCCTACATCGAGGCCCTCGCCTCCAGCGTGTACGAGCAGGCACGGGGCGCAGGCGGATCCATCCCCTACACGGTTATCCGGGAAGTGTCCGAGAATTTTATCCACGCCCAGTTCAAGGGCGTGCTCGTCACCATTCGCGATCAGGGCAACACTATTGTGTTCGCCGACCACGGGCCCGGCATCCCCTCCAAGGAAAAGGCTCAGATGCCCGGGTTCTCCTCGGCGGTTGAGCCCATGCGCAACTACATCCGCGGCGTTGGGTCGGGGCTGCCCATCGTGCGCGAGTACCTGGAATCGTCCCACGGCACCATCACCATCGAGGACAACCTGGGAACCGGGGCCGTCGTCACCATAAGCCTCGCGGGGGCCGATGAGGAGGAGGACGACTATATCGAGGTCAATCCTTACGGAGCCATGCCCCAAGCGAGTCCCTACCCGGGAGGCGTGGAGGGCGCTGCCGCAACGGCACCAACCTACGGAGTCGCCCCGGGAGTGCCGGGCGCGGCCGTAGCCGCACCAGCGGCGGCGCAGCCCTATGGCTACGGCTATGCCCCCGCCCCGGCACCGGCCGCGAGCCCCTACGGGGCCATGGCCGGCCAGCCCCTACCCGGCACTTACGCCGCGGCCCCCGTGGGCGCGCCCCTGGCCCAGGCCATGCCCTACCCGGCCGTGGCGCCCGTAGCCGGGGCTTCCACCCTGCGGCTTAATAAGATTCAGCAGGAGATGCTGCGCCTTCTCGCCGTCGAAGGGAGCCTCGGCAACGCCGATATCTGTCGCCGTCTTGGCGCAAAGCCCTCGACCGTAACGAATAACTTCAACGAGTTGCGCGACAAGAGCCTCGTGACGAAAGACGGTCAAAAGTACACCCTCACCCCCTACGGCGCCCAAGTGATCCCCGGGCTCCTGTAGCCCCAAAAGACCTCAGCGCCCCAGTTAGAACAACCGCCCTTTTCCCACTCAACCCCGCGAGAGGACCGCAAGGAAGCACTATGGACAGCGAGAAACTCAATCAACAGTGGCACACCATCTGCACCCAGGTCATGAGCTACCCCGACATGGACGCTTCCCAGGTCACCGCCTTCTTCTCGCGACTTGAGCCCCAAGCCATGAGCGACTCCTTCCTTATGCTCACCGCCGACAACGACTTCATCAAGTCTTGGGTGGAGCAACACTATGTAGAGCCCATCCAGCGGGCTCTACTCGACCTGTGCGGCATTCCGTTCACCGTGGCCATCGCCATTGATCCGGGGCAAGAGGCCCGCAAGGCCGCTGCCGCGGCGGGGTCTTCCCCCTCGGGGGCCCCCGCCCCTGCGGCGGCCCCGATGAGCGTGCCGGGATCGCCCGGGGCCACGGCCCCAGCGTCCTTCCCTGCGGTGACCCCGGCTGCGGGCGCCGGGACTCCAGCAAATCCCCTGGCCGCAGCTCTCTCCCCCACGAACGCCTACCCGGCGCCGTGGCCCGGAAACCCTCCCGCAGCGAACCCGGGAGCTTTGGGAAACCCCTCATCCTCCGATCCGGCCGCAACAGCGAATGCCCCCGCAACTCCGACGATGCCGCCCTGGGGCGATGCTGGCGGCGGTGCTCCCGTAAATGGCACCCCGGCAGCGGGCGCGGGCGGGGTGCATGGAACCGAACACCCCGCCGCCCCAACCGCCGATGCTGGGGCCGAGGACCATTACCGACCCCAGCCGCCGGCGGGAGCGGTGGGAACCTCAAATCCCTGCTCAGCCTACACATTCAGCAATTTCGTCATCGGCTCGTCGAATCGTCTTGCCTACCAAATGGCCGTGCAGGTGGCCGAACAGCCGGGCCGGAGCGCCCTCAACCCCTTGTTCATCTATGGCAAGAGCGGCCTGGGAAAGACCCATCTCATGCGGGCCATCCAGAACTACATCGGGGAAACCTACCCGCACCTCCGCACCGTCTTTGTGGATGCCGACAGCATCACCAACGAGTACGCCGAAGCCAGTGCCGCCCATGATCGGGAAAAGAGCAGTTTCAAGAACTTCAAAACCTTCTACGAGGAAGCCGACGTGCTGTTCATCGACGACGTCCAGAAGTTCCAAGGCAAAGAGCGTACCCTCGATATCGTGTTCCAACTGCTTAACACCCTTACGAGCCGCGGTAGCCAGGTAGTGCTGTCAGCCGATCGCGCCCCCAAGAGCATCGGCCTCGACGAGCGCTACCAATCTCGCTTCGCTGCCGGCTCCCCCGTCGACATCCAGCCGCCCGACATCGAGACCAAGCTTGGTATTGTCAAGTCCTTTACCGACGAGCTCTGTCGCAGTGAGGGATTTGGGCATTTGGCCCTTTCCAACGACGTGCAGCTCTATATTGCTGAGATCTCGGGGTCGAACATTCGTGAGCTGAAGAGCGCCATTACCAAGGTGGCCTTTTATCAGACTTCCATGGGCGAACGTGGTGACGTCACCGTGGAGGAAGTACGGTCCCTCCTGGAGAACCACTTCTCCGGTGGACTGTCGCGCACTGTCACCGTTGAGGACATCCAGCGGGCGGTGGAGGAATATTACAAGGTAAGCCATAGCGATCTCGTCGGCCCGGCTCGCAGCCGCACCATCGTGCATCCCCGTCATATCGCCGTGTACCTCTGCCGTCAGATGCTTGACATGCCCCAGGGAGATATCGGGAAGAAGTTCAACCGGGACCACTCGACCGTTATTCACTCCACCCGAACCGTTGAGGCGATGCTCGAGGACAACATGGAGGTTCAAAGCGACGTGGAGAGACTCATGAAGATCATTCGGGAATCCTAAGTGCAAAACTGGGGGATTGCAGGGGATATCGCGGGTATAACCCCTCCTTTTTCCACAAGCGCCGACGTTAAGAGGCCCGGGAGAGCAGTATAGGGCCAATTTCCCCTACAGGAAATGAACCAGTTTCCCGTGGGAATTTCATGGCTGTGATCAGGGATTATCTAGGGTTCTCGACTAATCCACCAGGTTTATTGTAATGACGAAGGGAAAGAATATAGAAGAACCGGGGCGGATTGCTGAATCGTCCTATTGCCTCACCCGTCATTTTGCCGCAGATCGCTCTCAGCGGACTGTCGTTGCATCTGAAGGTTCCTTCGAGACAACCTGCATTCTCACAAAAGCAATCCTGTAGCCCTGCTCGATTCCTCCCTCGCCAAAACCCCGTCTCTCCGCGAGGCAGGGCAATCCCACCGACAGTCTTCGCGTTTTCCTAAGAGTTCCCCGTTGACAGCCTCTCTCTGTGGTATATAATCGGAAAGCTATTCTTTGAACCATGAAAGGGAAAGAAAACAATGAAACGCACCTATCAACCGAACAAACGCAAGCGCGCCAAGTGCCACGGCTTCCGTGCCCGCATGTCCACCAAGGGCGGCCGCGCTGTTCTCGCTTCCCGTCGTGCTAAGGGGCGCAAGCGTCTCACCGTCTAGGAGTGCCCAGGCGTGGATACCATCAAGTCCAGCACTGAAATCTCCCAGCTCTTCTCAACCGGTCGGCGTCTGAAAACTCCCTATCTCACGCTGATCGTCGGGGAGCATTCCCCGATGTCAACCCGAGCTGAAGACGTGCAACACGACCTCCCTGGTCGTGTTGCTTTTATTGCTGGGAAGAAGCTGGGGAACGCCGTTTGGCGCAACCGGGCTAAGCGGCGACTGAGGGCTCTCTGTCGAGATTTGGGAGGGCCGTGGCCGGACAAGGATGTGGTGTTCCTCGCCCGCGCATCGCTCTGCCGAGCCTCCTATGGGGACGTGCTCAGGGCTTGCACTGGCGCAGCGGCGTACCTTGGCTCGCCATGGGAAAGGGGCAATGATGAGGCGGATCGCTGTCTTCATTAAGCGCATGCCGGCCCTCGTGGCCATTGGGATCATTATGTTCTATCGCATGGCCATCTCGCCACTCCTGCCTCCTGCCTGCCGCTTCGTTCCCACCTGCTCTGAATACGGGCTCACCGCCTTTAGGCGCTATGGGTTTCGCAAGGGGTTTGTCCTCACGGCGAAACGGATACTGAAATGCCGTCCGGGCGGCCCTCATGGATACGATCCCGTGCCATGAGGCTACCGCGGCCGACTTGAGAAGGGTTGCGTATGTGGGATATATTTAAGGACTGGATCTTCGATGTTATCCAGTTCTTCTTTGACTTCTGCCACGACTGGGGCCTGGCTATCATCATCGTTACGATTATCTTCCGTATCATCGTAGCTCCCCTGATGCACAAGCAGGCGAAGTCGAACTACGCCATGCAGAAGGTCCAGCCGAAAATTCAGGCGCTCAAGGAGCGGTTCCCCGATGATCCCACGCGCCAATCCCAGGAGATGCAGAAGATTTACGCGGAGATGAAGTTTAATCCGCTCGCTGGATGTCTTCCGATGCTGCTGCAGATGCCCATCTTTATTGCCCTATTCCAGGTACTGCGCGAGATGGGGGATCGTATCGGTGACGACAGCTATTCGTTTTACAATCTGGTCCCCAATCTCGTGCAGACCCCCTCGGGGGCTTTCGCCGAGGGTTTCGGCACCTTTTTCCCTTACTTGATTCTAATGGTAGTGTTTGCCGGTGCGACGTTTCTTCCCATGGTGCTTCAGCAGTTGAAGACTGAGAACACCCAGCAGAAGAACCAGACGCTTATGATGGGCGGCATCATGTCGATTATGATGCTCTGGATTTCGTGGGGGTCTCCTGCCGGTGTGCTTCTGTTCTGGGGAGCCAGTTCTGTGATTGGTATCGCACAGAATCAGCTGACCCTTGCCCGTTGCCGAGCGCAGGACAAGAAGCGCGAAGAGGAAGAAGCCCTTGTGGTCAAGCCCGTCGAAGTTGATGTGGTGCGCAAGGAAAAGAAAAAGCGTCCTAAGAAGAAGCGCTAAGAATCGTTGTCTTAAGAGAGTGTTTCACGTGAAACACTCTCTTTATTTGTCCGCGGAATAGAAGAGTTCGTTGCGGAACCCTGCGAAGAGAAAAGGAGCTCCTGATGACCGAGGAATTCGTCGAAGCTGTGGAGGCTACGATGTCGGAGAGCGATGCTCCCGACGTTTCGGATGAGGCGGCTGCCGATACTCCGTCCGACTCTAATGAGCTGGTGGTTACCGATGAGATGCTGGACAACATTGCCGATACGGCCATCGCTGCATTGCAGGATATCCTCCAGTACTTCAATGTGGGCGATGTAACCATCGACGAGTACGAGGGTGATGAGGGAGAGCTCATCCTCGATATCAGTGGTGACGATATGGCTGTCCTGATTGGGCGTCACGGCAAGACTCTTGATGCTCTGCAGTTCATCGTGTCCATGATTACCATCCGCACCATTGGGTTCCGCTATCCGGTTGTGGTTGATGTCGAGGGATACAAGAATCGTCAGCGCCAGAAGCTGGAATCGATTGCCCACTCCTCTGCCAACCGAGCAGTTGGCCAGCATCGTAAAGTGGGCTTGCGTCCGATGACTCCCTATGAACGCCGTATCATTCACATCGCTCTTCGCGATGACGATCGCGTTGAGACGGTGTCCGAGGGAGAGGGCTCTGCTCGTCACGTTGTGGTAGTTCCCCTGTAGTTACCGCGAATTTCATTGAACAGCGGTGAAAGGGCGGGAATTCCCGCCCTTTTCCTTTACAATGTCTCATTACCGTTTCTAACCTTGGAGGCCTGGGATTCTATGACTTCGTCAGAGTGTCGTGATTTGACCCATCAATACCTTGATGCCATTCTCGAGGTCAATAAGACAACGAATCTCACGCGTATCGCCTCTCAGACAGAGGCGGAGATTCTCCATATTGAAGACTCTCTCGCTGGACTTCCTGAGATAGAGGCCGCTCCTGAAGGACTCTATGGCGATCTTGGCTCAGGTGGAGGGTTCCCTGGTGTTCCCTTGGCCCTTGCCACGGGCCGTATGACGGTGTTGATCGACTCAGTCAAAAAAAAGATGGCCCTCGTATCTGGTGTCCTCGATGAGCTTGGCTTGAGCGATCAGATAAGTACCTATGACGGCCGTATTGAGGAGTTGGCCCTGGATCGTCCTGGTTCTTTCTCGGTTCTCACGGCCCGCGCACTCTCGCGCCTCGTATCTCTTCTAGAGCTCGCCTCGCCTTTGCTGAGCAAGGGAGGGCAACTGATATGCTATAAGGCCCATGTAGACGACGAGGAGTTGGAAGAGGCTCGTGCGGTGGAGAATTTGGTCGGCATGAGGCTTGTCTCTCGACGGGAACTCGTACTCAGTGATGGGGAGACGGAACGCTCTATTCTCGTATTTGAGAAAGTCGGCTGTGGTAAGGTCAAGCTTCCTCGCCGTGTTGGAATGGCTCAGAAGAACCCCTTGAAACCACGTTCGTGATGTTTCACGTGAAACATCACGATTAACTCGCCGCTCCTGTGAATCAGCGGTCCTGTGATGTGGGGCCGATGCTATACTGTGCTGCAGCTAAGGAAGGAGGTTCCTGTGGGATTTTTTGATGGTCTTAAACGGGACAGTAAACAGAATCAGACTATCGCCGGGGCTCGCGCCCCTCAGTCTCAGGAACAACGTGAAGCCCAGGCGGATGCTACTTATCGCGAACCTGATCCCGATGAACTTGAGGTGTCGATGCGGGAAGTGGCTCCCGCGACATATCATTCTGAACCTGTTCAGCCGCTTAAGAGCTACAAGGATAAGGCTCCCGTCAAACATGTGATTGGGCATACGCGCGTGATCGGCATCATCAATCAAAAGGGAGGCGTCGGCAAGTCAACGACGGCCATTAATCTTGCTGCCGCTCTGGGCGAGATGGGTAAGCAGGTTCTTCTCATTGACCTCGATCCGCAAGGGAATTGCTCCAGCGGTCTCGGTATTGAGAAGGGTCTTATCCAGCAGTGCATTTATGACGTGCTCCTGAATGACGCCCCATTGGAGGATGTCATCATTCCTGATGTGGCTGAAGGTCTCGATGTGGCGCCGGCAACGATCAATCTTGCTGGCGCTGAAGTGGAGTTGGTTTCTGAGATGGCCCGCGAGAACCGTCTGAAGGACGCCATCGGCTCTATGCGGGGAAAGTACGACTTCGTTATTATCGACTGCCCTCCGGCCTTGGGTTTGCTCACAGTGAATGCGATGGTGGCCGCCGACAAGCTGCTTATTCCCATCCAGTGCGAGTTCTATGCCCTTGAGGGCGTGACAAAACTTCTTGAATCAATGAAACGTGTCAAAAGCCGTTTGAATCCGTCTCTTGATATTTACGGCATTCTCTTGACGATGTATGACAGCCGTACGATCCTCTCGAAGCAGGTTGCCGATGAAGTTCGAGAGTACTTCGGGCGTCTCGTGTTCTCCACCCCTATTCCCCGTACGGTAAAACTTTCCGAAGCCCCCAGTTTCGGGCAGCCTATTACCCAGTACGATCCTCGTGGTCGTGGCTCCCTGTCCTATATTGAACTTGCGAAGGAAGTGATTGCCCGTGGCTAAGCCAGAACGACGTGGTGGATTGGGCCGAGGTCTCAGTTCTCTCCTCCCTGGTTCCTATGAGGCTCCTGCCCCTGCTGCTCCAGCTCCCGAAGGCCAGCGACTGACCGTTCAGGTTGAGGATATCGAGGAGGTGCCGGCGTCTTCTCGACCGGCTTCTCGTGTTGTTGTGAGCGAAGAAGGAGCCGATACTGTTCTCTCCGAGCCGATTCCTCGGGAGGTGAGCGCTTTCGTGCCCGCTCTTGTCCGAGAAACAGCGGAGACGAGGACGACCGATGAAGTGAGTCTTGATAGTATCTTCCCTAATCCCGACCAGCCCCGAACACAGTTCAAGAAAGAAGAGATCGAGGAGCTGGCTGCTTCCATCGAAAAGGACGGCTTACTTCAACCGATTCTTGTTCGGCAGATGGGCGATGGTACCTATCAGATTATTGCTGGTGAGCGACGCTGGCAGGCCTCCAAGGCCGCGGGCCTCAAAAAAGTGCCGATCCGCATCAAAGAGGCTGATGATAACCTCGCACTGGAGCTGGCTCTGATTGAGAATATCCAGCGAAGCGACTTGAATCCCATTGAGGAGGCCTATGGATACCGCCGCCTCATGGAGCGTCGTTCGATGACTCAAGCCGAGGTTGCCCAGGCGGTTTCAAAAGGGCGATCCACTGTGGCTAACGCTCTTCGCTTGCTCGATCTCCCCGAAGAGGCTCAGCAGTTGCTCTACGAGGAGAAGATCACAGCCGGCCATGCCCGGGCTATTCTCTCGGTATCCACACCCGAAGGACGCGCGAAACTTACCGAGAAGATCGTTGAGGGGAATATGACCGTGCGTGAGGCCGAGAGCCTTGCCCGCTTGCTTTCAGGAAAGAAAGACTCCTCTCCTACTTCGACTCGTCCCGCAACTCCACCCGTGTTCAAATCAGTTGCCAAGACACTGCGTGAGACCCTCAAGACCAATGTTCGCGTCAAATCTTCCAAGGGCAAGAACAAGATTGAGATCGAGTTCAAGGATGAGGAAGATCTGCAGCGCCTCTTCGATGAGATTCTTGGCATGAAGGAAGAGTCTTCAGCCATTGAGGAGTAACCTCTCTATCGGGACTGAGAAAAGAAAGAAAGGGTGTTTCACGTGAAACACCCTTTCTTTTTATTTTCGAAATCCCCTGCTCTGTATCGAGCGCGCCCACTTCCGATTGAGGCGCCTTAAGGTCGATCTGAGTGGGTCTCCTCGATATTGGAAGAATTTTGCTTCCTGGAGCCCCTATGGGAAGCTCGCGAAAACTGCTTTACATAACATATCGAGTTGTGAGTGATCATGTTTCACGTGAAACAATACGGTTCTTCAGCTGCCCACAGGCACCGTCGATATCACTTCCACGAGACTTTCTCATGCTTATTTCAACGCCCTCGGCTTCGAGCGTTCTCATCCAGTGTCGAACGGTTTTCTCAGCTGCTGGCTGGAAGGGAGCCCCCTCCACGGGATTCATGGGCAGAAGATTGATATGGCAGAGGAGTCCGCGACATAGATCGAGAAGTGCAAGCAGCTGCTCTTCGGAGTCATTGACGTTCTTAATGAGGAGGTATTCGAGGGAGACGCGCCGCCCGGTTTTCTGGGTATAGTTCTTAAGGGCCGTTTTGAGCAGCGGCAGGGGTTGTTGGGAGACTTTCGGCATGAGTTCGTCGCGGGTTGACTGTACTGCCGAGTGAAGCGAAATAGCTAGAGTGAATTGCTCAGGCTCGTCGCTGAGGCGCTCGATGCCGGAGATGATGCCGCAGGTGGAAATCGTGATATGGCGCGCGCCGATATGAAGGTCGTCAGCGCTGTTAACCATACGCAGTGCTGAAAGCACTTCATCGTAGTTCAGAAATGGTTCTCCCTGGCCCATGACAACAACGTTGCTCACGCGGGCTTCGAAGTCCTTTTGAACGGTAGCAATTTGCTGGACAATCTCCCCTGCTTGCAGGTTGCGGGTGAGCCCCTCGCGCCCTGTTGCACAGAATGCGCAGGCCATGGGACAGCCCACCTGAGAGGAGACGCAAACCGATAACCGCTCGATGATTCCGTCTTGGCGATGGGTTGGCATGCCGACAGTTTCGACAAGACATCCGTCGTTAAGTTTGAACACGTATTTGCGCGTTCCATCAATGGAGACCTGTCGGTCGACAGGGGAGAATTCCTCAAAGGGATATTCCTGTGCCAGCCGCTGGCGAAGGGGGGCCGGCACATTGCTCATGGCGTCAAAAGAAGTGCAATGGTGCCGATGAATCCATTCGTGTACCTGTTTGGCTCGGAATCGGGGGAACCCCCAGGCTTCAATGAGACCGGTGAGCTCGGGAAGGGTGAGTGTCATAAGTTCGTTATTCATAGGGGCCATTATAGACAATGCACCTGCTCTGATATACTTCCCCTCAGATATTCATCGTCTTGAAAGGTGTCCGATCATGGCTGTTACTTTGGATCCGGCTACTTGTCGCGTCGCTCTGCTTGCAGGAGGAACGAGTGGCGAGCGCGAGATCTCCCTCGCGTCCGGCAAAGGGGCTGGCGAAGCGCTGCGCCAGGCAGGGTTTGCGGTGACGGAATTGGACCCTGCCTCCAAAGATGATTTGAAGGCGCTCATTGACGGCAACTTCGATGTGGCCTTTCTCTGCCTCCATGGTAAAGGAGGGGAGGACGGCCAGCTTCAAGGGTTTCTGGAGGTGATCGGCCTTCCCTATACAGGCCCAGGCGTGTGGTCGAGCGCTACGGCTATGAACAAGGCGAAATCGAAGGTCTTCTATGCCCGTGAGGGTATTGCGACGGCCCCATTCTTCTCTCTTGAGCGGGGGTGCTCCTATGATGTTGAGACAATCGCCCAAGTTATGGACGGCACCTGTGTTGTCAAGCCCGCAACTGAGGGAAGTGCCCTCGGTATTTATATCGTTGAGGGGGAGGAGTCTATCCGAGAGGCCATCGAAGAGGTGTTCAAGATTGATAGCCTGGTGGTTGTGGAGCGCTTCATCAAGGGCACCGAGCTGACCGTGGCGGTTCTCGGCAACGATGAGCCCTATGCGCTGCCGATCATTGAGATTGTGCCCCGGGGCGAGTTCTACGATTTTGATTCCAAGTACGCCCCGGGCGGCTCTCAGCACATTTGCCCCGCGCCTCTCGACGAGGCCCTGACCCAGCGTGTTCAGGCCATGGCCGTGGCCGCCCATCGCGCCCTTGAGTGCACTGGCGTCTCTCGCTCCGACTTCATCCTCGATGAGGAGGGAACGCCATGGATTTTGGAGACGAATACCATCCCCGGCATGACGAGCACCTCGCTGCTCCCTGATGCGGCCCGCGCCGCCGGCATCGAGTTTCCCGAGCTGTGCACACGCCTGATCGTCAGTGCCCTTGAGGCGGCGACCCGCTAGAAGAGCCCGCAGGCCTTCAACCCGAAGATGAGGGAGCCCACCAGGGCAAGGAGGAACGCCCAACTGAGAAGGTAGCAGCCCTTGTTTCCCTGGCGGCCCTTTTCGACGAGGCTATCGGTTATCGATCTTTGCCGCTTGAGAATGGCCATACCCTTCTTTTTTTCTGGCAAGGGAACGCGATCCGTGGGGAGCCATGCGCCCTGGGTTTCGACAATTCGCTCAACGGCGGCCCCATCGAAGGCCAGTGCGGGGCGAATCCCCTTGCCTATAAGGATTCCGACACCTTCCACAAAGCAGGTGAAGGCCTTCTGATCGCGGGCATCGTAGGCGATGACCGCCGCCTCCCCCCAGTACTCACCGGGCTCTGGCTGCTCGGAGAAGGCCACGAAGGAGAGGATGCCGACCAAGGTGAGATCCTGGGCGCGCAGAAGGCTCAGCTGGCGCGAGAAGTCGGGGCCGAAGTACCCGATGCGAGATCCGAAGCGATTGACGAGCCAGGCTTTCTGGACCCCGCTTTCGATGGTGCACTCGATAGCGTACTGATCCCCGACGAGATTGTCCGAGCCGAGCAGGGCCGCGGCGTCCTTGCGGGACGCCGTTTGAAATGTTTGATATGTACCAAAATACCGTTCCATGACGTTCTCCCTGCGCTGGCTGCTACAATACCGAAAGCTATTGAGTACACACCATAACCGAGGCCGATCATCTGTGGAACGCTCGCTTGGACGAGGTTCCTTTTTTTCGGCATCAGGGGTGCGCCGCGAAGGTAGGGCAACGCTATGACACGAGACACTACTCCTCTTGAGGGCCAGCTGAAGAACTTCATTACCGATGGAACGCCCCCTGAGGTGGTCGCCCTCTACGAGAGCCTGCCGGAGCGGGCCCGTACTGGCCATTTTGGCCCCTTCGACGGTAATGTGGTAGTGCTCGATACCGAGACCACTGGTTTCTCTCTTAACCATGACGAGCTCACCCAAATTGCCGCCGCCCGCATGGAAGGCGGCCAGATCGTCGAGTGGTTCATCACCTTCGTGAACCCTGGCAAGCCCATTCCCGATGAAGTCGCCCATTTGACCGATATTCACGATGAGGATGTGGCCGAGGCCCCCACCCCCGCCGAAGCCCTGGCATCGCTCGTGGAGTTTGTGGGAGACGCCGTGGTGGTAGCCCACAATGCGGAGTTTGATCGCAACTTCACGACGAAACATCCTGCTGGTTACCCGCTGCTTGAGAATACTTGGGTCGACTCCCTTGACCTATCGCGCATTGCTCTGCCCCGTATGAAATCCCATCGTCTCATCGACTTGGTGAAGGCGTTCGGCGCCCCGCGCTCTACCCACCGAGCCGATGAGGATGTGGCCGCCACGTGCGCGCTGCTGCGCATCCTCCTGGCCGGTGTGGAGGCCATGCCTCCCATGTTGCTGCGCGAGATTGCCTCCATGGCCACGCCGGAACAGTGGCCCACAGTTGTGGTGTTCCAGTACTTCGCCGAGCAATGCGCTTCAGGAGGAGAAAAGCCCCTGCCGTTTTCCCTGAGGAGCCTGCGGCGCGATCGAGTCGGAGCCATCGACCACCGACCCCTCGTAGATGCGGCGGATATTGTTGCCGATCCCGCCCGTTCCCTGGTGTTCCCCACGGCCGAAGCCGTAGCGCAGGCGTTCACCGAGACGGGGCTTATCGGCTCGCTGTACGACGACTACGAGCAGCGCAATGAGCAGGTGTCCATGGCCGAGGCGGTGCGCAGCTCGTTTGCCCGTTCTACTAACCTTATGGTAGAAGCGGGTACGGGCGTGGGAAAATCCATGGCCTACCTGCTGCCCGCCGCTATCATGGCGCGGGATAACGATATCAACATCGGCGTGGCTACGAAGACCAACGCCCTGCTCGACCAGCTCGTCTACCACGAGTTGCCGGCCTTGGCCGAGGCCCTCGGCGGCGGCCTCACCTATGCATCGCTCAAGGGTTTCTCCCATTACCCCTGCCTGCGCAAGGTGGAGCGCATTGTTGTGGACGGCCCGCGCATGCGCACGGTGGGGAAGGGAGAGCAGCATCAAGCTCCGGCCCTTGCCGGCCTGCTCTCGTTCATCAGCCAGACGACCTACGACGATATCGACAACCTCAAGATCGATTATCGCCTCCTGCCGCGATGGTCCATCACCACGACGAGCCACGATTGCCTTCGCCGCAAGTGCCCGTTCTTCGGAACGAGCTGCTTCGTCCACGGTGCCAGGCGCCGGGCTGAGGCATCGAACATCGTCGTGACCAACCACAGCCTCCTGTTCTGCGATCTCGCCGCCGACGGAGGATTGTTGCCGCCCATTCGCTACTGGGTGGTGGACGAGGCCCATGGGGCCGAGAACGAGGCCCGCCGCGCCTTCTCCATGGACCTGGCCGAGGAGGACATCCTTTCGCTTGTCCGCCGCGTAGCCACCGACGAGGCGCGCCGCAACGTGTTCGTGCGGGCGGAGCGCACGGTCATTATGCCGGGGAACGAATCCTCCGCAACGCTGTTCTATGCTCTCACCGCCAAAGCCCGCAGCGCGGGGCAGGCTTTCGGATCGGCAGCCGAGGCCTTCTGCGCCGCCCTGCCCGAACTGCTGTTCTACGATGCGAACCGCCGCTCGAAGGGCTATGAGACAGTGGATCTTTGGCTCAACGACGAGATCCGTGCCGGCTCTGTCTTCCAGAACATTTCGCGGTTGGGGAAGGCTATGGCCGCGGAGGCCGAGAAGATGGTCACGGCCTGTCAGGAACTGGTGGGTTACCTGGATGACATCGAGGGAGCTGCGGTCATTCAGCGGGAGATCGCCTCCATCGCCATGGAATTGAAGGAGATTATCGCCGCTGTGGACGTGATCTGCGTCCAGTGTCCGCCCCAGTACGTGTATGCCGCCAGTCTCACGCGGAAAAACGATCGTCCCCAGGACAAGCTGGAGGCCCTGCTGCTCAATGTGGGCAGCACCCTAGATGAGACGTTCTACGCGAACACCCATGCGGTGGTCTACGCTTCGGCCACATTGACCGTAGACGGGGGCTTTACCAGTTTCGCCAGCGCCATGGGCCTCAACACGAGTGATTGCTCCCGCACTGACGAACTCATGCTTCCCTCGAGCTATGATTTCGACAACCGCATGATTGTCTATGTCGTTAACGACATGCCAGAGCCCAACGAAGCCTCCTATCTTGGTGCTCTTCAGAACCTGCTTGTCGCTGCTCATAAAGCTCAACGGGGGTCCATGCTCACGCTGTTCACCAATCGTCGCGAGATGGAGCGGTGCTTCGAAGAAGTGCAACCGGCCCTGAAGGAGGACGATCTGCGCCTGGTCTGCCAGAAGTGGGGCGTTTCCGTGAAGGGCCTGCGCGACGATTTCCTTGCCGATGAGCATCTGTCGCTGTTCGCTCTCAAGAGCTTCTGGGAAGGTTTTGATGCCCCGGGCGCGACGCTTAAGGGGGTCGTCATCCCCAAGCTGCCGTTTTCCAAGCCCACTGACCCCCTCTCCTGCGAACGGGCCGCTCGCGATGACGCCGCGTGGCGCCGCTATGTTCTGCCCGCCGCCGTCTTAGAGACCAAGCAGGCTGCAGGCCGCCTCATTCGCAAGGCCACGGATAGCGGCATCCTCATCCTGGCGGACAAGCGCCTCGTGACCAAGGGTTACGGCAAGACCTTCCTTCGCTCGCTTCCCAGTCAGAACATCCGTTTCTGCTCGGCCGCCGAAATCGTGGCCGAAATTGAGCGCAGTGCCCACTAGTGGAGCTTTACCCATGGCGAAGAAGAAGGCCCAGCACGCGCTTCATATCAAGAGTCACACCCACGGCTCCTCGAACGAGATTTCCTTCAGCGTGCTTGATGCGGCCCGCGAGGCCCGGGATGCCGCCGAACGGGATCGACGAGAGGGCGCCGGCGCGGGGAGGGTTCCGCTGTTTACGCTCGGGCGGGGGAAGAAGCCCCGCGCCACCCCGGCCCGAAGCCAGTCCATCGTCATTCCCGAAGGTGCGGCCCCCGCGCGGTCCTCGGCATCATCGTTCGCCTCGGCTGCCGCGGCAGAGGTGGATCGCCGGGCTTTTCGCATCGTTCCCGTGGTCGTGGTCGTTTGTGTGCTCTTGGCCCTGGCCCTCACCCTCGGGCAAACGCTCATCTCTATGCGCACCCAGCAGCAGGGCTTTCGCTCCTCGCTGAACGATAACATCAGCGTTATCACCAGTTGCGATGAGACATTGATTCCCTTCGACGAGTTGGTCATGGCCCAATACGACAGAAAGCGCCTTTCTCCGTCAGCCGCCGGCCAGCATGCCCCTTCTTTCGAGGATCTGTCGGAGGGCTACCGCCGCGTCGTCACCGATATTGCCCCTTCGCGGGCTCAGTTGGAAGAGTCGTTGGCCGCCATTGAATCGATGCGCCCGACCCTCGCCGATAACAATGCCGAGGAGGCAGCCCATCAGGCTGTGACCGCGGCCCGGGCGCGCCTGAACATGCTCGATGCTGGCGTGGCTATCATCGAGCAATCTCTCATGGCCACCGAGGCGTTCCTCGATTGCCAGGGAGGATGGAGGGCCGTCATCAACGCTGACGCTGCTGCTCGGGAGGCGACGGCACTGCTGCGCGAGATGTCCGAGGCCAATGTGCGCGCCTCGATGGAGGAGAGCGACGAGGCCGTAACGCAGCTGAATGACGCCCGAGAGCTCTTCACCAAGGCTCAAGGTGCTTATCCCGGCCTCGATCTGGACTCTTTCATCGCCTATGTGGAGAAGCGCCTTGAGGCGCAGCAGGCCGCCCTCGCCTCCGACCAGGCCTATCTCGATCGCGATAAGGAGGCTCTGGCCGAGGAGAACGACCGCTACAACGCCCTTGAGGCCGAGGCCGCGGCGCTGGCCCAGGATCTGGGCGACGATCCCGATCAACGCGTGGCCAATCGATTCTATGAATCGATTGAGGATCAGGTGACAGTTTATGAGGCCGAACGGCTCAAAGCGGGTAATGCTGATACGTTTCTCCGTGATTATTTGGGCCAGAGCGTCCAATAGCGTATACTAGTAATAATTGTGTCAACAGACCTCTTTGAACGAGGAAAGGCAACGTACATGGCCGAGCTAAACGAATGCGTCGCATACTTGTCTCAGGAAATCGGCCCGCGTCCGGCGGGAACCGAGGAAGAGCAGCGTGCGGCTCTCTATATCAGCGAGACGCTCTCTGCCGAAACGGGCCTGCCCACCACCATGGAAGACTTCCAGTGCAACCCCGACAGCACCCTTCCACGGGCCCTTGTGGGCGGAGTCGCGGTGCTCATGACCCTGGTGGCCACTATCTTCTCCGTAGTCTCGGTTGCCTCTATTGTGATCGGGTTTCTGTGTGTGCTCCTCCTGGCTGCTGAGATTTTCGACAAGCCTGTACTTTCACGCCTGCTCAATCGGGGAGCGAGCCAGAACGTCGTGGCGAAGTACGTTCCCTTGAAGTCGGCGAAGCAGGCGAGTCGCCGGCGCAAGGTCATCATCGTCGCCCATTATGACAGTGGCAAGATCCGCCGCGATTTGAACAGCGCCGTCATTACGGCGCTTCCCCTTCTGTATTGGGTTGAATTTGCTGCTATGGTGCTCATGCCCGTGCTGCTGCTCGTTCGCATGATCGTGACCCCCGCCGATGGCGCCCTCATCGCCTTCAACGTTGCCCTGGCCGTCGCTATGGCTGTGGCGGTGCTGCCGACTCTCTCTTTCGCTCTGGAGAAGCTGAGCACCTACAACGACGGGGCGAACTGCAACGCCTCGGGTGTGGCGGTGCTGCTGGATGTGGCCGCTCGCGTGGCTGCTTCCCGCGATATTCCCGACGGGGACGAACCACTGATCCACGGTGCTGCCGCAGCGGCCTCGGCGGGGTTGGTGCCCGAGGGCGCTGAGCTTGTGTACGATGTTCCCTCGAACACCGACGAGCTGGACTCTTCCATGGAATCGGCGGCCGAACGTCTCGCCGCTGCCAAGGCAGCGGTCGCGGCGCTCTCCGGCAAGCCGGTGGCCGAAACCGAAGCTGTGACCTCTCCCGCCTCTGATCCTGAGGAGGAGGCTCCGGCACCGGCCTGCCCCGACCCGGCCCCGGCCTTGGAGGCAGAGCCCCCGACCGCTTCTCCGGTTATCGTTCCCGTTCAGGCTCCGGCGCCGGCTATCGAGCCCGCGGTGCCCGACTGGTTCAAGAAGGGGCAAGAGCAGGCGAAGAAGCCGAAGGTGGAGAAGCCAGTGCAGCGCTCGCGCTATGCCGCCGCTTTGGAGCGCGCCGAAGAAGAGATAACTGCCCGCGAGGAATCTCAGAAGAGCGCCACAGAGGAGTTGAGCGCCCGCATGCGCGGGATGCGTGCTTCGGTGCAGGCCGCTTCGGCGGCAGCCGGCGCCCAGCCGACCGGTGTGATTGCTGACCTGCCGCCGCTGGAAGAGAGCCCAGCTGCTGTGGCCGCCCCGTCGGTGGAGCCTCAGGTTGCCCCGGTAGCGCCCGTTTTGGCGGATACGCCTATTCCCGCCACCGAAGAGGCTCCCGTCCCGCCTGCGGTTGCCGCCGCAGTGCCGGAGGAAGTGCTGACTCCCTCTCCGGCAGATATTCCTTCTCCCCTTGATCGTAGCGCGGCAGTGGATCTGTCCCAGGTTCCGGCAGTGGCGGCCGATGATCCCGATGTGGTTCTCCGCGAGGGCCAGCGGCCGTTGACGGGCGCCACCGTCGCAGCGCCTCCCGTCGGTGCTTCGCCGCTGGCGGGCATTCCCACTCCGGCTGATCAGGCTGCGGAAGGTTCCCGCCGCCTCGTCATTCCCTCGGTGGGGGAGATTCCCCCGGTGGTCGAGGGAGCGTCGGATTCGTCTCCGCGCAAGCGCCGCGCCATCTCCCTGCCGAATATCGGCATTTCCCAGGAGCTCCCTCGTATCTCCATGGACGATCATCTCCAGGCCGCCCCTTTGGCGGAGGAGCGTCCGGCCCACGATGGCCGGGTACGCGACCTTTCGGCGATCGTGCCCTCTGTCGCTTCTCCGGCGACTCCCCCTGCTGCTCCTCACTCGGCCGCCCTGCGCGACGCCCTGCCGTCTCTTTCCCAGGTCCCGGCGGCGGCCGACCCGGGACTGTCGGGTAGCATCAACTTGGCCGGATCTTTCTCGGCCATGGGCGCCACGGGCGCGGCGGCCCCTCTGACTGACGACATGTTCGAGGCCGCCAGCGAGGATGACCTCTATATCGAGGACGTGGACGATTCGGCTTACATGGAGCAGGTCACCGAGACGGGCGCCATGGCTGGCCCCGGCTATGTGGAGATGCCCAAGAGCCGCTTTGGTCGCATCTTCGGCAAGCGCCGGCGCCACGCTCAGGTTGAGGCTTCCACTCCTCAGGAATGGCTCGACGTCGAGGACACCTTCGATGCCCGCGAGGCGGGTGCCGCGCGAGGCGGCTGGGAGAGCTTCCGCGAGGAAGATGAATTCGATGGCTACGATGAGGACTTCGATCCTCGGCAGACCACGGCCTTCTCTCCCGACTTTGGAGAGAACCAGTCCAACGCGGCCGCTCCTCTCCACCGCCGCGGCCGTCACTTCGAGGGCGGAGCCTTCTCGCGAGGCACCGCCGACGGCGAAGAACCGTTCGATGAGGAGGAGTCCCGGCCCCGTCGTGAGGCCGTTTCCAGCTTCGCCGATGGGCTTCCCGCAGGCTTCGTGTTTGACGATGCCCCCGAGGCAGCGGCCATCGAGCAGTTTCACAGCAAACGCATCGATATGGAAGTGTGGTTCGTTGCCCTGGGCTCTGAGCTTGCCGGTAATGGCGGCATGCGCGCCTTCATGGAGACTCACGAGGCCGAGCTCAAAGGCTCTATTATCATCGAGCTGGAGGCCCTTGGCGCCGGCGAGCTGACCTTGATGGACAGAGAGGGCACCTACCTGCCGAAGAAGGCGTCGAGTCGTATGAAGCGCCTCGTGCGCAAAGCCGGCCAGGCCGTGGGGCTGTCCGTGGGCGATGGTACCATGGAATGGCGCGATAGTGCTTCGGCCTATGCCATGAAGCACGGCCAGCAGGCCATGCACCTTGCGGGCATGGAGGGCAAGAAGCCGACGTTCTTCGGCGAGGCCGATGACGTACTGGAGAATGTCGACGGCGATCAGCTGGCTCTCAACAGCGATTTCGTTATGGAACTGCTGAAGCAAATCTGATATATCTCTCAGCCATGATATGATGGCCCGCATCCGCCCCCGTAGCTCAGCGGATAGAGCGTCGGTTTCCTAAACCGTGCGTCGGAGGTTCGAGTCCTCTCGGGGGCGCCAGAGATTTCCTTGGGCCGCCGCTAGCTTTTGCTGGCGGCGGCTTTTACTTGGTGAAGAGGCGATGCAGACAGTTCGTGTCGGGTCGTTGCAGCGGTTTGCTGGCGGTCTTCGGGGACGGCGGGGCGGTGTGCGGTGGGACTGAGATGCGGCTTTCTTGCGACATAAGTGCGGTTTTGGGCTGGTAGGATATGACTGCGACCGAAGCAATGTGTGATTACCGTGATGGACGCGAGCGGCTTGAGGCCGGGGCGGGGTGTTCTGATAGACTAATCAGGCTATTCCTGCTCCGGCGTGTGCCTTCACCAGCCCGGAGCCGTAAAGTCCAAAGGAGGTGAGCTGGATGAAGGCTTATGAACTGCTGTTTATTGTGCCCCCCACGATCGATGACGAGACTCGCGCTGGCGTGATGAAGCGCATCGAGACCACTCTCGCTGAGAGCAACGGTGTTGTGGACAACGTCGACAACTGGGGCAAGCGCAAACTCGCTTATGAGATCAACGGTCTGTCCGACGGCGACTACACTCTCATCGATTTCCATGCTGATCCGCAGAGCATTGCCGAGCTCGATCGCGTGCTGCGCATTAACGATGCCGTTATGCGTCACATGGTCGTGGCCCGCGCCGATCGCGACTAGTTTGGAAACCGGGCAGTCCGACTGGGCTGCTCACTGTGAGAAGAGGTAGAAATGAGCATCAACCGTGTGATCATCAGCGGCAATCTGACCCGCGATCCTGAGCTGCGCCAGACCCAGTCGGGTATGGCCGTGCTGAGCTTCGGCGTGGCGGTTAACGACCGCCGCAAGAACCCCTCCACGGGCGAATGGGAGGATTATCCGAACTTCGTGGACTGCACGATGTTCGGTGCCCGCGCCAACAGCTTGGCCCAGTATCTGTCCAAGGGCACCAAGGTGTCCATCGAGGGCAAGCTTCGCTGGAGCCAATGGGAGCGTGATGGCCAGAAGCGCAGCAAGCTGGAGGTCATCGTTGACGAGCTCGAGTTCATGTCGAGCCGCAACAGCAACGGTGGTGCCCCGTCCTATGGCGGAGATTCCTACGGCGGAGGCCAGAGCTACGCTGCTCCGGCGCCTGCATATAGCGTCCCTGCCCCCGCGGCCCCCGTCATTGATGCCTCCTCTTCTGTGTACGATGATGACATTCCGTTTTAAGCGAAACGAAAGAGGTTAACATGGCCGATTACGCTAAGCAGCCTCGTCGTAAGTATTGCCAGTTCTGCAAGGACGACGTGGAGTATATCGATTACAAAGATACTCAAACGCTGCGCAAGTATGTTACCGATCGTGGCAAGATCAAGCCCCGTCGCGTCACTGGTGCCTGCACTCAGCACCAGCGCGACATCGCGGAGGCCGTCAAGCGCGCCCGCGTCATGGCTCTCATGCCCTATGCCGTTCCCGCGGTGAGCGGTCGTGGCGACCGCCGCAACCGCTAGGCGAAGGAGGAACCATGAAAGTTATTCTTCTGAAGGAACTCCACGGCAAGGGCGGCGAGGGCGACGTCATCGACGTCAACCGTGGCTATGCCAACAACTTCCTGCTCACTCAGGGCTACGCTGTGAAGGCTACCCCGGGCAATCTGAAGCAGCTGGAGGAGCGTAAGAAGAACATCGCCAAGCGCGAGGAGACCCGCATTGCCGATGCCAACGCTCTGGCTGCGAAGCTCAACGACGCCACCGTGCGCGTTATCGCCCAGGTGGGCGAAGAGGGCGTGCTCTTCGGCTCCGTCACGGCTCCGGCCGTGGCCGACGCCATCGCCGAGCAGCTCGAGGTCGAGATCGACAAGCGCCGTGTCGAGCTGGGCAAGCCGATCAAGATGGTGGGTACCTACGAGGTTCCCGTCTCCCTGTACCGCGACATCAAGGGCATTGTGACCGTGATCGTCGGAGGCGAGGGCATGGATGAGGAGTCCGCTGAGACCGTCGAGGCCTTTGATGAGGCTCTCGGGATTGCTGAGACCCCGGCTCCCGAGACCGTTGAGATCGACGGCCAGGTTTCCGAGGACGGCACCGTCGAGGCTGAGGTGACCGAGATCGAGGAGTAAGCTCCTTTCTGATCGATCCCTGCAAAGGCCCTCGTTCGCGAGGGCCTTTTTCTATCCTGAGACCCATCGTTGGGGCCTGTTTGTTTCCCGTGAAACAATAGAGCGCAAGAGGGGCGGGGAGATTCACGCTACAATAGAGGAGACCTAAGAGAAAGAGTTTTTTATGTCGTTTGCCCCCCAGGACCAGGACCCGCAGAGCCAAGGCGTCATCGCACCCCGTGCGCAGCTTCCTCAGAATATTGAGGCCGAGCAGTCGGTGCTGGCTGCTTGTATTCTCAATCACGAGGTGACCGAAGAAGTGGTCATGCGTATTCGGCCCGAGAACTTCTTCCGTCCCGCTCATCGGGTCATCTTCGAGGGTATCCAGAATTTGATCGGTCGCCGCATTCCCGTGGACCCCATCTCCCTCGCCGACACCCTGAAGGCCCTGGGCCAGTTGGAGGCCGTGGGAGGGCGCGCCTATTTGGCGGAACTTGCCGACAACACGTTCTCGCTCACAAGCTGGGAGCGCCATGTGGAGATCGTGAAGCGCCAGGCCATTCTGCGCGACTTGGTGTTCGCCTCCGCTCAGATCAACGCCCTGGCCTACGACGCCCCCGATGATGTGAACGAAGTCGTTGAGGAAGCGGAGAAGATGTTGCTTGAGGTAACCGAGAAGCGCGTTTCCTCCACGTTCCGCAAGATGGACGAGCTCGTAGCCGAGGCCTATGAGCAGATCACCCTTTTGGCGAACCAGCGCAATCATGTGGTGGGCGTTCCCACGGGCTTCAAGGATGTTGACGACCTGATCCACGGGTTCCGCGGGGGAGACCTGGTGATCTTGGCTGCTCGTCCCGGTGTGGGCAAGACGTCCTTCGCTCTGAATCTGGCCACCAATGCCGCAAAGGCCGGCGTGGCCGTCACATTCTTCTCGTTGGAGATGGGTGCCGAACAGCTGGTGCAGCGTATCTTGTGCTCCGAGGCCCGCGTGTCGCTCTCGAAGCTGCGCAGCGGCCAGATCGCCGACGGCGACTGGGGCGCCCTGGCCGAGCATTCGGGGAGGCTCGCCGCATTGGACATGTACATCGACGACACACCGGGCCTGTCCATCTTGGAGGCCCGCGCCAAAGCCCGCCGGGAACTGCGCAACGTAAAGGAGGGTCAGAAGGGCCTTATCGTCGTAGACTACCTGCAGCTCATGGAGCCTGGCCCCAACACGCGTAACAAGAGCACTAACGACCAGGTTGGCGAGATCTCCCGTGGACTGAAGATTCTCGCGAAGGAAATGAACATGCCGGTCATTGCCTTGTCCCAGTTGTCGCGCGCCGTGGAGCAGCGCGGCAAGGACAAGCGCCCCATGCTCTCCGACCTGCGCGACTCCGGTTCCATCGAGCAGGATGCCGACATCGTCATGTTCATCGATCGGTCCATGAGTGAAATCGAGGCCGAGAGCGAGAGCCGCCCCGATCTGGGCACGGCAAAGCTCATCGTGGCAAAGCACCGCAATGGTGCCACGCGCGATATCGACCTCGCCTTCAATCCGGAATTCACCAAGTTCATGGATTTCGTGGACGATTCCCGTTTCGATTCCTCCTTCTAGGAAGCGCCATTGAATCCGTCGCTGACATTCATCCATGCCTCCGATTTGCATATCGGTGCCCCCTTTCGCGGTTTAAGGGAGCTGTCGGAGGAGTGGGCGCGGCGGCTTTCCGATGCCATTCCCGCCGCCTGGGATCGGGTGGTGGAAGCGGCGCTGTCCCGCAAGGTGGACTTTGTAGTGGTGGCCGGCGACATCTTCGATTCCACCCGTGCCTCCTACCGCGATTACCTGCGCTTCTTCGACGGCCTCAAGAAACTCGACGCCGCAGGTATTCCCTCCTATCTATGCACGGGAAACCACGATCCGCTGAGCCTGTGGCAGAGGGACTTCTTCGCATTGCCGGCATCGGCCACGATGCTCGCCGCCGATCGGCCCGACTTCGCTCTCTATGAGCGGGGAGGCGAACCCCTTGCCATCATCGGCGGCCGGGGATATCCGAACAAGGTGTGGTCGCCCCAGGAGGACATTGCCGCAGGCGTCACCCGTGACGCTGCCGAGAAGGCCCTCGGCCCCCGCGCCGCAGCAGCTCCTTTTGCCGTGGGCGTGCTGCACACGGGGCTGACGCTCGATCCTGTGAAAGCGCCCACTGACCCGGCGGCCTTACTGCGCGCTGGCATGGACTATTGGGCCCTCGGCCACATCCATCGTCGCTACGCGAACGACGATTCCGATCCGCGCATCGTGTTCTCCGGCTGCATCCAAGGGCGCGATGTGAGGGAAACGGGTCCGCGGGGCGTCTACGTCGTTACGCTGGCTGAACAGCGTCCTCCAGCTCTGACGTTCATCCCCACGGCCTCGGTAGTATGGGAGCAGCTTGAGGTCGACGTGTCCGACTGCGCCAACATTCCGGCCTTGGTTGACAAGGTGATGCGGGAATTGTTCGCCGTGAACGGCACTGTCTCCTGCGAGATGATGGTGTCTCGCATTACGCTGACCGGATCTTCGGGTCTGCATGAGGTGCTCGGCCGCCCCGGCGTGCTCGACGATGTGCGGTCCTCTGTTAACGATGCCTATAGTGAATTCTTCTGCGATGCGCTCATCGACCGCACGCGAGCGCCCCTCAACGAGGAAGCCCTGCGGGCCGAGGGCATGTTCCCGGCGGTATTCCTGCGCACGGCCGACGCCATGGCCGCTGATGTGACAGGCCAGATCGATTACATCCAGGAGGAGTTTCTCGCGCGGAACATCCCGCTCACAGCGGCGCTTTCCGAAAAGAAAGCTCGATGCCTCGCCGCCGAGGCCGCCGATCTGGTGCTCGACCTGCTCGTGCAGGGAGGCGATGCGTGATGGCGCGGACGACCCCCTTTCTGCGCTATCTGCGCATCGAGCGCTTTGGTCGCTTCCATGACAAGACCGTGGGTCCTTTCGATGAGCATCTGAACATCGTCTACGGTGGCAACGAAGCGGGCAAAACCACCCTGGCCGCCTTCGTCGGCGGCGTGCTGTTCGGATGGGAGGAGGCCCGCGGCCGGCGGAACACCTACAAGCCCGCCGGTGCCGAGCGGAGCGGGAGCCTGATCTTCTCCGACGGCCGCACGCTCTCGCGCACGCGCAATGTCGATGGTATCGACGGGGACGCAGCCCTGGTGGAGGATATCGACAGGGACACCTTCCGCACAATGTTCTCCTTGAACAGCGACGAGTTGCGCAGTTTGCGGAATACGACCGACACTACGGCGAAGCTGCTCACGGCCGGCTCGGGCACCTCGTCGTCGCCAGCCCATGCTCTTGCCCAAGTGAGCGAGCGCTTGGCGGCGTTCACCTCCCGCGCGGCTGGGGCCACGCAGTCCATTCCGCAGTTGATCGCCCTGCGCAACGAGCTGCGCGAGCGACAGAATGAAGCCGCCGACCAGGCCGACCGCTGGCGCGCCCAAGACCGCGAGCTGCACGAGCTGGAGCCGGAACGCGCGGCCATGGCCGAGCGGGTTGACGAGAGCAATCGGCTCATCGAATCGCTCTCCTCGGCCCGGGCGGCCCTGGAGGCTCTCGACGGGGAACGGGACAAGCTGGAGCAGGAGATCGAACGGCTTGAGGGGGTTCAGGCCGCCGCAACCTCTGAGCAGCGAGAACGCGAGTGCGGGGCGGGGGCGTCCTTGGCTCGTCTGAGCTCCAACGAGGACCGCGCCCTGCGCGACCGTCTCGACGCCCTCGCGGCCCAGCAGGCCCGTCTTGCCCACGGCACCGATGTCGCTCGGGCGAATTACACCTCGTCGGCAGCGGTGTACGAGGCTCTGCTGGAGACGGAGAACGGTCGCGACGAGCAGCAGCGCTTACGGACAGATCGGCGCATTCAAGTGGCTTTCTGCGTGGTCATCCCCGCCGTGCTATTCCTGCTGGGCGTGCCCCTGTTCATCGAGGGCCGCGATCGCGGAGCCCTCAGCTATATGGCCATCGGCTTCCTGCTCACGGTATTTGCCGCATTGCTGGCCCTCGGCGGCTTCGCTTTGCTCTTCCGCCCCAGCAAGCACGACACTGCGCTCAAGGAGCGTTTCCAGGATGCCCACTGGGTCATGGTGCAGGATAAGAAGAAGCTCGAGGCGTGCCAGGCGGAGGAGCGGCAGGCTCAGATTCGTCTCGCAGAGGAGCTGGAAGAGCTTGGACTTGGGGCCGCCGATGGCTCTCTGCGCCAGGCTCGGGTGCTCTTGGACGAGGCGCGCGATGCCCGCGCCGATGCGGCGCTGTGCCGTCAGCGCCAGCAGGCGGCGGCAGCTCGGGCGGCTCAAGCCAGCGTCCGCTTGGCCGAGATCCGCCGGGAACGGGCGGCGGCCACGGCTCGGGCGGGCCTTCCTCCCGAGGCCCACCTCTCCGAGGTAGAGGCCGAACTCGAGCGCCGCTTGCGTCAACGGGCCGGGCTGCTAGAGGCCTTCGAGTCCATGAACCAGCGAGCCGGCGAGTTGGCGACCATCCTCTCCCAGGCCGAGGCTGAGGGCTCGTTCGATCGCTACAAGATCGAGGTGCAGCAGGTATCCACGCGCCTTGACGAGGCCCGGGCCGACTTTGCCCGCCTGCTCCTCGCTAAGCGCATGCTCCAAGCGGCCATCGCCACCTGGGAATCGAAGCAGCAGCCGGAGGTGTACGCGAAGGCGAGCCGTCTCCTGTCTCTCATGACCGAGGGTCGTTGGACGGCGGTGGAGCTCTCTTCTGGGGGAACCCTGTTGGTGGCCGATGCGGCTCGATGCACGCGCGAGCCTGTCCATCTGTCCCTTGGAACATGTCAGCAGCTGTACTTGGCTCTGCGCATCGCCCTGCTCACGAGCGCCGACAATGTCGGCCGCGCTATCCCCATTCTCGCCGACGACATTCTCGTGAACTTCGACGATCGCCGCCGCATCGGCGCCGCCCAGGCGTTGGTGGAACTGGCCCGAACCCGCCAGGTCATTCTGTTCACCTGCCACCCAGAGGTGGTGCGGGTTCTGAAGAAGGCCGCCAAGCAGGCCGACTGCTCGACCGTGATCATCGATTTGTAGAACCCGTCCGCTGCTGTGCGGCGCCCCTGTCGTCCCGACGCTTCCCTCGGGCTTCCCCTCATGTGCGGCCAGGTCCTTTCCCTCGGTGTCTTCGCCCTTTGGAAAAGACCCGTAGCTGCCGAACTGAACTGCGTCCCAAAACTTGGACGAATTAGTAAGGACTAAGCTGCTAAGGACTGATTTCGGAATTCCTCCGGAGTCAGTCCTTTCAGTTTAACCTGTCGTCTCCTCGTATTCCAATGAACGATGTAAGCGTCCAGATCTTTCTTGAACTCTTCGAAGGTAGCCCATTTCCGACCCTTGAAGAACTCATCTTTGATATGACCGAAGATCTGCTCGGTAGCCCCGTTGTCGATGCAGTTGCCCTTTCTCGACATGCTCTGCACGATGCCATGCTCTCTCAGTCGCTCGGCCCAGGCCCTCTGCTGGTATTGCCAGAGTCAATTTGCGAGGTTAGCCGAACGGCCCCTTCCAGAGCGAGGATTCCTCCGCACTCAGCTGAACAGTTCAGCTGAGTATGAGAATGGCCCTTGCAGGACCGACACTGCGGCATGGGGATGCGGT
>NZ_WAJS01000023.1 GCF_008831045.1 Adlercreutzia muris
GGCTAGCAGGACCCTGCAGAACAGCAGGGCTCGCCGCCGGCCTGCTCGCCCTGCTGTTCTGCAGGGTCCTGCTAGCCTTGCGCAAGGGACTGGCGCGACTGGGCGCCCCGGTGTTCGCCTTGGCGGTGGGAGGGGTGGCCACGGCGCTCGTTTTGGGCTATGCGGAGCTGTTTCATTACGAGGGCTTGCGTGCCTTCTGCGGCACGGGAGCGGCCCAGATATCCGTGGCCCTTTCCGGGGGCGATCTGCCGTGGTGGGCCTTCGCCATGAAGGCCGCCCTTACTTTGCTCACGTTGGCCGGCGGCTTCAAGGGCGGCGAGATCATGCCGGTTCTCGCCATAGGGGCTTGTTTGGGAGTCGCCTTGGCCGATGGGGCGGCGGCTCTCGGTGCGACGGAGGTTGCGCGGGGCGTGCTCGCTGTGGCCGTTATGGCCGCGTTCTTTGCCGGCTGCACCAACTGCCCGCTTACGGCCGGCATGTTCGTTCTCGAGCTGCTCGGCCCTTGGGCACTGGCGGTTTCCGTACCCGCCGTGACTGCTGCCTTTCTCGTTGCCCGCTCCACGAGCCTTTACCCGACGAGCCTCCCGCACTGGTCGACGACGCCTACTTTCCCGCCAGCACCTTCAGGCGGGCGCCGGCCTTGTCGGTGAGGCGCAGGCCATTGCGAAGGTAGGCGGAAAAGCTGCCGTAGCGGCGGTAGTTGGCGCTCATGCGCTCCTCGGGCGCTCCGTGTTTCCCGATGACGCCGGCCACGAGGGGGAGGGCTCGCCGTCTTCCGTCACACCAGATCGCCGCGAATCTCGAAGAGGGTGCGGGCGAGGCGGGCGAAGGCCTGCTCGCCCTCGGCGGAGTCCGGCGCGTTCGTCATGACGACCATGAGGTAGTCGCGGTTGTTGATGGTGATAATACCCGAGTCGCAGACCGCGTCGTCTTCCTCGCCGTTGATCCAGCCGGCCTTGTTGCGCACGGTGATGTTGCTGCCGATGGAGGCCACGCCTTCCTCGTCCGGCGAGCTGGCCTCGCCTGTCTCGAGGTCGGGCTCTTCCGCTACCGCCACGGCGAGGTCGCCCGCAGTGCCGCTTGCGCCGGTGGCGGAGATGAGTGCCTCGCTGAGATCCGCCGCGCTCTCCTCGGCATCGGTCTCTGCCGCACCATCGCCCTCGGCGTCGGTTTCCGCTTCCGATTCCCCGGCATCCTCATCCACGCCCTCCTCGGTGCCGGAACCTTCCTCAGGCAGGTAGCCGGTGTGCCCCTCGCTCGTGGTGCCCGAGGCGCCGTTGCGCAGGAACGAGACCTCGGTCCTGGCGAAGGTGTCCGAGAGCCACTGGGCGGCCGAAGTGTCGGCGGTGGTGAGGTAGTCGTAGATCTTCAGCCACATGAGGGCCGACTGCCGGGTGGTGTAATGGGGGAAGTACGTGTCGTTGACCAGGTCGGTGCTCACTCCGGCCTCTGAGAGCCACTCCTCCATGCCGTCGGTGCCGTAGGTGCGGCGCAGCTTGCCGTAGGAGGAGTTATCCGACCACACGATGGTGTTCTCCACCTGCGCCAGGCGCGTCGAGCTCGTGCGGTTGATGTCGTTGGGGAACTCCTTGTTCACGACATAGGCGCAGTACGGTCCCTTGAAGGAGCTCGCCCCGTAGATGGAGGCGTCCAGGTTGCCGGCGATGCCGCGTCCCGTGCCGAGGTCCATGAGCAGGTAACCGGCCTCGTAGCCGTTGTCGCTGTAGTAGGCGAGCGCGTGATCGAGGCTCGCGAGCGAGCGGTCGGACAGCTCCGGCGCGGCCGTTTCCCCGTCGCCGCTTAGGGCGAAGGCGAAGGGGGTCGCCTGGTCGGGGAGGGCCGTGATCTCCTCGCGGGTGGGGGTGTGGGCGGGAAGCTTTGCCAGATCGGGTTCTACGGGCCGCGCGAGGCTGACCTGGGTGGCTACGTTCTGACTGATTGCGGCGCCGGTGCCCTGCACGGCGTTGAGGCCCTGAACCCCGACGTGCTTCGCGCCGTCCCGGGGCGTATCGGGGGCAAAGGGGCCAACATGGGCGATGGCCATGACGAAGATGACGGCCACGGCGACGACGAGGGCCGCAGCGCCGATGCGGCGCACGTCGAGGCCACCGGCGAAGACGCCGGCCGGGACGCTCCCATGGCTGCCGATGGTGCGGGCCTTAGGCGTGAAGGGCGATGCGGCGCCGGCGAAGATGGCCTTCGCGAGGCCGGAATGGCGTGTACGACTCCCGTGGGGAGATGCGGCCGCACCGTCTCGGTGCGAGCCGCGGGCGGTCGGCGCGCCATGGCCCCGCGAGGCGCCCCGGCTCCGGTTCGGTGCCCCTGCGGGCCGCTGTCGGGTCGAAGATGCGCCGGCGCGAGCGGAGCTCCTCTGGGGCGCCCGTCGGTTGGCGCAATCGTCGCGCAGAGGGTTATGGCGGGTGCGTCGCGCGTCGGCTGCCGAGCGGGGCCGGCCCTCGAGCCGTCCCGTGGAAAGCGAGAGGCCGCCTTGGGGGCGTCGCGGCTCGTCGTCGTAGCGGCTGTAGTCGGATCGGGACATACGTTCCTTCGCAGGTGTGGCGTTTAAGCGTTGTTTCTCAGCAGGCCCATAGTAGCAATTCACGGTTTCTCGGGGGCGACTTCTTACAAATTCCTTAACGCGAACGGCAAAAAATGACGAGAGAACGCCCGGGATCCCGCGCCGGGAAGGGGCAGGCCCCCGCCCGAGCCGTGTCGTTCCCTGTGGAAGTTTGGTTGCGCGGCGCTGCGGGCGCGCTCGGTTTTGCCCGTTTCGCCTATACTGGTGGCCTACGAGTTCGAGTGCCTCGAATGGGTATGGGCGGCGACAAGTTCCGAACCTGGTCAGGTCCGGGAGGAAGCAGCCATAAGGGACCGCTGACGAGCGCCCATACCTATTCGGGGCACTTTTTCATGGCATGACGCGCCGCTCGCGGCGTCCTGATGAAAGGTTTAGAGACTTCATGGGCATTATCGACTTCTTCGTCAACTTGCTGAAAGACCCGCGCGGCTTCATTGCCGGCTGGATCGTGGCCTTGGGTCCGATATGGGTGTACACGCCGCTGTTCCTTATCGTGTTCGTGGAGACGGGCCTGGTGTTCTTCCCGTTTCTGCCCGGTGACTCGCTTCTGTTCGCCGCTGGCGTGTTCTCCGCCGATGGAGGCGGCCTGAACCTGTGGGCCACGCTCATCGTGTTCTATCTGGCGGCCGTTTTGGGCAATACCTCGAACTATTGGATCGCCCGCCTGTTCGGCAGCCGCATCATCGATTCGGGGAAGGTGAAGGCCCTTACTCCCGAGCGCATGGCTAAGCTCGATCACTTCTTCGAGCGCTATGGCGGCCTGACCATCGTCATCACGCGCTTCATGCCGTTCTTCCGCACCTTCGCCCCCTTCATTGCGGGCACGGGTCACATGAACTTCGCCAAGTTCACGTTCTTTAACGTCATCGGCGGCGTGACCTGGGTGAGTCTGTTCGTTCTGGTGGGCTACTTCTTCGGGGGCGTGCCCTTCGTGCAAGAGCACTTCGAGGTAATCGTGCTGGGTATCGTGGCCGTGTCGGTGGCGCCGGCGTTCATCGGCGTCATCAAGGCGGCGATGAACGGGCGTAAGGGGAAAGGCGGGGAATAGGCCATGGCCGAGGCACTGTATCGCAAGTACCGACCGCAGATCTTCGAGGATGTGGTCGGCCAGGAGCACATCGAGCGCACCATCAAGAATGCCATCGCCCAGGACAAGGTGAGCCACGCCTACCTGTTCACGGGCCCGCGCGGCACCGGCAAGACCACGACGGCCCGCCTTTTGGCCAAGGCGCTGCTGTGCGAGCACGGGCCTACGGCTGAGCCCGACGGCACCTGCGAGGACTGCGCGATGATCGCCGCCGGCGAGCACCCCGACGTCTACGAGCTGGACGCCGCGAGCCGCACCGGCGTGGAGAACGTGCGCGAGGAGATCATCGGGCGCGTGCAGTTCGCCCCCACCCGGGGCCGCTCGAAGGTGTACATCATCGACGAGGTGCACATGCTTTCCCAGGCGGCCTTCAACGCACTGCTGAAGACGCTGGAGGAGCCGCCGAGCCATGTGGTGTTCATCCTGGCCACCACCGACCCGCAGAAGGTGCCCGAGACCATTCACTCGCGCTGCCAGCGCTTCGATTTCCGGCGCATTTCCACTGAGGCCATGGTGTCGCGCCTCGGAGCCATCTGCACGGCCGAGGATGTGGAGTTCGAGGGAGAGGCCCTGGAGCTTATCGCCCACCGGGCCGAGGGCGGCATGCGCAACGCCCTAACCTCCCTGGAGCAGTTGATCGCCTTCGGCGACGGGGCCGTGACCATGGAGGTGGCCGAGCGCATGCTCGGGTCGGTGGATCACACGGATCTGGCCGAGATTGTGAAGGCCGTGGGCGCTCGGGATGCGGCGGCCTGCTTCCAGTGGGTGGCCGAATATATGGAAACCGGTGCCGACCTGGCCCAGTTCGTGGGCGACCTGGCGGCCCATGTGCGCAACATGTACGTGATGGCCGTGGCCGGCGACAGCGTGGTGCTGGAAGTGAGCGAGAGCACGCGGCGGGAACTGACCGAGGAGCTGCCGCTGTTCGGCGTCGATCGCCTGGCGCGCCTGCTGGCGGTGCTGGGGGATGTGTCGGCGGAGCTGAAGACCTCCACGAACCCGCGGTTGTCCTTCGAGATCGCCCTGACCCGCATGGTGCGGCCCGAGGCAGATATGACCCTGGCGGCCCTGGCGGAGCGGGTGGAATCCCTCGAGCGCCAGCTGGCCGGTGCGGCCGTGGTGACGGCGGCTCCCGCAATCGGCGGGGCTTCGGCGCCGGTCGCGGTCGGGTCGGCTGCCCCCGAGCCTGCGGCGACGGTCCCGGCTGTGCCCTCGGCTGTCGCGGCGCCGTTGGGTGCGGCCGCCCCGGCAGTCTCAGTGCCGAGCGCCCCTGTTGCGCCGGCGGTGTCCGAGGGCATAGCGGACGCATCGGCGGTTCCGATGGGGGTCGCGACGGCTCCCCAGGCCGCTGCGCCGGCTTCCGCCCCGACGATGGCCCCGGCTGCCGCCGCCGCGGCTGCGCCCAGCGAGAGCGCCCCGGCCGCGCGTGCTGCGGCGAATCCCGCTCAGGCGGCCCCGGTGCCCGCATCGGCCGCGAGCCCGGCGGTGGCTTCGGCTCCGGCTGCGGGCGGCAGCCTGTCCCCCGAGATGGCGGCGACGTTGGCCAATGCGGCAGCGCTCCAGCGCCTGTGGGCCGGGGTGCTCGCGTCCCTTAAGAAGTCGAAGGCCGCTTACGGCGTCCTGTTCATGAACACCAAGGCCATCTTCGACGGCTCGTCTCTCATCGTGGAGTTTCCGGCAGAGAACGATTTCGCGTTCCGCGCCGTGCAGAAGCCCGACGTGCAGCAGGAGCTGGGGGCGGCCCTGCGCCATGAGGCCCGCTGCGACGTGCCCTTCGCCCTGCGCAAGGCCGGCGGCACCGCAGCTGCGGCGGCTGTATCGGCGCCTGCGGCCGGCGGTATCGCGACGCCGAATCCCGTGGCCGCTGCGGCGGCGCGGGCAGCGGCGAGCATCCCGACGGCCGCGCCGGCTCCTGCGGCCGCTCCGGTGATTGCCGGCCCGGCCGCCGGTCCGAGCGGCGCTTCGGCCCCCGCCCCGGCCAAGACCGCCGGAGCGGCGCCGTCTCCGGCTGCCTCGGCTCCGAGCCCCGCCCCGGCGCCCGCTCTTGATGACGATCAGCCTCCCTACGACGACTACGTGCCCTACGACGATGGGGACGTCCCTCCGAGCGAGGTGCCGCCCTGGGAGACCGCCCCGGCTCGTCCTGCGGCCTCGTCGCCCCAGCCTGGTCCGGATGCCGCGGCGGCGCCACAGCCGGCGGCGCCCCAGGCTGCGCCGGCCATGGTGCCCTCGACGCAGCTGCCGCCGGAGCCCGATACGGTGTCGGGCCCCTCGCCGAACCCCTCCTCCGAGCCCGACGACACCGATCTGAACGCCTCGCTGGCCTTCGGATTCGGTGACGGCGTGACTTTCGAGCCCGTGTCCTAGGGCCCGATGGCCTACAATAGTTCCGCTCATTCCCGAGAACCAAGGAGTGCACCCCATGGATATGAAGAAGATGATGAAGCAGGCCCAGAAAATGCAGCGCGACGCCGCCCTCGCCCAGGAGGAGATCGCCGCCATGACCTTCGAGGCCTCTGCCGGCGGCGGCATGGTGAAGGCCACGGCCACGGGCGATATGACGGTCACCGACATCGTCATCGACCCGACGGCGGTGGATCCGGAGGACGTGGAGATGCTCCAGGACATGGTGGTGGCCGCGGTGAACGAGGCCCTGCGCTCCGCCTCCGAGGCGGCCAATAGCCGCATGAACGCCATCATGGGCGGCATGAAGATTCCCGGCCTGATGTAATCGGCGCGATCCGAGGCGATATTCGTGCAGGCGGCACCTTCCATACAGAAGCTCCTCGACGAGCTGGAACGGCTTCCCGGCGTGGGCCCGAAGTCGGCCCAGCGCATGGCCTACTGGATCCTGAACACCGATGCGTCCGAGGCCCTGCGCCTGGCCGATGCCATCCGCGAGGTGAAGGCCGGCGTGCATTTCTGCACACGTTGCTTCAACTACGCCGAGGGCGACCTGTGCGAGATCTGCGCGAGTGCGAAGCGCGACGGCTCGGTCATCTGCGTAGTGAGCGAGCCGCGCGATATTCCGCCCATCGAGCGCACCGCCGTGTTCAGCGGGGTCTACCATGTGCTCGGCGGGGTCCTGGCCCCCATGGAGGGCGTCGGTCCCGACCAGCTGCGCATCGCCGATCTCATGGCCCGTCTGGGCCGCGAGGAGGTGGACGAGGTGCTGCTGGCCATGAACCCCAACATCGAGGGCGAGACCACCGCCGCCTATTTGGCCCGGCTTATCAAGCCTTTGGGCGTGAAGGTGAGCCGGCCCGCCAGCGGCTTGCCGGTGGGCGGCGATTTGGAATTCGCCGACGAGGTGACGTTGGGCCGCGCTCTGGAGGGGCGCCTGCCCCTGTAGGTCGCGCCTTTTCCACCGGACGGAAAAAGAGACCCGCTGCGGGCGATTCCGCAGCGGGTCTCTCGCGTTTTTCGCGCAAGGATGCTATTTGATGCAGCAGGAGGGAACTTCGTGCTTCACGCGGTCGTGCTCCTCGGCGCGCTTGGCATCGTTGAAGCGATCCAGCGTGCCCACCAGATAGCCGGTGATGCGGCGGATGCGGTCAAACTTCACCGGGGCGAGCCCGTAGTGGATGCCCACATCCTCGCCGTCCACATCCAGGGTGAGGGACTCCAGCTGGCCGTGGGGGTACTTCTCGTGGGCGCGCTTGATATAGGCCTGAATCTCCGCGTCGGACACGGGGGCGTCGTCGGCCTGGGCGTAGTTCACGGACACCTTCACGCCGTCGATCATCTTGTTCTCCATGGCAGTTGCTCCTTGCATCTCGTGGGGCTCCGACTATGCGGACGTTCCCAAGTTCACCATATCTAGTTAGCGAATGGGAATGATACCACAATATGTAGGTGAATAGTGGCATGTTTTCAAGAAGTTGAAAATATGCCGCCCACACAGGGAGCCTCGGGGGAATCTGAGTGCGAGCTCCTCAAGGCTTCTGGTGGCCAGAAGCTATGATTGCCGGTAGCTTTTGTGAAAGAGGAGCGCTGTGTGGCGAAGATCGTGGGGCTTCCCTTGTCATTGAGCCCTCGGTGCGACCGGGGTGGCCCCGGCGCGAAAAGCCGGAGGGTGTCAGGCACTCCAGAAAAAGACAAAGGGTCCTGTCCCCTCCAAAAACAGAACCCTCATCTATGCGAAGCTGGTGAGCTTCCTCGTAAGTCGCCGACTATTATAGCAACCCCCACAAAAAATGCAAAACGAAAGCTTTCTCTGTTACTTTTCAACCGAGGTAAACTGCAGGGGTCTCTGCGATTAACTAATAGAATGGTTCCTGCTCCCGCACGGAGTCGGGGAGAAGCGAATCGCGGGACAATCCCAGCGCCCTCCGGCCTGATGGCGGGAGGGCGCTGAGCATTGAGAGGATGGGGACGGTGCCTACTGCTGAGTGCGACGGTCGTGCTTGCGGCTGCGGGCGAGCTTGGCGCCGAAGGCGCAGACGTCGGTGGCGCCGATGGCAATGAGCAGCATGGAGAAGCCGGCCTTCAGGATCTGTTGGGCCGTGGCGCCCGTGCCGGAGAAGGCCTGGCCGCCGTTCATGCGGTAGCCATCGAAGAGCTCGCTTACCTCGGCAGGCGTGTAGAAGGCGAGCATGCAGAGGCCGAACACGATGACGATGCAGCCGACGACGATGCCGCCGATAAGGAATGCGCGCTCGGGATCGAGGCTTGTGGCCTGCTTTTTGAGGGCTGCGGCTTGGACGGCAGCGTGGGGGTCGTAGGTACCGGCATGGCCCGGTTCCGGTTGGCGCGGTGCGGGGGCCGGTTGCTGGGGCGCATGGGGGGCGCCGTAGGCCGCCTGGTAGGCTGCCTGGTGGCTAGCGACGGCTCCGGTTGCACCGGGAATAGCGGCGGGCTGGTCGGGATAGGACTGGGCGAGGTTCTCGCGTTCCATGGCCCGGCCTTCCACGGTATGGCCTGCGTCAGCATCGAACACGGGGGTGGCGGGCGCTGCGGGGGCTGCCCCCTCCAGGGACACGGGCTCGTTGGTAACGGCGGGCTCGTCGGGGTTCAGCTCCTGGGACTGCAAGACCTCGCCGAGCATCTCACTGCTATCGCCCGCCGCGGCCATCTCAACACCGTCGATGGTGCCGGGGCCCTCATCGGCCACTGCAATCGTCTCGGTGACGACCTCGTCGGCCGTGACGGCGCTATCGGATCCTTCGATGGGGTAGGTGGGGGCAAGGGAGTCACGCTCGAGCTCGCGGCCCTCGGCGGCGTAGCCGGCAGAGGTGCCAGGCGTAGGATGGGTGTTCTCAGCCATGGAAAGCTCCTCTCAGGGATGGGGACGATAGAACACCTGTCAGCATAAGGAGCGCGCCGCCCCGAAAACGGAGCGGCGCGCTAATCGTATGGCGACCGTAGGATTTCCGCCACCGTTTCGCAAAACGCTCTGACGAAGACGGGCGCGGTGGTTGTCCGGCCTTACGCTGTCGGATCGTCCTTCACGAAGGTGGATACGAAGATGCTGGCCACGCCGCACAAAAGGCCGCCGACGAACCAGGCCATCCAGAAGTAGGCCGTGTGCCACTGGGGCACGAGCAGCAGCGCCATGCCCACTATGGTGGCAATGATCATGATGATGCCGCACAGGCCGCTCGTGAGCTGGCTCTTGCGATGGCGTCGTTCCAGGCGCGCCCGGGCGCGGGCAATTTCCGCATCCGAGGCGTTCGGTATGCCCAACAGCTCGCAGATCTGCTCGTCGGTGTACAAGCCGCGCAGCTGGGCTGCGTCCGATTCGCGGAGGTACTTCCATGTGTCGCTTTCGGCCATGGCTTGCTCGCGGGCCTCGTTGTAGTTGGCGACGTACACGCGGGACAGCAGGATGGAGGCGCGCACGATGAGCCACACCGCTATCGCTATGAGGGCCATCATGAAGCCGCTCGCGATACCCTCGACGAAGTTCCCGCTCCCATCGGTGAGGCTCGCTCCCACGATGCCGACGAAGATGAGGAAGATGCCGGCGACGAGGTTGATCACAAAGGAGCGCTGGGTGGCGCGGCGGTCGTCGGCGGTGTAGAAGTCCTGGACGTAGGGGTGGCTGCGCTGAAACTCTGCATGCTGGAACGAGGCCGTGAGAATGAGGGCGGTGCCGACGCCGATGCCGACGAATAGCGGAATGAGCGTAAGGGCCTCCAGGTTCGGATTGAAGCGCTCGGCGGCGGTGCCCACGAAGATAAGCAGCGACACGCCCAGGAGAATGGAGAAGACTCCGGCGGCGATCTTCGTGGCGAAAGCGCGCATATGCTCGTCGTAGCCGCATACGTCCAGGGGTGGGCCGCCGGCGTTCTCACGCATGGCGGCAGCGGCGGCCTGGGCCCGCGGGGTGGGGGAGGTGGCAGTCAGGTCGCCCGTCACCAGCTCGTCCAAGGTGCAGTCGAATATCTGGCACAGCTTCAACAGCTTGTCCATCTCGGGGTAGGCGCGCTCGGCCTCCCATTTGGTGACGGATTGGCGGCTCACGCCTACCATCATGGCCAGCTGCTCTTGGGTCATGGCGTGGGTGGCGCGCAGATACTGCAGGTTGTCTCGGAAACTCATAGCGGGTCCTCTCGGGGTGAATATGCGATCGGTCAGGCGGTATCGACGCATTCCACTCTACGGTAGCCGGCGAGCCGAATCCACCAACTTGCGGCATCATTTTCAAGCGCCCTGCGGTTGCCAACCCCAGGTCAGGCTAGCGACTCGGTGCCGAGCGCGACAGAGGGACGCGATTCCGTGGCCGACTTCGCGCTCATCCCCTTCCGAACGCGATCATGGCAATAGCGAAGACGACGCACGCATCTCGGTACCATCCCGTAATCGCTGATGCTGAAGTGGAAGCTATTGCCTGGCAATCGCGTTCTCCAGGGGGCGCTCAGACGTCCCCGGAATCGCGTCCCTCTGTCGCGCTCGACGGTGGCCCTTACCAGCTCAAGAGCTCGTAGCCGTCCTCGGTGACGACGATCTGCACTTCCCACTGGGCCGTAAGCGACCTATCGGCTGTGCGCACGGTCCAGCCGTTGGGGTCGGTCATGTCGATCTCCTGGGCGCCGGCGTTGATCATGGGCTCGATGGTGAACATCATGCCCGGCACCATGATGGGGCCTTCTCCCGGCTCCGTGACGAAGCTGACGAAGGGATCCTCGTGGAATTCCAGGCCGATGCCGTGGCCGCCGAACTCGCGCACCACCGTGTAGCCGTGGGCCTTCGCGTACTCGTTCACCGCGGCGCCCACATCGCCCAAATGCCCCCAGGGCTTCACGGCTTTCAATCCTTCCTCCACGGCTTCCTTGGTCACGCGCACCAGGTCGGCGGCTTCGGGCGATACCTTGCCGATGCAGAACATGCGGGAGGAATCGGAGAAGTAGCCGTCCAGGATGGTGGAGCAGTCCACGTTCACGATGTCGCCCTCGGTGAGCACCTCGTCGGCGCTCGGAATGCCGTGGCACACCACCTCGTTGGCGGAGGTGCACACGCTTTTCGGGAAGCCCTCGTAGTTGAGTGGCGCGGGGATGGCGCCGTGCTCGACGGTGTAGTCGTGCACCCACGTATCGATCTGCTCGGTGGTCACGCCGGGCCCGATGCGCTCGGCCACGTAATCGAGTACGCCCACGTTCACGGCAGCCGAGCGCTTCACGCCCTCGATGTCGGCGGCGGTCTTCAGCAGATCGCGGCTCGGCACGTCCTCGCCGGCCTCGAAGAGCCCTTCCAGGCGCTCGTCGAAATCGAGGTGGCACTTCTTGTACTTCTTGCCGCTGCCGCACCAGCATTCGTCGTTGCGGCCGGGGCTCGTCAGTCCATCGTACATAGGTGATGCTCCTTGAAATAGGCTTGCTCGGTGAAAAGTTCGCCGCCTATGGTACTACAAGTTGGCGGCTAGGATCGTCCTCTTGTGGGGGCGTCCAACGGGGCGGCCGGCTTCTTGGCGGGTTCTCCCTTCCGCGAGGTGCGGGCGGCGTGGTACCCTGATAACGTGCGCTCGGCTGGTTGGCCGGGCGTCTCTTGTCGAGGATTGCACGGACGAAAGCGAGGTGAAGGTCATGGCGGCGGTGAGTCCCGGTGTGTACAAGAAGGTGCTGCAGGTGCGATCGGCCTACGCCTTCGACATCGCCTGCCTGCTCATGCGCTTCTTCGGCGCCATGCTGAACATCGGCGTGGTGACCATGCTCACCTTGTCGGGGTACTCGTTTTTCACGGCAGGGCTGGCCTCGTCGCTGATCGCGCTGTCCATCTTCGTGGTAACGCCGCGGGTGTCCAAGCGCATCGACGAGCGCGGGCAGTCGGCCGTGGTGCCCAAGGCGGCCGCTGTGTCGCTGCTCGGCCTGGTCATTCTGGTGGGGAACACGGCAGTGCACGGACCGGTGTGGCCGCTGTTCGTGGGTGCGCTGCTCGTGGGATTCTACCCGAGCCCCCAGGCCATGGCCCGTGCGCGGTGGACCTATCTGATTCGGTCGGGGAAGCTGGGCGAGGCGGCTCCCGATCTGCGCACCATGTTCTCCTACGAGAGCGTGCTGGACGACATGGCGTTCATCTTCAGCCCGTCTATTTCCATCGCACTGGCGGCGGCCATCGTGCCGACGGCGGGCATGATTGCAGGTGGGACCGCCTTTGCCGTGGGCGTAGCACTCTTGTGCGCGTCGAAGTCCACCGAGCCGGTGCCCGGCTGGTCGGACAACCTGGCCGAGGGCGCGGAGGCTGCTGCCGCCGAGGTGGAGGGCGAGCCGGCGGCGGTGGGCGCGGGGGCGGGTCGCTCGGTGCCCAAGAAGAGCCTCATGCGCACGTCGCCGGCGGTGCGGGTGCTGTTTATCATCTATGCCTTCGCCGGGGCCTTCTTGGGTCTGTTCGACACGGCGACGGTGTCGCTGGCTGAAGATTTGCACAGCCCCGATTTTGCCGGGGCCGTGCTCATGGCCTCTGGTGCGGTGTCCATGGTTGTGGGGTTCTTGTTCGGGATGGTGCGCTTGCGGGCGCCCCTGGCCAAGCAGCTGGTGGTGGCCGCCTGCGCTTTGGGGCTGTCTTTCGGCACCATGTTCTTCATCAATTCGGCACCCTCGCTTATGGTGGTGGCGCTGATCGGGGCGGCCACCTATTCGCCGCTGCTGATCGTGGCCAACGGCGTGTGCGAGCGAGCCGTGCCCGACGCCCGTCTGACCGAGGCCATCACCTGGCTGAATGCCGGCTACACCTGCGGCGCGGCCTTCGGGCCCACTACGGCCGGGGCCATTATCGACCTGTTCGGCACCATGGCCTCCTTCAAGGTGGGTGCCGTGCTGTGCCTGGGGATGCCCTTAACCGCGCTTCTGTGCTACCGCATCGTGAAGCGCAACATTCGCCCCGCCTATACGGTTATGGAGAGGCGCGAGCTGTCGTAAGGGGAGGCCGAGCGGACGGCCGACGGGCGGTTGAGCGGGCGGGCTGAAACCCGCCCCTGCAAGTGCTTGGCATCCGGCATGGACACGGAACTCGGCAGGCTCCGTAGGGCCGCGGGCTTCAGCTCGCCCGCGATCCCCGCTCTCTGATAAAAAGATGACGATTCCGCTACTGATTGGGCGTCAGTAAGTTCGGGCTGTCACAATGGGGGCGCGACGATGCCAGCCATTTGGCGCGACGACGCGGACGGACGCATTCTCGCGCGAAACGAGCTGACCGCCGCCCTGGTGAGGCGGGCGCTGCCCGCAGAAGAGAAAGGATCGTCATGGATCAAATGAACTACACGGCTCCTCAGCCGCAGCCGACGCAGCCGGTGTACGCCCAGGGCTGCCTCGGCGCCGCCTGGGCCGACATCAAGGCGACGCCGGGCTACGTCGGCAAACTGGTGGTGCTCGGCCTTATCATGTGCGTGCCTATCCTGAACTTCGTGGTTGCGGGCTATCTGCTGCACTGGGCGCGTGAGGTGCCTTTCGGCGGCCGTACGCCCATGCCACCGAAGTATGTGACGGGCAAGAACTTCGAATACGGCTTCTATGCCTTCGTTATCAGTCTGGTGGTGGGTATTGTCGTCAGCGTGGCGGGAATGATCCTGGTCTTTATCCCGCTGCTCGGTGTCCTTGTCTCGTTGGCGCTGAGCCTGGCCGGTGCAGTGGCGGCGAGCCTCATGCAGATGCGCATGATCATGGGCTACACCATCGGCGACGGGTTCGCCGTGAAGGACCTGTGGGCGGTGGCTCAGCGCAACTGGGGCCAGCTGCTGTTGGTGACCCTCGTGCCCGGTGTAGCGGTCGGCTTCATCGCGGCGGTGGTGTCGATGGTGGTCTTGCTCTTCGCTATGCTGCTGGCCATGGGCGCTGCGATGCCGATGGCCGTTTCCGCTTCGGCGGCGTCCGATCCCTCCTTTGGCGAGGTAGTGGGTCTGCTTGGCGTTATTGCGGGACCGACCCTGTTCGCAGCGCTCATCGTGTGCGTGCTCGCCTGCTTTGCGGAGGCGCTGGCCTCGACCCTCACGCTGCGCGGTCTCGGCCATTGGGTGGCCCGCTACGCGCCGGAGTGGACCGCTCTCGCCATGCCGGCGGCCCCGGTGCAGCCCACCCCCGGTTACCCCCAGAATCCCGGCACGCCCCTTCAGTAGGGAAGGGCGCGCCCTTCCCTCGGGGATGAACGAGAACGGACCCGCCATTGAGCGGGTCCGTTCTCGTTCGGTGCCGGAATAGGTGGAGTTTGGCGGGAGGGGCTCCCGCTTTAAGCGCCGATCTATTCGCTATTCGACGTGGATCTCCAGGGCCTTGATGCCGATGGGGGACCAGCTCGTGGCGAAGGACTCCTCGAGGGGGCCCTGCACATCGGCGCTGCGTCCGACGAGGCCCTGGCCGTTGTCGTCGAGACCGGCCACGGCCACGGCCACATAGGAGAGGCGGTAGGCGGTGCCGTTGATGCTCAGCTCGAGAGGACGGGCGAGCTCCAGGACGAGCTGTACGCGGCCGTCGGCATCGGCGCTGAGGCTGCCGTTGCTGTGGCCGTTGCCCTGGGCCAGAGCGCTCGAGGAGCCAAGGGCTCGCAGGGTGCCGGACAGCGACACGCTGTCGCCGTAGTACACCTCGCCGAGCTTGTCGGGGGCGGTATTGGCCCGCGCGTCCACTGAGGCAGGACTGTTGCCGGCCGTGGGATCGTCCTTGTCCTTATCCTCGTCGTCCTTGTTCTCGCTGTCGGCGGGCTGCTCCGTGTCATAGTCGATCTGGCCCGCATTGTGGACGCTCACGTGCCAGCCTTCGTTGTTGGACCAGGACACGTTCAGCGTGACCACGGATGTGCGCTGCTCGTTGACCGTCTTCCCGTCAACCTGGGTTTGCGCCTGCTTCGAGAGGGTTACGGTGAGCGGGCCGCCGTCGGTGGTGAGATCGGTGGAGGTCTTCACCACGGAGGCGCCGGCCATGGCCTCGCTGTAGGTGGCGTCGTGGGCGGCCAGGATGGCGTTCAGGTTGTCCATGATGTCGCCGGCTGCGGCGGGGGTGAGGGGCGTGGCCGTCTGCTCGCCGCAGGTGGCTTCCCCGGGGATCCAGGTCTCGCTCGTCTCGGAGTACTCGAAGGGCAGGGTGACGGGCATGGTGATCTCCACGCCCTTGTTCTTGTAGGTGGCCGTGGCGGTGGCGGTACACTGCACGACGGTCTGGCCGCTCACGCCGAGGTTGACCGGCTCGCCGATGGCGATGTCGCTGAACTTCGGGCCGATGAGGGAATCTTGGGAGACGTAGGCGAAGCGGGAGATGTCCGGCATCTCCAGGGCCAGCTCGTTGAAGGCCGCCTCGACGCGGTTGTCGGCCAGGGCGACGCGCTGGGTCTGCGTCGGCGCTTCCTGGGCGAAGAAGCCGGAAGTGAAGAGGTAGGCCACGGCGCCGGTGGCAACGAGGGCGATGATGGCCAAGGTGATGACCACGGCCAGGGCACCACCGCCTCGTTTGCCCCCCTGGGCCTTCGCCGCATCCACGGTGCCGTAGGCCACGGCGGGGGATGTCAGGGGCAGGGGCGGTTCGGGCGCGATCGGGGCCGCGGGAGCAGGGCCGCTCGCCGTGGCCGCGGAAGCCTCGCCGGCGCTGGGAGCGCTCTGGCTGGGGGCCGCGGCCGCGACGCCACCATCGGCGGCCGCTGCGGCAACGGTGGAAGCTGCGGGGGCGTTCCCGGGGCGGTCGTCGCCCGGGACTGCCGCGGCATCGCGGCTCATGTCAGCTGAGGTGGCCTCGGGGGCCGATACGGTATCGGTTGCGGCCGCGGCGCCGGCACCCTCGGGCGCGGCCTCCGCAGCGCTCTGGATGAAAGCGGCGGCAGCTTCGCGTGCGGCCTTCTGCGAATCGTGGTCAGTCATGAATCCTCCTGGATGACGGGCCGCAACCCCTCGCGGCCTTATTGACGCATTGTACCCGACGGAGGGGGCGAAAGGCTAGGTCTTGCCGCTTATTCCGCGCCGTTGCGCAGATTATGGGCGATAACGGCGCCGATAATCATGATGAGGCCGTTGAAGAGCAGCGAGGTGGGCATGCCGGCTCCGGTGGCCGAGCAGAGGCCGAGCCCCAGGAGCGTGGCCGCAATGCCGGCCAGGGCCACGGTGAAGAGCGAGGGCGTACGGCGTGGGTTGCGGGAGGTCGCACGACCGAGCAGGCCGGCGGCGAGCGTGATGGCGTTGGCCGCCATGAGGGAGAGTCCCAGCGCCACGGAACCGAGGGAAAGGACGATCCCGTCGACGCTCCCATCGGCGACGGCCTGGTAGAGCACGACGGCGCCGGTGACGAGGCCGAACAGACCGCAGAGGATGAGCAGGTAGGAGAACATGCGGAGATACCAGACGGCGGTATCCTTCGGCTCTGTGGTCACCGGCGGGCTCCCTTCTTTCGGGGTGGAGGGCGGTCCCGAGCTGTCTGTCCATCGGATCGGCCGAGTGTCAAATCGGTGGCATCTTGCGGGCATGTTGTGGGCTTAGGGCCTGAATTCGGGGGTCATGATACCATAGCGCCATGGATTCCACGCTTCTTCAACAAACCCCCTTGCAGCCCGACCCCGGCATTGGGAGCGGTCGGGCGCACACGCCTTTGGGCCTGAAGGTGTTCGGCGTGCTGCTGATCGTGGGCGGCCTGGTGTCGGCCCCCTCGACGCTCGTGGTGCTCTTCGCCACGGGCAAGGCCTTCGTGGATGGCTCGGGCCGGGAGTACTCGGTGCTAACCATGGTGCTGTGGGCCGCTTTGGTGATCGCCTTGGCCTTCACCGTAGTGGCAGCTGTGGTGCTGGGAGTGCGTCTGCTGCGCGGGCGCCGGCGCCGGGCGCGGCTCATCGCCGAGGCCATGGCCATCGCCCTAGTCGTGGCGTTCGCTTGCGACCTTATGCTGTACGGCGTGAACGAGAGCCTGTGGTTTATCGGGGTCATGGCGCTCATCTTGGTGGCGGCCCATGTGTTCGTGGATCCGTCGCTGTCCGACGAGCGCGAGCTGCAGCGCCGGCTGCGCCTCATGGAAACGCGGGAGGAAATGGAGGAGGGCACCCTCGGCCTGGATAAGTCAGGGGCCGGCTTCATCGAGCTGGACTTCTTCAACTTGTTCTGGATCTTCGTCATCGCCAGCGTGGCCGGGGTGGTGATCGAGTCCATCTACCACGTGCTCGTGGTAGACTTCGGCCACTACGAGGATCGCGCCGGGCTTCTGTGGGGCCCCTTCTCGCCCATCTACGGCTTCGGGGCGCTGCTTATGACGCTTGCGCTCAATCGGTTCCACAACGCTCCCGTTCCCGTAGTGTTTCTGGTGAGCGCCCTTATCGGAGGGGCCTTCGAGTACTTCGTCAGCTGGTTCATGGAATATGCCTTCGGCGCGGTGGCCTGGGATTACACCGGCACCTTCCTCAATATCAACGGGCGCACCAACTTCATGTTCATGTGCATGTGGGGCGCGCTCGGGGTGGTGTGGGTGAAGTTGGCCCTGCCGGCCCTGCTGCATACGGTGAATCTCATTCCCTGGCGCTGGCGCTACTCCATCACGGCGGTGTGCGCCGCGCTCATGATCTTCAACGGGGTGATGACCCTGGTGGCGCTCGACTGCTGGTATTCCCGCCTGGCGGGTGCGGCGCCCGATAACGCGCTCGAGCAGTTCTGCGCCGAGCATTTCGACAACCAATGGATGGAGCACCGCTTCGAGTCGATGAGCATCGATCCGGGTGCGGCCCACCGGTCCTCCTAGGAGCGCACGACCATGGTAGACGACCCGTACAAGGTGCTGGGGGTTGCGCGCGACGCCTCGGCCGACGAGATAAAGAAGGCCTACCGCAAGAAGGCCCGCGAGAACCATCCCGACCTGAACCCCGATGATCCGCAGGCAGAGGAGCGCCTGAAGAAGATCAACGAGGCCTACGACCGCATCACGAACCCTGAGAAGTATGCGCGGGAAGACGCCCGGCGCCGCTATAGCGCGCCCTACAACCCCGGCTATGGCTGGGGCGGCCCGGGAGGCGCGGGCGGCAACCCCTTCGCCGGCGGCGCGGGCGGTGCGGGCACGGGGCCGGGCGGCTACCAGTACCAGTGGGTGGAAGTGGATTGGGACGATATCTTCAACAGCTGGGCGCGGGCGAGCTCCATCCCACGGCCCGAGGTGTCGGCCACCGATTCGGCCGAGCTGCGCCAGGCGGTGCTGTTCATCGATGCGGCCAACTACAAGGCCGCCCTCTCCGTGCTGGCGGCTCTGCCCCTGACCGAGCGCACCGGGCGGTGGTACTACCTGGCGGCTTTGGCGAACTACGGGGCCGGCAACGCTGTGGCCGCCGTGGACCAGATTCGCGCCGCCCGCAAGGCCGAGCCCACCAACGCCGACTACCGCCAAGCCGAGGCTGTCATCGGCGCACGGGCCCGGGCCTACCAGCAGGAGAGCGAGCGGCGAGGCTTCTCGGCCGGATGCGATCCCTCCACGTTGTGCTGCTGCGCCGTATGCGGTCCCACCCTCTGCCAGCCGTTTCTGTGCTGCCTGTAGGGCGTGTTCTCGGGCTGTTTTCCCTGTGTTAAGATGAGCGATTGACTGAAATATGCGCCGCCTTCGCGGCGCTTCCCGTGTGAGGAGGTTTTCGTGCCCCAAGCGACAGATTGGGCCGACGTCCGCGTGGTGGGCATTCCGCGGGCGCTTCTGTTCTACCGGTTCGGCGTGCTGTGGACGACGTTCTTCGAGGGCATCGGCCGCACCGTCGTAGTGAGCGACGCCACCGACAAGGCCATCGCCGACGAGGGCGAGCGCCTGTCGGTGGACGAGTGCTGCTTGGCGTCGAAGGTGTTCATCGGGCATGTGGCGAGCCTTGTCGGCCGCTGCGACGCCGTGTTCGTGCCGAGCTATCCCACGGGCGACCATCGCGCCGGCTTCTGCACGAAGTTCCAGTCGGCGACCGATATGGTGAAGAGCACCTTTCGCGATCAGCACCTGCGCGTTGTCTCCTGCGAGGTGCGCGACGCCCGCAAGATGAAGGACGTGCGCCGTCCCTTCGAGGAGATGGCCGCGCGCATGGGGGTGTCGCCCCGCGACGGGCGCCGGGCATTCAAGGCGGCTTGGGATGCCCAGGAGGCCCACGACAAGGCCCTCTCCGATGCGCAGGTGCGCCTCATGCGCTCCCTGGACGAGCGCCGTGCGGCTGCGCGCGGGGCCGCCGGGGGCGCGGGCGCGGCTTCGGCCGATGCGGCCCCTCTGGGTATCCTCGTGGTGGCCCATCCCTACATCACCCACGACCCCTACCTGTCGGGCGCGGTGGTGGACGCACTTTCCGACCTGGGCGCCACGGTGGTCTACGCCGACGCGGTGGACCACGACAAGGCCTACAAGAAAAGCTTCGAGTTCTCCGATACCATGCCGTGGCTTATCAACCGCGAGCTTATCGGGGCCATCCTCATGCTGGAGGATCACATCGACGGCATCGTACTCATCAGCGCGTTCCCCTGCGGCCCCGACTCCATGACCGACGACGCCATCATGCGCTGCATCCAGGGCACGCCCATCCTGAACCTGATGATCGATGCGCAGTCGGGCACCGCCGGCGTGGAGACGCGCGTGGAGAGCTTCGTCGATATCCTGCGTTTCCAGCAGAAGGGAGGCTACGTCCGTGGCTAAGCCCCAGACCATGATCGAGCAGGTGCGCTCGAAGGTGTCCGTCGAGCGGGAGCGGCTGCGTCCGCCGAGCCTGCACGCCGACCGCAAGGCGGCCAAGCGCGCCCGCCACAAGGCCAAGCACCACAAGTACACCAAGGCGGCCTTCTTCCGCTATTGCTACTATGATCCGGCCTTCAAGTTCTTCTGCGAGCAGGTGCTCGATGTGGACTACCTGCCCCTGCCCGAGGCCACCCGCGCCGCCAGCGAGGTGGGCGTGCAGAATTCCAGCGACTACGTGTGCACCCCCTTCAAGCACATTTTGGGCGATTTCGCCGAGGCGCTCGATTTGGGGGCCGACATCCTCATCCAGTTCGGCGGCCCGTGCCGGCTCGGCTATTACGGCGAGCTGCAGGACTCCATTTTGCGGGACATGGGCTACGACTTCATCATGCTGAACTTCGCCCATGGCATCGAGAAGGGCTATATCGGCTGGGCCAAGGAAGTGCTGAAGACCGTGAACCCGGATGTGGACATTCCCCACGGCGTGGTGCAGATGAAGGCTCTGGCCCGCATGATTGCCCATCTGGACAGTCTGCGCGACTTCTACCTGGCCAATGCCGGCTTCGAACGCGAGCGCGGGGCCTTCGACGTCGCCTGGGCGCGCGCCATGGATGCCATGCGCGCCTGCACCGACGAGCGCGACATCGCCCAGGCCTATCGCGACGCCATGGGCGAGATGCGTGCCGTTCCGCTGGACAAGCCGGCCGATCCCATCCGCATCGGCATTGTGGGGGAGATGTTCACCGCCATCGATGAGCGCAGCAATCTGGGGCTGGACCACAAGCTTGTGGCCATGGGCGTGGAAGTGCACCGCATGCTGAACTTCACCAACCGCTATCTGCGCTACAACGAGCCGAACCTGCGCGTGGGCGCGAAGGACTACCTCACCTACGACATGGGCCCCACCTCCACCTTGACGGTGCTCGCGGCGAAGAAGTACGCCGAGGGCGGCTTCGACGGGATCATCCACGCGAAGTCGGCGGGCTGCACCCCCGAGATCGACTGCATCCCGGTGCTGCAGAAGGTGAGCGAGGACTTCGCCGTGCCCATTTTGTACCTCACCTACGACTCCCAGACCTCCGATACCGGCCTGGACACGCGCCTCGAGGCGTTCTACGACATGCTCGCCATGAAAAAGGAGAAGAGAAAATGACCAAGGCTTACCTGGGCATCGACATCGGGTCCATTTCCACCAAGGGCGTCGTCATCGACGAGAACCGCACCATTATCGCGCGGTCGTATCTGTGGACCGAGGGCAACCCCACCGAGGCGTCGAAGAACGTCGTGCGCGAGCTTGAGGCCCAGCTGGCCGAGGCTGGCGATGACTTCCAGATCGTGGGCGCGGGCACCACGGGCAGCGCACGGCGGCTCGTGGGCGCCATGCTGGGCGCCTCGGTTATCAAGAACGAGATCACGGCCCATGCCGTGGGCACCACCTATCTGCATCCGGATGTGCGCACCATCCTTGAGATCGGCGGCCAGGACTCCAAGATCATCTGCGTATCGGACGGCATCGCCGTGGACTACGCCATGAACACCCTGTGCGCCGCGGGCACGGGCTCGTTTCTGTCTTCCCAGGCCCATCGCCTGGGCGTGGAGGTGGAGGAGTTCGGGGACGTGGCCCTCACCTCGAAGAAGCCGGCGAACATCGCCGCCCGCTGCACCGTGTTCGCCGAGAGCGACCTGGTGCACAAGATCCAGGTGGGCTACGCCCGTGAGGACATTATCGCGGGGCTCTGCAACGCCGTGGCCAGCAACTACCTGAACAACGTGGGCAAGGGCAAGAAGATCGCCGCGCCCGTGGTGTTCCAGGGCGGCGTGTCCAAGAACGCCGGCGTGGTGCACGCCTTCGAGGAGCAGCTGGGCATGCCCGTGGCGGTGGACCCGGACGGGCATCTCATGGGCGCCTTCGGCGCGGCGCTTCTGGCGGCCGATGCGGGCCCCATCGAGGGCGCCGAGTCGGGCCCGTTCGCGAGCGGCACCTTCGACTTCGAGGCCATGCTCGACTTCGACTTCAAGACCCGCGAGGTGGAGTGCAACAAGTGCGCCAACCACTGCGAGATCATCTGCGTCTACCGCGACAAGGACATCATCGACAGCTGGGGCAACCGCTGCGACAAAGGCGCCGTGAAGACCACCGCTTAAACGGGCGGGCATCTGCGGGGTGGCGGGACCGCTGTCCGAGCCCCGCATCTTCTCTCGTTGATTTCCGCCGATTGCAAAGAGGCCGCTTGCCGAGCGGCCTCTTCTCTTTTTCGGGAGAGTCGGTAGCATCAGAACATTCGCTTTTTTCACGGACGAGACGAGAGAGGTTGGGCGAGCATGGCTTTAGGCGTGGAGAGAAAAGAATTGGTTATGGTGGGCGTGCTTTTGGTGGGCGTGCTGCTGGCGGTGCTGAACCAGACGCTGCTGTCGCCGGCACTGCCGGCCATTATGGCCGACTTGCAGGTGGACGCCACCACGGTGCAGTGGCTGACGAGCGGCTACTCGCTCGTGGAGGCAGTCGTCATTCCGCTGTCGGCCTACTTGATCGGGCGGTTCAGCACGCGCCAGCTGTTCATCTCGGCGTTCGCGCTGTTCACGGCTGGCAGTCTGGCCGCCGCTATCGCGCCGAACTTCTGGGTGCTTCTGCTCGGCCGCGTGTTGCAGGCGGCGTGCACGGGCATGTCGATGCCCATGGTGTTCACGGTGATCCTGCTTGTGTTCCCCCGCGAGAAGCGCGGCACGGCCATGGGCGTCATCGGCCTCATCATCGGCTTCGCTCCGGCTGTGGGCCCCTCGGTGGCCGGCCTGCTGGTGGACTCGGTGGGTTGGCGCGCCCTGTTCGCCATTGTGACCGCGCTGTCGGTCGTGGTTATCGTGCTGGCCGTGGCAGTGCTGAAGAACTACGGCGATTTCGCTCGCGCTCCCTTCGACAGGCTGTCGGTAGTGCTATCTACGGCTGGCCTCGTGTGCCTGCTCTACGGGCTTTCCACCTTTGCTTCCTCCGATAACATGATTGTCACCGTGGCGCTCATGGTAGCGGGCTTGGCGCTGTGCCTGCTGTACGTGCGCCGCCAGCTGAAGCTGCCCGAGCCCATGCTGCAGGTGGGCATATTGGGCACGCGCAAGTACGCCACCTCGGTCATCGTCATCGTCATCGTGCAGGCGGCGCTTATGGGCACGGGCGTCATCACGCCGCTCTACATCCAGGGCGTGCTCGGCTTCTCGGCCACCATGTCGGGCGTGGCCATGCTGCCCGGAGCGCTTATCGGCGCCTTCATGGGCCTCGTGTCGGGCCGCCTGTTCGACCGCTTCGGCGTGCGCCGCGTGGTCATTCCCGGCGTGATCGTGGCGGTGCTGGGCGCCTCGGGCCTGGTGCGCCTGGGCATCGACAGCGGATTCATCACCCTGACGCTCACCTACACGGTGCTCGTGGTGGGCCTGCAGTTCACCATGACGCCGCTGAACACCTGGGGTGTGAACTCGCTGCCCAACAGCGTCATCCAGCACGCCCAGGGCGTGTCGAACACCCTGAACCAGGTGGCCGCCTCCATGGGCACGGCCGTGCTCGTGTCCATTTCCGCGCTTGCCCCGGCCGTGGCTCCCGACGCCCCGGCGCTGGAGCAGTCGTATCTGGGCGACCACATGGCCTTCATCACCACCTTCGCGCTGATGTGCGTGGCGGCGCTGATCATCCTGTTCTTCGTGCGCGACAAGGCGCGCGCGGCCGGGGCCGTGGCCGCGACGGCGGCCGAGCGCGGCCAGGAGCCCGTCGACTACGCTGCCGGCTTCGACGGCGTGACCGTGGATGCGATCGAGGACGATGCCCTCGATCCGGATCACACCTATACAGCGGCCGAGGTGATGAACCGCGAGCCGGTGTGCGCACGGGACACTGCTGCCATGGCCGAGGTCATTCGCCTGATGGATGCCAACCAGACGAGCGGCCTTCCCGTGGTGAATGCGGCAGGCGATCTGGTGGGCTTCGTGTCCGACGGCGACGTGGCCAGTTATCTGGGCAAGACCGAGATCGCGCTGTTGGACTCCACGCTGCTGAACGGCTACCGCTACATCGACGACGAGACAGAGGCCAGCCGTCTGCGCGACCTTCTGGCCTTGAACGTCATGGCCGTGGCCACCAAGCGCGTGATCTCCGTGGACGCCGCCACGCCCATCGACGAGGTGTGCTCGCTGTTCGCCGCCAAGCGCATCAAGAAGGTGCCCGTGGTGCAGGACGGCAAGCTCGTCGGCACCCTGTCCCGCCGCAACATCATGCGCTCCCTCGTGGAGGCCATCGACGCTTTGGAGAAGTAGGGTCGCCCGCGAGGTTATTCACCTCGATTAAAGTATTTGAACAGGCATTTTGAAGGGCCATCACCAACCATGGGTGATGGCCCTTCTGATGTCTCCCTCACCAATGAATTCCCGCTTTTTCATCAATAGCGGACGTTTCGGGGCCCGATTGTTTCTCGGTAGAGTGCAGGCAACGCACAAGAGGCGAGGAGAGCCCCATGAACGAGAACACGACGATAGACGAAGCGCAGGCTCGGGCCGCCGAGGCCGTTGCCGCCGATGCGGCCCGACCGGCCGAGACTGCCGAGGAGGTTGTCCATACCTATGCCGAGGTGCGCACGGCTGTGACAGCCAATCGCGCGAACACGCTCGCCTTGCTCGGATGCTTGCGCGAGGTGCTTGAGGCCCGTCCCTTCCGCGAGGCCGAGGCGGCTGTGGAAGGCTCGCGCGCCATGGCCCTCACCATGCAGAACCCCCATGCGCTCTACGCCATCTTGCTGAAGTGCGGAGCCGTGGAATCCATCCCGGTGCCCGAGGACGATACTGCGATTGCCGAGGCGCCCGTGGACGATGCCGCGGCAGCCGACGCCCATGCCGAAGCTGGCGATCTTCCCGACCAGCCCACCGACTACCTGCTGGCCATCACCGACCTGGGCCGGGCGGCCCTCGATGAGTTCGAGCCTGCCAAGCGCTTCGGCGAGCTTTTGGCCGGCGAGCCCGAGGGCTATCGCAGCGCCTACGATACGGTGCTCGCCTGCTGCGAGGAGGGTGCTTCCAAGGCTGCCATCGAGACGGCTCTGGCGGGGCATCCCGCCCTCGCGTTTCCCAAGCAGGTTTATCCCGGCTACTTCATCTCCAAGCTGGAGACCGTTGACGGTATCTCATGGGACGGCGTCTGGCGCACGACTGAGGCGGGCCAGCGCATGCGCGCGCTGCTGGCCTAGCCGCGCCACCGTTTCTGGGACATAGATCAAGAGAGAAGAGAGAGTAGAAGGAGGAGGCTTATGAGCCAAGCCACGCTTACGCGCCGAGGATTCTTGAAATCATCGGCAGCCATGGGCGCGGTGGCGGCGCTGGGCATCAGCGCTGCCGACAGCCTGACGGCGGTTGATCCGGCCCACGCCGATGAGGCCGGCGAGGTGAAGATCATCAAGACCTCGTGTCGCGCCTGCATTGCCAGCTGCGCCGTGCTCGCCCACGTGCGTGACGGCCGTGTGGTGAAGATCGAGGGTAATCCGGAAAGCCCCATGTCCCAGGGCGGCGTGTGCGCCAAGGGCCTGGCGGGCATCCAGGCGCTCTACCATCCCAACCGCAACAAGTATCCCATGCGCCGTGTGGGCGAGCGCGGCACCAACCAGTGGGAGCGCATCTCCTGGGCCGACGCGCTTACCGAGGTGGCCACCAAGATCAACGAGGTGTCCGACAAATACGGCTCTGAGGCCATCTCCGTGTCCACGGGCGGCGGCGGAAACCCGCACTTCTCGAACGTGAAGCGCTTCGGCGAGGCCATCAACACCCCGAACGTGTGGGAGCCCGGCTGCTCGCAGTGCTACCTGCCCCGCATGGGCGCATCGCTTCTGGCCTACGGCGCCGGCAAGCCCAACAACCTGTCCTTCTCCGACTCCAACGGTTGGGACTACTATTACACCGACAGCCCCGTGACGTCCCTGGTGCTGTGGGGTACCGATCCGTCCAATTCCTCGGTGGCCACGGGCGGCCGCGCCCTGGCCGAGCTGCGCAACCGTCCGGAGGGGCTGCGCACGGTTGTCATCGACCCGCGCTACACCCTGGACGCCGCCAAGGCCGAGGTGTGGCTGCCCATCCGCCCCGGCACCGATGCCGCCCTGCTGCTCACCTGGACGCGCTGGATTCTGGAGAATGAGAAGTACGACGAGGAGTTCTGCCGTACTTGGACGAACATGCCCTATCTCATCAACCCCGAGACGCGTCTCACGCTGAAGGCCACCGAGGCCGGCCTTCCCGGTACTGACGAGGATTATGTCATCTGGGATCCGGCGAGCAACGCGCCGGTAGTGGTGACCTATCCGTTCAACGAGGGCGTGGCCGCACCTTTGTTCGGCACCTTCGAGGTAAACGGGATGCAGTGCCCCACGGGCGGCCAGCTGCTCAAGGAGTCCTGCGAGGAGTGGACGCTCGAGAAGGGCGCCGAGATCTGCTGGCTCGACGCGGGCCAGATCGAGCGCGCCCTGGAGATATACACCGACCCGAACGGCCAGTCCGGCATCATGCAGGGCGTGTGCATCGACCAGTACGTGCAGTCTCAGCAGTGCGCGCTGGGCGCCCTCAACCTCGAGTTCCTCATGGGCAACGTGGAAAAGCCCGGCACTATGCTCCAGAAGTTCGCCCCGGCCCCCTGCAAGGACCAGCTGGGCAACACGCCGCGCCTGCTTTCCAAGGAGAAGGTGATGAAGCGCTGCGGCACCATCGAGCACAAGGGCATCCTGTGCTGGGATATGGCGCACATCCCCTCGGTGTTCAAGGCCATGAAGGATGGCGACCCGTACCAGATCCATATGTGGATCGAGCGGTCGGGCAACAAGCACGTGGTGCTCGGCAACTCGTCGTGTCTCGACGAGATCGTGCCGAAGCTGGACTACGTGGTGCAGTGCTTCATGTACCCCACCGCCTTCTCGGTGCTCTGCGCCGACCTGCTGCTTCCCACCACCGAGTGGCTGGAGACCAACCTCACCATTCCGCAGCTGAACACCATCGTCATGCGCCAGGCGGTCACCCATCTGTTCGAGACCGTGGAAGAGGGCATCATCTGGACCCAGATTGTGCAGAAGTGCGCCGAGCTGGGCAATGAGCACTGCCCGAAGGCCTTCGACGAGGCGGCCTGCATGACCACCCCGTTCTACAAAAACGAGTACGAGAAGCAGAAGCAGCACCTGAACAAGCTGGAGATGAGCTGGGAGGAGGCTTGCGAGCAGGGCGTTATCCAGTGGGCCACGCCCGAGGAGTACCGCACCTACCAGACCTATCTGGCCGAGGATCCGGAGAATCCCGGCAAGCCCAAGGGCTTCGGAACCCCTTCCAAGAAACTGGAAGTGTACTGCGAGTCGAACATCATTTTGGGTCGCACCGGTGCCCCCTGGTCGCAGTGCGCCGAGGAGAAGCCGCTCGTGCTGCCTCCGGCGAGCGCCGACTACGAGCCTTTGTGCTACTACGAGGAGCCGGCCGAGTCGCCCTTGACCGATACCGAGTACCCGCTCGTGCTCACCGAGGGGCGCCTGCCCATGTACCACCACGGCACCCTGCGCAACATTCCCTACCTGCGCGAGATTTACCCTGTGCCCGAGATGTGGATCCATCCCGCCGATGCCGAGAAGTACGGCATCGCCGATGGCCAGTGGGTCAACATCGAGAGCCGACGCGGCAAGACCCATGGCATGGCCCACGTGACCACGGCCATCGCCAAGGGCGTGGTGTATCAGGAGCGCTTCTGGGCTCCCGAACTTTTGGATTCCGACGATCCGGCCCAGGCCTACAAGGTGATGAACATCAATGTGCTCACTAAGAACGACCCGCCCTACAACCCGGAGTACGGCACCTACACCCTGCGCGGCTTCCAGGTGAAGGTGAGCCCCAGCGACGACGAGATCTTGGACAGCGTGTGGGTGAGGCCCGAGCAGTTCCAGCCCTGGATGCCCGCCCCCAGCGATGCGACGGAGGATGTGTTCGACTATGGCGCGTAATTGTATTGTTGTGAACCTCGACCGCTGCACCGGGTGCTTCGGGTGCGAGGTGGCCTGCAAGATGGAAAACGGCGTGGCCCTGGGCGAGCGCTGGTCGAAGGTGCTCACCGTGGGGCCTGTGGGGGAGTATCCCGACATGACCCGCTACGCTCTGCCCACCATGTGCCAGCAGTGCGAGAACGCCCCCTGCGTGTCGGTCTGCCCCACCGGTGCCAGCTATCGCGACGAGGACGGCGTCGTGCTGGTGGACAAGGAGAAGTGCATCGGCTGCAAGTACTGCATGATGGCCTGCCCCTACGGCGTGCGCTCGTGGAACACGGCCGAGAAGTGCGTCGAGAAGTGCACCCTGTGCGGGCACCTCACGTCTCAAGACAAGCTTCCTGCCTGCGTGAAGAGCTGTGCGGCCGGCGCCCGTTTCTACGGCGACTTGGACGACCCGAATTCCGACGCGTCCAAGGAGCTGGCGAAGTACGATGCAGCCGAGATCCACACTCTGCAGGACGTGGGTAACGCTCCGGCGACCCGCTATATCATGACCAGCATGATCGGGCAGTGGCAGGAGCGCGTAGAGCCCAAGGGCCACCCGCACACGGCCGCCTCTCCCGTGGCCGAGTAAGTTAGGAGCACCCATGGAAATTCAATGGTCCCTCGTACTGTTCACCGCTCTCTCCGGGGCAGGGGCGTGGCTTGTGGCCTGCGCCGGCCTCGATGCCTTCCGCGGCTTGGCCAGAAAGACCGTCGTTCCGGCCGTCATCTGCGGCATCGCGCTCATCATTGTGGGAGGCATCGCCTCGGCGACGCATTTGTCCCACGTCGACCGCATCATGGCCGTGTTAGCCCACCCGGCTCCGGGCATCTTCCTGGAGGCGCTGCTCCTCGGCATCGATGTGGTGGTGGCCGCTGTGTTTCTCGTGCTGTACAAGCGCGAGGCCTCAGCTGGGGCGCTCAAGGTTCTCGGCGTCGTGGCCGTGGCCATGGCCGCTATCTTCAGCTATTCCTGCGGGTCGTCCTACATGATGTCCTCGCAGCTGGCCTGGAACACCGTGGCGCTGCCCTTGGGCTACCTCGGTGGCGCCATGGCCTCCGGCACCGCCCTGTGGTACGTGCTGTGTGCCGTGCGCCGCGAAGAGGCCCAGGCCCTCTCCTTCGCCGCCCTCGAGACCCTCGTCGGCTCCGTTGCCGCTCTGGTGACGGCTCTGGTCTACGGCGCCGCTTCCGGCGTCATGGGCGGTGACGCCTCGGTGCTGTTCTGGCTGGGCGTCGTAATCTGCGGCGGTGTGGCCCCCCTGGCCTGCGCTGTGACGGGCCTGAAGAAGACCGAGGGCGCCCTGCCGTTGGCCGTTGTGGCTGCCGCCGGCGCGCTCATCGGGTCGGTTGCCTACCGCGTGCTCATGTGGACGGCATCTGTCGCGCTCATGTCGCTGTTCGGCGTGGGCATCTAGTCTCACTGTTTCCCGCCGCCCGGCCGCATTTCCCTCATCCGGCCGGGCGGTCACCGAGGTTTCAAGAGGAGTTGTCCTATGGAAGAGATGACGATCCCGCTTTGCGAGCGCGCCGAGGTGCGCGAGATGCGCGCGGCCAACGATGCGCGGGCCGCTTTCGCCCGCTTCCTTGCCAGCTTGTTCCTCTACGAGCTGACCGACGATCAGGTCGAGGCCTTCGCCGCCGTAGAGCCGGCCGGCGACGGATCGACGATCGACGAGGGTCTCGCCGTCATCCGCGAGTACCTGCGCCATCGCCATGGCGGTACGCGTCAGGAGCTTGCCGTCGACTATGCTCGGGTGTTCCTCGGCGCCGGCAGCTACGATCGTATCCTGGCGCCGCCCTACGAGTCGGTGTTCACCAGCGAAGAACGCATCCTCATGCAGGATGCTCGCGATGGGGCCGTGAGCTACTATCGCCGTGGCGGCCTCGATCTTCCCGCCGACAACACCACGCCTGAAGACCACCTCGGTTTCGAGTTGCAGTTCGTCGCCGAGCTGGCGGACCGGGCGAACGCGGCCATCGCCGCCGATGATGCAGGGGCCCTGACCGAGGTCGTCGATCTCGGGCGCAGCTTCTTCGTGCATCATCAGGCCAACTGGCTGCCGGCATTCTGCGACGCCGTCGACGAGTTTGCCCAGACGGATTTCTATCGCGCCGTGGCAACCATGACCCGCGGCTACGTTGAATCCGAGAGCGCGTTCTTCGCTGAGATCACGGAACTTTTGGACTTGGGCGATGCGGTGGAGGAGGTTCGCCCGTCGTGGGCGGCCGAAGGCGAGGCCGCGTCGTGAGCGCCCTCACCCGCCGCAGCTTCGTGGGTCTTGCCGTCGCCTGCGCTGCCTGCGCTGGCGTCGGCGGGGTCGGCGTGGCCTTCGCCGGCGAAGGGGAGCTTCTGCGGCCTCCGGGCGGCCAGGATGAGCGGAACCTGGCGGCGGCCTGCCTGAAGTGCGACCGTTGCCGCAGCGCGTGCCCCACCGGCGCCATCGCCGTGGCTTCGGTGGGCGATGGGTTCCTGCGGGCCCGCACGCCCGTGCTCGATTTCCACAAGGGCTACTGCGATTTCTGCGACCGGTGCATCGAGGTTTGCCCCACCGGCGCCCTGCGCCCCTTCAACGAGGAGAGCGAGAAGCTGGGCGTGGCTGTGGTGCAGAAGGACCGCTGCCTGTCGTGGTTCCAGGGCTGCACCGTGTGCGAGGGCTCCTGCGCTTTCGGGGCCCTTGCGTTTGTGGATGGGCATCCCGTTGTGGATGGAGTGCTGTGCAACGGCTGCGGGCAGTGCGAGTTCGAGTGCACCGCGCTCGTGTACGGCACGTTCGCCGGCGGTACGCGCCGGGGCATTGTGGTGGTGCCCCCCGATGTGGCCGGGGCCTTGGGCCGCACGGTCGTGGAAGACGGCAGCGAGATGGAGGTATAGGCCATGAAGCTCGCAACGAAGCGGACGTTGGCGGCTGTCGGCGTCCTGGGGCTGGTGGGCGTGGGGCTGGCGGTGCATACGGGTACGGGGACGCCCTCTGCCTGGGGCATTGCCGACATCGCGGCCATCTGTCCTTTGGGTGGCATCGAGGCGGTCATCGCCTCGCGTACCATCGTGCCACCGCTTCTGATCGGCCTTGCCGTTGTGGTGGCCCTGGTTGCCCTGGTGGGGCGCGCATTTTGCGCTTGGGGCTGCCCGGTGCCGCTTCTGCGCCGGGTTTTCGGGGTGAAGGAGCGGCCGGCTGACAAACCCCGGCCGGCTGAGCGCGATGGGGCGAACGATTCGCGCAACTGGGTTCTCGGTGCCACGGTGCTCACGACGGCAGCTTTCGGGTTCCCGGTGTTCTGCCTCATCTGCCCGGTGGGACTCACGGTAGCCACCTTCGTCGCCCTGTGGCGCGTGTTCCAGTTCAGCGAGGTGACGCTGTCGCTTCTCGTGTTCCCTCTCATCTTGGTGCTGGAGGTGGTGCTGCTGCGCAAATGGTGCCATCGCTTCTGCCCCCTGGGGGCCCTGCTCGGTCTCATCTCGCGACTGAACCGCACCTTCAGGCCGGCCGTGGCCGAAGACGCATGCCTGCAGTGCGCGGGCGGCACCTGCTCCCGTTGCGCCGAGGTATGCCCCGAGGGTATCGATTTGCACCACCCGGCCGAGTCGGTCTCTCTGGCGGAGTGTACCAAATGCGGCGAGTGCAAGGACGTCTGCCCGGCCCATGCCATCAGCTTCCCCTTCTTGGCACGTAAGAAGGCGCCGGTGTCGGAAGGTCTGCCGGCCGCATCCCCCTCGACTGCGGAGGCATGCCTTTCGGAAGACGAGGAGCCCGTGGCCCTGGCCTAGGTTGGCGTCGGGGGGGGGGATCCGCCGGCATCTGCGGCGCGGTCGCCCCTATGCGTCCGTGTATTCCGTCCAACGGAAAAGAAGCGTCGAAGGCGGCCGGTCGGTTTTCCGGTCCGCCCTGAAAAACGAGAAGGGGAGGGGCTGTGGCAGCCGTCGAGGGTATACAATGGGAGCCGCGGGAGGAGCGCTCAACGGGCGCCCACTCGGGTACGGTTGCGGCCGGGCGGTCTGCCCGCCGCCGGTCGTTGAGAGGGCAGATGTTCAAACGGTTCAGCGATAATCAGGAGGCTTTCGCCTCGAGCGGCGAACTCGCGCCGACGCGCCTCGGCATGGCTGTCGAGGAGCAATGGCCCGCGTTCAAACTTGTGGGCTTCGGCTTCTACTACGCCTGGATTTGGGTCTCCTACAACAGCAACGTGCTCGTGTCTCCCGCGGCAGCCTACGATTTGCCGCCCGACACCCTGTCGCTCACCTATCTGGTGTCCACGCTGGCCCTGGGCCTGTCGCTCATCGCGCTGGCCCTCGCCCGCGATGCCGCCCGCAGGGCGGTGGCGAGCAACGGTGCCTTGGGCATCATCGCCGTGGTGGTGGGGCTGGCTACGGTGGGCACGTATGCCTCGTCGAGTTTGGGCGTCGAGGGCAACCCCCTCCTCATCGCCAGCGCGGCGCTGACCGGCATCGGCACGTCGGCAATCGTGCTGCGATTCGGTGTGATTTACGCGAAGGTGCCGGCCCGCGAGGCGACCATGTACACGGCAGCCTCCTTCGTCTTCGCCATGATGATCTATTTCGTCGCCGTGGGGCTTCCCGATCCTGTGGGGGTGGGGTTCACGGCCGCGCTCCCCGCGCTTGCCGTGCTGTCCACGTTGACGAATCCCGAGTATGCGGGCATCGGATCTGCGATGCGGCCCGAGGGTTCGCGGGTGCTCAGGGGGTTCTTCGTTCGCCTGCTCATAGCGGTGGCGGTCTTCTCCGTCGTCGTAGGCGTTTCCCGCGGCTTCGCGGTGCCCCACTCGTCTATCGCCGCCCTCAATGACGAGGGCTCGCTTGTCATCTTCAGCACGGGCATGGTCGCTGCGGTCCTGTTCGCCATAGTGGGCCTCATGCGCCGTCAATTCGATGTGAGTCGCCTGTACTATCCCATCATCATCGCTGTGGCCGCCGGCATCCTCGTGACGCCGCTGTTGGGTGGCAACGGGTTCGGCAGCCAGTTCGTCACCGTGGCCTACAACTGCTTCGTGCTCGTCATCTGGTGCCTGCTTGCCTATGTGGGCTACTCGTCGGGCCTGTCTTCCATTCTGGTGTTCGGTCTTGGGCGCGGAGCCTCGGCTCTTGGTACAACTATCGGCTGGATGGGCGGCTTGGAGATCGTGCGCAGCCAGGGCGACGGCAGCCTGTCGCTGGAGGTCATCTCGGTAGCCATGGTGTTTGCCCTGCTTGTAGTTTCGATGCTTGTGTTGAACGATCGGCTCATTGGGGATGCCCTGCGCGTCGGTGGAGCCCGCGGCGAAGGCGGGAGCGTTCCAGTCGGCGCCGGGCGAGGGGCCGCGCATTTGGGAACAGGCGTGCTCGCTTCCGAAAACTACCCGCTCGAAGGCTCCCCCCCATGCTTCGGAGGGGTCTGAGACGGGGTGCGACGACGCGCAGGGCTCACGGGGCTATGCGAGCGGCTGCCCTGGCGGCGCCGTCTCGGACGGATGCGAGCGCGCTGCAGGGGAGGAGCAAGGGGATGGCATCGACCAGCCGCGTCGCCCCGGCCGCTACCAGCTGCGCTGCGATGCGGCGGCGGAGCGCTACGGGCTCTCGCCCCGCGAGCGCGACGTGTTCGACCTGCTCGTGCGCGGCCGCTCCATCGAGTACATCGCCCAGAGCCTCACTATCTCCTTCAACACGGCGAAGTCCCACATCCGCCACATCTATGTGAAGGCCGACGTCCATTCCCGCCAAGAGCTCCAGGAGCTTCTCGACCGCGAAGAGTAACCGGCTTGTCAATTGCTTGGGTAACTGGCCCCGGGCAATGCTGCCAAAGCCTTATTCCTGTTGCCGATGAGAAGGGTACGATGCTCGCCTATCTCCGCATGCGGGATGAGGCAGCGGTGTAAGCGGCGCGGTTTCCCGTTTGCCCAGTTCGCATTTCCGTCGGTTGAGCCGTGGCGACTCTTTCCAAACGTAGGGAAAACTTGATATGGGTTGACTTAGGTTTCCTTCTGCGTACAATGTGCTATTAGCACTCGTAACGGGAGACTGCTAACGTGGATGTCGCCGCAGGTCAACGACTGCCTTTCAGCGCTTGAGCACCGCGAGACCTTGCCCGTGCGCGGCCTACACTGAGGCGGTATGCGCTCCCACTCGTAGGAAAGAAGGAATGCCCGATGCGCAAGTTCAAGACCGAGAGCAAGAAACTGCTCGACCTCATGATCAACTCCATCTACACAAACCGCGAGATCTTCCTGCGCGAGCTTATCTCCAACGCCTCGGATGCCGTGGATAAGCTCTACTTCCGCAGCCTCACCGATCCGTCCGTGGCCGTGGGCCGCGATGACTTGGCCATTACCGTGGGCTACGATTCCGAAGCCCGCACGGTCACCGTGTCCGACAACGGCATCGGCATGACCAAAGACGAGCTCGATCGCAATCTTGGCACTATCGCCCATTCCGACTCCTTCGAGTTCAAGGCCGCCCAGGCGGAAGCTGCCGCCGAAACCGAGCCCGGCGAGGCCAAGGGGCTCGGCGATCTCACCGACGTGGACATCATCGGCCAGTTTGGCGTGGGCTTCTATTCCGCCTTCATGGTAGGTGGCAAGGTGCGCGTCGTCTCTCGTGCCATCGGGTCGGATGAAGCCTGGGCCTGGGAATCCAACGGTGTCGACGGCTACGACATCAAGCCGGCCGAGCGCGCCGAGCACGGCACCGACGTCATCGTGTACCTGAAGGACGACACCGACGAGGAGTCCTTCGGCACCTTCGCCACCGAGCACGGCCTTACCCAGCTCATCAAGCGCTACAGCAACTACGTGCGCTACCCCATCAAGATGGAGGTAACGAAGAGCCGCAAGATAGAGGCTCCCGAGCCGGCGGAGGGCGAGCAGCCTGCCGCGCCGACGTGGGAGAGCTACACCGAGGTGGAGACCATCAACTCCATGATTCCCATTTGGAAGCGGAAGAAGTCCGAGGTCAGCCAAGAGGAGTACAACGAGTTCTACAAGACCGACTTCCATGACTTCGAGGATCCGGCCCGCACCATCTCAGTGCATGCCGAGGGCTCGCTCAACTACGACGCGCTCATGTTCGTGCCGAGCCGTGCGCCCTGGGACATGTACTCGAAGGACTACCAGCGCGGCCTGGCCCTGTACTCGGCCAACGTGCTCATCATGGACAAGTGCGAGGAACTGCTGCCCGACTACTTCGGCTTCGTGCGCGGCGTGGTGGACTCCTCCGATCTCACGTTGAACATCTCTCGCGAGACGTTGCAGCACAACGGCCAGCTGCGCGCCATCGCCCGGCGCCTCGAGAAGAAGATCAAGGCCGACCTGGCGAGCATGCGCGACGATGACCGCGAGGCCTACGAGCGCTTCTTCGAGCAGTTCGGCCGCACCCTGAAGTTCGGCATCTACCAGAGTTACGGCATGGCCAAGGACACCCTGGCCGACCTGCTGCTGTTCTACTCTGCCAAGCAGCAGAAGATGGTCACGTTGGACGAGTACCTGGCCGATGCGCCGGCCGGCTCTGATGCCATCTTCTACGCCGCCGGCGATTCCCGCGAGCGCTTGGCAAGCATGCCGCTCGTGACTACGGTGCTTGCCAAGGGCTACGACGTGCTGCTGTGTGATGCCGACGTGGACGAGTTCTGCATGATGGCCATGGGCACCTATGGCGAGCACGCTGTGGACGGCGACGACGAGAGCAAGCAGCCCTACTTCATCAAGAACGTAGGTGCCGAGGATTTGGGGCTTACCACCGAGGAGGAGAAGAAGGAGGCCGAAGAGGCCACCGAGAGCAACGCCGAGCTGTTCGCGGCCATGGGCGAGGCCCTGCAGGGCAAGGTGGAGCGCGTCGTGGTGTCAACCCGGCTCACCGATGCCCCGGCTGTGGTCACCAGCGAGGGCGGGGTGTCGCTGGCCATGGTGCAGGTGCTCAAGAGCCAGCCCGGTGCCGACGACCTGCCCGATTTGCACCTGGTGCTGGAAGTGAACGCCAAGCACCCGGTGTTCGCCACCCTGCAGGCGGCCCACGAGGCCGGCGACGACGGCAAGGTGCGCACCTACGCGGGTCTGCTGTTCGACCAGGCCCTGCTCGTGGAGGGCATCATGCCCGAAAACCCGCTCGCCTTCGCCCAGGCAGTCGCCGAGCTGATGAAGTAGGCGTGGCCGACAGACGCCGACGAGTACGGGGAATTCTCTCGAAGGGGCCGCGACGCGGCCCCTTTTCGTTAGGCGGGCCGCTCCTCTTTTGCGCCTCGGCCCCTTTTCGTTGGACGGGCCGCTCCTCTTTTTGCGCCTCGGCCCCTGCTCCTCGGCCCTTGCGCTTCCGCCTCCGCCGCCCTTTTTTGCGCTTCCGGTCCTTTCCCTGCGCTTCGCCTCCCCTGCGGTGTCTTTCTTCGCTGCCCCGCGTCGGTGCGGCTCCTTTGCGTCTGAAAGAGCTGATTCTGTGCAGTAAACTCCGCGAAATAGATGTCAGGCGGCCATGCGGCGCGATGATTTCAACGGCTATTCAAGAAACGCCTGTTCAGAAGGGGCAGGGTTGGATATGGCTGCGCAGAAACATGCCTGCGGCTCAACTCAGGAGTCTATCTCGCGGCGTTTGCTGCACAAATTCCTTGTGAAGAGAAACACGGCAAGCGAGATGCCCATGAGCAGAAGCCCCGCGGCATCGAAGACGATGAACAGGTCGATGCTGCTGGCGAGCAAATCGTGACCGGCGGGCAGGGTGGCGCGGATAGCGGACTCGCCGATAAGCCCGACGACTTGCTGGGCCAGTACCACGCCTGCGAGTGTAATATGCCGTTGTGGCTTCCAAATGACCAGCGGGTAGGTGCAGTTCCACATGAGGAAGGCCACGCCGATGCCCTGGGCGGCCACGCGCCCCGGCACGCCGGCCAGCTCGTAGGCGCCCATGTAGGCCTCGGGTGTCAGGGCGAATCCCAGGGCGCACTGCACGTTCACGACGAACACGAAGGCGAAGCACACGCGCACAGCCCACGTGGCGACGACCATGGAGGTTGGAGGTTTCCGTCGGCGCGGCTTGCCCGCGCTGTCTCGGGTGGCTGCATCGCCTTGCGCGGAGGTAGCGGAGCGAGAGGGGCGGGGCTCGTTCACGGGCTACCTCCCCAGCTGGCTCAAATGACGGAAGGCGTAGAAGGCCACAGCGCTCGATGCCGCCACGTTCAGGGAATCCACGCCGTGGGCCATGGGGATGCGCACGGTATGGTCGCAATGGTCGATTGTGGCCGGGGCGAGCCCCTCGCCCTCGGTGCCGAACAAGAGCGCCAGCTTCGCGGGCGCGCCCGTAGCCGCTTCTCGCTCGGTCAGCAGCCCCGCAAGCTCATCGGGGGTGATCGAATCATCGGACAGGGCCATGGCAGCGCAGGTGAAGCCCAGTTCGTGCAGCTGGTCGATCCCCTCGGCGCTCCAGGTGCCCTCGCCGGGGCGGTTAGGCACATCCAGCTCGCCGATGCGCGTCCACGGCACCTGGAACACCGTGCCCATGGACACGCGCACGGCCCGGCGGTACAGCGGATCGTAACAGGCGGGGCTCGCGAGCACGGCATCGACCCCCATGGCCGCGGCGCTGCGGAAGATGGCCCCGACGTTGGTGTGGTTCGTGATGTCCTCCAGCACGGCCACGAGTCGCGCCCCTTCCAGTACGTCGGCCACGCTCGGCAACGCGGGGCGACGGAAGGCGCCCAAGGCCCCGCGGGTCAACTCGAAGCCCGTGAGGCGCGCGAGCTCATCGCGAGGCGCTATGAACACCGGCAGGCTATCGGGGTCGTCGAGCAGATGCGCGAGGGATGTCCCGGCCGTGCTTTGCGAGGCAAGCGCGCTAGTGGCCGGGCGGGCGGGTGCATATGCTGTTGCGCGGCGGCGTTCTTCCATCTGCGCGATGAGCGGGGCCATGGCGGGGAGCCACTTCTCCTCCATAAGCAGCGAGATAGGTTCCATGCCGCCGGCGAAGGCCCGCTCGATCACCTTCTCCGATTCGGCGATGAACACCGCCCGCTCCGGCTCCAGCTTGCAGCGCAGCTGCGCTTCGGTCAGCCGCGCGAAGACATCGAGCCGCGCATCGTCGAGGGTGTCTACGTATATGAGGGGCATCCCGGCTCCTTCTGGAAAACAAAAGTGCCCGTCCATTATAGACGGGCACGGGAAAGCTTGCCTTTGGCGAAAGGTTAGGCGAGAGCGGCCTTCAGGGCGCTCATCTGGTTGGAGCCCAGACCCTGCAGACGGCGCTCGGCCGGAATACCCAGCTCCTCCATGAGCTTCTCGGTCTTCACCTTGCCGAAGCCGGGCAGGGCGTTCACGAAGGCCTTCACCTTCATGCGGCCGATGACCGGGTCGTCGATCTGGTCGAGAACCTCGGCGGGGGTGGTGAGACCCATCGAGAGCTTGTTGGTGATCTCGGAGCGCTTGGCGCGGACGATGCGGGCCTTCTCGAGGGCGGCGGCGCGCTGCTCAGGGGTCATGGTAGGTGCGGGCATATCACTTCTCTTTCTTCTCGTGTCCCGGTAGGATTACCAGGCCATTCACTCGAGGAACGCTGACATTGCAGGGGCAACATCAGCGTTCCTCGCTTTTAGCAGAGACGATAATAAAGGAAAAGGCCCGCTTGTGCACCCCTTTTCTCGGTAAAGCCGTCGTTTCTTCCTATTTTGCGCCCTTTTGCGGCCCCGAAATGGGGATTTGGTGACGAATCGGCTTCGATTTACACCGTAAGGCCACAATTTTTCAAGAAGAACGACCCGTTGGGCGGCGTGCTTCGTTGCCGCGCTGCGCCACGGCGTCGCGTTATAATGGCGCGAAAACCCCTCCGGAAAGGATACCCCATGACCGAGAAACGCGTTGCCGAGGTGGAAGCTGTGCCGCACCCCGCCTTTGATGAGTTCGTTGCCACCATCGAGGCGCTGCGGGCGCCCGACGGCTGTCCGTGGGATCGGGAGCAGACCCACAGGAGCATTGCCGGCAACATGGTGGAGGAGGCCTACGAGGCCGTGGACGCCATCGAGGCCGACGACGGCCCGCACATGCTGGAGGAGCTTGGCGACGTGCTTCTGCAAGTGGTGCTGCAATCGCAGATCGCCGCCGATGCAAGGGAGTTCACCATTGATGATGTGTGCCGGGTGGTGAACGAGAAGATCGTGCGGCGCCACCCCCACGTCTTCGGCGAGATGGAGGCCGGCGACGCCAATGAGGTGCTGGATGTGTGGGATCAGATCAAGATGGCCGAGAGGGAGGCCGCCGATGCTGCCGGGGCGGCCCCTGCGAGCTTGCTCGACGGCGTGCCGAAAAGCTTCCCGGCCCTGAAGCAGGCCCAGAAGATCTCGCGCAAGGCGGCCTCGGCCGGCTTCGAGTGGGAAACGGTTGACGATGTGTGGGCCAAGGTGGACGAGGAAATTGTCGAACTCAAGGCCGCCTACGCTGCCGCTCCTAAGTCCGCCAACGGCAAGGTGGACGGTAGCACCGACCCGCAGACCCTGGCCGCCGTGGAGCTGGAGATGGGCGATGTGCTGTTCAGCCTCGTGAACGTGGCCCGCAAGATGGGCGTGCAAGCCGAGGAGGCCCTGCGGGCCACGTGCGGCAAGTTCCGCGCTCGTTGGGCCTTTATGGAGGGAGCCGCCGCCGGCCAGGGCCGCCGCGTGGAGGATCTTTCCATGGAGGAAATGGAAGGTCTCTGGCAGATGTCCAAGGCTCTGGAGGGCTAGGCTTCGTACACCTTGCGGCCGCCCACGTAGGTGGCTTGCACCCGGGACTTTTGGATGTCCTCGGGGGCCAGGGCGAAGGGGTTGGGGTCCAGCACCACCATATCGGCGAACAGGCCGGGGGCCAGCAGGCCCACCTCGTCGGCCCGCTGAGCCGCCAGGGCGCTGCCGGCCGTGTAGGCCCGCAGGGCCTCCGCGAGCGTGATGCGCTCAGCGGGCAGCCAGCCGCCCTCAGGCTCGTGGCTGTCGGCGTCGCGGCGGGTGACGGCGGTGTACACCGCGGCGATGGGGTCGATGTCGGTAACAGGGGAGTCGGTGCCGAAGGCCAGCACGGCTCCGGCGTCCAGCAGGCTGCGGAAAGGCCACATGTAGGGTACGCGCGCAGGTCCCAAATCGCGCTCGGGGCCGCCCGGATCCAGGGTGATGTGGCGGGGCTGCACGCTGGCCACGATGCCGGCCGCGGCCAGTCGGGCAATGTCTGCGGGTTGGAAGTTCTCCAAATGCTCGATGCTGTGGCGGGGCGGCACCCCATCGCTTCCGTCGTCGGCCACAGGGTGTCGCTCGAAGATGTCGATGCAGCGGTGGATGGCCTCGTCGCCGATGGCGTGGATGCGCACAGGCGCCCCCTCGGCTGCGGCCGGCGCCACCAGACCCTCCATGACCGCGGCATCCACGGTGGGGCGCCCGCAATCGCCCTCGAAGCGGGCGTTGCTGTAGGGGTCGTGCACCCAGGCAGTGTGCTGGCTGGACACCCCGTCGAAGAACTGCTTGAAGCCCCGAGCCGACAGCAAGGGACCAGTGTGGGATTCCCGCAGGGCCGCTAGACGCCCGCGGTCTTCCAGCAGGGTGGGGAACATGGACACGCGCAGGGTGAGCTCGCCGGCCTCTTCCAGGGCGGCGAAGAGGTCGTCGCGCACGAAGTCGAGCCCGGGCATGGCCATGAGCGACACATCGCACACCCCGGTAATGCCGTGCTCATTGCAGTAGGCCTCGAAGGAGCGGTAGGCATCCAGCAGCTCCTCCTGCGTGAACTCCGCCACGATGCGGGGCATGAGCGCCATGGCCGCCGCCTCGCGCACGATGCCCGTGAGCTGTCCCTCGCCATCGCGGTCGTAGGAACCGCCTGCCGGCGGCTCACTCTGCTCGGATATGCCCAGCCGCTCCAAGGCGCAGCTGTTCAGCCACAGGGTGTGGGCATCGCCCGAGTACATGGCCACGGGCCGGTCCGGATAGACAGCGTCCAGGGAGGCGCGGCTCGGCATGACGGGCGGGCTCCACAGGTAATCGCGCCAGCCCTGAGTGAGCAGCCACGAGCCGGCGGGGCGCCGGGCCGCCAGGGGTGCCAACCGGGCCACGGCATCGGCCTCGCTGTCGCCCACGAAGCGCTCGGCCAAGGGGGAGAGGTACAGGGCGGAATGGAAGACGTGCATGTGCGCATCGTGGAAGCCGGCCATGATCAGCGCGTCGCCCCAATCCTCCACGAGCGTTTCCTCGCCGCGCAGTTCCGCCGGCAGCGCTTCGGGACTGCCCACCCAGCAGATGCGGTCGCCGCGCACGGCTACGGCCTTGCGGGCGGGGGCTTCTTCGCTGCCTGTGAACACGGCGCTACTCACGTATATGCAGTCGGCCGCCGTCGCGGGGTTCTCGATGGCCGCGTCGACGGGTTGGCACGGAATGTCCATGGTTCACGCTCCTGTTCTCGCGCTGGCTTACGGCACGAAGTATACGCCCTCACGCGAAATTGTTCACGTGCACTACGACTTTTTTCGTTGTGGGCTGGGAAAAGAAAAAGACCGCAGCAAGACAGGAAGGGCGAGATAATGCATTCTCACAAAATGCCTCCCTGTCAATAAACATGACCATATTTCTATTATATCTATGGAAGATCGGTCTTGACCTGGAGAAATGTTAATCAGCCTGTGCCGCTCACCTGGTATATCTTCCAAACGCCCCATTGCCGGATGGAAATATGCTCCATTCGTAGAATTTGATTGAATAAGTAAGTGATTGGGATTTTTTTATTGCATGTGAACAAAAATGGTGTTACTTTGAACCCGTCGATAAATCCGACTGCGGCCGAGAAGACTAGGGGAGCTGCGGGGGATCGTCGATGCGCAAGGTTGTCATCCGATCTATCTGCTTCGGGTTGCTTTGCTTGACCTGGGGCAGGGGAGTGTTCTAAGGGGCGTTTATTCGAGGTGTAGGGATTCATCGGGGGCTGTAAACACGAGTTATACCCTCATCTAATCCTACTTTACCTCTTCCCTTTGGCGACGTTTCTGAGACATTGGATGCGCCGTCGCGCCGACCGCGATGGGCTGAGGCTCAAGGCCGTCAGCTTCTCAACTATGATGGTGCGCAGCAACGCGCCGGATTGGAGAGTCACATGCAAGGAGTAAACGTCAAGAGCGAGATCGGCAACCTCAAGAAGGTCATCTTGCACCGTCCCGGCGACGAGCTGCTCAACCTCACTCCGAACACGCTGGAGGAGTTGCTGTTCGACGATATCCCGTTCTTGGAAGTTGCTCAGGCCGAGCACGACGCGTTCGCCGACATCCTGCGCGGCGAGGGCACCGAGGTCGTGTACCTCGAGGACCTTATGACCGAGGTTATCGACGCGAACCCCGAGCTGCGCGAGCAGTTCCTCGACCAGTGGATCTTCGAGGCCGGCATTCGCACCGATATCTACAAGAACATCATCAAGGATTACATCAACGCCGAGTACGCCGGTACCAAGGACATGGTCATGAAGACCATGGCGGGCATCAACCTTCAGGAGCTGCCCGGTTCTGACACCCACCTCTTGGTGGACATGGTGTCCGACCGCTGCAAGCTCGTGTGCGCCCCCATGCCGAACCTGTACTTCACCCGCGACCCGTTCGCGATGATCGGCAACGGCGTGTCCATCAACCGCATGTACGCCCACACCCGCAACCGCGAGACCATCTACGGCGACTACATCTTCCGCTATCACCCGGACTTCGCCGGCACCCCTACCTACTACGATCGCAACGACACCTTCCACATCGAGGGCGGCGACATCCTGAACATCAACGAGCACGTGCTGGCCATCGGTATCTCCCAGCGCACCGAGCCCGATGCCATCGACGCCATCGCCCACAACGTGTTCAACGATGAGACCTCCTCCATCGACACCATTCTGGCGTTCAACATTCCGAACAACCGCGCCATGATGCATCTGGACACGGTGTTCACCCAGATCGACTACGACAAGTTCACCATCCACCCCGGCATCATGGGACCTTTGACCGTCTTCGAGATCACCCCCGACGGCAAGGGCGGCACCAAGATCCGCGAGCGCGATGAGGAACTGGAGAAGGTGCTCTCCGAGTACGTCGGCCAGCCCGTGCAGCTGATCCCCTGCGGCGGCGGCGACCGCATCGCCGCGGAGCGCGAGCAGTGGAACGACGGCTCCAACACCCTGTGCGTCCGCCCCGGCACCGTGGTCGTGTACCAGCGCAACAACGTCACCAACGACGTGCTGTACAAGAACGGCATCAACTGCCTGGAGATGCCCTCTGCCGAGCTCTCCCGCGGCCGCGGCGGCCCGCGCTGCATGTCCATGCCGGCCTGGCGCGAGGCCCTGTAGGCTTAGCGCACAGCCGCGCACCCCGCGCCGGCGCCAACGTCCGGTGCACCCGCGCCCTCGGGCGCATCCTGTAACGGCTTTTCCGGCCCAGTCTAGCCAGCCAGCGCTGGGCCGAAAAAGACGCGTGGGTTCCCCTGGTTCCCAGGGGGCCCGCGCGATATAACTTTCACTCTTTTCTCGGGAAAGGAAACAACATGCCTATCAATCTCAGCGGTCGCCCGTTCCTGCGCCTCCTGGACTTCTCCACCGAGGAGATCGACTACCTGCTGAAGCTCTCCAAGAACTTCAAGGACCTCAAGCGCACCGGCACCCCGCACCGCTACCTGGAGGGCAAGAACATCGTTCTCCTGTTCCAGAAGACCTCCACGCGCACCCGCTGCGCCTTCGAGGTGGGCGCCATGGACCTCGGCATGGGCGTGACCTACCTGGATCCCGGCTCCTCCCAGATGGGCAAGAAGGAGTCCATCGAGGACACCGCCCGCGTGCTCGGCCGCTTCTACGACGGCATCGAGTTCCGCGGCTTCGCCCAGACCGACGTTGAGGATCTGGCCGCCAACGCCGGCGTGCCGGTGTGGAACGGCCTGACCACCGAGTGGCATCCCACCCAGATGCTCGCCGACATCCTGACCGTGCAGGAGAACTTCAACTACGACATCAAGGGCAAGACCCTGGTGTTCATGGGCGACGCCGCCAACAACGTGGCCCGCTCGCTGATGGTCGTGTGCTCCAAGCTGGGCATGAACTTCGTGGCCTGCGGCCCGAAGGAGAACATGCCCGACGCCGAGCTCGTCGAGACCTGCACCGCCATCGCCGCTGAGAACGGCTGCACCGTGAAGTGCACCGACGACGTGGCCGAGGCTTGCACCGGTGCTCATGTCATCTACACCGACGTGTGGGTGTCCATGGGCGAGCCCGACGAGGTGTGGGCCGAGCGCATCAAGCACCTCGAGAAGTTCCGCGTGACCAAGGAGGTCATGGCCATGGCTGACCCCGAGGCCATCTTCCTGCACTGCCTGCCGGCCTTCCACGACACCAACACCACCATCGGTGCCGATATCGCCGAGCGCTTCGGCGTCACCGAGATGGAAGTGGAGGACGAGGTGTTCGAGTCCAAGGCCTCCAAGGTCTTCGACGAGGCCGAGAACCGCATGCACACCATCAAGGCGGTCATGTACGCCACCCTCTGCGGCTAAATCGCTTAAGCGGGGAACGGGCCTGTGCGGTCCGTTCCCTTCCTTACTGTTTGCCAACGGACGTCATACGGGACGATGCCCGAAGTGGTGTCACCGTAGAATCGAATCCGTTGCATGTTCCATGTATCTTGTAACCGCTGTCTCGCCTCACTTACATGCAACCTATGGCTGGCACGCGGTTCATCGAAACGATTGAGGTGAAGTAAATGGCTTACGAAAAGGGCAACGGCAAGACCGTCGTCATCGCCCTGGGCGGCAACGCCCTCGGCAACACGCCCCAGGAGCAGCTGGAGCTGGTGCAGAACACCGCCAAGCACATCGTCGACATGATCGAGGAGGGCACCAACGTCGTCGTGTCCCACGGCAACGGCCCCCAGGTCGGCATGATCAACAACGCGTTCGCCTACGCCGCGGCCAACGACGACAAGACCCCCGACATGCCCTTCCCCGAGGCCGGCGCCATGAGCCAGGGCTACATCGGCTACCAGCTGTCCCAGGCCATCCTGAACGACGTGAAGTCCCGCGAGATCCCCCGCTCCACGGCCTGCATCGTGACCCAGACCGTGGTGGACGCCGACGACCCGGCGTTCCAGAACCCCACCAAGCCCGTGGGCGCGTTCATGGACGAGGAGACCGCCAAGGCCAAGGCCGAGGCCATGGGCATCACCGTGAAGGAGGACGCCGGCCGCGGCTGGCGCCAGGTGGTGGCCAGCCCCATCCCCAAGCGCATCGTCGAGTTCGACGCCGTCAAGGACCTCGTGGACGGCGGCTACATCGTCGTGTCCACCGGCGGCGGCGGGGTGCCGGTGTTCGAGACCGAGGGCGGCTACGTGGGCACCCCGGCCGTCATCGACAAGGACCGCTCCAGCGCGCTCATGGCCTCCGAGCTGGGCGCCGACATGCTGGTGATCCTCACCGCCGTCGAGAAGGTGTGCGTCAACTTCAACACCCCCGAGCAGGAGCAGATCTCCGAGATGACCGTGAGCCAGGCCCGCGAGTACATCGAGCAGGGCCAGTTCGCCCCCGGCTCCATGCTGCCGAAGGTGGAGGCCTGCATCGAGTACGTGGAGAAGTTCCCCGAGGGCAGGGCGCTCATCACCTCGCTGGAGTGCGCCGCCGCCGGCCTGCGCGGCGAGACCGGCACCGTCATCGTCGCCGACTAAAGCTGTACGGAGACGGCGTCTCCCCGCGTTTCGCCGTCTCCTCCCATAGGGTCGCTCCCTCGGCGCGACCCACCATAAGAGCGAAAGAGAGCGCGTTTTCCGCGAGGGTGGAAAACGCGCTCTCTCGCTTTATTCGTATGCACAACGAGTCAACAAAAAAATATCTCCCAAACTGGGAAGTTTTTTGTTGCAGGTGAACAAAAATGGTGCTATATTAACGGCATCGGCAAAGACAGTCCGATCACTTTTCTGGCTTTGCCGATTCATCCTATTCCTCATCGTCGCGAGCATGGTTAAGGCATGCTCAAGAAAGGAATGAACCATGGCAAAGATCGTCAGCTCTTGGAACGACTGGGACCCGCTGAAGCGCGTCATCGTCGGCCGCTGCGACAACTCCGTCATCCCGCCGGAGGAGCCCGCCACCTCCGAGAAGGTGCCCGTTGACTCCGAGATGCGCGGCATGTGGGGCCTGCGCCCGCTCGAGACCGTCGAGCGCGGCAACGAGTGCCTCGAGAACCTCGTGAAGATCCTCGAGGACCGCGGCGTCGTCGTCGACCGCCCGACCCCGCTGCAGTGGAACCAGGCCATCGGCACCCCGGACTTCCGCAACGACTCCATGATGACCTGCATGCCCCCGCGCGACATCCTGCTGACCATCGGCAACGAGATCATGGCCGCCGCCAACTCCTTCCGCTGCCGCTACTTCGAGTACCTGGCCTACTGGCCCCTCATGGAGATGTACTTCGAGCAGGACCCCGACTTCAAGTGGACCCAGGCCCCCCGCCCGCGCCTGACCGACAAGTCCTACAAGCACAACTACTACGACGAGAAGATCACCCTGGAGGAGCGCCTCGAGCGCACCGCCGCCAAGGACTTCGTGACCACCGAGGTTGAGCCCATGTGGGACGCCGCCGACGTGATGCGCATGGGCAAGGACCTGTTCATCCAGCACGGCCTGACCACCAACCGCGCCGCCATGGACTGGTTCCAGCGCTACTACCCCGAGTTCCGCGTGCACGCCGTGAACTTCCCGGGCGACCCCTACCCGATCCACATCGACGCGACCTTCGTGCCGCTGCGCCC
>NZ_WAJS01000024.1 GCF_008831045.1 Adlercreutzia muris
GGAGGGGGAACGATGGGGCCCGATGGGGGCCGATGGGGAGCGACCAACTCGCGCTTCTTGCGAGAATCTATTTGACCGAATCGGTGAATCGGTATATTATGACACCTGTGAACGCCGAGGAGCGTTCGAGGGCTCGCACGAGTGAGGGTGACGCTGGGGGAATTGACGTCGGCCTTCAGATTCGCCGAAAGCGTGCGGCAATGAGATAGGGGAGGATTCATGTCTGAGAAATCTCTGTCACGACGCAGCTTCCTGCAGTGGAGCGCGCTGGGCGCAGGCGCCATCGGCGCCTCGGGCCTGGTGGCCTGCGCTTCGGGCGACGGCGCCGGCGAGGGTGGAGATAGCCTCGCCGAGACCGGCCTGACCGAAACCGGCGAGTGGAAGAACGCGCCCTGCTACAACAATTGCAGCTGCGGCAGCTCGCGATGCCTGAACCGCGTGTACGTGGAAGACGGCGTGCCACTGAAGATGCGCTCCGACGAGGCCGAAGAGGACAGTTATGCCGTGCCGCAGCGCCGCAGCTGCCTGCGCGGTCGGGCGAAGATCGGCGAGGTGTACTCGCCGGCCCGCATCAAGTATCCCATGAAGCGCAAGAACTTCAGCCTGGACAACCCCCAGGGCGAGCTGCGCGGACGCGACGAATGGGAGCGCATGAGCTGGGAAGATGCCCTGGATCTGGTGGCCGAGGGTATCAAGAAGATGATTGACAAATACGGCTCCAAGGGCATTCTCTGCGGCGGTTCCACCAATATTTCCGACGGCTATTATGATCAGAACGTCTGCCTGTTGGATGCTCTGGGCGGCTCGGTGCACCACGAGGCCGGCACTGTGTCCTACGGCTCGTGGGCCGTGGCGGATACCCATATTCTCGGCGGCAGCCTGAATATGACCAACACACCGCACCATCTCCAGATGGTGACGAGCGATCTGCATGTGATGTTCGGCTGCAACTGGGCGGCCAACAAGGCGGGCAACCACACGTGGTTCATGCACGAGTGCCGCAAGCGCGGGGCGAAGGTGATCATCATCGACCCGTGGCTCAACCAGACGGCCCAGGCCATCGCCGATGAGTGGATTCCGATTCTGCCGGGTACCGATACCGCGCTCGTGATCGCTATCTGCCATGAGTGGATCAATGCGGGCACCTTCGATCAGGAATTCCTCGACAAGTACTGTGTCGGCTTCGACGAGAAGACCATGCCCGCCGCCGCGCCCGCGAATGCCTCGTGGAAGGACTACGTCATGGGCACGGGCTACGACATGACGCCCAAGACCCCCGAGTGGGCCGAGGCCATCTGCGGCGTGCCTGCCGACAAGATCCGCGAGCTTGCCGCCGAGATCGCGGCTGTGGACAAGGTGGACTTCTTCGCCAGCCAGTCCACGTCGAAGATCCCCGCGGGCGAGCAGTTCGTGCAGAGCTTCTACACCATGGCGCTCATGCACGGCGGCGTGGGCACCCCGGGTCACTACTTCGGCTGGTCGGGCATCAAGGACTTCACGAGCAGCATGGTTATGGCCGGCGCCTACTGCCCCGTGGATGCCGACCCGGTGAACCCGCTCATGCCCGAGGGCGCTCCCGTCTTCATGTTCTATCCCATTCCCGTGTTCGACAAGCTGGGCGACAAGGAGTGGCTGAACCTGGAGCCCTCCGAGTGCTGGCGTTCCATCAAGGCCGGCGAGTACGGCCGCGATTGCTGGCCCGGCGGCAAGATCAAGCTCGACATCCATGCGGCCTACTTCGGCGGCCACATGAGCACGCTGAACCAGATTGCCGACACCATGACCGGTATCGAAGTGGTGCGTGGCTTCGACTTCGTGTGGGGCGTGAATCCCTTCTTCGATTCCACGCGCCAGTACTGCGACGTGGTACTGCCCTGTGCCACCTTCTGGGAGAAGCCGAACAAGGCCTTCTTCGGCGATGCCTCTTCCGTGCTGTGGTTCGATCAGATCCTCGAGCCCCTGTACGAAGCGAAGTACGAGAGCTGGATTGCCGAGGAACTGGCGGGCCGTCTGGGCCTCGACCCCAAGGTGGTGAACACCATGACCGACGCCGAGCGTACCTACGCCACGGTGCGCGACGGCATCTTCATGGACGGCACCACCTATGAGACCTCGCCTTTGCTCACCATCACCCAGGAAGAAGTGGACACCTACTTCCCCGGCACCACCGGCCAGCCCCAGGAGGGCAAGTTCACCTTCCAGGAATTCCGCGAGAAGGGCATCCTGAAGGCGCCGCTGACCGAGGATATGTTCGTGCCCGAGCCCTGGATGGCGTTTATCAACGATCCCGAGGGCTCGCCTTTGGCCACGGCATCGGGCAAGTTCGAGATCTACTGCGAGACGCTGGCCTACATGGTGAACTCCGTAGGCTACTCGCAGATCGCGCCCATCGGCATGTACCAGATCGGTGACCCCGAGCAGGGCGCCGGCACGCAGACCGATGCGTATCCGCTGCTGCTGTGGACGCCGCACTCCCTGCGTCGTGCCCACTCGGTGAACGACAACGTCACCTCGCTGCGCCAGGCCTTCCCCCAGGAGTGCTTCATGTCGGTGGTGGACGCCGAGGCCCGCGGCATCAAGAACGGCGACACCGTGCTGATGACGAGCCCCCACGGCAAGGTGCTGCGCCATGCCAAGGTGACTCCCTACATCGTGCCCGGTGCCGTGGCGATGCAGGACGGCGCGTGGTTCGAGATCGACGAGGAGACCGGCATCGACCTGGGCGGCTGCCCCAACGTGCTGCAGGCGCCGAAGTCTTCGGGCGGCGGCTGCCAGGCGTGGACGGGCACGCTTTTGCAAGTGGAGAAGTACGACGGCCCGCTCACCCTTGAGGCCGACTGGGCGCGTCCGGTGGTCACGCCGGTGGGCATCGCGGAATAGATGGGAGCTGACTCATGACTCAGTACGCTTTTTACTTCAACTCCGCCGCCTGCACCGGCTGCAAGACCTGCCAGGTGGGCTGCAAGGAGTACTACCACCTGCCCGCTGCGAACCTGCAGCGCCGCGTGGTGAACTACGGCGGCGGCTCGTGGAAGCCCACGGAGGCTGGCCACTATGTGCCCGACGGCGTGTTCAGCTACTTCATGTCGATGGCCTGCAACCACTGCATGAACCCCGCCTGCGTGGAGAACTGCCCCACGGGCGCCATGCAGAAGGATGGCGAGACCGGCATCGTGTGGACCGATCACGAGGTGTGCATCGGCTGCGGCACCTGCGTGTCGGCCTGCCCCTATGAGGCGCCCCAGCTGAACGAGGACGCCGGCTACTCCATCAAGTGCGACATGTGCCGCGACGAGCTGACGCTCGACCGCAAGCCCGTCTGCGTGATGGCCTGCCCGATGCGCGCCCTGGATTGGGGTGAGCGCGACGAGTTGGTGGCCACCTACGGCGAGGGCCAGATAGAGACGGAGCCGCTGCCCAAGAACGCCACCGGCGCCACCACTATTATCGACCCGCACCCGTCCGCCCAGGCGACGGGCTCTGGGACCGGCTCGGTGATTACCATCGTCGACGAGGCCTAGGGCATCTGGGGCGGGGTCCTCCTGGGCCCCGCCCCAGCCAATCTGCTGTCGCGGGCCTGCTCTTGAGGTGGGCCCGTGCCGTTCGTGAAAGGAGTCGCTATGACCGATGAAGAGCTGCAGGCGGCGCAGGTGGCCCTCAGTCTGGCGGCCCGGCTGCTGTACAACGAGCCGACTGACGACGACGTGGTCGATTATATGCAGCCGGGACTGTTCGCCGAGGCTCCCTTCGGCATGGAGGACGATGTCGTTCGGGCGGGTCTAGCAGCGATGGACGGGTGGTGTCGAGAGACGGCGGCAGCCGTGAAGTGCGACCCGTTGGTGCTGCAGGACCGCGCGGCCGACTTGCGCAGTGACTGGCTGAATCTGCTTGTGGGTCCTGGAGAGCCGAAGGCTCCGAGCTGGGCCGGCTACTACCTGAACCCCGGCAGCGCCATTCTGGGAGAGAGTTCCCTGGCCGTGCGCCGGCTGTACCGGCAGTATGGTTTCGAGGTCGAGCGTCAGAACCGAGAGCCCGACGATCATCTGGGGCTCATGCTCGGCTTCATCTCCTTGCTCATCCAACGGGAGTGGAATGAGCCTACGAAGGCCGCCCTCGGGCCTGGTGACGCTTCTGGCGGATCGAGAGAAAGTGCCGTGGCACAGTGCCAGACTCAGCTGTTGCAGCGCTTCATTTTGCCGTGGCTGCCCTCATGGCGTTGGTCGGTGGAGCGATTTGCCCGCACGGAGTTCTACCGCGGTGCGGGCGGCATGGTGTTCGGGCTCGTACGGGCCTATGCAGCTCGCTTTGGCTTTCGCTATGTGGACGAGGAAGAGCATCCTCGGTTTGAGCTGGTGCGTTGATATCTTGCCGAGTGAGCGATTCGCATGACGGAGCGTCGCCTGGCTGCGCCACCCTGTCGTTGCATTCTTACGCCGCGCCCAATTTGAACCGCATCATCACGGGGTTGTGATCGGAGTAGGCGAAGTCCAGGTCCATGGTGGTGTATTCCAGGCATTCTACGTTGTCGGAGCAGATGAAGGTGTCCATGATCCAGCGGTCGTTGGTACCGTCGTAGGGGCGGCCCGCATCGCGGCAGGTGGCGGCGTCGGCGAAGGCCTCGATGCCCACCTCGTCCAGCTTCGCCTTGGCGGCCACGGTGAACCCGGCGGGCACGCCGTCGAAGTCGTAGGGCTTCGCCCAGCTCTCTACCACCTGCACCTCGTTGCCGTACACCTCGCCCGACACACCGATCATGTCGTGGTTGAAATCGCCTCCGGCGATGACGTAGTTGCCGGCCTCCCGCTCGCGTACCATGACCTCGTAGAGCTTGGCGCGTTGGGCCGCCATGATGGACTCGTCGGCGCCGTAGGCAGACAGGTGCACGTTGATGAGGGACAGAGCCCGTCCGTCATCGGTGGGGATGCGGCACAGCGAGAAGCACCGATCCAGATCGAGGAACTTGCCGAAGCCCTCGGAGATGGGCAGCTGGTAGCGCGTGCCATCGGCAATGGGGAAGGCGGAGAATGTGACCAGACCCGCGCGATTGGCACCGTGGGGCGCGTAGAGGGGCCAGGCCAGAAACGCAGAATCGTAGTTCTGGCAGAAAACGGCCGTATCGGCGGGGAACTGCTCGCGCAAGAGGGCGTACTCGTCCACATGGTGGCTGCGGGTGCCGTCGACATCCACCTCCTGGAATAGCGCGAAGTCGGCGCCGGTCTCCCGAACGGCCTTGGCCGTGCCGACGACGTCCTCGCGCACCACCTCGGGGCTGGCGGCCACCGAGCCGGTGCCGCCGTCCATGAAGAAGTCGAAGTCGCGGTTGTAGGCCCCGAAGCCGATGTTCGCAGCCACAACGGTGAGCTCCGCACCGACCTCGACGGTGCCGCGGGGGCTCTCGTCGGCGGCCGGCGGTGCCTCGACCGCAAGGGAGAGCTCGTCGCCAAGGCGCTCGTAGCTCAGCACGACATAGGCAACGTAGGCGGCCAGGGCCAGCAGCAGGGCGCCCAGGACGACGGCAACGGCCTTGAGGATCTTTGGGGCCATGGGATGCTCCCTTCTTGAGCAGTTGCACAACGACGCGCTCGGCGGGCAATCGTCGTAGTTGGGAACCCCATTCTAACCCCTGGGAACTCTCGCGGTGCTGAAAAGGGGACAAATGCGTGGGTGATCCGGCCCGATTCAACGGCATGGGCCCCGAGCGCTGATTCTTGAACCTCGATCCAAGGTGGTCGGGAAAAGCCCTTGTCTTTTATGGATGTTTTTGCACAGTCTGTCAACAGTTAATGACAGTGCGGTAACAGAGAACTTACGAAGAGGTGGCACAAATTTGTGCAGACGTATAGTCGTTTCGCAGCTAAGACTCAATAAGCCCGGTTGATTCGGCGGGCCATGCGCGGAGGAGGATCCATGCAATCGGTACGAAAGAATGGGCGCGTCGGCGCCACCCGCGAGGTCCTCCGCAGCAATGATACCGCCAAGCGCTCGGCCGAGATCGTCGTGGCTGCCCGCGAACTCTACGAGGAAAAGGGCCTGGCCCACACCTCCATCCAGGACATCACCAACCATGTGGGAGTGACGCGCTCGCTGTTCTATCACTACTTCCAGAACAAGGAGGAAGTGACCTCGGCGGTGCTGGATCAGTACATCACCGACTTCATCGAGGCCATGCAGCACTGGAGCGAGAGCCGTGCGGTGCAGGAGACCGACGAGTCGCTGCACACCATGGTGAAGATCATGCGCATGGTGCTCTTCGAGAAGAACACGTTCCGCATGGCCCTTTCGACCCAGGAGAATGCGGCGCTCTACCTGGACTTCCTCAATCGCTTTGCCGCCCAGGGCGCTGAGTTTATGGTGTCGCACCCCCTGGCCGGCCAGGGGAAGTACGGCGACGGATCCGATCACCTCTACGAGACTTTCTACGTGCTCATTGTGGGGCTCGTGAGCTACCTGCGCTCCCACCCCGATGCCGACGACGAGATGCTCATCGCCATCGTCTCCCAGATGCTGCACTTGGAGCAGCCGGCTTAGGAGCTTATCGGCGGCGGTGTGGCGAATCGGTTACGTTTGCTGCCCGGCCGCTCAAGTTAGCTATTATCGGGCTGTAAGGAAAATGGGCGCCAGGGGCGTCCCTCCCGGCCCGCGGCGCGCCGGGGGACAGACCTGCGAGAGGACCGGCCTCCCATGGATATCAGGCGCGTGCTGGCAAGCGCTCCCCGTAAACACGATCTGGGCCCCGAACGGCCCCTGCTCACCCCCTGGGGCGAGGCCCTCGATCCGGCTTCGGTGCGCTCGGAGCATCCCCATCCTCAGTTCGCACGGGAGGCGTTTACCTCGCTGAACGGCTGGTGGGACTACGCCATCGTGCCCGTGGGTGCCTGCCCGACTCTGCGTCAGCCGGAGCGCTTCGACGGGCGCATCCTCGTGCCCTTCTCGCCTGAGGCACTGCTATCGGGAGTGGGGCGCCAGCTGGCCCCCGATGAGCTGCTCTGGTACGTGCGCCGGGTGCCTCGGCCGACGCTGCGCGAGGGAGATCGCTGTCTGCTGCACTTCGAGGCCGTGGACTTCGCCTGCGCCTGCTGCGTGAACGGCCGGGTCGTGGGCACCCACGAGGGCGCCTACCTGCCCTTCGCCTTCGACATCACTGAGGCGCTCACCGCTACCGACGGCGAGGCGGCCCTGGCTTGGCAGCAGGGCGGCGACTTCGTGGTGGCCCTGGCTGTGCGCGATCCGAGCGATACGGGGGTGCAGCTGCGGGGCAAGCAGCGGCTCGAGCGCGGCGGCATCTGGTACACGGCCCAGAGCGGTATCTGGCAGCCGGTGTGGATGGAGGTGGTGCCCGAGCGCTCCATTGAGGCCGTTGCCCTGCGGCCCGATTGCGACCAGGAGCTTCTCGTCGCCGACGTGGACGTGCGGGGCGCCTCGGGGCTCTTGCGCCTCTACGTCTCCGATGGGGACGGCGTGCAGGTGGGATCGGTGGCCGTGGCCGTGGAAGAGGGGGCGGTGCCCGAGGGCGCGGATCCGGCCGGTCCTGCCCGCCGCCGGGTGCGCCTGACCGTTCCCGTGCCCCGGCCGCGCCGCTGGAGCCCGGACGACCCCCACCTCTACGACCTCACCCTGCGCTACGGCTCCGATGCCGTGCACAGCTACACGGCCTTCCGCACCGTGGAAGTGGCCCCCGATGCGCACGGCGTCTTCCGCTTCCTGCTGAATGGGGAGCCGCTGCTGCTGCGGGGCGTGCTCGACCAGGGCTACTGGTCCGACGGCCTCATGACGGCCCCCTCCGACGAGGCCTTGGCCTTCGACATCCAGGCTATGCGCGAGGCCGGCTTCAACATGCTGCGGAAGCACCTGAAGGTGGAGGCCGACCGCTGGTACTACCACTGCGACCGGCTCGGCATGCTCGTGTGGCAGGATATGGTGAACGGGGGCGGCGCCTACGGATCCTGGGAGACGAGCTTCAGGCCGACGCTGTGGCGCGGCAGCTGGGGCGACTACGACGACTGCGATCCAGAGCACCAGGCGAAGCTCGGCGCCGGGAGCGAGCGCTACCGCGATCAGTGGCGCCGCGCCTGCCGGGCCACGGTTGATCATCTACGCAACCATCCCTCGGTGGTCTGCTGGGTGCTGTTCAACGAGGGCTGGGGCCAGTTCGATGCGGCCCTGGCCACCGAGGCGGTGCGCCGGGCCGATCCTACGCGGGTCGTCGACGCCGTGAGCGGCTGGTACGACCAGGGTTGCGGCGACTTCCTCTCGGTGCATAACTACTTCCGCAAGCTCAAGGTGTATGCGGACGGTGCTGCCCTGCGGGGCCGGGCGGCCGAGCGGGGAGGGCGGGCCTTCGCTATCTCGGAGTTCGGCGGGGCCACCTTCCGTGTGGAAGACCACAGCGCCTTCGCCGAGAGCTACGGCTACGACAGCTTCGATGATCTGGGTGCCTGGAGGGCGGCGGTGCGCCGCACGTTGGAGGAGGCCGCGGCCCTCGAGGGCGACGGGCTGGCGGGCTATGTGTACACGCAGCTGTCGGACGTGGAGGAGGAAGTGAACGGCATCCTCACCTACGACCGGCGGGTGAACAAGCTGAAGGAGGAGGCCCATGGGATCTGCGACGGCTAGCGGCGGCGCGGCGAAAGTCGCCGCTCTGCGCGCCCTGTTCGAGGATGTGTTCGGTGCCCCTGTCGCCGGCGCGCAGGTCGCCGGTGCTGGATCGCCATACGGGGTCCCGACCGGCAACGGTGGTGCGCCGGCGGCAGCAGGGCGCGCCTTTGTGCTGGCCTCGGCCCCGGGTCGCATGGAGGTGGCCGGCAACCATGTGGACCATCAGGGCGGCCGCGTCATCTCGGCGGCTATCGGCGAGCGTACCTGGGGACTTGCGGCCGAGAACGGCCTGGGGCGCATCCGCGCGGTCATGGAGGGATTCGGCACCGTGGAGGTCGATCTCGCCGACCCGCAGTGGGCGCAGCCCCATCCCGTGGAGGCGCTCACGTCCGTAGCTCTGGTGCGGGGCATGGCCGCGGCTTACGCTGCCGGCGGGGGCGCGGTGCGCGGCTTCGATCTCGTCACCGGCTCCGAGGTGCCCCCGGGCTGCGGCCTGTCATCTTCGGCCGCTTTCGAGGTCATGATCGGCGCGTGCCTGGAGGGCCTGTTCGGCCCCGGTCCCTTCGCGGCCCCGGCGGCCGGGGGCGCCGCGAGCCGGGCGCTGGTCGCGAAGGGCGCGGGCGGGGTTGCGAGCAGCGGGGGCGAAGCGGTGCCCCTCGGTGCCGTGGCCGTGGCCCTGGCGGCGGTGGAGTGCGAGCAGCGCTACTTCGGCAAGCCCTGCGGAGCCCAGGATCAGCTGGCCTGCGCCTGCGGGGGCGTGGTGACCATCGATTTCGCGCCGAAGGTGCCCGTGGTGGAGCCGATGACGCTCGATGCGGCTGCCGAGGGCTACCGTATCGTGCTCATCGACAGCCGGCAGGATCACTCGCTGCACCAGGATGAGTTCGCCGCCATTCCCGCCGACATGCGCATGGTGGCCAACCTGCTCGGCGTGCCCCGCCTGGGCGATGCGCCGGTGGACACGCTTCTGGCCCAGCTACAGCGCGTGCGCACCGAGCTGGGGGACCGCCGTGCCATGCGCGCGCTGCACTACTACGACGAGGTGGCTCGGGTGAACGCCCAGCGCGCGGCATTGGCTGCCGGTGACTTCGGGCTCTTCCTGCGCGAGGTGCGCCTGTCGGGCGCCTCGTCGGCCCAGTTCCTGCAGAACGTCTCGCTGCGCGAGCCTGGCAGCGAGGCACGCCAGCCGGCCATGGTCATCCAGAGCCTGGCGGCGCACCTGCTCGGAGAGCGCGGGGCGTGGCGCATCCACGGCGGCGGCTTCGGCGGCTCGGTGCTTGCGTTCGTGCCGTGCGCGGAGGCCGATGGCTTCATGGGGGCCATGGACGGGCTGCTCGGCTACGATGCCTGCCGCGAGGTGACCCTGGGGGCGCCCGGGGTGCGGGCGGAGCGCCTGCCGTGAGCGCGGTGGAAAACCCCGTGTGGGTGGCCGACTCTCCTGCGGGGCCGCTGGAGATCACCATCAACCTGGCCAAGCCCGAGAAGGATCCGCGGGCCATTGCCCGGGCTGCGAGCGAGGGCGCAGCGAGCGAGGGGTCCATCGCCGAGAAGGCGGGGCGCTCTTCCGATGCCCGCGGCAACGGCGCAGCCTCGGATGCCGCTGCGACTTCCCTCCGCGCGGATGGCCACGGCTCGGCACCGCTGGCCGTCACTGGCGACGACTGCGTCCTCTGCTGGCAGCGCGCAGCAGACGGAAGCCTTGCTTGCGCGGGGGCCGGCGGCGGGGACGTGCTCTCGGTGGAGCTTGCCGGCGAGGAATGGGCCTGGTGGTTCTCTCCCTACGGGTACTTCCCCGAGCATATCATCGTGTCGGCGCCGGCGCACCGGCCCATGGCCATCACCCACGGGACGATCGATCGGCTGCTCGACTTCGTCGACGCCTACCCGCAGTGGTTTATCGGGTCGAACGCCGACCTGCCCATCGTGGGCGGCTCCATCCTCGCCCACGACCACTTCCAGGGCGGCGGTTACCGATTCCCCCTCATGAAGCGGCCTGTCAGGCAGCGTTTCGCCCTGCCGGGCCTGGGCGGGGTGGAAGCCGGCATCGTGGACTGGCCCGCGTCGGTGGTGCGCCTGCGTGCGTCGGACCGCACGGCCCTCGGCGAGGCCGCCTGCCGCCTCATGGATGCCTGGCGCTCCTTCTCCTTCGAGCCGCGCGGCATCCGGGCCTTCTCGCCGAACGGTATTAGCGGGGGCAGCCCGGGAAAAGCCCCGGACCGGGTCGGTCAAAGGCCGGCGGCGACCGTTATCCCCCACAACACGGTGAACCCCATCCTGTGGCGCGAGGGTGGCGACTACGTGATGGATCTCGTGCTGCGCAACAACCGCACGACGCCGGAGCGTCCTTACGGCCTCTTCCACGTACCGGAGCATCTCTTCCACATCAAGAAGGAGAACATCGGCCTCATCGAGATCATGGGCCGCGCCATCTTGCCGGGGCGCTTGGCCGCCGAGCTGCCCGAGGTGCGTCCGGTGTGTGACGCCGCCTACTATGAGATCCTCCAGGCCACCGGCGTGTTCAAGGACGACGAGTGCGGCCACGCCGGCTGGGACGCCCTGATCGCCACCCTGTAGGGGCGAGGTTTTCCGCGCATGCCCGGATGCTCGGTCAGGCGCAGCGGGCGTCGCCGCCTCGGGTGTGGCGCACTACCTCGAAGCGCTCGAGCCTCGCGTCCTCGTCGGGGGCGATGCCGGCCTTCTGCTTCGCGATGGCGATCTGGTCCATCACCGTGTCCACGCCCTCCAGATCGGGCAGCAGCAGCCCGCGCTTGAAGCCGCGGGTGACGATGACGCCGTAGCGCGCCGGATCGAGCTGTTCCAGCGAATCTACCGGCTCCGGCTCGCCGAGCACGTCCACCGAGTAGGACAGGGTGTCCAGCTCGTCCGGGCGCACCTGCGGGAAGCGCGGATCCTCGGTGGCGGCGGCCACGCCGTTCATGATGATCTCCTCGGCCAGGCACGACTGGGCCGGCGCGATGGTGCCGATGCACCCGCGCAGTTTTCCCTCCTTGTGCAGGCTGACGAAGGTGCCGGCTCGTCGTCTGGTCATGGCATCGGGCAGCCCCTGGGGAGCGGCCAGTACCTCGCCGCTTCCCACGATGGATTCCACGCTCAGTCGCGCAAGGGCCACGAGCGGGTCCACCGCGGGATCCAGCACGAGCGAGAGGATCGCGTTGTTTTCCTCGCGCTCGTCCTCGTCAAGGGGCGCCTCGGCATCCCGATCCCAGGCGAGCGGGTGCCGTCGCCCCGTCTTTGGCTCGGCGGCCGCATGGGGCACCTCGGGTGTCGCGCCGGCAACGCCGGCCGATGGGCCGTGTGCGCTCGTGGCCCCGCTGCCCGCAGCCGCCCCATCGGCATCACCGCGCTCTCCATCCTCGCACCGGCCATGCCGCTCGCTGCTGCGCCTGGCATCGGGTCGTGCGCCGTCAGCGGGTTTTTCAGCCGTCTCCTCCCGTTCGCGGGCCGCCTTGGCATGGGCGCCGCGAATCTCGGCTCCCACTTCCTCCTCGGTAGTGGAGGGGCCGGCCTCCACTTCGAAGGCGGCGATGGCATAGCCCACCCCGAAGGGCCCCTCGTAACTGAGCAGCTGGGGTGTGAAGGGCAGTCCCTCCAGCGCACCGGCCATGATCTCGAAGGAGCGCAGCCCGCACTCCGCCGCGCTCTCGCACATCACCGGATCCAGGGCGAAGAGCTCCTGCAGGGCCCCGCGGGCGAACACGTCCTCCACGGCTCGGTCGAACTTGGGGCCGGCCGGGTCGAAGCCGTAGGGACCGTCTTCCCTCAGGCGATGGGACAAATCCCCGCTGGCGATGAGCACGCAGCGCATGTCCAGACGCTCGGCCGCCCGGGTGATGGACTGCCCCAGGAAGTGGTGGTCCGACGGTGAGAGCGCCGAGAGTCCCACGCGCAGTACGGGCACCTCCTCCAAGTCCACCGTCTGGGCGAGGAAATGTAGCGGCACGAAGGCGCCGTGGTCGATCTCGGTCTGGGCTGCAGGTGCGGCGGCCGCGGGAATGGACCGTCGGGCGAGGCGGTCGGCCACCGCTTGGGCGAACTCGCCATCGCCGCGGGTAGCTATCGTGGTCTGAGGCTGTCCGAACGGGGCCATCGAGCCGGTTTCCTCGTCGGCATTGGAGATGAAGAAGCCGTCGCGGTAGAGCGGCGCGTGGGGCGAGGCGATGACGATGATGTCCGGATCGGCCGCGGCGACGCGCTGGGCGATCTCCTCGTAGGCGGCAACGGTCTCGGGGATGGCCTCTTCCTGGCCCTGACCCACGGCGGGCACGATGAGCGGCGGATGGGGCACGGCATAGGCGGCAAGAAGGCCCATGGGACACCTTCCCTTTCTGCTGGGGAGCGAATAGGCTGCGTTTCAGCGAGCCCTATGGTGAGGGAAGCTCCTGCGATGAGCCTCCCCATCAGCGAACTGTCACGGGATCGTTAGCCCGTCTGCGCAGGAGGGCGGGGTTCGCGCGGCGATCCCTGTGCCAGGCGAAAGATGCGCCGGCTCGCCTGCACGATCCTTTCCGGCTCGATCTGAGCCCCGGCGAGCCGCCCCGGTGCGCTGCCCGCTGCCAGCATCTGAATGCTGCGCCGCTCACCCAGGCTCGCCGGGTTTTCGCGCGACCTCCTTGACTTGAAGTCGACTCCAAGGTTTACCCTCCTCGGTGAGAGCAATCAGAGAGGAGCATTCATGACCACATCTTACGAGGCCGTGGCCAAGTTGGGCTTCGGCGCCATGCGCCTGCCCCTGACCGACCCCGACGATGTCACGGCCATTGACATCGAGTCCGTGAAGACCATGGTCGACGAGTTCATCGCCCGGGGCGGCACCTATGTGGACACCGCCTTTGTCTACCATAACGGCGCTTCTGAGACGGCCCTGCGCGAGGCTCTGGTAGAGCGCTACCCGCGCGAGGCCTTCACCCTGGCCACGAAGTGTCTGGCCTGGGCCTGCGCGAGCAAGGAGGAGGCCCAGGCGTGCCTGCCCACCTCCCTGGAGCGCCTCGGGGTCGATTACATCGACTACTATCTGCTGCACAACCTGGGCGGCGCGCGCACGGCCAAGTTCGACGAATACGACATGTGGAACTACGTGGCGAAGGCGAAGGCCGACGGCCTCATCCGCCATGTCGGCTTCTCCATGCACGACGGTGCTGACGTGCTCGACGAGCTGCTCACGGCGCACCCCGAGGTGGACTTCGTGCAGCTGCAGGTGAACTACCTGGATTGGGACGATCCGGTGACCCAGTCTGCCCGCTGTATGGAGGTGGCGGCCAAGCACGGCGTGCCCGTCATCATCATGGAGCCGGTGCGCGGCGGTCGCTTGGCGAATCTGCCCGAGCGCGGAGCGGCGGTGCTCGCCGAGGCGAACCCCGAGGCGAGCCAGGCCTCCTGGGCCTACCGCTTCTGTCTCGATCTGCCCGGTGTGCTCACAGTGCTCGCCGGCGCCTCCACCTTAGAGCAGATGCGGGACAACATGGCTACCTTCCAAACCCACAAGCCTCTGACCGATGCTGAGCGCGATGCTATCGCCGAGGTGGTGGCCGCCCTGCGCAGCGTGGATCTCATCCCGTGCACCAACTGCGGCTACTGCGTGAAGGACTGCCCCGAGGGCGTGAAGATCCCCGTGGCTTTGAACCTGCTGAACCTGGAGAAGACCACCGAGGACCGCTCGTTCGCTAAGGGGCTGTACTCCTGGCAGGCCGCCGAGGGCCCCGCGTCCAAGTGCATCCAGTGCGGCACCTGCGAGGCCGCCTGCCCCCAGTCCATTCCCGTCATCACCCGCCTCGCCGAGGCCGTCGAGCACTTCGAGGGGTAGGGGGAGCGCGCGCTTTGCAGTCGGGAGGGCCGCTGCGGTGGCCCTCCCGACTGCTGTGGAAAGAGATAGTTCGCGCATGGGCCCTCAGCCTACCATGCCGACGAATCCGGCCAGCACGGGAATCGTCAGCAGGGCCAGCACGGTGGTGACGAAGGTGCCCTGGGCCATGACGCGGGAGTTGCCGCCGTACTGGTAGCAGAGCATGGTGCCGTTGGTGGCCACGGGCATGCCCGACAGCACCAAGATGATGGAGAACAGAAGTCCTGACGGCACGAACCAATGGAACACTGCCCAAATAATCACCGGCATGCCCAGCAGTCGGAACAAGGCGCAGGCCCACAGACGCGGCCCGCCCAAAAGGTCGCGCATGGGCATGTTCGCCAGCGACGAGCCGATGATGAGCAGCGCCGCCGGTGTGGTGATAGATCCTAGTGTGTATAGTGCGTCTCCTAGCACGGGCACGCTGTGGACGTCGCCCAGGGCCAACCCGATGGCCGCAATGCACGCCAGCATGACCGGCGTGACAAAGGTGCGCCAGCTCGGCCGCACCCTCACGTCGCCGTCGGTGTCCTGGGTGAGGAACCAGGCGCCCACCGAGAACACGAGAAAGTTGAAGGGCAAGTTGAACACCGTGGCGTAAATGAGGGCCTCGGGGCCGAAAATAGCGGAAATGACGGGGAATCCGATGAACCCCACGTTCCCAAAGCACAGCATGAATCGATACACGCCCCGATGTCCTGCTGGTATGCGCAGCAGGGTGGTGAAGGCGTAGGCTACGGCCACCAGCACCACGTAGCTCGCGCAGGCCAGGGCGAAGGTGAGCAGAATCTCACGACGCCCTGGAAGCTCGTCGGCGGTGAGTACCGAGCCCAAGATGAGTCCCGGCAGCGCCAGGTTGATGACGAGCCGCGAGAGCATGCGATCGAATTCCACGATCATGAACCGGGTCCTCTTCGCCCCGTAGCCTACACCCACGATGATGAACAGCGTCACTAGTTCCTGCACGATTGTCAGCATTCCCGCGTCCATGGTCGGACTTACCCTTCCTGCTCCCATGTTCAACGATGCCAGTGTACGCTAGTGTGGCCGTTCCCATGGCGTATACTGGCTTCGCGGCGCTATAGGCACGTTAAAGGGGCGCCCGCGTCCTAGCCCACCGTTCCAAGGAGCTCCCGTGATTACCGTCGACGACATTCTCGCGCTGCCCGCCTTCGAGACCGTGGAGCTGGCGGCTCCGTGCCCGGGGGCCGGGGAGCGGGAGGTGAGCAACGTCGGCATCCTGGACTGCCCTCCTGACTACAACAACTACAATGTGTACGGGCCGCGCGAGCTGATTGTGACCAATCTCGGGTTTGCCTACGCCAATCCGCTTCTGGCCGAGCAGTCGCTTCTCGCCATGATAAAGCGCAACGTTGCCGCAATCGCCGTGAAAACGGTGTACCAAGCTCCGGTGAGCGAGGTGGTTCGTACGGCCAGCACCGAAGCCGGAGTGCCGGTGTTTATCTACGATGGTGCCTACCACGAGCGCGTGGCCTACGAGTCTCTCGATCTCATCCAGCGCGACCGCGCCGCTGCCGACAAGAGTCGGGCGGTGGACGGCCTGTTGGCCCTGCGAGGCGGTGCGGCTGTGCGTAGCGCCCTCTACGAGTTGACGGGTGCTACCGGCGCTACGCTGCTGTGCGTCGCCTGCCGTCCGGTGTCCCGAGATGCGGGTTCCTTCTACGCGCTCATGAACGTGGTGGACGGTACCCTGTCGGTGGTGTGCGACGATCGTCGCCTGGTGGAAACCGTGAGTACCTGCCGTTACGGCGACGTGATCCTGACCTTCATCTCTTGCGTGTCCTCCGACGAGGAGAAGCGCCAGGCACTAGAAGAGCGCTGCTCGAAGCTGCTGACCACGGTGCATTCCCTGCACTGCGGCATGAGCGATACCCTGTGGATCGACAACGGTGACGTGGCTGTGCGCCAGGCTCTGGCCGCGGCCGATGCCGCCCTTGAAAGCGGCGTTCCGGTGCAGCGGTGGTGCGACATGCGTTTTGCGGCCGCCTCCCAGGCCGTGCGGGCTGACCGGTTGTACCAGAGCATGGTGGACGACTGTAAGGGGAAGCTGTCGGCTTATGACGAGGAGCATGGCACGAACTTGGTGGAAACCGGGCGGGCCCTCGTGCGTACCCAGGGCGATGTGCGCGAAGTGGCCGAGCACCTGTTCCAGCACCCGAACACCATTCGCTACCGACTGCGGAGGGCCAAGGCGCTCATGGCCATGGAAGGCATGTCGGACCGGCTGTTCATCAGCTATCTGGGACTCGTTTTTCTGCCGGAGCTGGGCGATCTTGATGAAGAGGCTCCGTCCTGCTGAGCTTTCCAGGTTGCTGGGCCTTGCGGTCTGCGGACCGGCTCCGGAGGTTAGCGGACGCCCTTGACCAGGTGATCTCCCGGCCCGCGGGACGTCTTCGCTGTTGGGGTTTTCCGGTGCTACTGGCCCCCGTTCTCCCGATCCTTCAAGGCTGCGGCAGCCGCGTCGATGAATTGGGAATCGGTACGCGTCTTGTCGATGAGACTCGCAGTGACGTAGGCTGCAAGTCCCGTGGCCATGCCGATGAGAATGGGCAGCGAGCTGGCCGTACCCAGCAAAACGAAGGCCGCCGTAACCGTCACCGCCGACAATCCCAGCGCGTATAGGCCGGCTTTGGGGCTGAACCGCTTCAGCACGAAGCTGGCAACCAGGGGTACGAACACGCAGCCGGACAGGTAACCGTAGCTAATATCGATGCCCACCAGCACGTCGTTGATCGCCAGAGCGCACACCATGACCACAACTCCGATGAGGGCCGCGAACAGCCGCGTGACGGCCACTTCCGATAGGCCGCGGCGCTGGCTCGTCCCGCCCGCATCCTCGTCGGCGCCCTGCGTCTCTGTACTGGGGGCGCGGAGACTCCGACGGCTTGGCGCAAACCGGCAGTACAGATCATTGTAGGCAATGGTGGAGGCGGCCAGAATGGTGCCGCTCGACACTGACATGGTGGCAGCCATGGCGGCGGCCAGCACGAGCCCCCGTACGCCCACGGGCAGAAATGTGGTCACTCCCACCACGAAGGCGTTTTGGGGGTCGGCCATAGCGGGCATGAGTACTGCCACGCTCATGCCGATGACGACGGTGGCGAAGGCGTAGGCGATAGAGTACACGCCGGCACAGATGGTTCCCACTTTCGACACGCGCTCGCTTTTGGCGGTGAAGATACGCTGCCAAATGTCTTGGCCGATGATGAGCCCCGGCACGTATAGCAAAACATAGGCGAAGCTCTGGTCGAAGCCCATATTGCCCACGGACAGGAAGTCGGCAGGCAGCTGAGAGGTTAAGGCATCCCAGCCGCCGACGGCCGACAAGCAGAAGATGGGCGCGAGAATGAGAATACCCACGGTCTTCACCACGAACTGCACGATATCGGTCATGGTGACCGACCACATGCCCCCGGCGAAAGTGTAGGCAATAACGATGCCACCCCCGGCAATCATGGAAAACGTGACATCGAGCCCCAGCACTCCGTTGATGATGGTGCCGATGGCGATGACCTGCACCACCGATAACGTCACCGTGTACACGAGGGTGAGTACGGTGCTGAATAGCCGCGCTGTAGGGCCGTAGCTGCCTTCCACCACCTCGTTCACGCTGAGGGCCCGCAACTTTGACAGTTTGCTCGTAATAAGCAGCCCGGCCAGAATGAGGCCACAGCCGATGCTCACGTTCAGCCACACGCCGCCGAAGCCGTACCGGTAGCCCAGCTCGGCGCTGCCCACGGTGGAGCCTCCTCCCAGGGCCAGGGCGGCCATGCAGCCGAAGAACAGGGGGAAGGACAGTCGGCGGCCGGCCACCAGGTAGTCCTCCTTGGTTTTGGTGAATCGCAGGGCTATGAATCCGATGGCTACGATGACGATGAAGTACACGGCGATGATCGCGTAGTCGATGGGCGAGAGGGCCATGGTGTGCCTCCGATCCTTCCATTGAAAGATGATGGGCCGGCACTGGAGCAGAGGCCGTACATCGAGTCCCTCGGAGAAGGGGACGGCCCGAAGGCCGCAGTTCCAGCGCCACCTATGCTAGGTCGCGCCAACCGCAGCGCTGTTGTTCCGCGGAACAAAAACGGGTTCGCAGGTTTTGTCACCGCGTCCAGGGGGTGTCACCTCGTCCTCTTCGTACCATGGCAGCGTTCACTTCCCCTCCGCCGCTCCGTCGAGGCGCGAGGGCCGTCGGAGGGGATTCGGCCAGCAAAGAAAAGGAGCATCACCATGACGGATTCGGTCTTCCAGGGTCGCAGCCTTCTTTCCACTCGCGACTACACCAAAGACGAGCTGATGTGGCTCATCGGCTTCGCCGAACACTTGAAGGACCTGAAGCGGCAGAATATCGCCCATCACTACCTGGAGGGCAAGAACATCGCGCTTTTGTTCGAGAAGACGTCTACCCGCACCCGCGCCGCCTTCACCACTGCCTGCATCGATTTGGGCGCGCACCCGGAGTACCTGGGCAAGGGCGACATCCAGCTCGGCAAGAAGGAAACGGTGCGCGACACTGCGCTCGTGCTCGGATCCATGTTCGATGGCATCGAGTTTCGCGGCTTCAAGCAGTCCAACGTGGAAGAACTGGCCGAGTACTCCGGCGTGCCGGTGTGGAACGGGCTCACCGACAAGGAGCACCCCACTCAGATGCTCGCCGACTTTATGACCATCAAGGAGAACCTGGGCACCCTGGAAGGTGTCACGCTGGCCTACATCGGCCAGGGCCGCAACAACGTGCAGAACTCCCTTATGATCACAAGCGCCATCCTCGGCGTGAACTATGTGAACGCCACCCCGGCCGAACTGGAGCCCGATCCCGAGATTCTGGCTGTGGCGAAGGCTCTGGCCGAGCAAAGCGGCGCCACCATCACCGTGACCAACGATCCTGTGGAGGCCGTCGCCGACGCCGATGTGGTGTACACCAATGTGTGGGCCGCCATGGGCGAGGAGGGCCAGTTCGCTGAGCGCGTGCGCCTCATGAGCCCCTACCAGGTGAACGCTGAGCTTGTGAGCCACATCAAGAACCCGGACTGGATCTTCCTGCATTGCCTGCCGGCCTTCCATAACGCCGAGACCGACTACGCCGCCGACATTGAGGCCAAGCACGGCATCTCGGCCATGGAAGTGACCGACGACGTGTTCTATAGCGACCACGGTCGTCAGTTCCAGCAGGCTGAGAACCGCATGCACACCATCAAGGCCATTATGGCGGCTACCCTGGGCAATCTGTACGTGCCCAGCGTGTAGGCCTCGCCGCACCGGAAGAGAGGGGCGTGTCCCATGTCCGAAACTGTCGTAATCGAGCCCGAGCCTGAGGCGGCCCAGACGCTCGACGAGCCCGAGAAGGACAAAAAGAAGTTTAAGATGCCGAACACCTACGTCATCCTGTTCGGCGTGATCTGCCTCATCGCTGTGCTCACATGGTTCGTGCCCGGCGGCGCCTACGACCTAACCGAAGACGGCGACGCCATTGCTGGCACTTACCACACAGTGGCATCGAACCCCCAGGGCCTGTGGGACGTGTTCATGGCGCCCATCACCGGCATGCTGGGTTCGGGTGCTATCAGCGGCGCCATTTCCATCTCGCTCACCATCCTGCTGTTTGGCAGCTTCCTGGAAATGATGGATCGCACCGGCGCCTTGAAGACCGCTATCAAGCGCATCACCACCAAGCATGCCGAAAACATGCATCTGCTCATTGCCATCCTAGTCGTTATTATGGCGTTCTTCGGCACCCTGGAAGGGGCCTACGAGGAGGGCATCGTGTACTTCCTCATGTTTGTGCCGGTCATGCTGGCACTGGGGCTCGACACGGTGACTGCCATCCTCATTGTGGTGCTGGGCACACAGATCGGCTGTCTGTCTTCGGTGGTGAACCCGTTCTCCGTGGGCATTGCCTCGGGTATCGGCGGCATTTCCGCCGGCGAGGGCATGATCGTGCGCCTGGTGCTGTTCGCCGTCTCTACGGCGCTCGTTATCTTCATTATCTGCCGCTACGCCGACAAGGTGAAGGCGCATCCTGAGAAGTCGGTGCAGTTCTTCCGTCGCCAGCAGGATCTGCTGGAATTCCCGGCGGCCGCGGAAGGCGACCTGTCCCTGTCGCCGCGCCAGAAGCGCGCCCTGGTGGTATTCTGCCTCACCTGGGTTGTCCTCATCGTCGGCCTGGTGCCTTGGACCTCGCTGAACCCTGACTGGACGTTCTTCGAGCAATTCACCGCCTGGGTGGGGGTTACCCCGGTGCTGCGCGAGCTGCTCGGCTGCGACATGGTGCCCTTCGGCTCCTGGTACTTCCCCGAGATTTCCATGCTGGTCATGGTGGCAACTCTCGCCATCGGCCTAGTCATGCGCTACGACGCCGACACCATCATCGACACGCTTATCGCCGGGGCGGCCGGCCTTGTGTCCACGGCCTTCGTGGTACCGCTCGCCCGGGGCATACAGGTGGTCATGGACAACGGCCAGATTACCCCGAGCATCCTGAACGCCTGCGAGTCCACCCTCTCGGCCCTGCCGCCCATCGCCTTTGTCATCGTGGCTCTGGTTCTGTACACGCTCATCGCCTGCCTCATTCCCTCGTCCACGGGCTTGGCGGCGGCTACCATGGGCATCATGGCGTCGTTGTCGCAGTTCGCCGGCGTGGAGGTGTACATTATGGTCATCATCTACTGCATGGCCTTGGGGCTCGCGAAGATGATAACCCCCTGTTCTATTGTGGTGATGACCTGCACATCTGCGGCCCATATGAGTTACGGCGACTGGGTGAAGAAGGTACTGCCCATCTTCGGCGTGCTGTTCGCATTCTGCTGCGTGTTCCTGTGCGTGCTGGTGATTCTGTAGTCCTTCACCCATTCGCTTTGCACTGCTGTTTTGTCGGCTTCGAACCGCGACTTCCGCGGTCGCAGCCCCCCGAAAGGAGAAACCCATGACTGAAGAGAAGAAGACCGAGACCGTGTTCGACGAGCCCGGCGAGCAGGTGTTCGTGCGCAACGCCACCAATCCCTTGAAGAAGGTGATGATGTGCTCGCCGCGCTTCTACAAGTTCAACGGCATCAACGTTATTACCGCTGAGTGGATGCGCAAGGGCGATGAGGAGCGCAACGATGTGATGGTGGCCGAGTGGCAGATGCTTGTGGATGCCTACGAGGCCAACGGCATCGAGGTGGTGCAGGTGCAACCTCGACCCGAGTTCGAGGTGATGACTTTCGCCCGCGACTATGGCTGCATGGTAAAGGAGGGCGCCGTGATCGGCCGGTTCCGCCATCCGGTGCGCCAGGTGGAGACCGTGGCCTACGAGGAGAAGTTGAAGGAGATGGGCGTGCCCATCGTGGCCCGAGTGAACGCTGGCTGTATGGAGGGCGGCGACTTCTGGATGATCGACGATCACACTCTAGCTTTCGGCCAGGTTGACCGCACCGACCAGGCTGGCGTCGACAACCTGCGCGACCAGCTGCAGAAGTTTGGCTACACGGTGGTGGGCGTGCCCTGCCCGCCCGATAACCTGCACCTGGACATGATCTTCAACATCGTGGCACCCCAGGTGGCCCTGGCCTGCATCGACCAGCTGCCCTACAACTTCCTGCAGATGTTGAAGCGCCGCAACTTCGAGCTTATTCCCGTGGCCAGCGAGGACATGTACAAACATGGCTGTAATGTGCAGTGCATCGGCGATGGCAAGGTGGTGGCCATCCAGAAGAACAAGCACATCAACGATAAGATGCGCGCACTCGGTTTGGATGTCATCGACGTGCCGCTGGATCAGATCCTGCACGCCGGCGGTGGCCCTCACTGCCTGACCCAGCCTATCTATCGTCCGTAACCGACGCACCTTCGGCGAGGCCTGCGGTTTGTGCCGGCTGTTGGCCTCGCCTGGTGAAGGAGCGCGGGCCCTCCGCTCGCGCCGCCGACCGCCGGGCCGCCCTTGCCACCCTTTGTTCCCAGGAGGATTTCCCATGAAGGTTCTCATCAGCGACTACCCCGACTCCATGATGCCCGATCACACGCTGGAGATACGCACTCTCGTCGAAGGCCTTGGGCCTGATACGGTTATCGATATCTTGCCATACGCCGACGACGCCCGGGCGGAGTTTTATGCGCATCTGGCCGATGCCGATGCGTTGCTCACCGCGTTCATTCCCATGGACGACGAGGCCCAGGCGGCCGCGGCCAACCTGAAAGTGATCTCCATCAACGCCACCGGCTACGACAACGTGGATCTGGCGGCGGCCACGGCTCGGGGCATCGGCGTGTGCCCGGTGGGGGAGTACTGCACCTGGGACGTGTCCGAGAGCGCCATCGCCTACATGTGCGCGCTGAACAAGCACTTCAAATTCTACCAGCGCGAAATTGACGACGACCACAAATGGGACTACGCTGCCGCCCCCCAGTGGCCGCGCCTGCAGGATCAGACACTGGGCATTGTGGGCTTCGGAAAGATCGGGAAGTGCACGGCTCGCAAGGCGGCGGGTCTGGTCGGTCGCGTCATTGCCACCGACATTGCGGGCGACGATGCAGCCTTCAGGGCCTTGGGCGTGGAACGGGTGACGCCCGAGGGGCTATTTGCCCAGGCCGACATCATCGTGAACCACATGAACCTCACCGAGGACAACGTTTACTACTTCAACGAGGCCGCCTTCGCCGCCATGGAGCGTCGTCCTATCTTCATCAATTTGGGGCGCGGCTTGTGCGTGGACGAAGGAGCTCTGGTAGCGGCTCTGGATGCCGGTCAGCTGCGAGCCTTTGGGGCCGATGTGCTCTATGATGAGACGCCGGATTTGGCCTCAAGCCCCCTTGTGGGCCGTGACAACGTTATGCTCACACCCCATTCTGCGTTCTATTCCTCGTCGTCCATCGAAGATTTGGAGCGCCTGTCCTGCCAGAATATCGTCCACTACCTGAAAGGCGAGAAGGACAAGGTGTTCAAGCTGGTGAACTAGCGGGTGCGACGGGGCAACGGAGCGCGGCTACGAAGTCGCGCTCTTTTTATGTGCGGCATTGTGGAGGGCGTATACTAGGCGGCCGCTGCGTTAGCCCCGTCGAAAGGAAGGCCATGTTCACCATCGGTTGTCATTTGTCGTCTGCCAAGGGGTATTTGAAGATGGCCGAGGATGCCGCGTCCATCGACGGGAACACCTTCCAGTTCTTCACGCGCAACCCGCGGGGCGGTCGTGCCAAGGCCATCGATCCGGCCGATGTGGCGGCCTTCCACGCCTTTGCGGCCGACCACGGCATCGCGACGTTTCTCGCTCACGCGCCCTACACCATGAACCCGGCGGCGGCCAAGCCCGAGACGCGCCAGTTTGCCATCGAGCTATTGACCGACGACCTCATGCGCATGGAGAACACCCCCGGCCAGCTGTACAACATGCATCCGGGTTGCCATGTGGGCCAGGGCGCAGAAGCGGGCGTTGCCCTTATTGCCGATGCCCTGAACCAGGTGCTTTCCCCGGATCAGTCCACCACGCTTCTGCTGGAGACCATGGCCGGCAAGGGCACGGAAGTGGGTGGTCGCTTCGAGGAGCTGGCCGCCATCATCGATGGGGTGGAGCTCTCCGACAAGGTGGGCGTGTGCCTGGACACCTGCCATGTGTGGGACGGCGGCTACGACATCGCCGGCAATTTGGACGGCGTTCTGGAGGAGTTCGACCGCGTGATCGGCCTTGATCGCCTGCACGCCATCCACCTGAACGACTCCAAGAACCCGCTCGGTGCCCACAAGGATCGCCATGCCCCCATCGGCGAGGGGCACATCGGCTTCGAGGCCCTTTCCGCGGTGACGAATCATCCGGCCCTGCGCGACCTGCCCTTCTTCCTGGAAACGCCCCAGGACGATCTGGCCGGCTGGGGCGCCGAGATCGTCGCCCTGCGCACGGCCCGCACCAGGGGGTAACAGCTTTTGCCTCCCCGCGTCGGTTTGTTTGCCGCTTTTTCCCGATGCGACCGGTCGCATCGCTGATATGGGGCAGGCTGCAAGGGTTTGCGGAGGCGTGGGGCGCTCCTGCTGCCGCAAATCTACGATGCGCTCGGTCACATCGTAGAAAAGGGGCAGAAAAGAAGGGTGAGAAGGTCCCAGGGCCGCAGATCGCGACGCTTTTCCACGGTGCGCCCTGTCACATCGTTGAAAAGCGTCGCGGGTTTTAAATTACGAAGAAGTACACGCTGAAGAACTGCAGGATGCTGGCCGCCAGCACGAACAGGTGGAAGATGGAGTGCAGGTAGCGCACCTTCTTGAAGATGTAGAACACCGCGCCCACGGTGTAGCTGATACCGCCTGCGGCCAGAAGCCAAAAGCCCACGGGGTGCAGCTGGGCGTACAGGGTGGGGAGGAAGAATACGATAGACCAGCCCAGGGCCACGTAGAGCACCGAGGAGATCCAGCGGGGACGGTAGGTCCAGAAGGCCTCGCAGGCGATGCCGATGAGGGACACCGCCCATACGAACACGGCGAGCCATAGACCACCCACATGACCCAGAGTGATGAGGCAGTAGGGAGTATAGGTGCCGGCGATGAGCAGGTAGATGCCCGCATGATCGAGCACTTTGAACACGCGCTTGGCCGCATCGGCCGCCAGGGCGTGGTACAGGGTTGACATGAGGTACTCCACCAGCTGGGCGATGCCGTAGACCAGGGCCGCGGCCAAAAGGATGCCGCCGCCGTCGGCCGCCGACTTCACGATGAGCACTACGAGGGCCGCCACGGCCAGGCCCGCGCCGATGCCATGGGTGACAGCGTTGAAAATTTCCTCGCCCAAGGTGTACTCGCGTACCGGCTTCTTGCCGGAGCGGCGCAGCAGATCCCGAATCTCAGGGGCGACTTTGGCTCCGGCCGCCGAGGCGTTGGGGGAGAGTTGGGGGTGGGCGAGGGCGACGTTGGGCATGGAAACTCCTTTGCGCAGGGGCATCCTCGCATCATAGACCAGCGGGCCGGTTTTCGCGGTGACGATTGGTAAACCGCAGGGGAAAGGCGTGGGCTGCCCCCACTCGTCCTACTCGTCCCCTCGCTGCCCCCGCAGGGCCTTCAGGGCGGCTCGCTTTCTCGCCTGCCTGTCGGCGTAGGCCCGCTTCTCGGCCCGTTTGCGGGCGCGCTCGGCCTCTTCGGCGGCGCGCTCATCGGCCCGGGCCGCCTTCGCGGCCTCGCGGGCGGCGCGGCGGGCGGCGGCGCGCTCTTCCCGCTCGGCGGCGGCCTCTGCCTCGGAGAAGCGGCAGCCGCAGTAGTTCTGGCGGTACATGCCGCCCTCCCGCGAGCGGCGCGTGGCCTCGTCGTAGAAGGGGCGGTAGTCCACGAACCGGGCCTCAATGCCTTCGCGTGCGCAGGCCCGCTCCAATTCCTCCCGAATGATGCGGGTGTACTGGTAGGGGCTCACGGAAAGCGTGGTGCCCAGGGCGGCGAAACCGTGCTCGGCGGCGTAGCGGGCCGCCTCCGTAAAGCGCAGTCGGTAGCAGGCGCGGCAGCGGGCCTCTCGGGCAATGCGGGCTTCGGAGGGGCCGTCGGCTGCGGCCCCGTCGCCTTCCCGGGCCGCCCGGGCCTCGGAGTCGGTCTCGCCTCTCCCGTCGCCCTCCTCGTCGCAGATCACGCCGAACTTGGCTTCGGCCGCGTTTCCGATGCGACCCACCGCGGCCTCCCAGGCCTTCGCGTCGTAGGCACCTTCCGCCACCGCTACCTCTTCCTCCGCAGCCCATGCGCGCAGGGTGGCCAGGCGCCGAGCGTACTCCTCAGCGGGGTGGATGTTCGAGTTCGCGTAGAAGATGACAGGCTCGATGCCCTCCGAACGCAAAATGCGGACCGGCTCCAAGGAGCACGGTCCGCAACAGGCATGTAGCAGGATGCGCTGCAAGAGTGCCCGGCTCTACTCGGCGGCCAGGGGGCTCGGCGTCGAGTACATGCGGGCGGCGCACTCGCGATCCAGGTCGTAGAGGCCCTTCGGGTCGCCGCCGAACAGCTTCATGTTGGTGATCATGGTGTCGGCGTTGTCCTCTTCTTCCATCTGCTCGTCGATGAACCAGCCCAAGAACTTCTGGGCGCGGTAGTCGTGGGCCTCGAGCGCCGCGGCGTAGATGTCGTGGATGAGCGAGGTCACGTACTGCTCATGCTCCATGGCAGCCTCCAGCGGCTCCAGGAAGTTCGAGAAGGTCACCTCGGGCTGGTCGATGGCCAGCAAGCGCACCTTCTCGCCGTTCTCGTGCAGGTACTTGCGGAAGATCAGCGCGTGGTCGCGCTCCTCGGCGGCCTGGATCTCGAAATAGTTGGCGTAGCCAGACAGGCCCTCCTCCTCGTAGTAGTCGGCGAAAGCGAGGTACAGGTAGGCGCTGTAGAGCTCCTTGTTGATCTGGTCGTTGATGAGTTCGTACACCTTGGCGTCCATGGGAGTCCTTTCTGAGCCCGAGGGCTGGTCGGTCTGATAAACGGCAATCAGGATACCCCAAAGCGCTTCAATCATGTGAAGATAAGCGGTAATTCGATGAGAAAATCCGTCCTATTTGGGGCCATGCTCCGCCGCTGTGGCACCATGGGTGAAATTTTTGAGAAGAGGGAGCGTGCGACCTATGCTGCAGCTGAGGAATATCTGCAAATCCTATCGGACCGGCGACTTCACCCAAGTAGCTCTCGACGATGTGTCCATCTCGTTCCGCGATAACGAGTTCGTGGCCATCCTCGGCCCCTCGGGCTCGGGCAAGACCACGCTTTTGAACGTCATGGGCGGCCTGGACCACTATGATTCCGGCGATATGATCGTGGACGGCATCTCCACCCACAAGTACAAGGACCGCGACTGGGACACCTTCCGCAACAACCGCATCGGCTTCGTCTTCCAGAGCTACAACCTCATCCCCCACCAGACTATCCTGCAGAACGTGGAACTGGCCCTCACCCTGTCGGGCGTGGGGAAGACCGAGCGCACGCGCCGGGCAAAGGAGGCCCTGGCCTCGGTGGGGCTCGCCGACCACGTGAACAAGCGGCCAAGCCAGCTGTCGGGCGGCCAGATGCAGCGCGTGGCCATCGCCCGCGCCCTCATCAACGACCCGGAGATCGTGCTGGCCGACGAGCCCACCGGCGCCCTGGATTCCAAGACCTCGGTGCAGATCATGGAGCTGCTCACCCAGATCGCCCAGGACCGACTCGTCATCATGGTCACCCACAATCCGGAGCTCGCGGCCATGTACGCCACGCGCACGGTGAACTTGGCCGACGGCGTCATCCGCAGCGATTCGGACCCCTACCTCCCCACGGAAGAGGAGATGCACCTGTCCCAAAAGCCCATCCGCAAGACCTCCATGGGCTTTCTCACGGCGCTCGCCCTGTCATTCAACAACCTCATGACCAAGAAGGGCCGCACCATCATGACGGCCTTCGCCGGCTCTATCGGCATCATGGGCATCGCCGCCATTCTGGCGTTGGCCAACGGCGTGGACAACTACATCGAGAAGACCGAGGAGGAGACGCTGTCGGTGTACCCGCTCCAAATCATGTCCACGGGCTTCGACATGAGCGCGCTCATGACTATGTCCACGGGCGGCGATGCGGATGACGGGGAAGGGGCTGCCGACGACGCCTCGGGCGCCGGTGGCGACGGGGTCGCTGCCCTGGCCGCTGCCGGCGTGAAAGGGGGCACCTACGGTGACGAGAACGACCCGGCGGCCCGCACCACGGTGCCCGAGACCCGCATGGTCACCGACATGTTCGCCAGTCTGGAGAACAACGACCTGGCCGCGCTCAAGCAGTTCTTCGACGAGGGCGGTGACGGCATCGGCGACTATGTGAGCTCCATCGAGTACCGCTACAACGTGACGCCCCAGGTGTTCTCCGGCAACACAGAAGGAGAGGTGCGCCAGATCAACCCCGATACCACCTTCGAGGCCTTCGGTATGGGCGGCGGCTCGTCGTCCAACTCGCTCATGTCCACGATGTACAGCACCAACGTGTTCAACGAGATGATGGGCAATTCCGCCATCGTGGAGGGCCAGTACGACGTGAAGGCCGGCCGATGGCCCGAGGCCTACGACGAGTGCGTCATCGTGCTCACCTCGCGCGGCACTCTGCCCGATCTGGTCACCTACGCCCTCGGTCTGCGGGATCACGCCGTGCTGGAGGACATGATCGACCAGTTCATGAACGAGGAGGAGGTGGTATCCCCCGACGACAAGCTGGAGTTCACCTACGAGGAACTCATGGCTGTGCCGCTCAAGATGGTGGCCGCCGCCGATTGTTACACCTACGATGAGGAGAATGCGGTGTGGGTGGATAAGACCGACGACGAGGACTACATGCGCGCCCTTGTGGATGCCGGCGAGGATCTGAAGATCGTGGGCGTCGTGCAGCCCAGGCCCGACGCGAAGGCCACGGCGCTGTCCATTGGCATCTACTACACGCCCGAGTTGACCCGCCACCTCATCGACCAGGCTCGCGAGACCGCCATCGTGCAGGCCCAGCTGGCCGATCCGGCCGTCGATGTGTTCAACGGCCGGGAATTCGATGCCGAGGACGAGGAAGACGCCTCGGGCTTCAATATGGATTCCCTGTTCACGGTCGATGAGGACGCCCTGCAGGATGCCTTTAAGTTCGACGAGTCGAAAATCGCCGTGGACACGAGCTCCATCAGCGGGGGGCTTTCCGCCAGCGACCTGCCATCTCCGCCCTCCCTGGATCCGAGCGATCTCGATGTGGATATGGCCTCGGCGTTCAGCCAGGAGGCCATGGGCGAGATGATGGCCGCCGCCATGGCCGGCTACGCCCAGGCCCTCGGCGCGGCCTACCAGGAGGCCATGGCCGGCATGGCCGAGGGCGCCGCGCCGCCGGACTTCCAGCAGCTGGCCCAGGACACCCTGCAAAGTTACATGGGCAGTGCCGAGTTCCAGGCCCTCGCGGGCCAGTACGCCGGCCAGATCGTGGATGCCAACGCCCTGCAGCAGGAGCTGGCAGAAAAGATCTCGGCGGCCGTCCAGCAATCCATGGGCTCTTATATGGAAGAGGCCATGGGCATCATCGGATCCAAGACTGAGAGGGCGGTTCAGGGGGTCATCGGACAGTTGCAGGCGAACATTCCCCTGGCCATGTCCGTGGATGCCGACGCCTTCCAGAACGCCTTCCAGATGGCCATGACCGAGGACGAGCTGCGCGAGCTCATCCTGTCGCTTATGACCGACGGCACGCGCTCCTTCGACGGCAACTTGGCCAAGCTGGGCTACGCCGATCTGGCCAAGCCCTCCGAGATCGCCATCTATCCGGACAACTTCGAGGACAAGCAACGGGTCATCGCCATCCTGGACGGCTACAACGATCGCATGATCGAAGAGGGCCAGGAGAATCGGAAGATCTCCTACACCGATTTCGTGGGCACGCTCATGAAGTCGGTCACTACCATCGTGGACATGATCAGCTACGTGCTCATCGCCTTCGTGGCCATCTCGCTCGTGGTGTCGTCCATCATGATCGGCATCATCACCTACATATCGGTGCTCGAGCGCAAGAAGGAGATCGGCATTCTGCGGGCCATCGGCGCCAGCAAGGGCGACATCTCCCGGGTGTTCAACGCCGAGACCATTATCGAGGGTTTGGTGGCGGGCCTCATCGGCGTCGGGTTCGTGGCACTGGTGTGCATTCCGGTGAACGCGCTCGTGTACTCGCTGCTCGACGTGCCCGATGTGGCGCTGCTGCCCTGGACTGCCGCGGCCATCCTCGTGGGCATCAGTGTGTTCCTGTCCTTCGTAGCGGGCCTGTTCCCCGCCATGGCCGCCGCCCGCAAGGACCCGGTGGAGGCCCTGCGCTCAGAATAGGCCGTTTCGTCGGGGCCGGCTCATAAGGTGCGGCACGCGGCGCGGGCCTTGCGCCCGAGCCCTGGCGCGGCCCCGGGCGCGGCCGCTCATGAGGTGCGGCACGCGGCGCGGGCCTTGCACTCGGAACGGACTGTCTCTCCGACACCCGGGAACCAAACGGGGTTTGCGACGAGCGCAGAAGGTTTTTCTAGTCGCCAAAGTCCGGTTTGGCGTGGGCTCAGCACGGATTCAGCGCGAGCTCGGCGCGGGTTTGGGACGGGTTCGGCGCTGGTTCGGCGTGCGGTGAGCACCAAAGAGGGCCTTTGAGACGAGTCTGACGATAAAAATGTCCGAGAAGGGCGATTTGGTGCTTTTGGCCGTGCCGCAAAAGGGCTCTTTGGGACAAGGACTTGAAGAAAGCCCAGTTCAAACTGCTCCAGTGGCGAACTAATTCGCCGCAAGTGACACCAAAGAAGTCATTTCGGACAAAAAATGATAAACCTAGGGCCGAAAACCCCTCTTTGGTGTTCTCCCGGGACCAGTACGGCCCCTCTTTGGCACTTTCTCTGGGACCGACAGGGCCTCTCTTCGGTGCCCTCCCCAGGATCGGATGCCCCCTCTTTGGTGCCCTCCCCGGGACCGGTATGGCCCTTCGAGACCGCGGAGACGAACGGCTCACCTGCTCAGCGAGCAGGGGTGTGCGGCCGCGAGGGCGGACCATGCCTCCATGTTCGGCAGCCCCTCATGTTGGGGAGACGCCCGCTGGGCACCTCCCGTCGCTACGGAGCTGCGCGCGGAGCCCCCGCTCTCGCGGCCTGATCAGTCTCGCCAACTCCCTTGGGCGAATTCGGAATCGCATTTACGCATCGTTGCCCACGAGGCCGTTCACGAGGGCCGATACAATGGAGATAACGATGGAGGCCACAAAAGCGCTGCCGAAGCTGGCGATGTAGAAGCCGGCGCCGAACAGCCCGTTGGCGAGCCAGGCGGCGAGGTAGAGCAGCAACGTGTTAACAATGAGGTAGAAGATGCCCAGGGTGAGCACCGTCACCGGAAGCGACAGCACCTGCAAAATCGGCTTGATGGACATGTTGACAAGCGACAGGATGAGCGCGAACAGCGCGATGCCCACCCATGAGGCATCGGCGCTGATGATGTCGATGCCGGGCACGATCCACACGGCGGCGGCCACGGCGATGGCGGTCACGATCCAGCGAATGATGAAGTTCATGATTACCTCCTTTTCCGATGGCCCCATTATGTCAAAATGAGACTATGACGAGAAAACATGACAACAAGCCGAAACGCGCCAGTAACCGCCCCGCCAAGGTGGGGAAGGCCCCTCGGGCAAAGCGGGGGGTCAATCGCGGCCGCGCAGCGGTGCGCGGCGATGCGCAAGGGTGCAAGGAGGCTCGCCCAGCGGGACGCGGCCCCGCCGCCCGCCCCTGCGCGCTCTGCCCGGTGTTCGGCCGTTGCGGCGGCTGCAGTCAGCTCGATGTGCCCTACGAGGCGCAGCTGGCGGCCAAGCAGCAACGCGTGGCCGCGCTCTTCGAGGGCCTTGCTCCGGCCGATGTGATGCTGCCGATTATCGGCATGGAAGAGTCCTTCCACTACCGCAACAAGGTCATCTCGCCCTATGCGCCCGCCAAGGGGAAAGCGCGGCGGGCCGGCGGCAAGGGGAAGGGCGGCGATGCCAGGCTGACCCGCGACGACATCCTCACGGGCATGTACGCACCGGGCAGCCATCGCCTCATTCCCACCGATGCCTGTGCCATCGAGAACGAAACGGCCAAGCGCGTCACCCTGGCCATCCGCGACATCATGGCCCGCTGGGGCATGGAGCCCTACGATGAGGACGCCGGCACTGGCTTCGTGCGTCACGCCGTGGTGCGGGTGGGCCACGAGTCGGGCGAGGTGCTGGTCACGGTGGTCACCAACGGCGACGAGTTCCCCTCGGCGAAGTCCTTCTGCCGCGAACTCGTGCGCCGCGTGCCCGAGATCACCACCATCGTGCAGAACGTGAACACGCGGGCCACCAATGTGATCCTCGGCGAGAAGGAGCGGGTGCTCTACGGCCCGGGATTCATCCTGGACACGCTCTGCGGTCTCAGCTTCCGCATCTCATCCCAGTCGTTTTACCAGGTGAATGCCACGCAGACCGAGGTGCTCTACGACGAGGCCATCCGCTTGGCCGGGCTCACGGGGGCGGAGACGGTGATCGATGCCTACTGCGGCACGGGCACCATCGGCCTGGTGGCCGCCAAGCGGGGAGCTGCCCGCGTCATCGGCGTTGATGCGGTGGAATCGGCCATCTGCGATGCCGCGGGCAACGCCCGCCACAACGGCGTGAAAAACGCCGCGTTCGTCGCCGAGGACGCCACGGCGTTCATGGAAGAGCTCGCCGCGTCGGGGGAGCGTCCCTGTCCGCTCGTGCTCCTCATGGACCCGCCCCGGGCCGGCTCGACGCCCGCGTTCCTCGCCGCCGCCGCAACCTTGGCTCCCGAGCGCATCGTGTACATTTCCTGCAACCCCGCCACCCAGGCCCGCGACGTGCGCCAGCTCGTGGATGCCGGCTACGTCGTGCGCACCGTGCGCCCCGTCGACATGTTTCCCCACACCGACCACGTGGAATCCATCGTGATGTTGGAACGGGAAGCCAAGCGCTCCACCACAGTGGGAGCCGTGCGCGGAGGAGACGGCGGGTGTTCCGGCCGAGCGAGTTCCGCGGCGACGGGAAGCGCCCAGTGGACACTTTCCCAAAGCGAGGACTGTCTGAGCGAATCGGAATACCCGGCGGCTCCGACCGAGGAGCCGCTGCGAGAGGAAGAGAAATGACCGACTGTTTGGAAAAGACGCTTGAGAAAGCCCGCGCTACCATCGCGGCCCGCGACTTGGCCGCCTCCGATGCAGCGGTGCTGCTCATGGTGTCGGGGGGTTCCGACTCCACGGCTCTGGCCTACCTGGGCGCGGCCCTGCGCGACGCGGGCGATATCGGCCCCGTGGCCATGCTGCACGTGAACCATCAGCTGCGCGGCGAGGAAGCCGACGGCGACGAGCGCTTCGTCTCATCGTTGGCCGAGCTGCTGGGCATTCCGCTGTTCATCTGCTCCATCGACATCGCCGCCGAAGCCGCTCGCTCCCGTGAGAACGTGGAAGCCGTGGCGCGGCGCGAGCGCTACCTGGCTGCCAATGAGGCGCTGCGCTCGATGTGCCAGCATGAGGGCTGCCCGCTTTCCGAGGCGCGCATCTTCACGGCCCATACCGCCGACGACCGCATCGAGAACTTCTACATGCGCTCCATCGTGGGCACCGGTCCGGGGGGCTTTCGCTCCATGCGCTACGAGAACGGCCCGGTGGTGCGCCCGTTGCTCGATGCGACCCGCGATGAGCTGCGGGCCTTCCTGGCTGCCCGCGAGGCGGCCGGCGAGCCCTGCGCGTGTGATGCGGCCGGCAACCTCTGGCGCGAGGACGCCACCAACGCCCACACCGATCGTTTCCGCGCCTATGTGCGCCACAAGGTGGTGCCGCCGTGCAAGGAATGGAACGAGGCGCTGCCCGAGGTGCTCGTGCGATCCATGAACCTCATCGCCGACGAGGACGACATGCTGGAGCAAATGGCCGGCGAGCTGGCGCAGCGCGACAGCGAGTGGGTGGCCGAGGACGACACCTTCGGCATCGACCGCTCCGAGGGCTTCCGCCTGCGCCCCTCCTTCGGTGCCGCGCAGCGCCCCCTGCAGCGCCGGGCCGTGCTGCAGCTGCTGCAGGCCATGCTCGGCTCCGACGCCCGGGTTGACACCGCCAGCGTGGAGGCAGTGCTCGACGGCTTTGCCGAGGGCAAGCCGCACGGCGGGTATGTGGCCAACATCCAGCACGACTTGGCCGTGAGCGCCAACAAGCAGGGCGTGCTCGTGGAGCCCATGGCCTACTTCCGCGCCCGTCGCAAGCGCGACAAGGAAAAGGCCGGCGAACGTGCTGTCGCGCCCCGATCCCCCGAGACCGCCTCGTAGGGCGGCGCCTGCACTCCCGCACTCATCCGACCCCTCCCGAAAGGACGTCCCCATGACCGAAGAAACGCCTCAGTCTGAATCCGCCGCCCCGACTTCCGCCCCCGCCTTCGAGGTGGTGCTCGCCAGCGGAAGCCCTCGCCGCCGCGAGCTGCTGGAGCAGGCTGGCGTGAAATTCATCGTGCACACGCCCGAAGCCCCGGTGGACGAGAGCCTCGAGCCCGACCTGGCCGCCAACCCCGAGGAAGCGGCGAAGAAGCTCGCCGAGCGCAAGGCGGGGGCCGTGGTGCAGGAAGTGCTGGCCGGCAACTACACGGGCATGCTCATCGTCATCGGCGCCGATACCATGGTGGTGCTCGACGGGAAGATCTTCGGCAAGCCTCGCAGCCTGTCGGATGCGAAGCACATGCTGCGCCAGCTGTCGGGCCGCACCCACGAGGTCATCACGGCGGTATCGGTGTGGATGATCTCCGCGCCCGCGACCGACGACATCTCGCTCGGCTTCCGCACCTTCGCCGATATAAGCCACGTCACCTTCCGTGACTTGACCGACGAGGAAATCGCCGACTACCTTGGCAAGGGCGAGTCTTTCGACAAGGCCGGCGCCTACGCCATCCAAGGCGAGGGGGCCGCGCTCGTGGATCACTACGACGGAGCCCTCGACACCATCATCGGCCTGCCCGCCGACCGCCTCATCCGGGAGTTCCCGGACTTGCTTCAGGCGGAAGTGAAGTAGCAAAACGCGTCTCGCCGGGCCCCGCGGCCGCCTCGCCCGCCGCGGGGGCCTTGCCGCCCCGCCCCACCTCCCGGCTCGCATCTAAGGAGGCCCCGCCGGACGCGGGGTCTCGGGCGCTGCGGCAGTCCCTTCGGGTATGCGCCCAGATCGAACGAAACAATTGTGTTGCGTTCTCGCATGGCGGGCGCAGGGGGAGAGGGCAATGGTACACTGAACTGCGATCAAGGATTATCCGCGGGAAACATCCCGGATATGGGAAGAAAGTGGTTCACGTGCATAACGACATTTCGAAGATTCTCTTCTCCGAGCAGGATCTTGCCAACCGCGTGCGCGAGATGGGCGAGAACATCACGGCCGATTACGCCGCGATGGCCGGCCCCGAGGGTATCGTGGTCATCTCCATTCTGCGAGGCGGCGCCATCTTCACCTGCGATCTCGTGCGGGCCATCGACATGCCCCTCGAGATGGACTTCATGGCCGTGTCCTCCTACGGCAATGGCGTGAAGAGCTCCGGGGTGGTGCGCATTCTGAAGGACCTGAATACCGATATCCGCGGCCGCCACGTCATCATCGCCGAAGACATCATCGATTCCGGTCTCACGTTGAAGTACCTCATGCAGAACTTGCAGTCCCGGGGACCGGCGTCCATGACGGTGGCCGCGCTCATGAAGAAGAACACGGAGAACCAGGCCGATATCGAGTGCCGCTATGTGGGCTTCGAATGCCCCGACGAGTTCATCGTCGGCTACGGCCTCGATTATGCCGAGCGTTACCGCAACCTTCCCTATATCGGTGTGCTGAAGCCCGAGATTTACCAGTAAAGACAGAGAGACACTATGGCAGACAACAATTCGAAACTCCCCACTCCGCCCTCGTCGTCGCGTACCACCATGGTCATGGTCGTCATCCTTTTGGCCGTGGCGTTTTTCGTGGGCAGCCAGTTCATGCGCACCGGGGCCATGGGCACCACGGTCACCGACCAGCTTATCACCTCCGAGTTCACCCAGGCCGTGGAGCAGGGTCGCGTAAAATCGGTTACCTACTCGGCCGGCGACTACACCGTGTCGGGCACCTACTTCCCCGCTGTGACCGCCGGAGCCACGGCGGCCGATGCCTTCAACGGCGCCTTCGACGCCATGAACGCCCTTATGGCCACTGAGAAGGACGCCGACGGCAAGAGCCTGGCCGGCGTGGGCACCACCACCTTGGATCCGGCCACCCTGGGCAAGGAGCACAACTACACGTCCACCTACGTGGGCAGTGATTCCCTCGGTGAGTTGCTGGCGGCGCACCCCGATATCTCCTATCAGGTCACGCTGCCGAGCCCCTTCCTGGAGATCATCGCCACGCTTTTGCCCATCCTCATCATCGGAGGACTGCTGTTCTTCTTCTTTTTCAAGATGCAGCAGGCCAACAACTCCCAGATGAACTTCGGCAAGGCCAAGACGAAGAAGGCCGCCGAGGAGCGCCCCGATGTGAAGTTCTCCGATGTGGCCGGCGTGGATGAGGCCGTGGAGGAGATGCAGGAGATCAAGGACTTCCTGGCGAATCCGGCGAAGTACCAGTCCATGGGCGCGAAGATTCCCCGCGGCTGCCTGCTCGTGGGCCCTCCCGGTACCGGCAAGACGCTTCTGGCCCGCGCCGTGGCCGGCGAGGCCGGCGTGCCCTTCTTCAGCATTTCCGGCTCCGACTTCGTGGAAATGTTCGTGGGCGTGGGCGCTTCCCGCGTGCGCGACCTGTTCCAGCAGGCCAAGGACGCCGCGCCCGCCATTATCTTCATCGACGAGATCGACGCGGTGGGCCGCCAGCGCGGCACGGGCCTCGGCGGCGGCCACGACGAGCGCGAGCAGACCTTGAACCAGCTGCTCGTGGAGATGGATGGCTTCGAGTCCAACGACTCGGTGGTGCTCATCGCCGCTACGAACCGCGCCGACGTGCTGGACCCGGCGCTTTTGCGTCCCGGTCGCTTCGACCGGCAGATCGTGGTGGACACCCCCGATGTGAAGGGCCGCGAGAAGATTCTCACCGTGCACGCGAAGGACAAGCCCATCGGGTCGGATGTGGATCTGAGCAAGATCGCGAAGATCACCCCGGGCTTTACCGGTGCCGATTTGGCCAACCTCATGAACGAGAGCGCCCTGCTCACGGCCCGTCGCGGCAAGAAGATCATCACCATGCGCGAGGTGAGCGAGTCCATGGAGCGCGTCATCGCCGGCCCGGAGCGCAAGGGCCGCGTGATGAACGAGAAGACCAAGCACACCATTGCCTACCACGAGAGCGGCCATGCCCTGGTGGGCCACCTGCTCGACCATGCCGACCCGGTGCACAAGATCTCGATCATCTCCCGCGGGCGCGCGCTCGGCTACACGCTGTCCATCCCCGATGAGGACAAGGTGCTGAACTCGCTTTCGGAGATGAAGGACGAGCTGGCGGTGTTCATGGGCGGCCGCGTGGCCGAGGAGATCTTCTGCGACGACGTGACCACGGGCGCTTCCAACGACCTGGAGCGCGCGAGCAAGATGGCCCGCGCCATCGTCACCCAGTACGGCATGAGCCCCTTGGGCACCCAGGTGTTCGGCCAGCCCAACCACGAGGTGTTCTTGGGCCGCGACTACGGCAACACTCAGGACTACTCCGAGGAGACGGCCCGCCGCATCGACGAGGAGGTGGCGAAGATCATGAAGGAGGCCCACGATCGGGCCCACAAGATCCTCGCCGACCATGCCGATCAGATGGACCTCATGGCCAGCGTGCTTCTGGAGCGCGAGACCGTGGAGGGCGAGGCCTGCGAGGCGCTGCTCGACAACAAGTGGGACGAGTACCTGGCTCGCGAGGACGAGATCATCGCCGCGAAGGAGGCCGAGGAGGCCGCCGCCCGCGCCAAGGATGCCGAGATGCTCGCGGCCCAGGGCGACGGGGAAGGCGCCCAGGCCGTGGTTGCCGGTGGTTCCGATGCGGGGGAGACCTTGGCCGACCCGAACTGGCGTACCGAGCCGGTGGAGCCGGGCGACCAGGATCCGAATGCGCCGTACCGGCCCGCCGCCGAGGGTGCCGACCGCGCCGATATGCCCACCCAGGCCGAGGTGGATGCCGAGATCGACCGCGAGGACGAGATGGACTCCTCGGCCGATGCGCCCGATTCCGATAAGCGCGACTAGTTGCCTGCGCGACCCCGGTTAGACCCCTTCCAGTTGAGAGAGCGCCCTGCGGGGCGCTCTCTTGCTGTGGGGGCTTTGCCGTTTTCACCCCCCTGCTTTCTGTCTCATGCTGTCATATACTTTTCTGCGCGGTTGTGTCATACTTTGCGAAAGCATGCGAAGCGGAGAAGGGGGCGATCGGTGTTCGGCGAGCTTGTGGCAGCCTACCTGTTTTTGGCTGGCGTCGGTGCTGGCGGAATAGCTGCCGCCTCCTTGGCCGACCTGCTCTTCGTGCGGGCGCCCTTCGGAGCGGCGGCGGAAAGCTCGGTGGCTGAGGCCCCCGCAGCCGAGCGGCTCGTGTCTTTGGTATTCGCGGCAGCGTTCGGCGCGCTCGCCATGGGCGTCGGCTGCCTGGCGGCCGACTTGGGGCGCGTCGACCGGGTGCTCGCGCTGTTCCTCACACCGGCGTTCACGCTCATGAACGTGGGGGCGTGGGCGCTTGCGGGGCTTTTGGCCGTCGGCGCGGTCCTGGTGCTCGGGCGATTCGCGTACCTGCCCTGGCTCGGCCGCCGCGCAGTGGCGGCGCTCGAGGCGGTAGCGGTGGCGCTGGCTTGCGTGGTGGCGGTGTATGCGGGGCTTCTGCTGCAGGGCCTTGCCGGCGTGCGCCTGTGGGCGAGCCCGTGGGTTCCCGTGCTGTTCGTGCTGTCGGCTGCGTCGTGCGGCTGCGTCCTGTTCGCGGGCTGCTCGCTGTTCGTGGAGGCCGACGAGCGCACGGTGGCGCTCGGCCACGCGATTCTGCGGGTGGATGCAGCCGTCGTCGTGGCAGAGGCTGTCGCGGCGGCGTTGTTCTTCGGCGAAGCGGCGGCCAGCGGACACCCCGGCGTTATCGCGTCGGTCGCGAGCCTCTCGCGCGGTGCGGCGGCGCTGCCCTGGTGGGGCGGCTTTGCGCTGTGCGGCCTTGCGGCGCCCCTTGCCATCGAGGGCGCGCTGTGGGTGCGCGAGCGGAGGAGCGCCGGCACGCGGGCCATCGCGTCAGTCGGAGCCAGGGCCCGCGGTTCCATAGCCGCTCCCGCGCCCGCCTTCGACGCGCCGCCCGCGGTCTTGGTCGCTTTGGCGCTCGCCGTGCTCGTGGGAGGCGCGGGGCTGCGCTGGGCTGTGGTGGAAGCCGGGACGCAGCGCCCCTTGGAATTGCAGAGTGTGGGAGATGCCGCGGAGGTTGAGCCGATCGGCCCCGGACCGGCCGACGAAGCCCCCGCCGTGGCAGTCGAGGGCGGGGCGTTCGGCGGTAGCCCGGCATCTTCCCAAAAGAGAGAGGACCTTTCCCTATGGTCGAGCTAGGGCGCACCATTCCGGCCGGCGACTTGTTCGCGCTGGACGATGCCAGCTCCATTCCCGTCTGGCTCCAGCTGAAGAACCGCTTCATCTACCTCATCACCTCGGGGTTCTACCTGCCGGGCGACCAGCTGCCCACGGTGCGCGGGCTCGCCGCCGAGGTGGAGGTGAACTACAACACCGTGAGCAAGGTGTACCAGAGCCTGGAGGAGGATGGCTACATTGTCTCGAAGCGCCGTCAGGGCGCCTTCGTAGCCGACGTGTCCAACAAGCCCGGCGTGTCGGCCGAGGTGACAGCCGAGATCGTGACGGCCGAGTATTTGCAGCGCTGCCAGGAGCTGGGCATGTCGCTGGAGGATATCGACGCGCAGTTCACCGCCGCCCTCGTGGCGGCCAAGGCCAAGCGCGACAAGAGCGAAGGAGCAGGATATGACACGCAGGAATCGCGGCGCGGACGCCTCGTCAAGTTCCCCGACCCCGCAACGGGCAGCAGCAGCGCCGAGCGCTCGACTGGAAACGGGGCGTAGCCGCACCTCGCGCAACGGGGCCGTGGCCTTCACGCTCATCGTGTTCACCGTCGTAGTGGCCGCGGTGCTGGCCTTGGCGCAGCTTGCCGCAGGCTCCATCGGGCTTGCGGCTGTCGTGGGCGCTGTGGTGGCCGGAGCTCTGGCAGCGAGCTCGGTGCACGTGGTCATGGAATGGGAGAAGGCCGTGGTCATGCGCTTCGGCCGCTTCAACCGCGTGGCGGGGCCGGGCATCGTGTTCACCTGGCCCATCGTGGAGTTCTACACCGTGCGCATCGACCAGCGCGTGGCGGCCACCTACTTCGGCGCCGAGGAGACGCTCACGGCCGATCTGGTGCCCGTGAACGTGGACGCGGTGGTGTTCTGGATGGTGTTCTCGCCGAAGAAGGCCGCCTGCGAGGTGGAGGACTACGGCAGCGCCGTGTCGTGGATGGCCCAGGCCACGCTGCGCAAGGCCATCGGCCGCGCGAGCCTGGCCGAGGTGGCGTGTCGTCGTGACCAGCTGGACGCCGAACTGAAGGACGCGCTGGAGGAGAAGCTGGACGGCTGGGGGATCGACGTCATCGACGTGGAGGTGCGCGACATCGTGGTGCCCCGCGAGCTGCAGGCCTCCATGGCCGCCGCAGCTGTGGCCACCCGTGAGCGCGACGCCCGCATGATCCTGGCCGAGGCCGAGGCGGACATCTCCGACATGCTGAAGGACGCGAGCGCCAACTACGAGGGCGATCCGGAGGCCATGCGCCTGCGCACTATGCATCTGGCCTACGAGTCGGTGAAGCAATCCGGTGGCACGCTCGTCATCCCCAGCGCCTTCAGCGAGGGCTTCACCGACCCCGACGCCGCCGAAGCCCTGGCAAAAGCTGCACAAAGGGGGTAGCGCTTCCTTATCCAATTGGGTGAAAAGTACAAATAAGGAGCACTCGAAATCACCGTTATTATACGATTTGGGAAAAAGTATAAATAACGGTTCCGCTGAGTGTTCTGGCGGACGATGGCAAAGCGGGATAGCAGCAAACGTGCTACAATGGGCAACGCCTAGAGAACTTGGCCCCGAGGGGCCGGGACGCCGCAAGGACGTCCCGGTAGCGAGGGTGCCTAGTCCTCGCTTTGTTTGGAGTGGGATCCGCCGTTCTGCGGCGGATCTCCGCTATTCAGGGCCAAAAGCGCGACCCCAAGAGTGGCGGCTCCAATCAAAGTCTGGACCAGGGCCAGGAAAACGCTCACCTGCATCACCTCCCTCCCGCATCTAGAATTGGTGATAGGGAAGGTGTATGCAGGGAGTCCTGCTCCCCGCTTATCAACTATAATACAAACAAATATTCTGTTTTCAAGACTTGACATTGCCGAATCGTGCATTTTGAATCGAATTATTTTTAGCTAGCAGAATAGGCAATTAACCTGCGAAAATTCTTAGCCCCTCTAGCTTTGTCATACTTTGTCCTATATTTTCTCTTGACAGTCTATGACAGAGTATGACAAACTGACAGCAACAGAATCCGGCCGATTCTCGAAGACTATGTTGGAATCCCATCAATCGTGCCGCGAGCATGCAACTGGATTCGCCCATGGGGGATGGGAAGGGGGAGCGAAAAGGACTTGCAGAAATTCTCAATCTGCGGCTGTCCGGGCTCTCAGCATGAAGAGGAGGAGAGAATGTCTGGAAGCGAAAAACGCTCTGGTCTTACTCGCCGAGGTTTCCTGAAGGCAACGGGAGTGACTGCTGGCGCTACCGCTGTCGGTTCTAATCTGGTTGGGTGTGTTTTTGGCACTGCGAACGCCGAAGAGTCGTCCGAAGAAGAAATTGCTGGCTACGGCGTTTGTCGCTCCAACTGCATGCAGTCTTGTCGTTATGCCGTCCATGTGCGCGACGGTAAGATCACTCGCTTGGAGCCTGCCGATTACGGTGAAGATCTTTATCGTGGTAGCTGCCTGCGCGGTATGTCGTATATGCACCGCATCTACGGGGAAAACCGCATCAAGTATCCCCTGCGCCGTGTCGAAGGCACTGAACGCGGTGCTGGCGAGTGGGAACGCATCACGTGGGACGAGGCTATCGATGAAATTGCCCAAACGTTTTCCGGCATTGCCGAGAAATACGGCCCTCAGGCCGTGGTTTTCGACTTCGGGACGGGCAACTATGGCGAGATTCAGGGTCAAACGGGCATTTTCAATCGTCTGGGTGGAGTTATGGGCGTGTCGAAGCCTGCGGGTATGAACGATCTCTCCACTGGCTATGGCATCGATCGCGTGCTAGGCACTGGCCTTATGTATTTCGCCAATGAGGCAAAGAGTGTGCTGGATTCCTCGCACATCGTGGTCTGGGGTTCGAATCCTGTGCACAGCACGCCGCAGAACTGGCGATGGATGCAGCGCGCCAAAGAGCAGGGCACGCGCATTATCACCATCGATCCGGTGAAATCGGCTACCGCTATGAAGTCCGACGAGTACTATCCCATTAAGCCCACGACTGATGGCTATCTCGCACTGGCTATGTCGAACTATATTATCGAGAATGACCTGCAGGACACTGAGTTCATCGAAGCCCGCACTACGGCGCCTTTCCTGGTACGCCAGGACACGGGTATGCTTTTGCGCAAGAGCGATTTTGAGGAACTGCCCGAGGGTGTCGAGGATGAGTTCTACGTATGGGATCCCGAGAAGAAGACGGCCGTGTTGCATGGCACCGTCGCCAATCCGGTACTTGAGGGCTCTTACGAGTATGAGGGGATTGCGGTAACCACATCGTATACCCTGTTGAAAGAGCAGCTGTCTCAATACACCGTGGCCGATGCCGCCGCGGAAACGGGCATGTCGGAGGGGGTCATTGAGCATTTGGCCCGCATGTTTGCGGAGGGCGACGCCATTTCGGTGAACATCTCCTTCGGTATGGATCATTACAATAACGGCTATCAGTCCTGCTGGGCAATCGCCATTCTGATGGCGCTGACGGGCAACGTGGGTCGCGATGGCGCTGGTTTCACGGGTATCTATCTGAACACTGCTCTTAATTTAAATATCGTTGGTTTGTGGGGCGCGCCTGGATTCAAGGGGATGACCACAGCATTTCCGATGACGTTGCTGCATGAGGTGGCACGCGATCAAGAGTACAACGGCGAGCCATATCCGATTAAGGCTATGGTGGCTATTCTCTCCAATTCGGCTAGCAACTGGCCGTCGCAGACCAACTATCTTGAGGAGTTGCTGCCCAATCTTGATTTCCTTTTGGCCATGGACATGGAGATGACAGACACCGCCCGTTACGCCGACATGATTCTGCCCATCGCTTCGTTCTATGAAAACGAGGACTTCCGAAAGGCTCATAACCTGCCATATATCGTGCATCAGGACAAGGTGATCGATCCCCTCTTTGAGGCAAAGGACGATGTTGAGATCGCGGGCTTAATTGGCCGCGCGTTGGGCTACACTGACGCGTTTCCTGCGGAATATACGTTCGACGACTACGCAAATATGTTGTTGTCGGGTCCCGCAGTAGAGGCGTTCGGCGTTAGCCTCGATCGCCTTCGCGAGGAAGGCTATATCGAATTGCGCACAGAGCCCGGAAAGCCCGGCATTGTCGGTCGCGACAAATTCCCCACGGAATCTGGCCTGGCTCAGCTCTATACTGAGAAGCCGGCGCCGCGCGTCATGTACGGCCAGGATGTCACAGAGCGCTTCCCCAAGGAGCATCTGGTGTATTATCAGCCTTCTGCTGAGGTAAGCGAGCGCAGCGAGGCCGCTAAGACCTATCCGCTCACATTTATTCAGGAGCACACGCGCTGGCGCACTCATTCTCAGTGGTTCAACTCTCCCATCTTGAGGGAACTCGACCCTGAACCGCTCTTCAAGATGAGTCCCGAAGATGCAGCTGATCGCGGAATCGTCAATCGAGACGTTGTCGAGGTTTTCAATGATCGCGGACATATGGTGGTGCAGGCCATCATTGACCCGAGCCTGCCAAAGGGTATGACCCGTATGCCCAAGGGCTGGCAGCGCGACCAATTCATCGAAGGCGGTTATCAGGAGCTCACCTATCCACACAACGATGAGTGGTCGGTGGCCTTCAATTTCTACGATACTCGCGTCGACGTAAAGAAGAGGTAAGGTGATATCATGCATTATGGATTCGCAATTGACCAAGAGCGGTGGTGTGAGTTACATGAATCCGGAGCGGTGCTCCCAGAGGGCCCCGGAGCCTGCCCTTGGAGGGCGCCGGCCGGGGCATTCGTCGACGGGAGCATCCTACCACACCTTCGAGAGGGCCTCGGCGCTGC
>NZ_WAJS01000025.1 GCF_008831045.1 Adlercreutzia muris
CCCCCGAAGCCGTCAAGGACGGCAGCCGTCCGGCCCCCGGCTCTGTGGCCTTCGTGCCCTCCGTGGCCGGCCTCATCCTCGGTGGGGAAGTGGTGCGAGATCTGGCGGGAGCGGTCGAGAAAAATTAGGTCTTGCGCAAACAGATGGATACGCCTATAATTCAGCCTTGCGCGAAATGGTGGGTGTGGCCTAGTTGGCTAAGGCGCCAGATTGTGGCTCTGGAGATCGTGGGTTCGAGTCCCATCATCCACCCCAGCGCGCTTGAAAATTGGGTCTTGCGTAAAGCTTCGCGATGATCTAAAATGTTCAAGCGCTTTGCGCAGGCACGATGTGCTCCGTTAGCTTAGTTGGTAGAGCAGGGGACTCTTAATCCCAAGGTCGAAGGTTCGAGTCCTTCACGGAGCACCATTTTGAAACATCGAACTCCCGCTCGGGAGTTCTTTTCATGTAAGGCTCCCATTATGGAAACCAAACCACTCAGCGAGACTTCCGACAAGCGCTTCGCGCTGCTCATCGATGCCGACAACGTGTCGGCCCGCTACATCAAGCCCATCCTGAACGAGCTGTCGAAGTACGGCACCGTCACCATCAAGCGCATCTACGGCGACTGGACGCTCACCCTCCACTCCAAGTGGAAGGACGCCCTGCTGGAGAACTCCATCACCCCCATCCAGCAGTTCGGCTACACCCAGGGCAAGAACGCCACCGACTCGGCCATGATCATCGACGCCATGGACCTCTTGTACACCGACAACGTGGACGGCTTCTGCCTCGTGTCGAGCGACTCCGACTTCACGCGCCTGGCCAGCCGCCTGCGCGAGAGCGGGCGCACCGTCATCGGCATGGGGGAGAAGAAGACCCCGGTGCCCTTCCGCCGTGCCTGCGATGTGTTCACCACCTTGGAGCTGCTCATACAGAACAAGCGCGAGCGCTCCGGCGGCTCGGGCGGGGGCAACGGCAGCGCCGTGCCCAAGGATGCCGTGGAGCAGGCCGTGGTGGATATCATCACCGACAACCAAAACAACGGGAAGGCCACGGGCCTCGGTGAGATCGGCAGCCGCCTGCAGAAGCGCTACCCCGACTTCGATGTGCGCAGCTACGGCACCAACCTGCTCTCGAAGCTGTTGGAGGAGTTCACGCGCGTGAACATCACCAAGGACCACAGCTCGGTCACCGTGGAGCTGGCCGAGGGCGGCGACGAGAAGCCCGCCCGCCCGTCCAGGGACAAGGGCGCCGCTCGGGAGAAGGGCGCTGCGAGCGAGGAGAGGTCCTCCTCGCGCAGAAGGGTGACTGCCGAGGGGTCGGAGGCCGGCGGCGAGGGGAAGGCTGAGGGGGCGGAGTCGGCAGACAAGGCCGACAAGGCAGATAAGGACGACAAGCCGGCCCGCGGCCGTAATCACCGCGGCACGCGCCGGGTGGCCGTCAAGGCTGGCGCCGCGGCCGAGGGCAGCGTCCCCGCCGCGGAGCCCGCGACGGAAGAGCCGGCCCCGGCCTCGGTCGACGATGTCGTCGAGGTTGTCCTCGAGGGCATTGAGGGCCCGCAGGCCACTCCGGCCGAGGCCGCCGAGCCTCAGCCGAAGCGCCGCTCTCGCCGCACGGCAGCCGCCCGCCCGGCCGAGGGCGCCGCCGGGGCTGCTCCCGAGGAGGCCGCGAAGGTCGCCGCGCCGGCCGAGGAGGTCCCGGCGGCCACTGGGGAAGAGGCCGCGCCGGAGCCCCTGCGCGACACGAAGCCGGGCCGCCGGGCCCGCGCCGAGCGCAAGGCCCACGCCGACGCCGCCCGTACCCCGGTGCCCGCAGAGGTTGCGGCGGGGGATGCCGAGCCGGCCACGGCTCCTGCGCAAGCTGCCCCCGCGAAGCCGCGCCGTCCCCGGAAGACGGCCGCCGCGGCTCCCGCGCCCACGAAGGCCTCGGCGGCCGCGGAGATCCCCGAGGCCGAGGCTTCTTCGGAGGCGCATGAGGCCGCCCGGCCGAAGAAGCGCGCGCGGAAATCGCCGGCGAAGAAGGAGGCGCCCCAGCCGGCGGCCGATACGCCGGAGAACTATATCCGCCAGATGGTGGCCGAGGCTGGGGAGGGGGGCATCATGCTCTCCACTATCACCGACCGTTTGCGGGCCCGCTTCAAGGACTTCAAGGTGCGCGACCTCGGGTATGCCCAGATGCGCCAGTACATGGCCGCCGTCGGGGATTACGACCTCGAGCAGAGCGGTCGCAACCTCCGCATCCGTCTCGCGAAGTAGGCGGCGCGGAGAGTCTCGGGTCTTGTTAATTTGCCGAGTGCGGGCGCCCTTTCGCTGGAAAGGGCGCCCGACCATGTTTTACAATAGCGTACTCCCGTCAACCTGCGTTCCAAAGGAGATGCATCTGTGGAAGCCCTGACCCTCGGCCTGCTCTTGCTTGCCGCCGTGCTGGCATCCTCTCTCATCGATCAGATCATCCCCCGCATATCGCTGCCTCTCATCCAGATCGCCATCGGGCTCGTTATCGCGCTTGTGGCCGGCGGCGATGTGAAGGTTACCCTCGATCCCGAGCTCTTCTTGGTCATGTTCATCGCGCCTCTGCTCTACGACGAGGCGAAGCACGCCGACAAGCAGGCCCTCTGGCGCGAGCGTCAGCCGGTGCTGTCCTTGGCCATCGGGCTCGTGGTGGCCACCACCCTCGTCATCGGCTTTTTGCTCCACGCCTTTGTGCCCTCCATCCCCCTGGCGGCGGCCTTCGCCCTGGGCGCGGCCCTCGGCCCCACCGATGCCGTGGCCGTGTCGTCCCTGTCCAAGTCGGTGGACATTCCCAAGCGCCAGGCTTCCATGCTCAAGGGAGAGCTGCTGCTCAACGATGCCTCGGGCATTGTGTCCTTCCAGTTCGCCATCGCCGCCGTGCTCACCGGCTCGTTTTCCCTCGTGAACGCCAGCGTGGACTTTCTCGTGGAATTCGTCGGCGGCCTGCTGCTCGGCGTGGTCCTCGGTCTTATCGGCAACGGGGTGGTGCGCCGCGCCCGCTCCATCGGCGTGGAGAACACAAACTTCCACGTCCTGTTCGAGGTGCTCATTCCCTTCCTCATCTACCTGGTGGCCAATGTCTGCCACGTGTCCGGCGTCATTGCCGTGGTGGTGGCGGGCCTCATCAACGTCACGTCGCCGAAGGGGGTCATCGGGCCGTCGGTCTCGCGCATGAACATCGTCTCCGGCAGCGTGTGGCACGTGCTCACCTACGCCCTGAACGGCATCGTGTTCGTGCTGCTGGGCACCCAGCTGCCCCTGGCTATGCAGGAGACGTGGGAGAACGTGCGCATCACGAACTCCACCCTGGTGCTGCTCGTGCTCGGACTCACCTTCGTCCTTCTGGCAACCCGTTTTCTCTGGGTGCTCGTCATGGATCTCGTCCACGTGCGCCGCGTCCAGCATCGTCGCTTCACGGGCCGCGACGTGCGCAGCGCCCTCATCACGACCTTCTCGGGCGCCAAGGGCACCATCACGCTGTCCATCATGTTCTCCCTGCCCACCTACGCGGTTATCGGGCCGCCCAACGTGCCCTTTCCCCAGCGCGAGCTGCTCATCTTCCTCGCCTGCGGCGTGATCGTGTGCACGCTGCTGCTGGCCACGTTCGTCGTGCCGCTCTTGGCCCCGGCTCGCGACGAGGGGGAAGATGAGCAGCGCCGGGCCGACCAGGATGCCGCCACCACCATGGATATTATGCGCCAGGTCATCGAGATGCTCACGGCTCAGCAGAACGCGGAGAACAGCGCCGAGACCCAGGCCGTCATTCGCTCTTACAACGACCGCCTGTCCCGCATCAAGGCCAACAACGGCATCGAGGACGAGCCCAACGTGGCCCTGCGCTTGAAGGCCCTCGGCTGGGAGTACGATCGGGCCATGGAGCTCATGGAACGCGGTGTGGTTTCCGGTGTAGTGGCCTATCGCTATATGGGGCGCCTCGAGCAGGTGATGGATCTTCTGGAGCATGGTCGCGGCCGTGGGCGGCTGCGGCGCTGGAACGGCCGCTTCCGGGCCCTGTGGCACCGGGGCCTGCGGGCGGTGCTCCGGGAGCTGCCGGGCAACACCGCCCTGGCCGAGCGCACCGAGGACATGCGCTGGCTGCAGACGGCCACGCGCACCTACGCCATTGAGCATTTGGAAGAGGCCGTGGCCTCCAGCCAGGTGCCCACCGAGGACGCGGCCACGCTGCTCGTGGAGTACCAGCGCTCGGTGGCGGCCCTCCACAGCGCCCGGCCATCGGTGACCTCCGTCATCAAGGTGGACGATCTGGCCGACGGCATCAAGCGCCGCGCCTACGCCTTCGAACTGGAGCAGATCCAAGACGCCTACGAGGATGACCGTCTCTCCCGCGCCCATGCCCAGCGCATGCGCGAGAGCGTGCAACTCATGCAGATGGATTTGGAGGACACGGTCTAAGGCGTTCGGGCGCGGAGCCCCGCGGTCGACCCGGGACCCCGTTTCCGGCTGCCGCTCTTCGCCCCGCCCCTCCTCCGCATGCAAAAAGGCCCGCGAGACGTCTCGCGGGCCTCGTCGTTCAGGGGGGGGGTGGCCGCTAGTACACCATGCCCATGGCCTCGCGCACCTCATCGAGGGTGGCGTTGGCCATCTCGTTGGCGCGGCGGTTGCCCTCGTGCAGGATCTCGCGCACCAGCTCCGGCTTGCCCTCCAGCTCGCGGCGGCGCTCGCGGATGGGGGCCAGGTATCCGTTCACCGCCTCGGTCACGTAGCGCTTCAGCGCCCCTGCGCCGTCGCCCGCGATCTCAGCGGCGATATCCTCCTCGGTGCGCCCGGTGGTGAGCGCGGCAGTGGTGAGCAGGGCCGACACGCCGGGGCGGTTCTCCTTGTCGAAGGTGATCATGCGCTCGGAGTCGGTCTGGCTCTTCTTGATGAGCTTGGCCGTCTCCTCCTCGGTGGCCGACAGGGCGATGGCATTGCCGTAGCTCTTCGACATCTTGCGGCCGTCGAGGCCGGGAATCTCCACGGCGTCGGTCAGAAGACCGTGGGGCTCGGGGAAGATGCGGCCGTAGCGCTCGTTGAAGCGGCGGGCGATGAGGCGCGTCTGCTCGATGTGGGGCAGCTGGTCTTTGCCCACGGGCACGATGTTGCCCTTGCAGAACAGGATGTCGCAGGCCTGGTGCACCGGGTAGCTGAGCAGAAGCCCCGTGAGCGCGTGGCCCGAGGCCTCCTGCTCGGCCTTCACCGTGGGGTTGCGCATCAGCTCGGCCTCGGTCACCAGCGACAGGAAGGGGAGCATGAGCTGGTTGAGGGCCGGCACGGCTGAATGGGTGAAGATGACGGTCTTCTCCGGATCGACCCCGCAGGCCAAATAGTCGATGACCATGTTGTGCACGTTGTCGGCGATGTTGGCCGTGGTATCGCGGTCGGTGATGACCTGGTAGTCGGCGATGATGATGTTCGTGCGAATGCCCATGTTCTGGTGGGCCACGCGTTCCTTGATGGTGCCGAAGTAGTGGCCCATGTGCAAGCGGCCCGTGGGGCGGTCGCCCGACAGCATGGTGTACTTCTCGGGATGCAGGGGCAGATCGGCGTTGATCTCGTCGCTGATCTTCTTAGAAGCGAGGAAGGTCTCGCTGGTCATATCGCTCGCCATCGGTGCTTTCTTCTCCTTTGCGATGGAATTGTGAATATGTTGAGACAGTATACAAGATTACCCCTTGCGCATTGGCTGAAACCTGTGTATTATATTTAGCCGTCGCAAGTCACTCAGTGAGTTGCACATGATCCGGTCGCTTGGCTCAGCGGGAGAGCATCGCCTTCACACGGCGGGGGTCACAGGTTCAAATCCTGTAGCGACCACCATAACTCACAGGCCCCTCTGCGGAGGGGCCTTTTTCATGTCCGCGCGTCGAAGGAAGGGGCTGCCGCTATGACCGACCTGAAGCCCTGGGCCTTCGAGCTGGAGGCCTACATCCGCGAAGGCGAGCCCGACCGTGCTCGCAAAGCCGAGGTATGGCAGACCGCCATCGGTCTGCAGGCAGTGGATGGGCTCGAGGTGTCCGAGTATCTTATCGATACGGCCAAAGAGCACATCGAGGGCAAGATCGACTCCCTCGATGCTCGTCGGCGCATCGACGGCTATTACGAGCAACGGCGCTCGCGCGGAATTGCTGAGGAGGACATCGAGGAGGCCGATAAGGTTTCCCAGCGTATTGCCGAGATACTTGGCGAGGATACCTTCCAGTTTTCCCCGGCGGCTCTCATGGCGATTCATAAGAGGCTCTTTACGGGTATTATCAAAGGCGCTGGCGAGGTGCGGCCCTACAACATCACGAAGAAGGAATGGGTTTTGGCTGGTGAAACCGTGCTCTACGCTCCATGCGAATTGGTGTGGGAGAGCCTGAAGTACGATTTCGAGCAGGAGGCTTCGTTCTCTTACGCCGATGTGTCCCTTGCTGAAGCGGTGGCCCATATTGCCAAATTCGCGTCTGGCATCTGGCAGATTCATCCCTTTCGCGAGGGCAACACGAGAACGACGGCGGTGTTCGTTATCAAGTACCTGAGCTCCAAAGGGCTTGTCGTAACCAACGACGAATTCAAGGAGCATTCCTGGTATTTCCGCAACGCGCTGGTGAGGGCGAACTATACTGACTTTCAGAAAGGCGTTCATGCGACGTTCCGGTATCTGGACCGGTTCTTCGAGAATCTCCTTTTAGGGGCGAAACACGAGTTGAAGAATCGCTATCTCCATGTTGATTACCGGCAGATGGCGAATGGAGAGGAGTCTCAAAGTGCATCGGCGGCGGTCCCAAAGTGCAATACTTGGGGGGCTGGTTGCACTTTAGATTGCACTTTGGACGAGCTGGCTGTATTGAGGCTGCTTGCGGCCGACGGCTCGCTCACGCAGAAAGCTTTGGCGTCCCAACTCGGCATTTCGGAGCGCACCGTGAAGACGCGCACCGTCCGGCTTCAAGAGAAGGGCCTGCTGAGGCGCGACGGCGGTAAGCGCAGCGGTCGTTGGATAGTGTCGGACGAGGTAGAGGCGGCCCTGCAAATCAAAGAAAAGGTATCGGTATCCAACGATATTTCCAAGGAAGATTCCCATCATGATTCTGCAAACTGAACATCTTTCCAAGGCCTACGGCGGCCGCGTGCTGTTCCACGACGTCACCTTCCGGTTGGAGGAGTTCGACCGGCTGGCGCTTGTGGGGCCCAACGGCGCGGGCAAGACGACGCTTCTGAACATCATCTCCGGTGAGGACGACCCGGATGAGGGCCGCGTGCTGTTCGCCAAGGGGGCCCGGGTGGGCTACCTGGAGCAGGAGGCCATCGAGATGGGGGACTTGCCCGTCTTCGAGGAGGTCATCTCGTCCCAGACCGAGGTGCTCGAGGCCGAGCGTCGCCTGCACAAGCTGGAGGCCGAGCTGGGACCTGCGCCCACCGAGGCGCAGCTGGCGGCGGTGGGGCGGGCGCGGGACGCCTACGAGATGCTTGGCGGCTACTCCCTGGAATCGAAGGTGCGCAGCGTGCTGTTCGGCCTCGGGTTCACCGAGGGGGACATGGCGCGCTCCACCACGGAATTCTCCGGCGGCTGGCAGATGCGCATCGCGCTCGCGAAGCTGCTCATCCGCAACCCGGAGGTGCTGCTGCTCGACGAGCCCACCAACCATCTGGACTTGGAGTCGGTGAAGTGGCTCGAGGGCTTTCTGCGCGGTTATGCGGGCACTGTCATCGTGGTGTCCCACGACCGCGCCTTCATGGACAATATGGTGGACCGCGTGGCCGAGATCGACAACGGCCAGGTGAACCTGTACAAGGGCAACTACTCGAAGTGCCTCGTCATGCGCGAGGAGCGCCTGGAGCGCCTGCGGGCCGAGCGCGCCAAGTCGTTGGAGGAGATCGCGCACCTCCAGGCCTTCGTCGATCGCTTCCGCTACAAGGCCACCAAGGCCAAGCAGGCCCAGGAGCGAGAACGCCGCATCGAGAAGATCAAGGAAACCCTGCCGATCATTCCCGAGGAGAAGAAGACCGTGCACTTCAACTTCGTGCAGCCGCCGCGCACCGGCGACGAGGTGGTGCGGGCCCGGAACCTCGTGAAGCGCTACGGCGATCATACGGTCTACGACGGGGTGGACTTCACGATGTACCGCGGCGACAAGGTGGCGCTCGTGGGGCCCAACGGCGCGGGCAAGTCCACGCTTTTGAAGATGATCGCGGGGGTGGAGAAGCCCGACGGGGGCACCATCGATTACGGCGTGAATGTGGATCTGACTTACTACGCCCAGCACCAGCTGGAAGAGCTGCACGCGGGCAACACCGTCTTCGAGGAACTGGACCACGCCGCTCCCGGCTGGTCCATCTCCCAGGTGCGCAGCCTGCTGGGCGCCTTCCTGTTCACGGGGGATGCCGTGGAGAAGAAGGTGGGCGTGCTCTCGGGCGGCGAGAAGGGCCGACTCGCCCTGGCGAAGATGCTCGTGGCGCCGAAGCCCCTGCTCTGCCTGGACGAGCCCACCAACCACTTGGACATCTCCTCGGCCGACATCCTGGAGCAGGCCCTGCGCCACTTTGAGGGCACCATCCTGTTCATCACCCACGACCGGCACCTCATCCGCGGGGTGGCCAACCGCATCGTGGAGGTGAAGGACGGCCGCATCACCAACTACGACGGCGACTACGACTACTACCTGTACAAGTCGGGGCAGCTGGAAGGCGACGCGAGCGCCGACCGCACGCTGGTGGACGAGGCCCTCTCCGACGGGGGCATCCACGGGAAGGGGAGCGCCGCCGCCCCCGAGAAGCGCGCGCCCGGCGGCGCTGCGCCCACGAAGATCACCGTGAACCGGCGCCGCGACCGCGACGGGGGCAATGGGGCTGCTCCTAGTGCCGCGTCGGCCCGCAGCGGGGCTGCGTCGGCTGCGGCGGCGGCCGGTACGGCGGGCGGGAGCGAGGTGCAGCTCACGGCCCCGAAGGGCAGCGCCCCCAAGACCAAGGAGCAGAAGCGCCGCGAGGCCGAGGCCCGCAACCGCGCCTACGCCGCCCTGAAGAACCACCGCAAGCGCATCGCCCAGCTCGACGAGCAAATGGAGCGCGACAACGCCCGCATGGAGGAGCTGCTGGCGATGATGGCCGACCCGGACTTCTACGTGAATGAGGACGCCTCATCCGACGCCATCGCCGAGCACGCCAAGCTTAAGGCACGCTTGGCCGCCGCCGAGGAGGAGTGGTTCGCGCTCACCGAGGAGCTGGAAGCGGAAATGGCGCGTCAGCAGGAGCAAGCGTAATTTGCAGCTCCTCGAGGTCGGGCTACGGGGTAATGCTCAGTCGCTCAGACAGTCCTCGCTCGGCGAAACAGTCCACTGGACTGTTTCGTTCGCTGCGGAACTCGCTTGGTGAGCACCACCCCGTATCCCTCTATACGTTGACTAGGTTGAGGTAGAGAGATGCTGAACATCGTATTGGTTGAGCCGGAGATTCCCCAGAATGCGGGGAATATCGCTCGTACGTGCGCGTGCACGGGGAGCCGGCTGCACCTCATCGAGCCCATGGGGTTCCGCCCTACCGAGAAGAACCTGAAGCGGGCCGGGTGCAACTACTGGAACGACGTGGACATCGTGCGATGGCCCTATCTCGGGGCGTTTCTGGAGGCCCACGGGGAAGACGAGCTGCACCTGTTCACCGGCGCCGCGCCGCGCACCTATGCGGAAGTGGCCTATGGACCTGATGCGTTTCTGCTGTTCGGACGCGAGAGCCGCGGGCTGGATGCCGACCTCATCGAGCGCTTCGCCGATGAGTGCGTGCGCATTCCCATGGGCGCCGGGCTCGACTCGCTCAACGTTTCGAACGCGGTGGCCATCGCCGCCTACGAGGCCCTGCGCCAGCAGGATTTCCTCGGCCTTTCCTGAGATGCCCCGCTCCCGAGCGACAAGGTGCGCTCGCAGAAGCGCCCCGCCGGCTTCCGAGCTTATTCGCTAAGGTATTCCGAAACTTTTCCGTCGCATAAGGAGCTGGTACGCGTTGCAGACCTTCGAGCTGATTTTGTTTCTGCTGGCGGCGGTCATCGCCTCCAGCGTCCTGGACAAGTTCCTGCCGCGGGTGTCGCTGCCGCTCGTGCAGGTGGCCCTGGGCGCCGTCATCGCGGCGGCTGTGGCCACGCCGCTGGAATGGGGGATCGATCCGGAGCTTCTGCTCATCCTGTTCATCGCGCCGCTGCACTTCAACGAGACGCGCCATGTGGATTCCGGGGCGTTGTGGAAGAACCGCTGGGGCATTGCCTCGCTGTCGGTGGGGCTCGTCTTCGCCATCGTCATCGCCTGCGGGGCGACGCTGCATGCTCTGGTGCCGGCGATTCCGCTTGCGGCAGCCTGCGCGCTGGGCGCGGCCATGGGCTCCACCGATGCCGTGGCGGTGACGGCGCTCACCCACGACCGCCGCTTCGGGAGTCGCCACGAGGCGTTGCTCAAGGGCGAGGCCCTGTTCAACGATGTGACCGGCACGGTGATCTTCCAGTGCTGCGTGACGCTTCTGGCCACCGGCGCGTTCTCGCTTGTGCACGCGGGCGAGGAGTTCGCGCTTGATCTGTTCGGCGGGTTCGCCGGCGGCCTGGTCATGGGCGTGCTCGCCTGGGGGCTTCTGGAGCTCATCCGCCGCACCGGGCTCGATACCCCCACGCTTCACGTGATGCTGGAGCTGCTCCTGCCCTTCGTCATCTATCTGACGGCGAAATCGCTGCATATCGGAGCGGTCATCGCCGTGGTGGCCGCGGGGCTCGTCATGTCGCTTTTGCCGCAGCGCCACACCGTGGCCACCGCGCGCACGAAGCTTCAGGCCGCTGGCGTGTGGCAGACCTTGGAGTTCGTGCTCAACGGCATCATCTTCGTCATCCTCGGCATGCAGCTGCCGCGCCTGCTCGCGCCGGCGGCCGAGGGGAGCCTGGGGAATCCAGCGGCGCTGCTCGGTGTGGTGGCAGTGCTCACGGTAGTGCTGGAGGGCGTGCGCTTTCTGTGGCTGCTCGCCATGGACGCTCTGGCCGCGGCGAGGGCCGGGCGCGCTGCGGCGTCCTGCCTGACGCCGCAAGCCCTGCGCGGCACGCTCGCCGTGGCCTTTGCGGGCGCCAAGGGCGGCATCACCCTCTCGCTCATGCTGACGCTTACGGCCGCTGGCGCGCTTTCCGCTGCCGACCGCTCGATGCTCGTCTCCGTGGCCTCGGGCATGATCGTGCTCACGCTCGTCCTGGCCGACTTCGCCGTACCCGCCCTCGTTCCCTCGAAGCGTTCGGCGGCTCGCTCGCGCGATCGGGTGGATGCCGAGGTCTCCCTGATCTTGGAAGTGATCGCCTCCATTCGGGCCGACGCTCCCTTCACAGGTGCCGTGCGCTCGGGCGAAGAGGCTTCCGCGGGTGCGCCTGCGACCATCGACGAGCCGGCCACGGTCATCGTCATGCACCGCTACGCCGAGATATTGGAGGATCTCGTTCCCGCGGCATCGGCCGCCGCAGCCGCCCGCGCCCGCGCCGAGATCGCCCGGGTGGGGGATTTGTACGACCGCATGGACGCTCTCAGTCGGGCTGCCGCCCAGTGGGATGGCGAGACCGAGGACGACGAGGCAGGGGAGGGCCCGGTTGGAGCGGGACCGTCCGACGCCGATGCCGCCGGCGGCCTTACGGGCTACTTCCAGGCCCTGCGCGCTACCTACGAGGCCGTGGAGGACGTGCAGTCCCAGGCTCTTGCCCGCGAGCTGCAGCTCATCAAGCAGATGCGCGAGGCGGGCGTGATCGACGCGGCCCACGCCAAGGAGCTCCGCAACGACGTGTACATCCAGCAGCTGACGCTCGACTAGCGCTCCGCGAGGTTTCCGGGCTGGCATCGGGCTGCCCAGCTACGCTCGCTCGTCGGCGGTTTCTGTGGGTTCGCCATGGCAGCGGGGCGGCGGCGGGCGGGGTGCGCTACACTGTCGGGCTATGGTTAACATCGCGTACATCATCTGCTCGGTTTTAAGCTTCGTGCCCGCCCTCGTGCTGCACGAGGTGGCCCACGGCTTCGCCGCCTACAAGCTGGGAGACCCCACGGCCAAGGCGTCGGGCCGCCTGTCGCTGAACCCGCTGAAGCACATCGACCCCTTCGGCACGGTCATCCTGCCCGCTATGCTCATGCTCATGGGCTGGCCGGTGTTCGGCTACGCCAAGCCCGTGCCCTACAACCCGCGCTACTTCAAAGATCCGCGCCGCGACGACGTCATAGTGGGCCTTGCCGGGCCGGCGGCCAATCTGGCTATGGCGGCCATCGCGGCGGCGGTGGCCTGGGGCTGCTCGGGGCTTGTGGCCAACCCCGCCTTCGCCAACAGCGAGCTGTTCGCCTACTTCTACGTGATGTTCTTGCCCACGTTCGCGCTTATCAACCTGTACCTCATGTTCTTCAACCTGCTGCCCATCCCGCCGCTGGACGGCTCTTCCATCTTCGCCATCCTCCTGCCGGCGAGATACCTGCCGAAGTACTACCAGATCCAGCAGTATGCCTTCCCGATCTTCATGATTGCCATGGTGGTAGTGCCCTACGTGTTCCACTTCAACCCGTTCTCGTGGTATCTGGGGGCGACGGCCGGCAACCTGTTCGATCTCATGTTCCCGCCGTTCTTCTCCTAAAGGCGCGCGACCGATCATGTCCTACAAGGTTCGCATCGACAGTTTCGAGGGCCCCTTCGACCTGCTTTTGTACCTGGTCAGCCGCCAGAAGGTGGATATCGGGGCCATTTCCATCACCGAGATCGCTGACCAGTACCTCGAAGAGGTGTCCCGCATGGACAGCCTCGATCTGGACGTGGCGAGCGACTTTCTCCTGGTGGCCTCCACGCTGCTGGAGATCAAGGCCCAAAGCCTCATCCCCCGCGAGCGCACCGAGCTGGACGAGGAGTTCGCCGAGCTGGCTCCTTCCGAGGCTCGCGACATCCTGGTCGAGCGGCTCATGGAGTACAAGAAGTACAAGAACGCCGCCGCCGTGCTGTACAACCGCTTCATCGCCGAGGGCCGCATGCATACGCGCCCCTTCGGGCCCGACGCGTGCTTCCTGGGCCTCATGCCCGACTTTCTGGCCGGCGTCACCGTGGACGCGCTGGCCTACCAGGCGGCCGCGGCGCTGGCCCGGCGCGAGGTGTTCCTGCTGGAAAGCGAGCATATCGCCGCCAAGCCCATCCCCGTGGAGGTGCACGTGCGGGCCATTCACCAGCGCATCCGCAACCGCAAGAAGATGCGGTTCTCGGAGCTGGTGGGGCCCGAGACGCCCAAGGAAGTGCTGGTCGTCACGTTTCTGGCCATTCTCGAGCTGTACAAGCGGGTGATGGTGAACCTCGTGCAGGACGAGGCCTTCGGCGATATTGCCATCGACTACATCGAAGGCTCCGGCGAGCTGCATTTGGAAGGCGACGACGCACTGACTTCGGTGGGCGAGGCCTGAGGGGCGCATCCGCCCGCGGCGCGAGCTGCCCGGAGGCGGCGGAGCGCGCCGCTGTCTGGCGGGCCGCGCTGACGCTGAGAAGAGCAACGAAGGGATAGACGATGTTTCAGGGATTGCAGGAGCACCAGCTGACGGGGGCCCTGGAGGCCATGCTGTTCGTGACCGACGAGCCGGTGGGCACCATCGCCCTGGCCGAGATGCTGGAGTGCGCGCCCGGTTCGGTGGAGGCGGCCCTCGTGGCCCTGCGCGAGAAGCTGGAGCGCGATGGCTCTGGCATCCAGCTGCGCGAGGTGGCCGGCGGCTGGCGGCTGTTCACCCATCCAGCCTACCACGAGCTCATCGAGAAGTACGTGCTGTCCTGGGATACCCGCAAGCTGTCGGCGGCGGCCATGGAGACCTTGGCCATCGTGGCCTACACCCAGCCGGTGACCCGCGCCGGGGTGGCCAGCGTGCGCGGCGTGAACTCCGATAGCCCCATCAACTCCCTGGTGGAGAAGGGGCTCGTGCGCGAGGTGGGCACCGCCGACACGCCGGGCAACCCCACCCTGTACGGCACTACCCGTGGCTTTCTGGAGAAGTTCGGCCTGCACAGCCCGGCCGATTTGCCCGATCTGGCTGATTTCGCCCCCGACGAGGAGACGCGCCGGCTCATCACCGAGCGTCTGAGCGCTACCCGCGAGGATGTGGCCGTAAGCGATGAGCAGGCTCGCGGCATGGCCCGGGCCCTCATGGGGGAGGACACGGCCGAGGGCGACGGCGAGGCGCTGCTCTTCGATGAGGAGATGTACGCCGGCCTGGATGCCGCCGCCGCGTCGCTGACCGAGGCGCTGGATGCCGAGTGCGCCGGGACGGCCGAGCGCGCGGGGGCTGGCGAGGAGGGGCCTGAAGACGAGAGCGCGTTCGGGGCGGCTGCGGATGTCGCGGGCGGCGAAGGCCTTGGGACGATGGCCGCGACCATCGGCGAGATCGCTGGCGAATTGCGAGCTGTCAGCGCCGGGGAAGCCACTGACGAATCGCGGGTTGTTCGCGCCGGGGAAGCAGCTGGCGAATCGCGGGCCGCCCGTTCCGGTGAGAAGTCCGCCGAGGCGATGTTCGCCGAAGCCATCGCCTCGACCCTCGGGGTGGTGGATAAGATCGATTTCGATTCCCTCACCTTCGAGACCGACGATGAGTAGGGAGTTTTGCTCCTCTTGCCCGCGAAATTGTGCAGTAAACTCCGCGAAGTAGATAGGGTGCAACGGTGTTGTCTCTGATAAGTAGCAAACGGTTAACCGCCATCTGGGGAAATAATCCTCTTCGGAGCTCTCTTTTGGGCTTCGCGGCGCGAGAAGATCGCGGCGGTGTCTATCTCGCGGAGTTTGTTGCGCAAAAAAGGCCGTTTCAGATGCAGAATGGGGTTTCTTCCCGCAAAAGGCGAATACTCCAGCAGATTTTGAATACGACCGAAAAGCGAGAATCGGGAAGGCGTTGGAATGGCTGAGATGCGCCTGCAGAAGTTTCTGGCACGGGCCGGGGTGGCCTCGCGCCGTCATGCCGAGGCTCTGATCGCCGCGGGGCATGTGACGGTCAACGGTGCGGTGGTAACCGAGATGGGCACCACGGTGGATCCCTCCGCCGATGCGGTGGCCGTGGATGGTGTGCCGGTGGCGCTTCCCGAGGAGGGTGCCACCTTCATGCTGCACAAGCCCGCCGGCTATGTGACCACTATGAGCGATCCCCAGGGTCGGCCCACGGTGGCCGCGCTCATGACCGGTCCGCTGGCCGCGTACCCGGCGCTCTTTCCGGTGGGAAGGCTCGACGCCGACACCACGGGACTGCTCCTGTTCACCACCGACGGCGAGCTGGGCCATGGGCTTCTGCATCCGCGCCGCCATGTGGACAAGACCTATCTGGCGCTTGTGGAGGGCCGTCTGAACGACTACGATTTGCGTCGTCTGCGCGAGGGCCTCATGCTGGACGACGGGCCCACGCTGCCGGCTGGGGCCCGTTCGCTCGTCGGCGACGAGGCGCGGCGGGCCGAGCGGCTCATCGGGTCGGATGCGGCCGCGAGCGGTCGGCGCCAACGCCATGGCGGCAAGCGCGGCCGCGCCGCTCTGGCGGGGAAGGGCTCTTATGTGGAGGTGCGTCTGTGCGAGGGCCGCAAACGCCAGGTGCGCCGTATGCTGGAGGCGGTGGGGCATCCGGTCATCGCGCTGCACCGCGAGGCGTTCGGCCCGCTCGAGTTGGGAGACGTGCCCCGAGGCGAGGCGCGCCAGCTGACCGATGCCGAGGTGGCGGCCTTGAGGGAATTCGCTTCCTAGCAGACGTGCTTTCGCCGGATTGGCCCTCGATGCCTATTCGGCCGGTCGCTTCCTGTTCGGGGCGCCCCGGGCCCGGCTGTTCGCGACCGTCCGTCCGTGCTGCGGCGTTCGCCCACGCGCACCCATGCTGAGGAGGCTTCGCTCCATAGGCGGCATTCATGACGGTATCGGCAAATCTGATCGAAACGCTCGTTATTTCCCCTTGTGCCGCCCTCTGCGGCGGCTATAATACGCGCCAGAGAAGGATACCGCTGCACTTGGGATAGGGCCCAAGGCGGCAGGATCGCAAAGGAGGCGCTCATGAGCGTTACGGTTTCCACATTCCTATCCATGAAGCAAAAGGGCGAGAATATCTCGATGATCACCGCCTACGACTACACCACGGCGCGGCTCGTGGACGAGGCTGGCATCGACTCCATCCTCGTCGGCGACTCCCTCGGCAACGTGATGCTGGGTTTGGGCGACACGGTGTCGGTGACCATGGAGGACATGATCCACCACGGCGCGGCGGTGGCCCGCGGCACGAAGAGGGCGCTCGTCGTCGTGGACATGCCCTTCATGTCCTATCAGGCGAGCGTGTACGATGCGGTGGCGAACGCCGGCCGCCTTATGAAGGAGGCCCGTGCCAACGCCGTGAAGCTGGAGGGCGGCGTGGAGGTGGCCGACCGCATCCGCGCCATCGTGGCCGCCCAAATTCCCGTCTGCGCCCACATCGGGCTCACACCCCAGGGCATCAATGCGCTCGGCGGCTTCAAGGTGCAGGGCAAGACCGCCGATTCCGCCCGCAAGCTGCTCGAAGACGCCCATGCCGTGGAAGAGGCCGGCGCCTTCGCCGTGGTGCTGGAGGCCATTCCCGCCGAGCTGGCCGCGCGCGTGTCGGCCGAGCTGACCATCCCCACCATCGGCATCGGGGCCGGGGCCGGCTGCGACGGCCAGGTGCTTGTGAACCAGGACATGCTCGGCATGTTCCACGATTTCACGCCGAAGTTCGTGCGCCGCTTCGCCGAGGTGGGCGAGGTCATGAGGGGCGCCTACGCCGAGTACGACCGCTGCGTGAAGGACGGCACGTTCCCTGCCCCCGAGCACTGCTACGCCGCTCCGGCCGGCGTGCTCGAGAACCTGTAGGAGGCCACCATGGAGATCATCGAAACCGTTGGGTCCATGAAGGCCCGAATCGCCGCTTGGAAGGCCGCGGGGCTCACCGTGGGGCTCGTTCCCACCATGGGGTCGCTCCACGCCGGCCACGAGAGCCTGATGGATGCGGCCCGCGCTGCCTGCGACCGTGTGGTGGTGTCGGTGTTCGTGAACCCGCTGCAGTTCGGGCCCGACGAGGACTTCGACGCCTATCCCCGCGACATCGATCGCGACGGCGCCATCTGCGATGCCCATGGGGTGGACGCGGTGTTCCATCCCACGGCCGAGGAGATGTATCTGCCGGCCCACAACACCTACGTGGTCATGGAAACGCTGACCGACGCCCTGTGCGGCGCCTCGCGCCCGGGGCACTTCCGGGGCGTGTGCACCGTGGTGACGAAGCTGTTCAACATCGTCCAGCCCGACCGGGCCTTCTTCGGTCAGAAGGACGCCCAGCAGCTGGCCATCATCAAGCGCATGGTGGCCGATCTGAATATGAACGTGGCCGTGGTGGGCTGTCCCATCGTGCGCGAAGAGGATGGTCTGGCCAAAAGCTCGCGCAACGCCTACCTGTCGCCCGAGGAGCGCCAGGCGGCCCTCGTGCTGTCCCGCGCCATCCGCGCCGGCGAGGCGGCCGTGGCCGCCGGCGAGCGCGACGGGGCGGCCCTGCGCGCCCTTATGGCGGCCATTGTGGAAGCCGAACCGCTCGCCCGCATCGACTACATCGAGGTGGTGGACGGCGCCACCATGCAGCCGACCGACCGCATCAGTGCCTCGGCCCTGATCGCCATGGCCGTCTACATCGGCTCCACGCGCCTCATCGACAACTTCCTGTACGAGGAGGGGAAATAGGCCATGGGCGCGGTCAAGCGCGTTGCCATTGTGGGGTTCGGGTCGCTCGGGGCCATGTACGCCGGCTGCTTCGGCCGGGCCATGGGCGCAGGCGGCGTGTTCGTGGTGGCTGATACGGCCCGCACGGCGGCGTATCGCGCCGAGCCCACTATCTTCAACGGCGAGCCCATCGCCGCCACCTACCTCACCTACGACGAGGCCGCCGCCCAGGTCGCCGAGACTCCCTTCGACGTGGTGCTGTACGCGGTGAAGTTCGGTGCCCTGGCCGAGGCCATGGAGCAGTCGGCGCCGCTCGTGGGGGAGGACACCGCCATCATCTCGGTTCTCAACGGGGTGACGAGCGAGGAGGTGCTCGCCGAGCGCTTCGGGTGGGACCGGGTGCTTCTGTGCGTGGCCCAGCAGATGGACTCCCACAAGGTGGGCCCGGTGGTCACCGCCGGCTGCGTGGGGGTGCTCGCCCTGGGCGTGCGCGACGGCGAAAGCCCGGTGCAGCAGGCGAACCTCTCGCGGGTGACCGCCTGGCTCTCCGCCATTGACCAGCCGTTCATCTGCCCTAAGGATATCCGCCACCAGCTGTGGGGCAAGCTCATCTGCAACGTGGGGGTGAACCAGGCCTGCGCGGTGTACGACTGCTGTTTTGACGGCATCCACGCCCCCGGCGAGGCCCGCGAGGCCATGATCGGGGCCATGGGGGAGGTGGCCGTGGTGGGCCGGGCCGAGGGCGTGGCCCTCACCGATGCGGACGTGGCCTATTGGCTCGACATCATCGACCACTTAAACCCTGCGGGCATGCCCTCCCTGCGCCAGGATGTGCTGGCCCGCCGACCCACTGAGGTGGAGCTGTTCAGCGGCACCATCAACCGCCTCGGCGCCGCCCACGGCATTCCCACGCCGGTGAACGAGCGCTTCTACGCCGCCATCAAGGCGCTGGAAGCGAGCTGGTAGAGAAGCGCCCGCATCTTCTCAACGGGGCCGCTCCGCCGAGGGACGGCCCCGTTGCCTTCCCCTCTCACCTGGCCGTCCTTTGAGCCTGCGGCCGTTCAGTGTTACACTGTCGTTGGGAAAACGTCATCAGCCGGACAAGAGGATGCTCGTGAACCGAGGAAAGTACATCGCCATCGTGGCCGTAACGGCGCTGCTGATCACGGGGGCCGCCTGCGTGTATCTGGCGCAGCTGTCGGCCACGGTGAGCAACAACCTCATGACCTCGGTGGACGAGATTTCCCGCCATGACGTGGAGACCATCGAGGGTGCCTTGGATGACGCCTACGGGCGGTTGGACGCGGTGGTCAAGCGCATGGGGGTCTACGAGGTGCGCGACGTGCACGAGGCCCAGGAGCAGCTGAATTTAGAAGCTGCCTCGTCTAATTTGTTCAACGCCCTGTACCTCATCGACGACCAGGGCGTTCTCTACAGCAGCTCCTATCTCGTGCTGGATGCCGACGAGCACAGCTACGACGAGCTGCTCAGGGGAGAGCGCGGCCATTTCGCCACGCTGTACGACGACGAGATGGGGCGCTTGGAAACCACCAAGGAGTCGCTCATCTTCGGCGTCGATCTGGACAACCTGCGCATCGGCGAGCACACCTTCGTGGGGCTGCTCGGCCGCAGCGATCTGTCGGCCATCTCCAACCAACTCGTCATCGAGAGCTTCGGCGACCAGGGCGTTTCCAGCGTGGTGGACGCCGAGGGGTACTACATCGTCAGCGCCAGCCCCGCCACCGACCTGGCCGGTCGCGACAACTTCTACGCCATGCTGGAATCCGGCTCCATCGAGGGCGGCGTCACCATCGAGGACGTGCGCCGCAACATCGCCGAGGGGGCCAGCTTCGTCATCAACTGCACGACCGGGGAAGGGGAGCGGCTCGTCATGTCCTTCGCGCCGGTGGAGGGCACTGCCTGGTCGTTCATCATGGCCGTGCCCACCGAGGTGTTCGCCCAGCGCTTCGCCCCGTTCATGGCCCTTACGGTGGGCATGATCACGGCCACCCTCGTGGTGGTGGGCATCATGATGGCCCTCATCCTGCGCTTCGTGCGCCAATCGGCGCGCGCCCGGGCCGAAGTGGCCGCCCGCACCGAGTTCCTCTCCAACATGAGCCACGAGATCCGCACGCCCTTAAACGGCATCATCGGTCTGAACCACCTGATGGAGCGCCATATCGACGACAGGGAGGCCATGGCCGGCTACGTGAGCCGGCTCGGCAAGGCGGCCCAGTACCTGCTCTCGCTCGTGAACGACATCTTGGACGTGTCGAAGCTGCAGGCGGGGAAGGTGACGCTCGTCCATGAGCCCTTCGACGCGATCGGGATGATCGAGAACGTGTGCGCCATGCAGCGCGAGCCCGTGGAGGTGCGCGGCATTCGCTTCGAGCGGAATTGCGACGGGGTGAGCCGCCCTTATCTGGTGGGCGACGAGGTGCGCATCAGCCAGGTGCTCATGAACATCCTGTCCAACGCCGTGAAGTTCACCCCCGAGGGCGGCACCATCACGCTGACGGCGAGCGAGTTCGTGGCCGCGTCGGGGCGCGAGGCCCAGCTGACCATTGCCGTTGCCGATACCGGCTGCGGCATGACGCCGGAATTCCAGCGGCAGATCTTCGACGTGTTCACCCAGGAGCGCAACAGCAACAGCGAGTCCCAGAAGGGCACCGGGCTCGGCATGTCCATCAGCTACCTGCTGGTGCAGCAGATGGGCGGCACCCTGACGGTGGAGAGCACGCTGGGCGAGGGATCCTGCTTCACGGTGAAGCTGCCCCTGCCCCTGGATCCGGCCCGCTGCGACGACACGGCGGCTGAGGGGGCTGCGGGGCAGGCGGCCGAGAAGCCTTCTGCGGAGGAAGCGGCCCGCGCGGAGGCGGCGGGCACGGCGGTCGCGGTTGGGAAAGCTACCGCTGGGGGAGCGGATGTCGATTCTGCGAACGTGAGAGCTGCCGCAGCCGAGGGTGCGGATGCAGCGACAGGCGAGCTGGCGGCCGCCGAGGCGTCTGAGCCGGTCGCGAGCGCGCCGGTGGAGATTCTCGTGGCCGAGGACAACGAGCTGAACGCCGACATCATCGCGAGCATCCTCACCGAAGAGGGCTTCGCGGTCACGGTGGCCTGCAACGGCGCCGAGGCCGTGGCCGCCTTCGAGGCGTCGCCGACGGGGCACTTCGCCGCCATCTTCATGGATGCCCAGATGCCGGTTATGGACGGCTACGCGGCGGCCCGGGCCATCCGCGATCTGCCCCGCGACGATGCGGGCACGGTGCTCATCTTCGCCTGCACCGCCTCCACGTTCGAGGAGGACCGCCGCCGGGCCTTAGATGCGGGCATGGACGATTTCCTGCCCAAGCCCCTGAACGTGGGGCTCATGCTGCAGAAGTTGGAAGCCGTGCGAAAGGGGCTGTCATGAGCGAGACGGGCCGCCGAGTCCACTGGACGGATCGTTTCCTGACCCGGCGCGGTTTCATGGCCGCAACGGCGCTGGGGGCCTGCGCCGCGGCGGGGCTGCATGCCTGCGCACCATCGAGGGAAGAGCCCGTGCACCTCGTGGTGAAGGTGCCGCGCACCGGTCACAGCGTGGTGTTCGACGAGAGCATCACCCAGGTTGAGACCGTCATCGAGGCCATGGCCGACGACTTCGCCGCCACCTACGAGGCCCGGCCCGTGGAGGTGGAGGTCATCGTATTCGAGCAGAACCAGTACGACGAGGCTGTGACCGACTCCTTCGATACCGACAAGGCACCCGACGTGCTCTACGGCGACTACTTCAACACGTCCACCTATGTTCACACCGGGCGCGTGGTGCCGCTGGACGACATCATCGCGCCCGACCTGCGTGCCGATGTGTCCGATTACCTGTGGGACGCCAGCACGGTGGAGGGCCGCGTGTACCTGATGCCCTATCTGGCGCGGCAGAACGTGCTCGGCTACAGCAAGGAACTGTTTCGCCGGGCGGGTCTGGACCGCTTCATCGCCGAGGGGCGCATCGCCGCTTGGTCGCTGGATGAGTGGACCCATATCCTGGATACCCTGGCCGCCGAGCTGCCCCGGGGCACCTTCCCGCTGATGATGTACGCCGCCTCGCCCCAGGGCGACACCCATATCATGACGCTGCTGCGCTCGGCGGGCTCGTCCTTCTACGACGAGACGGGGCATTTCGCCCTCTCGCGGCCCGAGGGGGTGGCGGCTCTGCGCTGGATTCAGGAGGGGGTGGGCCGCGGGTGGTTCCCGCCCCACGCCGAGAACCTGGAGATCGAGGACTGCTCCAGCCTGTTTCGCGCCGGCCAGCTGGCCATCTACATGGTGAACAACGCCTCCATCACCCGCTATGGCGACACGGTGGGGCTCGTGAACTTCCCCGGGCCCGACGAGGACGGCTGCGCCACCACCTTCGTCTCGGGTTTCCAGGTGTTCGACAACGGCGATGAGACGTCCGTGCAGGTGGCGAAGGACTTCATCTCCTTCGTCTACGGCAGCGATCGCTGGCTCGACTTCGCCGCCGGGGCCCTGCCGGCATCGAACCGTGTGGCCGAGCGCTACGGCGACGCCATTCCCGCCTACGACCTGTTCGTCGGCAACATCGGCAACGTGGTGGACTTCACCGGCGAGACCCCCGACACCCTGGCCGTGCGCGAGGCCTTCCACCTTTGCATCCGCGATTTGCTCATGGGCAAGGTATCGCCCGAAGAGTGCGCCGCCGCCCTCGATGAGCGCTGCAACGCCGCCATCGACGAGGGCTGGGCCCAAAGCCGGTTGCACGAGTAGGGGAGCGGGGCGCGGCCCGGGCGCGGGTCCCGCTCGTCCTCCGTCGTTCGCGGGGATTGGGCGAATCGCGGGGTGGGGGTGGCCTCGTTCGTATACAATGGGAGGCGACTGGTACCTGATCGAGTAGGACTCTCATTTTCATGACTGATTCTGATGCATTGAACGACGCCGCACCCGAGGCGGCGTGCGCGGCCGATGCCCCTGCGGCCGCCGCGGCCCCCTTCGCCTCGGTGGCCGTCATCGGCTTGGGGCTCATCGGGGCCTCGCTGGCCGCGGCTTTAGCCGACAAGATGCCCTCTGTGCGCGTCTTCGGGGTGGATACCGACCCAGCTGCCTGCGCCACCGCCGTGGAGCGCGGCTGGTGCGCGGAGGCCGGCGGTCCCGACGACGCGGCCTTCCGCGCCTTCGTCGAGGGCCCCTGCGAGCTTGTGGTCATCGCCACGCCCGTGGCGGCGGTGGACGACTACCTCACCCGCCTGCGCGACTGGGGCTATACGGGGCTCGTCACCGACACCATCTCCACCAAGGGCCACATCCTGGCCGCCGCCGAGGAACTTCTGCCCGCGCCTGCGCGCTACGTGCCGGGGCACCCCATGGCCGGCTCCGAGCAGAGCGGCATCGCCGGGGCCCGCGCCGATCTGTTCGAAGGCGCGAACTGGATCCTCTGCCCCGACGAGCGCACCGCCCCCGAGGACTTCCAGCACCTTCACGAGTTCGTGTGCGGTCTGGAGGCCCGCGTGGTGTCGCTGCGCCGCGAGGAGCACGACGCGGCTGTGGCCATCGTGAGCCATGTGCCCCACATGGTGGCCTCCTCGCTCATGCAGCTGGCCAGCGCGCACGCCGACGACACCGGCTCCATCATGCGCCTGGCCGCCGGCGGTTTCAAGGACACCACGCGCATCGCCGCCGGGTCCCCGAAGCTGTGGTGCGGCATCGCCTTCGACAACGCCGAGGCGCTGCGCGACGGCCTGGCCGAGATGGCTGCCATCATCGGCTCGTTCGCCGACGCCCTGGCCGCGGGCGACCGCGACACCTTCACGCGCCTGCTCGCCGAGGCCGCCGAGGCTCGCCGCGCCCTGCCCGCCGCCTGGGTGCCTTCCACCGAGAAGCTCCTGGAGGTGCGCATCCCCATGGTGAACCGCACCGGCGTGGTGGCCGAGGTGTGCACCATCGCCTCGTCGGTGGGCTGCAATATACAATCCATTGACATCGACCATATTAGCGAGGGCAACGCCGTGCTCTCCCTCATCCTGACCGATGAGGGCGATATCGGCCAGCTGTCGCTGCAGCTGATCAACGCCGGTTTCTCCGTATCGTTCAGTCCCCTTATGCCGAAGGAGTACGCTCATGTCGACTGAGAACCTGCCTCCCTATACCACCATCGAGCCTCTGGGCGGCGTGCTCTCAGGCGCCTGCCGAGTGCCCGGCGACAAGTCCATCTCGCACCGCGCGGTGCTCTTCTCGGCCATGGCCGAGGGCACCTCGCATCTTGAGGGCGTGCTGGATTCGGAAGACGTGCGCGCCTCCATCCGCGCCGTGGAGGCCCTGGGCGCCACGGTGGAACTGCGCGCCCAGGCCGACGGCACGCTCGCCGGCACGGTGGCCGGCTGGGGCGCGGAAGGCCCGAGCCAGCCCGACGCGCCCATCGACTGCGGCAACTCCGGCACCACCGCCCGTCTGCTCATGGGTGTTGTGGCGCCGTGGGACATCGCCGTTGCCATCACCGGCGACGCCAGCCTGCAGAAGCGCCCCATGCGCCGCATTGTGGCCCCGCTTGCGAAGATGGGCGCCACCTTCGAGCCGGAATCCCCCGAGCACCTGCCCATCACGGTGCACGGCACCCGCCGTCTGCGCGCCATCGAGTACGCGAGCCCCATGGCCTCGGCCCAGCTGAAGACCGCCGTGCTTCTGGCCGGCACCTTCGCCGAGGGTGCCACCACGGTGACCGAGCCCGCGCCCTCGCGCAACCACACCGAGCTCATGCTGCCCGAGTTCAACGTACCCACCACGGCCGGCACCCGCGTGGCCGGCGTGGAGGGTCCCGCCGAGATGCTCGCCTCCGACGTGGTGGTGCCCGGCGACCCCTCCTCGGCCGCCTTCATCGCCGCCGCGGCCCTGCTCACGCCCGGCAGCTCCGTCGCCATCGAGAACGTGTCGCTGAACCCGGCCCGCATCGGATTTGTGCGCACCCTGGAGCGCATGGGTGCCGACATCGAGGAGACTTACGGCGGCGCCGAGGGCAAGGAGCCCCGCGGCACCCTGCGCGTGCGATTCACCCCGACCCTGCGCGGCTGCGAGGTGCCCTCCCAGCACATCGCCTCGGTCATCGACGAGATTCCCGTGCTGGCCCTGGTGGCGGCCCATGCCCGCGGCATCACGGTGTTCCACGAGGTGGGCGAGCTGCGCGTGAAGGAATCCGACCGCCTGGCCGCCATCATCGAGGGCCTGGCCCAGCTGGGCGTGGACGCCTGGGAGGAGGGGGACGACCTGCTCATCGAGGGCAACCCCGACCTCACCGTGCCCGAGGGCCTCGTGTTCAACTCCCACGGCGACCACCGCCTGGCCATGACCTGGGCGCTCGTGGGCGCCTGCGGGTCGGTGCCCGTGAATGTGACCGATTTCACCTGTGTGGCCGTAAGCTACCCCGATTTCCTCACCGACCTGAAGGAGCTGGTGCGCTAATGATCGTCGCCATCGATGGGCCCTCCGGGGCCGGCAAGTCCACCGTGGCCAAGGCCGTGGCCAAAGAGCTCGGTTTCTCCTGCCTGGATACGGGCGCGATGTACCGCGCCATCGCCTGGCAGGCGCTGCAGAACGGCGTCTCCCTCGACGACGAGGCGGCCCTGGGCGAGATCGCCCGCACCTACGAGATCGCCTTCGGCCACGTGGAAGGCGACCCGGTGCCCAAGCGCGTGTTCATCGGCGATGCGGAAGTGACCGACGCCATCCGCACGGCCGAGATCGATCGCGCCGTGAGCCCCACCTCGGCTGCCCCCTCGGTGCGCGCCGCCCTGCTCGACCAGCAGCGCCGCATCGGCAACGGCGGCGATTATGTGGTGGAGGGCCGCGACATCGGCACCGTGGTGTTCCCCGATGCGGCCGTGAAGGTGTTCCTTACCGCATCGGACGAGGAGCGGGCCCACCGCCGCGTGCGCCAGAACGTGGACCGCGGCATCGGCTCCATCGACTACGAGGAGGTGCTGGCCGACCTGCGTCGCCGCGATGCGGCCGACTCCTCCCGGGCCACCGCGCCCCTGCGCGCTGCTGAAGACGCCGTGCAGATCGACTCCACGAGCCACTACATCGAGGAGGTCATCGACCAGATCTGCACGCTGGCGCGGGAGAAGATGTAGGAGCGGCTCCCCGCCGGTCGGAGTTGCCGGGCCAGTTTGAGCGAGGCAAAGCGAAGCGGAAGCGCGGGGTGCCTTGACCGAGCGAGTTCCGCAGCGACTGAAACAGGACTTAACGTCCTGTTTCACAAAGCGAGGACTGTCTGAGCGAATCAAGGTACCGCGTGGTTCCGCCCGCGAGGAGATGCAGCGGAAGATAAGCATTGGAATGGAGCTTTATGGGTCTCTTTCTGAAATACTCCGAGATGTGGGACATGGACCTGGGCGGCCGCGACCGCTCCCATGAGATTCCCCACTGGTTCGGCAACCTCGTCTACGTGGTCGTGGGCGCCGTGTGCAAGCTGCTGTTCCGCTACCGCGTGGACAATCGCCAAAAGCTGCGGGCGTTCCAAGGGGCCTCCGGAGCGCTGGTCGTCTGCAACCACACGTCGTTCTTCGATGTGGTGTTCATGTACCTGGCCGCGCGGCCGAAGCAGTGGGTGCGCCTCATGGGCCGCGATACGCTGTTCGGCAACGCCGGCGGCCTGCTCGGCCAGATTCTCTCGCGGGTGGGCGCCTTCCCCGTGAAGCGCGACACGGCCGACATGACTTCCATCAAGCGGGCCGTACGCATGCTGAAGAACGACGAGCTCGTGGGCATTCTGCCCGAGGGCACCCGTCGCGGCAAGACCGATCGGGTGGCCTCCATCCACGCTGGGGTCTCGGTTATCGCCCGCATGGCGAAGGTGCCCATCCTGCCCATGACCGTGCGCGGCGTGGAGAAGATCAAGAACAAGGGGGAGCGCGTGCGCTTCCCGAAGGTGACCGTGGACTACGGCGACCCCATCCTGGTGTCGGACTTCGACTTCCTGCCCAAGGAGGAGCGCGTGGAGGCCTGTACCTGGTACGCCATGCGCGAGAGCTTCGCCCTGTTCTACCGCGTGCCTGCCGAAGACGTGGACATGGTGGCCCTGTTCCCCGAGACCCGCGACTACGCGCCGGTGTTCGCCGAGCACCCCATCCCGCACCACACGAGCGACGAGCTGGCCTGCGCCGCCCGCGCTGTCCGCGCCGAGAAAGAGGCCAAAGCCGCTGCCAAGGCCGCGACGGCCGCCGCCAGGGCCGAGGGTGCCGAGGAAGGCGAGGGGGAGTAGCCATGGAAGTGATTCGCGCGAAACGGGCTGGGGCCTGCTACGGCGTGCAACGGGCCCTGGACATGGCCGCCGAGGTGATCGAGGCGGGCGGGCGCGCCTATACCTTGGGGCCGCTCATCCACAACCCCCAGGTGGTGGACGAGTTGGCGGCCCGGGGCGCTGCGGCCGTGGCGTCGGTGGAGGACATTCCCGCCGCGGCCAGAACCGATGCCGCGGCCGCTGACGAGGCACCGGCCGTGGTCATTCGCTCCCACGGGGTGACGCCCGAGGTGCTGGGGGCCGTGGTGGAACGCGGCTTTTCCGTGGTGGACGCCACCTGCCCCCATGTGTCCCGCGCCCAGGCCGCCGCGGCCGAGCTGGCCCGGGAGGGCTGCCGCGTGGTGGTGCTCGGCGAGGCAGGGCACCCCGAGGTGGAGGGGCTCACCGCCTGGGCCCGCCAGGCCGGCGGCAAGGTGGATGTGGTGGCCGGCCCCGGCGAGATTCCCGCGGGGCTCTACGATCCGGTGGGCGTGGTGGCCCAGACCACCCAGCGCAAGGAGAACCTGGAAGCGGTGGTGGCCGCCCTGCGCGAGCAGGGGCTCGACCCCATCGTAAAGAACACCATCTGCTCGGCCACGCGTCAGCGCCAGGAGGCCGCCGCCGATCTGGCCTCGGCGGTGGACGCCATGGTGGTCATCGGCGGCCGCAACTCGTCGAATACCACGCGCCTGGCCGAGGTCTGCGCTCTTACCTGCCCGCGCACCTTCCATATCGAGTCGGTCGACGAGTTGGAAGCGACGGCCTTCGCCGGCTGCCGCCGCATCGGCGTCACGGCCGGCGCCTCCACGCCCGAGAACCAGATCGCCTCCGTGGAGGCCTTCTTGAAGACTCTGTAGGCAGCCAATGGCCACCTATCCCGGCAAGGACATCGAGCGGGCAGCGCAGGCTGCTTGCGGCTCTGCCTCCGACGCAGGTGCCGGCGCCTTCGGTCCCAGCGCGCCCTGCGCCGGTTGCGGCGCTGCCGCCTTGACACCTGCCCAGGCGGCGGCCGCAGCCTGGGACGGTCCCGTGGCGCCCATCGCCGCCGTGGAGCCGGAGAGCCCCGCCGACGACGCGGGCTTCACGGCCGGCTGCTACCTCACGACCGTGGACGGCCAGCCTGTGCGCGACATCATCGATTGGCGGTGGCTCGCGGCCGAGGATGCCATAGCGGTCGGCTACATCGATCTCGATGGCGAAGCGGGCGAAGTGGAACTGGAGCGCGAGGCGGGGGAGCGCTGGGGCTTCGAGTTCGACGGCGTGCTCTTCGACAAGGTGAAGCTCTGCCGCAACGCCTGCGTGTTCTGCTTCATGCGCCAGCTGCCCGAGGGTGTGCGCCCCTCGCTCGTGCTGCGCGACGACGACTTCCGCCTGAGCTTTTTGTCGGGCACTTTCGTCACGCTCACGAACCTGAGGCCCGAAGACGAGGCCCGCATCATCGAGCAGCACATCAGCCCCTTGCGGGTGAGCCTGCACGCGAGCAACCCCGAGCTGCGCCGCTCCATGATCGGCAGGCACGCCCAGCACGGGCTTGACGCCCTCGATCGTCTGCTCGCCGCCGGCATTAAGGCTCACGCGCAGATCGTGCTCATGCCGGGGGTGAATGACGGCGATGCCCTGCGCGAGACTTTGGAATGGGCCTGGGCGCGGCCGAACATCCAGAACGTGGGCATCGTGCCCTTGGGCTTCACGAAGCACCAGACGGCCCTGCACGAGAGCTTCACGGGCCCCGAGGCGGCTCTGGGCGTCATCCGCACCATCGAGCCCTTCCAGGCCCGCGCCCGCACCGAGCGGGGCGGCCCGTGGGTATTCGCCGCCGACGAGTTCTACGTGAACGCCTTCGGTGCGGAAACCCCCGCCCATATTCCTCCCGCCAGCGATTACGGCGACTACGAGATGTTCGAGGACGGCATCGGCATCGTGCGCTCCTACGTGGACGAGTTCGCCGCCGCCTGCGAAAGCGGCCTAGCGGCCCGCGCCGCCCGGGTCTTGGAGGACGCCGGTCTTACCGCTCGCTTCATCGTCGGCGAGGCCATGCAGCCCTTCCTCAACGCCATGATCGCGGACAGCCCCCTGGCGGGCCGCCTTGTGCCCCTCACGGTAGGGAACAACTATTTCGGCGGCAACGTGAACGTCACCGGCCTTCTGTGCGGCTGCGACATAGCCCGAGCGATCAAGGCTGAGATAGGGGAAGAAGCCGCCCCCAGCGAGGAAGAGGACGGCTCGCTCGTGACTGAGCAGGGAGGCGACGGCGGGTGTCCCAACCGAGCGAGTTCCGCAGCGACTGAAACAGCCCAGTGGGCTGTTTCACCAAGCGAGGACTGTCTGAGCGAATTGGGATGCCCGCCGTCGCATCCCGGACAAGTCCCCGCAGGCGAGCTGTTCCTCATCCCCAAGGTCATTTTGAACGACGACGGCGTCACGCTTGATGACATGACCGTGCAGGATATCGAAAACGCGGCGGGGGCGGCCGTTTGCGTGGTATCCTGTAATCCGCTCGACTACCTGCCGGAGATCATCGCCCTGGCTGACGGTCGTTTGTAGGAGCCAGTCGTCCGGCGCAGCCCCGCGCCCGGCCCAACCATAGATAAGAGGAACATCATGGCACTTCCCATCGTCGCCATCGTCGGCCGCCCCAACGTGGGCAAGTCGACGCTGGTCAACCGCATCGCCCAAACGAGCGAGGCCATCGTCCACGAGATGCGCGGCGTCACCCGCGACCGCAGCTACCACAAGGCCGACTGGAACGGCGTGGAGTTCATGCTCATCGACACCGGCGGCATCGAGATGGGCGACGACGACGTCTTTCAGGGCTCCATCCGCGCCCAGGCTTTCGAGGCTACCCGCGAGGCCGATGTCATCATCTTCCTCGTAGACGGCAAGACCGGCATCAACGCCGACGACGAGGAAGTGGCCCGCATCCTGCAGCGCACTAACAAGCCCACTTTCCTTGCCGTGAACAAGATGGACAACCCCGCCCGCATGGACGAGGTGTGGGAGTTTTACGCGCTCGGCCTGGGCGACCCGTGGCCCGTGAGCGCCCAGCACGGCAACGGCACGGGCGACTTGCTCGACGAGGTGGTGGCCGAGCTGCGCAAATGCGACCTCACCCCCGAGGAAGAGGTGGAGGCCATCAACGTGGCCATCATCGGGCGCCCGAACGCGGGGAAGAGCTCGCTGACCAACAAGCTCACCAACAACGATCGCTCCATCGTGAGCGACGTGGCCGGCACCACCCGCGACGCCATCGACACCCTGGTGGAGCACGACGGCCAGATGTACCGTATCGTGGACACGGCGGGCCTGCGCCGCAAGAGCCAGATCGACGAGGACGTGGAGTACTACGGCTTCGTGCGGGCCATGCGCGCCATCGACCGGGCCGACGTGGCCCTGCTCGTCATCGACGGCACCCTGGGGCTTACCAATGAGGACCAGCGCGTGGCGGGCTATGCCGCCGAGCGCGGCTGCGCCATGGTGATCGTGCTGAACAAGTGGGACATCGTAGAGGGCCCCGAGGCCAAGGAGAAGATCCGCGAGCGCATCGAGGACCGCATGACCTTTGTCGGCTACGCGCCCGTGGTGGCCATCTCGGCGCTCACGGGCAAGCGCGTCGACCGCATCTGGGACGCCATCGACACCGTGTACGCGAACTTCAGCCGCGCCATTCCCACCAACCAGCTGAACAGCTGGCTCGCCGGCATCCGCGAGACGGGCCACACCGTGTCGAAGGGCAAGGCCGTGCTGCGCATGAAGTACCTCACCCAGACCGGTGCCTGCCCGCCGTATTTCACCTTCTTCGTGAACCGCCCCGATGTGGTGGACGATAACTACGAGCGCTACCTGGAGAACCGCATGCGCGAGGCCTTCGACCTCACCGGCACCCCCATCCGCTTCAAGTTCAAGAAGAAGGACTAGGCCGTGGACACCGTCATCACCTACTTGACCCTGTCGTTCATCGTCTCGTTCCTGCTGGGATCTATCCCCTGGGGCGTCATCGTCTCGAAGCTGGCCTTCCACAAGGACATCCGGGAAGAGGGAAGCGGCAACATCGGCACCACCAACGCCTTCCGCGCCATGGGGAAAGCGGGCGGTGCGGTCGTGTTCCTGCTGGACTTCGGCAAGGGCGTGCTGTCGGGTTGGCTCGCGGCTTGGGTGTTCGCCCCGGCTATTGCCGGCGTGGCGGTCGATGGCACCGCGGCTGAGGGTCAGGCCCTGCTTGCCGCCTTCGGCCCAACGGGCGTGAACCCCGTCTCACTGTGCCTGGCCCTGGCCTTCGCCGGCTGTACCCTCGGGCACATCTTCAGCCCGTGGCTCAAGTTCAAGGGCGGCAAGGGCATTGCTGTGGCCGCCGCCTGCCTGCTGTTCGTCTACGGCCCCGTGGGCTTCTTCATCGAGATCGCGGTGTTCGCCCTCGGCATCCTCATCACTCGCTGCGTGTCGGTGGGCTCCATCGCCGCGGCGGTGGTGTGCCCGCTTTTGGGCCTCTACTTCTACTGGGGCCATTGGGTGTCGTGGGTCATCATCGCCGCTACGGCGCTCGTGGTCATCTGGGCCCATCGCGCCAACATCGGCCGCTTGCGCGCCGGTACCGAGAACAAGATCGGCAGCAAGAAGAAGGAGCGTCCATGCGCGTAGCCGTTATCGGAGCGGGTAGTTGGGGAACGGCGCTGGCGCTGGTACTGGCTGAGGCCGGTCACGACGTGATGCTCTGGGCCCGCACGGCCGAGGTGGCCCGGGCCATCAACGCCGAGCATCGCAACCCGCGCTATCTGTCCGACTACCGCCTGCCCTCAGCCATCTGCGCTACAGCCGACTACGCCGAGGCCGCAGACGGTGCCGAGGCCGTGGTCATCGTGACCCCGTCGGCGGCCCTGCGCTCCGTGGCCCGCGATCTGGCTGCGCTGATCGCGCCCTATACGCCCGTGGTCATCTGCTCGAAGGGCGTGGAGGAGCAGACGGGCCTGTTGCCCATCGACACCTTCGCCGCCGAGTTGGGCAACGGCGACCGGCTGGCGGTGCTGTCGGGCCCCACCCATGCCGAGGAGGTCATTTGCCGCAAGCCCTCGGCCGCTGTCGTGGCCTCGTCTTCGGAGGCCACGGCGCTGTTCTTCCGCGATCTGTTCGCCACCCGTTTCTTCCGCACCTACACCTCCGACGATCCCGTGGGCGTGGAGCTGTGCGCCGCCTTCAAGAACGTCATCGCCATCGCCGTGGGCATCAGCTACGGCATGGGTTTTGGCGACAACACGGCGGCCCTGCTCATCACCCGCGGCCTGGCCGAAATGAGCCGCATGGTGGTGGCCGTCGGCGGCGAGGCCCTCACCTGCATGGGTTTGGGGGGTGCCGGCGACATGGTGGTCACCTGCATGTCCCAGCACTCGCGCAACCGCCGCTTTGGCGAGCAGTACGTGGCCCGGGGCCTTACCCTGGACGACTTCACGGCCCAGACCCACATGGTGGTGGAAGGGGCCATCGCCTGCAAGACCCTGCGCACCTTAGAGGAGCGCTACGGGGTGGAGCTGCCCCTGACCGATACGGTGCGCAGCGTGGTGTGGGAGGGCGTGAATCCCCGCGAGGCCGCCGCCGTCCTCATCGACCGGCCTCTCAAGTCTGAGTTCTACTAGGTCGTCCGGGCCGTCCGGGCCGTCCGGCTCTGGGTTCGGGGTAGGGGCGCCGTGCTCGGGCAGTCCTCGCTTGGGAGAACAGGACATTTAGTCCTGTTCTCGTCGCTGCGGAATCTGCGCGCGGACCCCCACCCCGAACCCAGAGCCTGCTTTGCCAACGCTGAATTGTTCACCTGCATTATCAGGTTTCACCTGGTAAACGATGCGCATACGGAGGCGCAACCGACGGGCCTTCTCGCTGTCGTGGGAGCGAGAAGGCCTTATTGTTGTCATCAGCCGAGCGGGGAAGGCACGAAAGCGAGCCCGATCCGCGCGGACCTTGACAACATTTCCAGAGCTTCCGTCGCACCGTCTCCTGCGTGAACCCTCCTCTCTCCTCTCTCTCAAAACCCTCGCGGCGGAAACCAAGTCCATGCGCACGTTTCCCCTTCTCCTCCGTGCGTACTGAGATGGCGGCCCTCCGGTTCCCCTGCCGGAGGGTCGTTTTTTATAGGGGAAAATAACCCATCACCAGGGGAGCGTCGGTTTGCCCTTGCAGTTTTCCCTCTGATACCGTACCGTTATCAAATGGTTGAATAAGGAGGAGACTGTGGCGGAACGCGAAGCGAAGAGCGGCGAGAAGAGAGCCTATGGCCGTTGGGTCATCGTCGTCCTCGTGATCTTCGTCGCCATGGGTGCCTCCATCTACGGCGTGGCGCGGCAGACCTACGACGATATGTCCGATGCCGCCATCCGCAATCTCAACGAGAATCTGAACCTCATCGAAAACACCGTCGAGGCCATCATGCGCAGCGAGGCGGAGTTCCAAGAGCTCATCGCCGAGGAGATTGCCGCGGCACCCGATCCAGAGGCCTATATCCTCAACTTGCGCAATAACGACACCACGGCCAAGCTGTCGGTGGTGCTGGAAGGACAAAGCGAGGGCATCTCCAACGACGGGGCGCCCTTCAGCCCCGCCGATCTGGACTTCACCGCCGGGGGCACGGTCATGGGGCTGCCCATTTCGCAGTCCTACGTGAACTACATGGGCACCTGGGCCTACACCATCGCGTGTCCTATCGAGCGCGACGGCAGCGCTATCGGCACGCTGTACGCCGAGTACGTCTACGACGCCATCGACCAGTCCATGCCCGAGGGGTTCTACGACAAGCAGGCCGTGCTGTACCTGATGGATGCCGCGAGCGAACGCTTCGTGCTGAAGCCCGAGGGCATGGGCGAGCGCGATGCGGGCCATCTGAACCTGGAGGACTTCTATCGCGCCAACAACGTGGTGGACGATGAGACGCTGGCCATGGTAGGCCAGGGCATCGCCGATAAGGCCTCGGTAATGTTCGCCCACCAGGTGAAGGGGCGCGAATCGCTGTGCTACCTGTGGTCCATCAACGGGGGCACCACCTATCTGGTGGGATACGTGCCCATGACCGCCATCCAGCAGGAGGCCCAGGCGGTCAATGCCGCCATCGCGCTCGTTATCGGCATCGCGGCGGCGGCCTTCATCCTGTGTGTGGCCATCTACGCCTACAACCGCCGCAAGCAGCTGCAGATCCAGCGGGCGCGGGAGGCCGAGCGCGCCCGGCACAACGAGCAGCTGGCCCAGGCGCTGCGGGCGGCCGAGGTGGCCAACGAGTCGAAGTCGGCCTTCCTCGCCAACATGTCCCACGACATCCGCACGCCCATGAACGCCGTGCTCGGCTTCACGGCCATCATTGCGAAAGAGGCCGACGATCCGGCCAAGGTGCGCGACTGCGCCAGCAAGATCATGGCCTCGGGACGCCACCTGCTCGATCTTATCAACGACGTGCTGGATATCTCGAAGATCGAGAGCGGTAAGGCCACCATGACGCTGGAGGAGTTCGACCTGGGCGATTCGCTCGTGGCCGTCGAGTCCATCATCGCCCCCATGGCCCGCCAGAAGCACCAGGTCTTCCGCACCGAGATCAGGGGCGTGAACCACGAGCACGTGATCGGGGACGAGACCCATCTGAATCAGATACTCATCAACCTCTTGTCCAACGCCGTGAAGTACACGCCGGAGGGCGGTCATATCTGGCTGCGTTTCATCGGCTTGCCGCAGCATTCGAGCCAGTTCGAGCGCATTCGCATCGAGGTGGAGGACGACGGCTACGGCATGACTCCCGAGTTTCTGGCCACCATCTTCGATTCCTTTACCCGTGCCGAGAACAGCACCACCAACAAGGTGCAGGGAACGGGTCTGGGCATGTCCATCACCAAGAGCCTCGTGGAGCTCATGGGCGGCACGATCGAGGCCGAGAGCACGGAGGGGGTCGGCTCGCTGTTCCGGGTCGATCTGGAGCTGCGCATTCCCGATGAGCAGGCCCAGGGCTTCTTCTGGCGGCAGCAAGGCATTCAGTCCATGCTCGTAGTGGACCCCACGGCGGCCGGCCGCGAGATCGCCCAGGCCCAGATGGAGGGCACGGGCGTGCGCGTGGATGTCGTAGAGCGGGTGCCCGAGGCCTTCGCTCTCGCCGAGACCGCGGCGGGGACGGGCGGCTACCAGGTGCTGCTGCTCTGCTGCGATCGACTGGACGAGGGCGCTGCGGCCACGGCCGAGGCCCTGCGGGCGGCGGCAGCCCCCGGCGCGGAGGTGTCGCTTCCGGTTGTATTCGTGGTGGACCACCACTTCGATATCGAGGAGGACGTGGTGCTGCCGGCGCGTACCGGCGTGCTGGCGCGGCCCTTCTTCCTGTCCACCTTGAAGCGCAAGATCGAGGACATCGCCGGGGTCGGGGAGGCGGCCGAGGCCGCGGCCTACGATGCGGTGCTGCAGGGCAAGCGCTTCCTGGCCGCCGAGGATAACTTCCTGAACGCCGGCATCCTAACTGAGCTGCTGGAGTTGGAAGGCGCCACGGTGGAGATCGTGGAGAACGGGCAGCTCGCCGTAGAGCGCTTCGAGGCCTGTGAGCCCGGGGAGTTCGACGCCATCCTCATGGATGTGCAGATGCCGGTGATGAACGGCCATGCCGCGACCCGCGCCATCCGCGCCCTTGAGCGCCCCGATGCCCGTACCATCCCCATCATCGCCATGACCGCCGATGCCTTTGTGGAAGACGAGAAGGCGGCCCTTGCCGCCGGCATGAACGCCCATGTGGCGAAACCCCTGGAGATCGCCGACCTGAAGCGGGCCGTCGATCGCCTTGTCGAGAAAGGACGCCCATGAGCGCGCGTTTCCCCGTTCGCCTCCGTCGCACGGCTGCTCTGGCTGCCGTGGCCCTGCTGTGCGCGGCCCTGACGGCCTGCGCCTCCGGCGAGGGGGCTCGGAACTTGGCCGTGCAGGACAGCGACGCGGCCGCGGCCGCGGTCAATTTCTTCAGCCCCATGGAGAAGGCCAGCCCCGATGCCGACAACACGGCCCGCACTGCCAGCGATCTGACCATGGCCATGGCCGAGGAGCAGCTGGGCTTGACCATGGCCTACCGCACCTACACGGCCGAGGACTACCAGGATAAGACCTACGACGAGGTCTGCTTGGAGCGGGTGCGCAGCGCCAAGGACGATCTGTACCTGCTGAATGCCGACGTCATCGTGGCCTTGGGGGCAGAGGGCAAGCTGGCCGATCTGTCGGGGCTCGCCTGCGCCCAGAACCTGCGCGAGGAGGTGCGCGTCGCCAACACCGTGGACGGCAAGTTGGTGGCCATTCCTCAGGAGGTGGTGGCCTACGGCCTGTTCGTGAACAAGGACATCTTCAAGGAGTGCGGCCTCGCCGTGCCGAGCACCCCCGAGGAATTCCTTGAGGCATGCCGCGTGCTGAAGGAGAAGGGCTACGACACGCCGGTGGGCGCCAACCGCTGGTGGCTGGAGACCTTCGTGTTCGCCCAGGCCTACGCCGATTTGTACAACGGGGGCGACATCGAGGCCGAGGTGGCGGCCCTGAACGCCGGCGAGGCGCGCTACAGCGACTACATGCGCCCGGGCTTCGAGTTCTTGAAGGCGTTGATAGATCGCGGCTATATCGATGCGGAGAACGCGCTTAAGAGCGAGGCCTTCGAAGGGGCCGGCGAGGGCGACGACTTCATGGCGGGGAAGTGCCCCATGGTCGTGGCCTACTGGGGCGCGGCGAACACCGACACCGCCTACGGCAATCCCTCCTTCACCATGGAGGTGGTCGGCTTTCCGAGCGAGCGCGGGCCGATGCCCGTGCTGTCCATGACCGGTTACGGGGTGAGCGCGGAGGCCGAGCATCGCGATGATGCGCTGGCGGTGATGGATGTGATCTTGTCCGATGAGGCGCTGCAGCTGTACGCCGAGACCAACCGCGTCATCTCGCCGTCGAAGAACGTGGCCGTAGATTGCGTGGAGCCGCTGCGGCCCCTGAACGATCTGGTGCAGGCCGACACCTACGTGCTGGCCTCCAACGCCGGCATGGACGTGGAGCAGTGGGGCAATGTGTGCCTTATCGTGCGCGACCTTCTGGCCGGCGCCTCGGTGGACGAGTGCATGGCGAAGCTGGACGCGCTGCAGGACGAGGCGATGGGGAAGTAGGGCGCTACCGTGAATTTTGCTGTTCCAGGTTCAGCAGGGCGCTCTCCACGGGGCCGGTGGGCTTGCCCGTGACGCTGACGACGCGATGGGCAGGAATGAGGATGGCCAGCGGGCTCTTCCTCACGGCGGCGCCCACGGCGCGGTAGGCCTCTGCCGCGCCGATGGTCGCGGCGATCTCGCGGGTGGTGCGCGTTTGACCGTAGGGGATGTTCGTCAGAGCCTTCCATACCTCGTGCTGGAAATCGGTGCCCGCTGGGGCGTAGGCCACGGTGAAGGCGGTTCGCTTGCCGGCGAGGTACTCCATGACCTGGTTGGCCGCCTCGGTGGTGATCGCGGTGGCACGGCCCGTGCCGGGCAGTGCGGCCTCGCCGAGAACGACAGCGGTGACGGCCTGCCCGTCGGCGCCGATGGTCACCGGGCCGAAGGCGGTGGGGTAGGTGAAGAAGGTGCGCTCGTCGCGGGCCAAGGGTGCTCCTCGCTCTTGGGGTGCAGGTTTGCCGCTGGAGGCCATTATACGCTGCCGCGCGGGGCCCCGTGCGCTAAAATAGCGTCACTGGAACTTCGCGAGATGAGGATGCGCATCATGTACCAACCGGTGAAAATCGCCCCGTCCATCTTGTCGGCCGACTTCATGCACTTGGCCGACGACATCGCCATGATCGAGCAGGCCGGCGCGGCCTTCGTCCATATCGACGTCATGGACGGCCACTTCGTTCCCAACCTGACCATGGGGGTGCCGCTGCTGAAGCAGCTCAAGGCCGCCACCTCGCTCGTCTGCGACGTGCACCTCATGATCGACAACCCCCTGACCGAGATCCCCTGGTTCATCGAGGCCGGGGCCGACCTGGTGAACGTGCACGCCGAAGTGCTCACCGAAGAGGAGCTCGTGCGCGCCGTGGCCATGATCCACGAGGCCGGATGCAAGGCCGCCGTGGCCCTTAAGCCCAAGACCCCGGTGTCTGTCTTGGCGCCGGTCATCGCCGACTTGGATATGGCGCTCGTCATGTCCGTGGAGCCGGGCTTCTCGGGCCAGAGCTATATCGCCGGCAGCGACCGGAAGGTGGCTGAGGTGGCGGCCCGTGCCCGGGCGGCGGCCAACGAGGCCATGCTCATCCAGGTGGACGGCGGTATCGGCGAGGTTACCGCCCCGCTTGTGGCCGCGGCCGGCGCCGACGTGCTCGTGTGCGGCAACGCCGTGTTCAAGGCCGCCGACCCGGCCGCCGCCCTGCAAACGGTGCAGGCGGCGGCCGACGTGGCGCGCCTGACCGCCCTGGCCGGCGGCGCGGAGGCGTAGGGCCATGGACAACGCCACCGAGTTCCCCGTCTACCTCGACTACGCCGCCACGGCTCCTCTCGGCGAGGAGGCGGCCCGGGCCATGGAGCCCTTCTGGATGCCGGGGCCGGCGAACCTGCCAGCCGGGGCCAATGCCAACGCCCTCTACGGCGCGGGCCGGGCGGCCTTCGATGCCATGGAAGGGGCCCGGCGCCGTCTGGCCCGCGCCCTCGGCGCCCGCCGCCCCGATGAGATCGTCTTCACCTCCGGGGCCACCGAGGCCGACGACGCGGCCATCGCGGGGCTCGTGGCCGCCGCCCGCGACCAGCGGCGCCTGGCCGGCCAGGGAGGTCGTCCGGTTCATGTGATAACCTCGGCCATCGAGCACGACGCAGTGCTCGCCCCCTGCCGCCGTCTAGAGTCCGAGGGCGTGCGCGTCACCTACCTGCGCCCCAACCGCCAGGGTTTCATCGAAGCCCGCGTCCTGGAAGAGGCCCTCACTCCCGACACGGTGCTCGTGTCGGTGCAGGCGGCCAACTCGGAGGTGGGCTCCATCCAACCCATCGCCGAGCTGGCAGCCCTGGCCCACGGGGCCGGCGCCCTCTTCCACACCGACGCCGTGCAGGCCCTGGGGAAGATGCCGCTCGACCTGGAGGCCCTGGCCGTGGACGCCGCCTCCTTCTCGGCCCACAAGATCGGCGGCCCGAAGGGGGTGGGCGCCCTGTACTTGAAGGCCCGCACCCCCTTTGCCCCGTTCCTCCTCGGCGGCGGTCAGGAGGGCGGCCGGCGCAGCGGCACTCAGAATGTGGCCGGCATCGTCGGCTTCGCGGCGGCCTGCGAGGCGGCCCAGGGGTGCCAGGAGGACGAATCGGCGCGCCTGCGGGCCCTGCGCGATCGGCTCTACGGGGCCCTCGGGGCCCTGGGCGGCTTCCAAGCTACGGTGGAGGTGGACCCGGGCAGCCGCGACTTCCTCCCCAACATCGTGCACGTGCTGGCCGACGAGTGGGAGAGCGAGACCATGGTGCTGCGCTTCGATCAGCTCGGCTTCTGCGTGGCCGGCGGCAGCGCCTGCTCGTCCCATTCCCTGGAGCCGAGCCACGTGCTCAAGGCCATGGGCATCGGCGGGGACGAGGTCTACAACGCCCTGCGCATCTCCATGGGCCGCTACACCACCGAGGCGGACATCGACGCCTTCGCGAAGGCCGCCCAAAAAGTTCTGAACTGGTAAGGAGCCCTATGGAACTCGTCAACACCCACTGCCACTGCGTGTACTCCGGCCACGGTGCCGGCTCTGTGGCGGAATATGCCGACGCCGCAGCTGCCGCCGGCCTGACCACGCTTGCCTTCACCGAGCACTTCCCGCTGTCGGGCGCCTTCGATCCCGACCGCTACCTCTCCATGACCGAGGAGAACCTGCCGCGCTACTTGGCCGAGATCGAGGCCGCCCGCGCCGCCCATCCCTCGGTGGAGTTCATCGTGGGCACCGAGATGGATTACCTGGGGGATTTGGAGGACCGCGCCTTGGACGAGGCGGCCCTGGCTCCCTTCGCCTTCAAGCTCGGCAGCGTGCACTTCATCGACGGCTGGGCCTTCGACGACCCGGCCCAGCGCTCCCGCTGGGAAGAGCCCGGCGCCCCTGATGCCATCTGGCGGCGCTACGGCGAGCTGTGGTGCGAGGCCGCCGCGAATCGAACGAACCCCTACGACGCCATGAGCCATCCCGATCTGGCGAAGAAGTTCGGCTTCTACCCGACCTTCGATCTGGGGCCCTTCTACGAGGCCATGGCCGAGGCGGCCCGGGCCGGCGAGCGCATGGTGGAGGTGAACACGTCGGGGGCCTATTACGCCTGCGCCGAGATGTTCCCGGCCCCGGCCCTGCTGGCGGCGTTTCGCCGGGCCGGCGTGCCCTGTACCGTGGGCTGCGACTCCCACGATCCGGCCAACGTGGCCCGCGACATCCGCCGTGCCTACGACCTCATGTACGAGGCGGGCTATAGAAGCGTTACCGTCCCGACAGCCACGGGGGACCGCCGAAGTATTACCATCGAATGAGGAAATCGGCGCTGTGGGCGCCGGTGACGACGACGAAGGAAGCTGATCGCTATGGGTCTGTTCAACAAGGGGGAGCGCGGCAGCGCTCCGATGAAGCGGGACGCCCTGTCCCGCCGCGGCTCGGCCGAGCTGGCGCGCAAGTCGTTCTCAATGACCGTGGGCGCCCTGGAGAAGGCGCTCCTGAAGGAGTTTCCCGCCGAGGACGCCGAGGGCTGGGACCGCACGGGGCTGCTCGTGGGGGAGCGGGCCCTGCCCGTGGCCCGGGTGGCCGTGGCCCTCGATCCCACGGTGCGGGCCATCGAGGAGGCGGCTGCGGCGGGGGCCAACGTGCTCGTCACCCATCACCCGGCCTTCCTCGCCGCCCCCGACGCCTTCGCTCCCGAGCCGTCCGTGGCGGCAAGCCCCGGGGCCGGGGTGTGGGCGGCCATCCGCCACCAGGTGGCCCTCATGGATTTCCATACGGCCTTGGACGTGAGCCCCCAGGCCGCCCGGGTGCTGCCGGGCATGCTGGGCCTGAAGTTCACGGGGAAGGTAGCCGAGCCCGCGGGCGCGTCGCGCCGGGCCGGCTACGGCCAGATCTGCGAGGTGCCCGCCAACGGGGAGGCTCCGGAGACTCTGGGGCGCCTTGCGGCCCGCTGCACGGCGGTGTTCGGCCGCGCCCCGCGGGTGTGGGGCGATGGCGCCGCGCCAGTGCGCCGGGCGGTCACCTGCACCGGCTCGGCGGGCGACACGGGGGCTGCGGCCCTGGCGGCCGGCGCCGACGTCATCGTCTGCGGCGAGATAAAGTACCACGCCGCTCTGGAGCTCTCTCAGGCGGGGCTCGCCGTTATCGAGCTGGGCCACGATGCCAGCGAGCTGCCCCTCGTGGCGGTGCTCGCCGAGGCCCTTGACCGGGCCGGCGTGCCTGATCACGCCATCGTTCTCATCGACCAATCCGAGAATTGGTGGTATCCCGAGGCCGTGCGCGTCTAGCAGCTCGCCGAACTCCATAGAATTTTTCCGTCGCCCCCTCCCACGGAGGGGGTTTTCGCCTATCATGGGTACATTCACCGGACGACGAAGGAGACGTGCCATGGACGCCACACGGGAAGATATCGAGGGCCTGTTCGAGTTGCAGCGCATCGATCTGGAGATCATGCGCCTCACCAAGGAACTCGACGAGCTTCCCCAGCGGGCCATCATCATGGCCGCCCGCGACAAGAAGGCCGAGATCCAGGCCAAGGGCGAGAAGGTGGCCGAGCTGAAGCGGGCCACCATGAAGAGGATCACCCGCATCGACGACGAGGATGCCTCCCTGGCCAAGAAGGAGGCCGGCGTCCAGGCGGCCATCGACGCGGCCCACGGCGACTTCCGCAACGTGGAGGCCCGTACCAAGGAGCTGGCCGGCATCGTGCGCCGGCGCGGCACCATTGCCGAGGATCGCGCTGCCATCCAGGCCGAGCTCGACAAGATCGGCGCCATGGAGGCCCAGATCGCCTTGGCCGTCGAGGAGATAAGCGCCAAGGAGCAGCAGGCCATCGACTCCTTCCAGAAGCAGGGGGGCGAGCTGAAGCTGGCCATCGCCAAGCTGGAGGCGGCCCGCGGCCCGGTAGAGGCCAAGGTGAACGACGATCTGGCCCGAGCTTACGATCGCATCGTTGCCCGTTCCGGCGGCGTGGCCATCGGCGTGCTCGATGACAGCCGCTGCGGCGTGTGCCGCATGCCCATCGAGAGCGGCCGCCTCATCGACCTGCGCAGCCAGGCGCCGCTCGGCATCTGCCCGGCGTGCAAGCGCCTTTTGGTGATCGCATAAATTTCTCTTGTAACAGCCGGTAGGGCTGTGGTATATTAACAAGGCTGTGTCTTAAACAAGTAATTTGGTTTAACGGAGTTGATAGCAATGTCGAAGGTTTGCGAAGTTTGCGGTAAGCACCCCGTCGCTGGTCGTAGCATCAGCCACTCCCATCGTGTGAGCAACCGCATGTTCCGTCCGAACATCCAGAAGATCACCATCCGCGACGCGAAGGGCCATGTCCGCCGCGCCAACGTGTGCACCTCCTGCATGAAGGCCGGAAAGGTCGAGCGCGCTTAAGCTCTCTTCCCGAAGTGCTCGAAGCTCGAAAGCCCGCCTCGCGGGCTTTTCGCGTCTTGCCTGCGAAGATCCCGCGCAAAGCCCGCCTTGCGGGCTTTTTCCGTTTGGGTTGATTCGCGAAGTTAGCCGAACGGCCCACTTTGCTCGGGAGCTTCGGATGCATTCTCGGACTCAGCCCAACGCCTTCACGGCGAAAAAGGATGCGTTTCGAGCGTTCGGCTGAGTCTGGAGAGC
>NZ_WAJS01000026.1 GCF_008831045.1 Adlercreutzia muris
CTCCAGGAACGCGTCCCAGCCCCCGGCGAGCCCTTCAGCCCCTCCGAGGGCTGGGACGCGTTCCTGGAGGGCCACCCCGGCGTGGACAACGCCGACGCGCCCGCCTACGCCCCGGGCACCGACGCCAAAGGCGGCGTGGTGCCGGCCGATCCCTCCGACGACGACGGCTCCGATTCCGGCAAGACCCGCATCCGTCTCGCCCAGACCGGGGACGCCCTGCTGGCCGCCGCTGTCCCCCTGGCGCTCGCGGCCCTCGCCGCCGGCGCGGTTCTCATCGCCCTCGTCGCCCGGCGCCGCCGCTGGACTGGGGACGGAACCAGCCGCTGGTAAACCCTGCAGTTGGTTTCCCTTCCGCCAAGGAGGGGCCAACCGCCGCACGACGGGCATCCGATAGCGGGGGAGTCGCTTAACGCGGCTCCCCCGTTTCGCTACAATGGGGCCATTGGCCGACAAGAAGGAGGAACCGCTATGATACGAGTCGCCGTCGCCGGATGCGCCGGACGCATGGGAAGCGCCGTCGTGGATGCCGTCACCGCCGCCGAGGACGTGGAGATCGTCTGCGGCATCGACCCTCATGCCAGCGGCAAGGCAGATGCCTTCCCCGTGTTCGCCACCGTGACCGAAGCCCTCGATGCCGTGGAGGCCGACGTGCTCGTGGACTTCACGCAGCCCGCCGTCGTTGCCGCAAACCTGGCCGTGGCGCTGCCACGGGGCGTGGACTGCGTCGTGGGCACCACGGGCCTGGCCACCGCCACCTTAGAGGAGCTGGCCGCCAGCGCCGCAGATGGTACCTGCCTGTTCTACGCGCCGAACTTCACCACCGGAGCCGTGCTCATGATGGAGTTCGCCCGCGCCGCCGCGCCCTACTTTCCCGAGGCCGAAGTCATCGAGTTCCACCACTGCAACAAGAAGGATGCCCCCTCGGGCACGGCCGTGCGCACAGCGCAGATGATCGCCGAGGCGCGCAGCCCGCGCGTCAGCGCCGCCCCCGGACGCGAGACCGAGATGCCTGGAGCCGAGGGCGCCCGCGGGGCGCTCGTGGACGGCGTGCCGGTTCACGCCGTGCGCTCCATGGGCTATGTGGCCTCCCAGGAGGTCATCTTCGGCTCCCTCGGCCAGACGCTGACCATCCGCCACGACTCGTGGGACCGCACCTCCTACATGCCCGGCGTGCTTCTGGGCATCCGCAGCGTGGGGGAGCGCGAGGGGCTCATCGTGGGCCTGGAAACCTTCATGGACTAGCCGTCGCTCAAATTCAGCGGCCGACAGCGCCCTCGCTGCCGATAGACCGGGCCGCCCGAAAGGCCACCTGCCTTCGGGCGGCTTATCTTTTGCCGAGGGCGAAACTCATGCTTTTCCCAACCTCGATATGAGTATATAATCATCGGTTATCTACAACTTGGCAACGAATGCGCCACGGTTCGACCACGGGGCTGCCCGGGCGCTGAACCCAGAGAGAGCCAGGAGATGACTGACATGAGAAAGACGCACCAGCACCGACTCCTCCGCGGGGCCATGGCGGCCGTGCTCGCCTGCGGGCTCATGATGCCGACCACGGCACTCACCGCCTTCGCAGACGAGGAAAAAAGCGCTACCCCCCCCCTCGGTTCTAAGACCGAGGTAGGCTCCGACAGTACCTTCGACGCCGCCGTTTCCGATGCGGGCGCAGGCGAGCCCGCCGCCGGCGGGTCCGATGTTACCGACGGGGGCACTCCCGAGGGCGCCGCCCATGCGGCGAGCCTGGGAACCCAGTATCTCGGACGTGCCGTTGGCTCCGATGGCGCTGAGGCGGCTCCTGCGAGCGCAGCGGCCGCCTCAGAGGGCGAGCCTGCGGCCCAGAGCAACACCGTGACCCTCGGCGGGTTCACCATGGTAGGCGAGGGCATTCAAGCGAGCGACTTCACCCTGGCGAGCAATCTGCTCACCATCAACACCGATAAGCCCTTCACCATCTCGGGCAGCAGTACCACGGTCGGCCTCGTGGTGCCCGCTGGCGTGAAGGCCCATATGACCCTCGACGGCATCACGGTGTCTGCGGGCTGCGCCTTTGATATCAAGGCTGGCGGCGAGGCTCATCTTATTCTGGCCGACGGCAAGACCAACTCCTTTACGAGCACCAACGTCAACTACCCCGGCATCCATTGCGGAACCGGGGCCGTGCTCTCCATAGACGATGCGGTGCCCAACATCGACGTCGACGGCAAGCCCATCACCCCGGCTCAGGGTCAAATCCCCGCAGGAACGAAGTATATTGACAATACGGGCGCAGAACGGGTGAGCACGGGCGACTACCTCACTTTGCTCGACAGCCCCAATCGCGGAACACTCGTCGTGCACGGCGGTGGAGACGGCGCAGCCCTGGGCGGCGCGTATCGCGAGGACGGCGGCTCCATGACTTTCAACGGCGGCCGCATCCAGGTGACCAACGGCGTGGGGCCGAATAGCGGCAGCGGAGGTGGCGCCGGTATCGGCGGCGGCAAGAACGCGGCAGGCACATCGCCCACCGAGTGGATCACCGTCAACGGCGGCTGGATCACCTCCAACGCTTCCTACCATGGCGCCGGCTTCGGCGGCGGGTGGAACAGCGGCACCACGGCGGTCGTCGCGGGCCTTGTCCAGTCCGCCCATCCGGGCGGCACCGGCAACATCCGCATCAACGGCGGCTACATCGAATCAAACGGCGGCAAGGACGGCAACGGCTTCGGCCGAGGCTGCTACGGTGATCGCAAGTACTGCGATAACCGCGACTACACCATCCTCATCACCGGTGGAACCATGATTCCCTCCGGTGGCACAAACCTCGGCGATCCCTGGGGCAACGACATCGGCGGTGCCGGCACCCAGACCAGCTCGAGCGGACACACCGACTCCACCATGGCGGCTACGGTCATTGTCTCCGGCGGCTCCGTCTATGTGGGCAAGCGCGCCGATGGCAACTACCGTTTCGATGGCATCGCCTACGGCTCGTTCACCGAGGCCGACGACGGCACGATCGCCCCCATCAAGGACGAGCAGGTGGTGCCCATCACCATCAACCTGACCGCTGATCTGAAGGCCCTCGATCCCACTAACCCGAACCCCGACCTCGACCGCACCATCACCTCGTGGAACCTGCTCGTGGGCGGCGAGGAGGTGGGCTACGGTGCGCCGGCCCAGTTCAACAACGGCAATCTGTACTTGTGGCTCACGCCCAAGCAGGCAGATCAGCAGGTGACCGTGCAGCTTTCCTATGAGGGCCCGGACGGCAAACCCGTACCCGTCGAGCCCCTCTATCGGCCGGCGGGCTCTACCGGCGGCGAGACCAACCTCAAGCGCTACGTGTTCTTCGACTTGCAGGATGACTTCTTCGAGCAAAAGGACGGCGGCACCGGCGAGGCTACGGTGGCCTATGACGTCCTCAGCTCCTACGAGCAGAAGAAGTACAAGGACGATGTAGACGAGAACGGCCTGGTGAAGGTGCCTGTCGTGAAGAAGTCCTACGACGGCTTGCCCTACCAGGTGAAGGAACTCTCGGCCGACAACTCCATCAATTCCGGCGGTGACGACAACAAGCCCATCTGGGATCAGATCAGCTACCTGTGCCAGCTCTACGACGCGAAGGAGGGCAAGCTCGGCGCCGAGGTGCAGTCTGACGACATGCCCACCGATACGGGCCTCACCCGCTTCACCATGACCTCCACGCAGTACTCCTCCGACAAGGAGTACGTGGAGAGCTACTATGGCCACCGTGCCTACGGCTGGTGCGAGATCATTCCCGTGCCCGCCGTGCTGAAGATCTCCGAGGACAACGGAGCCGCCTGGGTGCGCCTTGCGAACGACGGCTCCTCCTACGAGGTGGTGAAGGAGACCGACGCGGAACCGGGCAACCGCCTGCGCCTGGCCTTCGATATTCGCTCGGCCAAGGGCACGGCCACCACGTGCAAGGCGCCCACGGGCTCGTTCCAGGTAATGATCGACGGCAAACCAGTCGGCGAGCCCATCGTGCTGCCCGCCGACGCCTTCAAAGCCGGTGCCGGGAAGGTGAGCTTCAAGGACGCCGAGGGCGCGAGCGTCCTCGGCTCGACCATCGAGGTTGTCCCGGGCGACGAAGGCCGCGAAACCACGCGCGTGGTGTACTACCTCGATCCCTCCAATTTGGACGGGGCCCTCGATGCCCTGGCATCCGATGCGGCCAGCAATACCCACGAGGTGACGGTGCGCTACGTGCCCGACAAGAACTACGTGGAGGGCACCGAGGACAACCCGCAGAACGAGGCCACCCAGCCCACGCCCATCATTCCCGTGAAGCCCGAGGGCGGCGTCACACCCGAAGACCCGGACAAGGTGGAGATCGAGGACTCGCCCGATCCCGCGCCCGGCCCCGGCGGCACCGACCCGGACAACCCCACGGGCAAGATGCAGGTGGTGCGCAAGACCATCACCGTGAGCTACGGCGACTTCCACCAGAAGGACGCCGAACTGGACGATTTCTTCAAGATGGCCCTCACGTCCAACTCGTCGGCACCGGGCTCCTTCTCCGTGTCCAACACGGCCGTCGTGGATCTTCTGCGCGACAGCGACGGGAACCCGGTGATCGACGAGGACGGAAAGCTTCAGGTCGTGGTGAATTCCTGCGGCACCTCGGTCATCACCCTGGAGCAGAAGGCCAACGCCCTGTTCACGGGCATCAAGTACATCCTCACGGTGAACGTGACGCCCGATCCCTCCATTCGCCCGAAGATCCAGATCCGTCTCACCTGGCGCAACCTGACGGCCCTCGGCGAGGCCGCCGGCGAACCTGCCTGCGCCCTTGTGTCCCGTGCCCTTGAGGCCGTAGCCTCGGGCAACGCGGCCTCCTTCGCCGCCACACGGGCCGCAGACGACCGCGCCGACACGCCGCCGCGCCCCGGAGATGTGCTGGAGTACACGGTCACGGGCCTGAACCTGACGCCGGGCTCTGCCTGGCAGGCTGCCGAGCTGAAGGACGCCATCGACCAGAAGCTCTCCTTCAACTCACGGTCGGTTGAGATCGCGCCGAACTACGCCACCCACTCCGATCGATATAATCTGGGAACCGCGGCTTTCTATCGGGGCTTCGACTGGGACGGCCTCGGCTGGAGCGAGGTGTCGCCCACGGCAACGGGCGCCAACGGCTTCACCTACGTCGCCCCCACGCTCACCAAGGGCATCGGCACCGTCTATGGCGGCCAGTCCACCTCAGTGCGCTTCCAGGCCACGGTAGGGGAGGACCAGGGCCTGGGAGACCGCCCCGGCGAGGACGGGAAGCTGCCCGAGCTGACCAACGAGCCCGAGGGCGCCGGCAGCTTCGGCAAGCCCGAGGGCGAACTGAAGCCCGGCGAGACCCCGACGGATCCGAAGCCCCTCGACCCCGCCGCCGACATCGAGATCGTCGGAGACGGCGACCCCGATCCGGAGACCGGAGCGTTCCCCAAGCCCGAGCCCACCCCGGTGCTGCCGAAGGACCCGGCCGCCGGCCATATCGTGACCACCGTGAAGGTGGAGCCCAAGGAGAAGGGGGAGGACCACGATGACGATCGCTTCCTCGTGGGCGACGTGCTCCAGGTGACCGTGACCTCCACGAACACCGAGCCGGACTCCAAGCTCGCCAATGCCGTCATCAAGGCGACGCTGCCCGAGGGCATGGAGCCCAAGCCCGGCACCATCGTGCTGACCGACGCCGAGGGCAACACCTACCCGGTACCCGATTCGGCCTACGACCCCAAGACCGGCACCATCGCGGTGAACGCCGGCGACCTCTACGGCGGCGAGAGCGCCAAGCTCACCTTCGATGTGGAGGTGCTCTCGACACCGGACACCCGCGACCCGGACAACCCGGCCGATCCCGACGACCCGGACAAGCCCGGTACCGAGGGCGGTCGACCCACCGAGCCCGTCATCGAGGGCGGCACGCTGGGCGAGACGCCCACTGACGAGTGGGACCGTGAGCATCCCATGGTGCCCGACCCCGACAACCCGGACGGCCCCCTCGTGCCCGGTGAGCCCGCCGAACCAGGGGAGAAGCCCAAGCCTGGGACCCCCTTCGTACCCACCAAGCCCTGGCCCGAGCTGGAGGATGAGCTCGTCAGCACCCCGCCTACCACCGACAAGGACATGCCGCCGGTGCTGCCGGCCTCTCCGAGCATCGAGGGCACAGACGGCGCCGAAGCCGACATCAAGCTGACGAAGACGGCCGAGAACCTCACGCGCGGCGACGGCACCACCGCCGTGGGCGACGCGATCCGCTACACCGTGACGCTGTCGAACTCCAAGCCGCACTCCATGTGGTACGGCGCGGTCATCCGCGACGTGTTGCCGCAGGGCCTGGAGCCGCTGGCGGGCACCATAAGGCTCACCGCACCCGACGGATCCACCGTGGACGTGCCCGACGCCGCCTACGACCCGGCCACCCGCACGCTGGCCGTCACAGTCGGCGACCTGGCCGGCGGCCGCACCGCCGTGCTCACCTTCGAGTGCGAGGTGACCGAGGAGGCTGTCGGGGCCGACATTGGCAACGTAGCGAGCGCCCACGGCAAGACCCCGGCCGGCGTGGATGTGGACAGCGTGTCGCCCGGTGCCGAACGCCCGACCCCGGGCGAGCCCTTCGTGCCCTCCGAGGGCTGGGACGCCTTCTTGAAGGATAGCCCCGGCGTGGACAACGCCGATGCGCCGGCCTACACCCCCGGCACCGATTCCAAGGGCGGCATCAAGCCGGCCGACGAGCAGGACGACGGGGGCGACGGCGCCGGTGCCGGCAAGGGCGATTCCAAGACCCGCATCAAGCTGGCCCAGACCGGCGACCAGCTGCTCGGCGCGGCCGTCGCCCTGGCGCTGGCCGCCGCGGCCGCGCTTGCCGTTCTCGTTGCGGTGGCGGTGCGCCGGCGGCGCGAGCGCCGCGACCGGCACACCGGCCAGTGGTAGGGGAGGGGCCTTCGCGACGGGCATCCCCATTCCCGATCGTCCGCCCATAAGGTAGAGGCTCATCTGCACCACTCCCGCAAGGAGGGCAGCCCCAAGGCCGCCCTCCTTGTGCGTTTGGCGAACTTCCGCGAGCCCGGGTCCTCCGAGGCGAACATCAGTGGCATAATAGCCAGCGAGTTGATTGGCAGGGGCCCGCGCCCCGGCATTCGCCTAAGGAGAAACACCGATGGAAAGCACCCGCAACCCTCGCTTCGGCCGCCTCATCCCGGCCATGGTCACCCCCTTCGATGAGAACCTCGAGCTCGACCTGGATCGGGCCCAGGAGCTGGCCTGCCGCCTCGTGGACGGCGGCGTGGACGCCATCATCGTGAACGGCACCACCGGCGAGAGCCCCACGGTGTTCTACCCCCAGAAGCTCGAGCTGTTCCGCGCCGTGGTAAGTGCCGTGGCCGGCCGGGTGCCCGTCATTGCGAACGTGGGCGACAACTGTACCGCCGACACGGTGTCCTTCGCCCAGGATGCCGGCCAGCTCGGCGTCGACGGCTTCATGTGCGTGGTTCCCTACTACAACAAGCCGCCCCAGGAGGGCCTGTACCGCCACTTCAAGACCATCGCTGACTCCACGGATATGCCCATCATCCTGTACAACATCCCCGGACGCTGCTCCATCAACATGGAGGCCGAGACCACCCTGCGCCTGGCCCGCGACTGCGACAACATCGTGGCCATCAAGGAGGCCTCGGGCAACCTCGACCAGGTGAGGACCATCATCGACGGCGCCCCGGCCGACTTCGACGTGTACTCCGGCGACGACTCCGCCACCCTGGACATCATGCGCCTGGGCGGCGCGGGCGTCATCTCCACCATCGGCAATGTGGCCCCCGCGCGCATGAAGGAGATCGTGGAGGCGGCCGCGGCTGGCGACTGGGAGGCGGCCGAGGCGGCCAACGAGGCCCTGCTGCCGCTCATGACCGGCCTCTTCGCCACGGCGAACCCCATTCTCGTGAAAGAGGCCCTGAAGCTCATCGGCTTCCCCGTCGGCGGCGTGCGCCTGCCGCTCGTGGACGCCACCCCCGAGCAGTCCGCGACCCTGGCCGCCATCATGAGCGAGGTGGGCGTGCTGGCCTAGGTGGGCCCCTGCTGGAACCGTGAACGCCGGTCCGCCACGGGCGGGTCGGCGTTTTTGCAGACATATCCCCGAACGACAAGGAACTTCATGACCAAGGAAAACCAAGAGACGAAAAACGAGAAGCCCCGCGCCGCCAAGGAGGGCGGCACCGATAGCGCAGGCGGCTCGAACGGCAAGGGCAACCGCAACCGCGGGGGCCGCAAGAACAATACCTCTTTCAAGCGCGTGAACCTCGAGCGCAAGCGCCCCCAGCTCTCCCGCGGCGAGGGAGCCGAGGGCTCCTCGCAGAACGGCGAGCGCCCGCGCCGCCGCCGGGGCTCGAAGGCTTCGAAGGACCCCAATGCCAAGCTGCGCATCATCCCGCTGGGCGGCCTGGACGCCATCGGCAAGAACATGACTGCCTTCGAGTGCGGCGACGACATGATCCTCGATGACGCGGGGCTGATGTTCCCCGACGACGATCATCCGGGCGTGGACCTCATCCTGCCCGACTACACCTACGTGCTGGAGAACGCCGACAAGCTGCGCGGCATCATCATCACCCACGGCCACGAGGACCACACGGGCACGCTGCCCTATCTGCTGAAGGACCTCGACCGCACGGTGAACATCTACGCCACGAAGCTCACCTTGGGCCTCATCGAGGGCAAGTTCGCCGAGCACAAGGTGAAGAACGCCCGTCTCATCGAGATCAAGTCCGGCGAGGAAATCAAGCTCGGCTGCTTCAAGGTGGACTTCTTCGCCGTGAACCACTCCATCCCCGGTGCGGTGGGCCTCTTCATCCAGAGCCCGGCCGGCAACGTGCTGCACACCGGCGACTTCAAGCTCGACCAGACCCCCATCGACGGGGTCACCACCGACTTCGCCGCCATCACGCGCTTCTCCGAGAAGGGCGTCGACCTCATGATGAGCGACTCCACGGGCGCCATGAACCCGAACTTCACGCCGAGCGAGGCCGAGGTGGGCAAGACCCTGGAGCAGATCATCTCCCAGGCCCCGGGCCGCGTCATCATCGCCTCCTTCGCGAGCCATATCCACCGCATGCAGCAGATCTGCGACGCCGCGGTGAAGAACGGCCGCAAGGTGGTGGTCACGGGCCGCTCCATGATCCAGAACACCGACATCGCCCGACGCCTGGGATATTTGAAGATCTCCGATGACAACCTCATCGACGCCTACGATCTGAAGGGCATCCCCTCCGACCAGGTGGTCATCATGTGCACCGGCAGCCAGGGCGAGCCCTTAAGCGCCCTGGGCCGCATCGCCAACGGCGAGCACAAGACCATCGAGATCGAAGAGGGCGACACCGTCATCATCTCGGCCACGCCGGTGCCCGGCAACGAGAAGGCGGTCACCCGGGTCATCAACTCCCTGGCCAAGATCGGCGCCGACGTGTACGACAAGAGCCGGGCGCGGGTCCACGTGTCGGGCCACGCGGGGGCCGAGGAGCTCAAGATCATGCTCACCCTCGTGAAGCCCAAGGCCTTCATGCCGGTCCATGGCGAGGCCACCCACCTGCGGGCCCACGCCAAGCTGGCCGAGGCCACGGGCGTGGACGCCGACAACATCTACATCCTGGAGAACGGCGATTCCCTGGAGCTGTCGGCGGCGGGCATCGAACGCGGCGAGGGCGTGCCCTCGGGCATCGTGTACGTGGACGGGCTGTCGGTGGGCGACACCTCCCAGGACGTACTCGACGAGCGCAATACCCTCGGCAACCAGGGCTTCGCCAGCGTGGCCGCGGCCGTGGACGTGAAGCGCAAGCAGGTCGTGGGCGAGGTGCAGGTGTCCATGCACGGCATCACCGGCGGCGACGACTACTACCTGGCCCGCGAAGCCTCCTCCACGGTGGCCGGCGCCCTGCGCAAGTGCCTGGGGAAGGACGGCGGCGCGAAGGAGCTGCGCAAGGCCGCGCGCGACAGCCTCATGTCGCTTCTGTGGGACCGCACCAAGCAGCGTCCCATGGTGGTCGTGAACATCCTGGAGGTTTAGGCTTCCATGGCCCGTCACTCGCAGCAACCCCCGAAGGCATCCCCGTCGCGCAAGAAGGCGAGCGAGGCCGTCTCCAAGGACGGCACCCGCCGCCCGCTCTCGGCAGCTGCCCGCAGCCGGTCGGTCGAGCCCGCGCCGCGCATCCTGGACGACCGCACCCGCCGCGACATGGTGGGCGTGGGCTTCATCCTGCTCGGCATCGTGCTGTTCATCGCTGCCGTGGCCCCCACCGGCGCCATCGTCACGGCCCTGCTGTCCGAGTCGCTCCACCTCGTCTTCGGCGCGGGCTGCTACATCATGCCCTTCTTCCTCGTGGCCGTGGGCGGCACCGTGCTCTACCGCAAGGAGACCGAGCGCATGTCCTTGCGCATCACCGTGGGCCTCGGGCTCATCCTGGTGGCGCTGCTCGGGATCATCGCCCTGTTCACCCCCGTGGGCAACACCGGCCCCGAGGCCCTGTTCGACTACGGAAACCTCGTCGCCCACGGCGGCTACGTGGGGGCGGCCCTGGCCTGGGTGGGACTCACCCTGTTCGGCGGCATCATCTCCGCCATCCTGCTTTTGGGCCTGGCCGTGGCCGGCGTCATCGTCATCGGGTTCTCCGTGTCGGCCTTCATCGAGAAGGTGCGCGCCCGCCACGAGGCGGATCTGGCAGGCCGGGAGCCCTACCTGCCCGAGGGGCTGTTCGGCGCCGTGAAGCGCGGCGGCCACCTCGTGCGCCACAACTTCGGCGGAGCCTTTGGCGAGGTGCCCCAGCCCCCCGATGCCACCGTGGTGCGGCCGGCCGCCGTCACCTCGCGCCTGGCCATGGAGGAACAGCCCCGCCGCCCCCGCAGCCGAGCCATCGCCGAGCGCCAGTCGGCTCCCGCCGAGGCCGCCCCGGGCGCGGCGGCCGTGGACGGGGCGGCCCTCACGCGCCAGCTCGGCGGCGAGGGGAGGGGAGGCTCTGCGGGTCGCACCGTGAACATCGCCGCCCCCGATCCGCGCCAGACCGCCGCCATCGGGGCCATCTCCGCCGAGGAGCCGGCGCGCCCCATGACCCGCAAGCTCGGCCGCAAAGCGGCCGAGGAGGCCCGCGCGGCCGAGGCCACGGCGCCGGCGCCTACGGCCAATCCCCGCAAGCGCGCAGCCAAGGCGAAGCCCAAGGCCGCCCCGAAGCCGGCGCCCCCCGTATCGAAGGACGGCTTCCAGCTGCCCTCCATGGACCTGCTGTCCACCGGCGACGGCAAGCGCCGCGGCTCCACGGAAGAGGAGCTGCGGGAGGTGGCCGCCGAGCTTCAGGGCACCCTGGAGGACTTCGGCGTGCTCGCGAGCGTCGTCGGCTGGGTGGAGGGCCCCACGGTCACCCTGTTCAAGGTGGATCTGCCCTCGGGCGTGCGCGTGAGCAAGGTCACCAACCTCACCGACGACATCGCCCTGGCCCTGGCCGCCCCGGGCGTGCGCATTTTCGCCCCCATTCCCGGCACCAACTACGTAGGCATCGAGGTGCCCAACCGGGTGCGCCAGATGGTGTATCTGCCCGAGGTGCTGGCTGCCGCCGAGCCCGGGCCCCTGCAGGTGGCCATCGGCGAGGACGTCGAGGGCCACGCCATCGTGCACGACCTGGCCAAGATGCCCCACGTGCTCATCGCCGGCACCACCGGTTCGGGCAAGTCGGTGGAAGTGAACTCCATGATCATGTCCATCCTCATGCGGGCGACCCCGGCCGAGGTGCGCTTCATCATGGTGGACCCCAAGCGCGTGGAATTCGCCCCCTACGAGGGTATTCCCCATCTTTACGTGCCCGTGGTCACGGAGTGCCGCGAGGCCTCGAGCGCCCTGTCCTGGGCCGTGGCCGAGATGGAGCGCCGTCTCAAGATGTTCTCGAAGTGCGGCGTGCGCAACATCATCTCCTTCAACGAGAAGGCCCGTGCGGCCGCAGACGCCGCCGAGGCGGCCGAACAGAGCGGGGAAGAGGCGCCCGAGAATCCCTACGGCGAGCCCATCCCCTACATCGTCATCGTCATCGACGAGCTTGCCGACCTCATGATGAACGTCGGCAAGGAGGTGGAGTTCTCCATCAGCCGCATCGCCCAGCTGGCCCGCGCGGCCGGCATCCACCTCATCATCGCCACGCAGCGCCCCTCCACCAACGTGGTCACGGGCCTCATCAAGGCGAACATCACCTGCCGCATCGGCCTCACCGTGGCTTCCGGCATCGACTCCCGCGTCATCCTGGACTCCACCGGCGCCGAGAACCTCATCGGCCGGGGCGACCTGCTCATCGCCAAGCCGGAGTATCCCAAGCCCGTGCGCGTCCAGGGCCCCTGGATTCCCGACGAGGAGATCGCCGCCGTCGTGGCGCACTTGAAGGCCCAGGGAGAGCCGGAGTACCATTCCGAGATCCTGAAGACCAACGTGGTGACCCTCGGCGACTCCTCGCCAGCCGGCGACGGCGGCTCCGAGGCCGATGATCCGCTGCTGTGGGAAGCCGCGGATGTGGTGGTTTCAAGCGATTTGGGCTCAACTTCCAATCTCCAGCGCCGCCTGAAGGTCGGATATGCCCGCGCTGGTCGTATAATGGATCAGCTAGAAGAAAAGGGCATCGTGGGGCCGGCCAACGGAAGCCGCCCCCGGGAGGTGCTCGTGGATGCAATGGAGCTCGAGACCCTGAAGGCCTTCGAGGCCAACGACGAGGATTAGACGACCCGGCCCCGGCGGCCGCCGTCCATGACATAGAGGAGTTACGACCGTGGCGAGACAGATTTCCTTTGGAGACACGCTCAGGAGCGCCCGCGAGCGCAAGGGGCTCGACCTGTCCACCGCGGCCCGCAAGCTGCGCATCCGCCCGGACATCCTCCGGGCCATCGAGGAGGGCGACTTCGCCCGTATGCCCCCGCGGGGCTACACCTCCAACATGGTGGGCGCCTACGCCCGTCTCGTGGGGCTGAACCCCGCCGAGATCACGCGCCTCTACCGCGAGGAGGCCCAGCAGTTCGAGACCGGCCGACGCCCCATGGGCGGCCGAAGCGAGCGCTCCCGCTCAAGCGAGCGCTCCGAGGGGCGCGCCCGATCGAGCCGCGATGGCCAGCGGGAGCGGGGGAGCCGCCCGAACGGCCGCCCCTCCCGGAGCAGCCGGGGCGCCGCGCCCCAACCGGCCTACACCAACCTCGTCCAAGGGCGCCAGGCCCCGGGCATCGCCGCCAATCTCGGCTCCATGCTGCCGCTCATCGTGGTGGGAGCCATCATCGTGGGCCTGCTCGTGCTCGTCATCCTCCTGGCCTTCGGCGGCAAGGACGCTCCGGCCGAGGATACCCCCACGGTGCCCATCTCCGGCATGCCGACCCCCCAGGGCACCACGGGAGGCTCGGATGCCGCAGGCCAGCAGCCCACGGCGCCGGTCACCACCCCCGTAGCTCCCACGAGCGCCAAGTTCGCCTACAAGGTGGCCGACGGCGCCGAGATGTACATCGAGGTCATCCAGGACGGCAAGACCGTGGAGGCTGGCGATGTGACCGGTCCCAAGAACCAGGAGTACGACGTCACCGGCAAGCTGAAGTTCGTCGTCTCCGGCAATCCCGACGAGGTGGAGATCACCGTGGACGGCGAGAAGGTGGAGCCCACCGAGGCCAAGAGCGGCGTGTACACCTACACCGTCGACTTCGAGGAGGTACTGTCCGCCTGGAAGCGCGCCAACGGCGTGGGCAGCGGCTCGACCGATGAAGGGGACCAGGGCGCCGAGCCCGACAGCGATGCGCACGGGTCGGGCGATCAGGGCGCCTCCGGCTCCGGCGACTCCACCGATGGCGACAGCGCGGACGGCGACGCAGGCAGCACGGGCAACTAGCCCGCCCCGCGCGCATCGCCCCGACCCGTTCTTTGTTTCACCTTTTCCGAATCGATCAGAAAGCGAGGCCCCCATGGCCAAAGAATCCAGCTTCGACGTCGTATCCACCGTGGACATGCAGGAGGTGGACAACGCCTTCCAGCAGGCCAAGAAGGAGCTCTCCCAGCGCTACGACCTGAAGGACTCCGGCGCCGAGATCAGCCTGGACAAGAGCGGCGGCACCATCACCGTGGCCGCCCCGGCCGATTTCGTGGCCTCGCAGGTCATCGATGTCATCGGCAGCAAGCTCATCAAGCGCGGCATCGACCTGACCGCCGTGCAGTGGGGCGATGCCCAGGCCGCCACGGGTGGCTCGGTGCGTCGCATGGCCACCGTGGTCAACGGCATCGACAAGGAGACCGCCGGCAAGATCAACAAGGACATCAAGGCCCAGAAGCTCAAGTGCAAGGTCACCATCGAGGGCGACAAGCTGCGCGTGAGCTCCCCCTCCCGCGACACTCTCCAGGAGGTCATCGCCTTTTTGAAGGGCCAGGACTACGGCCAGCCGCTCCAGTACGTGAACTACCGCTAGGGCCCCTTCCGATGACCGCTCCGGTTCCCCCCGTGTGGGAGGGCGCGTCCGCGCCCCGCGTCAGCCTCGTCACCATGGGCTGCGCCAAGAACGAGGTCGACTCCGCGGCCATGGCCCGCGCTCTGGCCGAGGCCGGCTATCAGGTGGACGCTCCGGCCGACAAGGCCGATGTCATCATCGTGAACACCTGCTCGTTCATCCAGTCGGCCACCGAGGAGAGCCTCGAGGCCATCTTCGAGGCCGTCTCCCTGCCGCTGGTGACCGCGGGCCGCGCGTCGGTGGTGGTGGCCGGCTGCATGCCCGCCCGCTACGGCGACGACTTGGAGGGTGAGCTCACCGAGGCCGCCGCCTTCGTTCCCTGCAGCAAGGAGGACGACATCGTGGCCGTCTTGGGCTCCCTCACCGGCTTCGAGCTGACGGCGGGGGAGCCCGCAGGCATCGCGCTGGAGCCTGCGGGCTCGACGGTACCGGGGGAGGGGAGCACCTTCGCCTACGTGAAGATCTCCGACGGCTGCGACCGCCTCTGCTCCTACTGCACCATCCCGGCCATCCGCGGCCGCTACCACAGCTTCCCCTTCGAGACCATCCGCGCCGACGTGGCCCGGGAAGTGGATCGGGGGGCCCGGGAGATCGTGCTCATCGCCCAGGACACCGGCCGCTGGGGCCAGGATCTTCCCGAGGGCCGCGACCTGGCCTGGCTCGTGGATACCCTGGCCGAGGCCTTCTCCGACATTTGGCTGCGCGTCATGTACCTGCAGCCCGAGGGGGTCACCGACCGGCTGCTCGCCGTCATGGCCGCCCGGGACAATGTCTGCCCCTACCTGGATATTCCCCTCCAGCACGTGAGCGTCCCCATCCTGCGCGCCATGAACCGCGCCGGCTCGGCCGAGAAGTTCGCGGCCCTTATCGGGCGCATCCGCGCTGCCGTTCCCGATATCACCCTGCGTACCACCCTCATCGCGGGCTTCCCCGGCGAGACCGAGGAGCAGTTCGAGGCCCTGTGCGACTTCGTGGCCGAGGCCCCCTTCGACTACATCGGCGTGTTCCCCTACTCCCGCGAAGAGGGCACGGCCGCCGCCGAGCTGCCCGATCAACGCGATGAGGACGAGAAGGCCGAGCGGGCCCAGATTCTGCGCGATCTGGCCGACGCGGTCTGCGGGCCGCGCATCGCCGAGCGCATCGGCCGCCCCATGGCGGTGCTCGTGGAAGGCGCCGAGGAGGACGGCCAGCTCTTTGGCCGCGCCCAGTGCCAGGCCCCCGAGGTGGACGGGGTGACCTACGTCTCCGATGGCGCCATCGGCACCGTGGTGGACACTGTTATCGCCGATACCCTGCTCTACGAGATGGAAGGCGCGTAAACCCATGGCCCCTATCGAGCCCACGGCCCCGGAAAAGCTCATGACCCCGGCCAATATCGTCACGCTCATCCGCATCTGCCTCGTGCCGGTGTTCGTGCTCGCCATCGTGAGCCCCTGGCCCCTCTGGATGGGGCTGCCCGACATCACCACCGAGGCCAAGCGGCTCATCGCCGCGGGCATCTTCATTCTCATCTCCTGCACCGACTGGCTCGACGGCTATCTGGCCCGCAGCCGCGGGGAGGTGACCGATTTCGGCAAGTTCATGGACCCCCTGGCCGATAAGATCCTCGTGGCCGCGGCGCTCATCGCCCTCGTGGAACTGGCCGTGCTCCCCGGCTGGCCCGTGCTCATCATCCTGGCCCGGGAGTTCATCGTCTCTGGCATCCGCATGGTGGCGGCCAGCAAGGGCGAGGTCATCGCCGCAAGCTGGTACGGCAAGGCCAAGACCGTCTTCCAGATGATCGCCATCGTGCTGTTCCTGGCCAAGGACGCCCTCGTCTTCCCCTCGGCGGCGGCCGCCTTCTCCAACCCGCTGTTCCTGCTGTCCTGGACCGTCATGGCCATCGCCCTTGTGCTGACCATCATGTCCATGCTCGACTACCTCGTGAAGGCGCGCCACCTGCTGAAGAGAAGCACTCCCAAGGCCGACAGCGCTCCCGCGGCCGGGACGGGGGAGCGCCCCACCGAGGTGGCCGCCTTGCAGCGGGCCATCGATGCCGAGGCCCGGATCGTCGTGGAGCGGGCCGATGAGCGCGGGCTGACCGTGGGCACGGCCGAGAGCCTCACCGGAGGCCTCATCGCCGCCATGCTCACCGCCGTGCCCGGCAGCTCCGCCGTGGTGCGGGGAGGCGTCGTCAGCTACGTGAACGATGTGAAGGAGCAGGTGCTCGGCGTCTCCGGCGACGTGCTGTCGCGCCAGGGGGCCGTCGACGAGCTCGTGGCTCTCCAAATGGCCCGCGGCGCCCTGCGGGAGCTGGCCTGCGACGTGACGGTGTCGGTTACCGGCATCGCCGGCCCCACCGGAGCCGAGCCGGGCAAGCCCGTGGGCACGGTCTGGATCGGCTGCGCCACCGCCCGGGGCACCCACGCCGAGGAGCACCACTTCCAGGGGGGCCGCGACAGCGTGCGGCTCCAAACCGTGCTGGCCGCACTCAAGGCCATGGAGTCCGCCCTAAGCTAGCTTTCGGACAACCCCTCCAGAACCAGCCGCCCCGGGGCTCGCGGGCCCCTATGCCATTGGGGGGAAGGCCGCGACGGTCTGCGGACGGCTTTCCCGGGACGCGACTGCGATGCGCGGAAGGTTCCGAGAGACAGCGCGGCGGTGCGCGGAGGGAGTCAGATACGGTTCGGTGGCGACAAAAGTGCGACCGACGCCTGATAAGATAGGGCACCATATCGGCCGTGACTTTCCGAAATCCGCCGAGATAACCCCTTGACGTGCATACGTTTGTTCGTATAATAGGAGGAAATCGGCCACTTGTTCGTATGATGGCCCAGACAAGGAGACTCCATGAACCAAGATAAAGAGAAGATGCTCAAGCTCACCACCGATCAGATCGAGTCGAAGTTCGGCAAGGGGGCCATCATGACCCTCGGCGAGGGGGGCGCCGACCTCAACATCGGGGTCATACCCACCGGCGCGCTGCCTCTCGATGCCGCCCTCGGCATCGGCGGTGTGCCCCGGGGCCGCATCATCGAGATCTACGGCCCGGAGTCCAGCGGCAAGACCACTCTGGCCCTCCAGATCCTCGCCGAGGCCCAGGCCCTCGGCGGCATCGTGGCTTTCATCGACGCCGAGCATGCCCTCGATCCGGTCTATGCGGCCCGCATCGGCGTCGACATCGACGAGGTGCTCATCTCCCAGCCCGATACCGGCGAGCAGGCCCTGGAAATATGCGATATGCTCGTGCGCTCCGGTGCCATCGACTGCGTCATCGTGGACTCCGTCGCCGCCCTCGTGCCCCGCGCTGAGATCGAGGGCGAGATGGGCGACACCACCGTGGGCCTTCAGGCCCGCCTCATGTCCCAAGCCCTGCGCAAGTTGGCCGGATCCCTGTCAAAGTCGAACACCACCTGCATCTTCATCAACCAGCTGCGCGAGAAGATCGGCGTCATGTTCGGCAACCCCGAGACCACTACGGGCGGCCGGGCCCTCAAGTTCTTCTCGTCGGTGCGCATCGATATCCGCCGCGTCGACTCCATCAAACAGAACGGTGATGTGGTGGGCAACCGCGTGCGGGCCAAGGTCGTGAAGAACAAGGTCGCTCCGCCCTTCCGTCAGGCCGAGTTCGATCTCATGTACGGCGAGGGCATCTCGCGCGAGGGCTGCATCGTGGACATGGCCGTGGAATGCGGTGTGGCCAAGAAGTCCGGTGCCTGGTACACCTACGGCGAGGAGCGCCTGGGGCAGGGCCGCGAGGCCGCCAAGCAGACCCTGCGGGAGAACCCCGATCTGCGCGAGGAGCTCGAGACCAAGGTGCGCGAGGCCTACGAGATTCCCATCATCGAGGCCCCGGCCGAGGGAGAGTCCTTCAGCCCGGCCCCTAAGGCCACGGGTAAGAAGAAATAGCCCGTGCCCGCCAAGGCCGACATACTCGACCAGCTGCGCCGCTCCGTCGCCGCCATTGAGCGGGGAGAGGCGGATCCCCGCGACTCCACGGCGGCCGACCTGAGCGCCCCTTCCTCTGCGGAGGACGAGCAACGCGGCGCCGGCACCTCGCCCTGCTGCTGCGTTGCGGCGGCAGGGGAGCGACACGGGGCCGCGGGGTGGCCGACGAAGCGCGCTGTACCCGCAGGCTCATCGCGGGGACCCTCTTTCCGGAGGGCAGCCGACGGCTCATGCGAAGACGAATCGGCACCGCCCGCAGAGGGAAAGACCGCCGACGCCGCCTTCCAGAAGATCCTGCGCTGGGCCGCCGTCCGAGAACGCTCCACCGCCTACGTGCGGGAGCGCCTCCTGCGGGACGAGTTCGCACCGACGGCCGTGGAGGAGGCGGTGGAGCGCGCCAGGCGCGTGCGCGCCATCGACGACCGCCGCTATGCCGATGCCCTCGTACGCACCCGCCTGGCGGCCGGCAAGGGGCTGCGCGATGCCCGCTCGGAGATCGAGGCTCTCGGCATCGACCCCGAGAGCCTCGATGCATGGCAGGAGCATGCCGCCCGCGGGCGCGAGGCCGAGGTGGAGCGCGCCCTCGCCCTGCTGCGGCGCCGACCGCCGCGGGCCAAGCAGGTCCGCGAGGCCGCCTTCCGCAAGCTCGCCGCCCAGGGCTTCGACACCGACGTGGCGGCCAGCGCCGCCCGCCTCTGGTACGAGGAGACCCTCGCCGCGGCCGAGTGATCCTCTCTCGAAGCCGCGCCGCATCCCCAAAGCGCCGGTGCCAGCGCCGCCCAGAAAGCCCGCGCCCACGCGTTGCACTCCCGAAATACCGCCGTCTCGCGCGCTCTGAGTCATGAGCGTCATCACTCCAGGAGCCCCAAACGAGCCCTTCTGCCCGTTTGGGGCTTCTCTTCTTTCCCGCATCGGGTATACTGTTTCTCGTGGCTTTTTGAGCAGTTGTACCCTCAAGGGTATTTGATATAGACAACGGCATACGTCGAACACCTTCGTACATCCATGCTCATGCCCGGCCACGGGCTTTTTTTATGACTTTGATTGGGCGTGAAAGCCCAGATGAGAGGAGGAAATCCGATGGATCCCATTATGATCGTCGCCATCATTGCCGTGGCTATCGTCGGCATTGCCCTCGGCTTCATCGTCAATCGTTCCATGACCGCTTCATCCAACCGCCAGGCCGCCGGCGAGGCCGCCACCCTGGTCGAAGATGCGCGCAAGCAGGCCGAGACGATGCGACGGGAAGCCGAGATCGAGGCAAAGGACCAGGCCCTGCGCTACCGCCAGGAGCTTGAGGAGGAAAAGAAGGAGCGCATGCGCGAGGTGCGCACGGCCGAGAGCCGTGTGGCCCAGCGCGAGGAGACCCTTGCCCAGCGCGAGGAATCCCTCGACCGCCGCGTGGAGTCCCTCGATGCCCGCGAGCATCAGCTCTCCTCGCTCCAGGGCCAGGTGGAGCGCCGCGAGCGCGACGTGAACGAGGCCGAGAGCGCCATCGTCCGCCATCGCGAGGAGGCGCAGATCGAGATCAACCAGGCCCTTGAGCGCGCTGCCGGCATGAGCCCGGAGGAGGCCAAGGCCGAACTTCTGGAGACCATCCACGACGAGGTGACCCGTGAGTCCGCCGTCATTATCCGCGATGCCGAGACCCGCACCAAGGCCGAGGCCGACAAGAAGGCCCGCGAGATTCTGAGCCTGGCCATCCAGCGCGTGGCTGCCGACCACTCTGCCGAGTCCACAGTGTCCACCATCCATATCCCCTCCGACGACCTCAAGGGCCGCATCATCGGTCGCGAGGGCCGCAACATCCGCTCCTTCGAGCAGCTGACCGGCACGAACCTCATCATCGACGACACTCCCGAGTGCGTCACCATCTCCTGCTTCGATCCGGTGCGCCGCGAGATCGGCCGTGTCACCATGGAGAATCTCATCGCCGACGGCCGCATCCATCCAGCCCGCATCGAGGAGATGTACGAGAAGGCCGTGCGCCTCGTGAACCAGCGGGTCCAGGAGGCCGGCGAGCAGGCCACCTTCGATGCCGGCATTCACGACCTGCACCCCGAACTCGTGAACACCCTCGGCCGCCTGCGCTACCGCACCTCCTTCGGCCAGAACGTGCTGAACCACTCCCTGGAGGTGGCCTACCTGGCCTCGGTCATGGCCTCCGAGCTCGGCCTCGACCCCATTCCCGTGAAGCGCGCCGGCCTCTTGCATGACCTGGGCAAGGCCGTGGACCACGAGGTGGAAGGCAGCCATGCCGTCATCGGCGCCGATCTGGCCCGTCGCTTCGGCGAGCGTCCCGAGATCGTCCACGCCATCGAGGCCCATCACAACGACATCGAGCCGAACTCCACGATGGACGTGCTCATCCAGGCCGCCGACGCCGTATCGGCCGCCCGTCCCGGCGCCCGCAAGGAGACCCTCGACGCCTACATCAAGCGCCTCGAGAAGCTCGAGGAGATCGCCAACGCCCATACCGGCGTCGAGCGCACCTACGCCATCCAAGCCGGCCGCGAGGTGCGGGTCATGGTGGAGCCCGAGGTGGTCGACGAGGCCGCGTCCGTAGTGCTCGCCCACGACATCGCCCAGCAGATCGAGAACGAGATGCAGTACCCCGGGCAGGTGAAGGTCGTGGTCATCCGCGAGAGCCGCGCGGTGGATTACGCGAAGTAGTCCATGGCCGACTCCTCGCTCGCCAACTTCATAGACACCGTATGCGGCGAGAGCCATCTCCGGGTCGAGGCCGACCTCGGAGATGGCTTTGTTCGTCTGCGCTCTTCGGAGGCCGAGCGGCGCCAGGCCGCCCAGGACATCCGTTCCTCGGAGGACATCCTCATCGAGCTCTTGCGCAACGCCCGCGATGCCGGGGCGCGCCATATCTTCGTGGCCACCCAGAAGACCGAGGGGCGCCGTCTCATCACCATCGTCGACGACGGCGCCGGCATCCCGGCCCTCCAGCAGGAGCGCATCTTCGAGCCCCGCGTTACCTCGAAGCTCGACACAGCCCACATGGACAAGTGGGGCATGCACGGCCGCGGCATGGCACTGTACTCTATCGCCGTGAACGCCGAGACAGCCCGCGTGGCCTCCTCGGCCCGCGGACTGGGGGCGAGCATCGCCGTGGAGACCGACACGGAGCGCCTGGGGGAGAAGACCGACCAGTCCACCTTCCCCCGCTTCGAGCGGGAGGCCTCGGGGTCCTTCGCCATGCGCGGCCCCAAGAACCTTCTGCGCACGGCTGCCGAATTCGCCCTCGAGCACCGCGATCAGTGCTCGGTGTTCTTCGGGACGCCGGTAGAGGTTGCGGCGGCTCTGTACGCTTTCGCCATTGCCACCACGAGTCCCGCCGCCCGGGCGTTCCCCGCCGACCGCGCCACCGTGCCCCTCGTGAAGCGCCTCGCCCTGACCGCGACCCCCGATGCCCTGGCCGACGAGTGCGCCGAGATGGCCCTGCCGTTCTCCTCGCGCTCCGCGCGCCGCATCATGGACGGCACCATCGAGCCACCGGCGCCCCTCATCGACCGCCTTCGGGACGAGAGCTTTCCCTCCGCAACCCCCGCCCGCCCCCACACCCGGCGCAAAGGGGGAGACGGTCGGGGGTTGCGGCTGGCCGAGGCGGATGTAGAGGCCCTGCGAGAGAGCGCGGCCCGATCCGTAGAGGCCCTGGCCGATCGATATTTTCTTGAGGCCGTGGGCCGGCCGGAGGTTTCCGTGGGAGCCGATGCCATTCGCATCACCGTTCCCATCCGCAAGATGTCTTAGGCTGGCGCCGATATTGCGCCCCTTGCGCCCTTTCGGTAGAATAGCAACGTTTGAATTTCCAAGGCATTCCCTCGCGATTCGACATTAAACGAACCCCTATCAGACCAGCAACCACGCCTCAAAGGACAAGGATCAGCGACGTGTCAACCACCACAGAACCCCGGCCGTCCATCGGCTGCCTCAAGGTATCCTCGAAGTCTTCCCCGGCCTCCGTGGCCGGAGCCATTGCGGGCATGATCAAGGACGGCTCGTCCGTCGAGATCCAGGCCGTGGGTGCCGGCGCCGTGAACCAGGCGGTGAAGGCCGTGGCCATCTCGCGCGGATTCCTCTCTCCAGTGGGCATCGAGATCTGCTGCATCCCCTCATTCGCCGATATCGTGATCGACGGCGAGTACCGCACCGCCATCCGCTTCTCCGTGGAGCCCCGCGCCGGCTTTGCCGTCATCGCCGCGGCCGACGCAGCCGCGCTATAGCCGGTGGTTGCCATGGGCGTTTCCTTCGAGGGCACTACTTTCTGCATCCACACCTTCGGCTGCCAAATGAACAAGCACGACTCCGAGCGCGTCGCCGGCATGCTCGAGGGGCTGGGCTCGCTGCCCGTCGGCACCATTGAAGAGGCCGATATCGTCGTGTTCATGACCTGCTGCGTGCGCGAGGCCGCCGATACGCGGCTCTACGGCCAGGTCGCATCCATGAAGAACATTCCCGTGCGAGACGGCTCGCCCTACGAGAAGCGCTACATCGCCGTGGGCGGCTGCATCGGTCAGCGCGACGGCGAGAAGCTCGTGAAGCAGCTGCCGCACCTGGACGTCGTCTTCGGCACCCACAACCTGGCCTCGCTGCCGGGGCTGCTCGCCTCGGCCATCGAGAGCGCGGGCCATTCCGTGGAGGTGCTCGAGGGGGGAGCGGAGTTCTCCACCGCCCTGCCCGCCGACCGCGAGCACGCTTGGGCGGCGTGGCTGCCCATCACCGTGGGCTGCAACAACTTCTGCTCCTACTGCATCGTGCCCTACGTGCGCGGCCGTGAGAAGTCTCGCCCCCTGGAGGACATCGCCGAGGAGGCCCGACGCTACGTGGAGGCCGGTGTGAAGGAGATCACCCTGCTCGGGCAGAACGTCAACTCCTACGGGCGCGACCTCTACGGCGAGCCGCGCTTCGACGCGGTGCTCGATGCCCTGGACGATGCGGGCATCGAGCGGTTGCGCTTCGCCACGAGCCACCCGAAGGACCTCACCGACGGCGTCATCGAGCGCTTCGGCACCCTGCGATCCCTCATGCCGGCCCTGCACCTGCCGGTGCAGTCGGGCTCCGACCGCGTCCTCAAAGCCATGAACCGCCGCTATACCCGAAAGCACTACCTCGGGCTCATCGAGAAGCTGCGGGCCGTTGTGCCCGATATCGCCCTGTCCACCGACATCATCGTGGGATTTCCAGGTGAGACCGAAGAGGACTTCATGGACACCTACCGCCTCGTGGAGGAGGTGGGCTACAGCCAGGTGTTCACGTTCATCTACTCGAAGCGCGAGGGCACGCCGGCTGCCTCGATGGAGGACGACACCCCCCGGGAGGTCATCCAGGAGCGCTTCGACCGCTTGGTGGACCTCGTGCAGCGCAAGGCCTTCGAGGCGAACCAGGCCGAGCTTGGCGCCATCGTGCCCGTGCTCATCGAGGGCACCTCCAAGCGCGACGAGGCCGTGCTGGCCGGCAAGAGCCCCAAGAACCAGACGGTGCACGGGCCGGTTCCTGCTGGGCGCACTGCCGACGAGCTGGTCGGCACCATCGTGCCCATGCGCATCGACGAGGCCCGCACCTGGTACCTCTCTGGCACGGTGGTCGATGACTGACGCCGCACTGCCCGTTATCTGCATCGTCGGCCCCACGGCCTCGGGCAAGACCGATGCCGCCCAGCTCGTGGCGGCGGCCATCGACGGGGAAGTGGTGAGCGCCGACTCCATGCAGATCTACCGAGGCATGGATATCGGCACAGGCAAGCTGCCCGCGGCCGAGCGCATCGTGCCCCATCACGGCTTCGACCTCGTCGATCCCGGCGAGCCTTATTCCGCGGCCCTGTTCCAGTCCTTCGCCCGCGATGCCTTCGCGGCCATCGCCGAGCGCGGCAAGAGGGCCGTTCTCTGCGGGGGAACGGGCCTCTACGTGAAGGCGGCCATCGATGCCTACGAATTTCCCGCCGGCGATCAGGTGGGCAATCCTGTGCGCGAGCGGTGGACTGCCTTTGCCGAGCGGGAGGGAGCCCAAGCCCTCTGGGACGAGTTGAACCGCCTCGATCCGGACAGCGCCCGGGAGCTGCACCCGAACAATGTGCGCCGCGTCGTGCGGGCCTTCGAGCTTCTAGCCGAAGGGCGCTCCTACGCCGAGCAGAAGCGCAACCTGGCCTCCATTGAAGCGGCCGTTCCCGCCGTGCAGTTCGGCCTGGCCGTCACCCCGACTGTGCTGAACGAGCGCATCGATGCTCGGGTAGACGCCATGGTCGAGGCCGATCTGGTGGGGGAGGTGCGCGGGCTTTTGGATGCGGGCTTCCGTGAGGGCGTGACGGCGCCCCAGGCCATCGGCTACAAGGAGATCGTCGAGGCTTTGGAGGGACGCTGCACCCTGGACGAGGCCATCGCCGCTATCAAGCAGGCCACGCGTCGCTACGGCAAGCGTCAGCGCACGTGGTTCCGCCGCGACGAGCGCATCCGATGGATCGATGCCGACGCGGGGAACGCCTGGGCCATGGCCGATACGATCCTCGCCCAGTTGGAAACATTGGCCTAGGCCCCTTCTTGCGAAGAAGGGCACCTGTGCTATCATGACAGGGCATTTTCATTCGCGTCTCAGCGATCGGTAGAGAGGGGAGCGTGTTGTCCATGCGCTTTGTCGACTAGCCCATACCCTTGTCGGGCATCTCTCGGCGCCACGGGCGCCTTTTAGTCGCACACTACGCATAAGGAGCACCCCATGACCGAATATCAATCTGTTATCCAAAAGGGCCCCGCGACCATAGCCGAACAGCGCCGGGAGCGGGCCGTCATCGTGGGCGTCGACCGTCCGGGGCTCGAATGGCCCTTGGAATCGTCGTTGGCCGAACTTGATCGCTTGGCCGACACCGCCGGAGCCGACGTGGTGGCCTCCACCACCCAGCGCCTCGATGCCCCGAACCCCCGCACCTTCGTAGGCTCGGGCAAGGCCGTTGAAATCGCCGATCTCGCCCGAAGCTGCGAGGCGGATCTCGTCATCTTCGACGATGAGCTGACCCCCTCTCAGCAGGCGAACCTCGAGAAGATCATGGACAAGTCAGTGAAGGTCATCGATCGCACGGCCCTCATTTTGGACATCTTCGCCCTGCACGCCACCTCCAAGGAAGGTCGCCTCCAGGTGCGGCTCGCCCAGAACCAGTACCTCTATCCGCGCCTACGCGGCATGTGGGCGCACCTGGCCTCGAACCGCATGGGCGGCGGCGTGGGATCCCGCTTCGGCGAGGGCGAGAGCCAGCTGGAAGTGGATCGCCGCATGGTGCGCAAGCGCATCACCTCCATCCGCCGCGAACTGGCCCATCTTTCCGAGGTGCGCTCGCTGCAGCGGGAGAACCGCTACGGCAGCGGTATGTTCAAGGTGTCCCTAGCCGGCTACACCAACGCGGGGAAGAGCTCTCTCATCAACCGGCTCACCGGTGCCGCCGTGCTCAGCTACGATAAGCTCTTCGCCACCTTGGATTCCACGACCCGCAAGTTCGCCCTGCCCGAGGGTCGCGAGGTTACCGTTACCGACACCGTCGGCTTCATCCAGAAGCTGCCCACCACCCTGGTGGAGGCCTTCAGATCGACGCTCGACGAGATCACCGGCGCCGATCTGATCCTCCATGTGATTGATGCCTCCTCTCCGGAGTTCGAGGGGCAGATCGATGCCGTCTGCGAGGTGCTCGATCAGATCGGTGCCGAGTCCATTGCCGCCATCGAGGTGTTCAACAAATGCGACCTGCTCGATGCGGAGACCTTGGCCGGGCTGCGCCGTCGCTTCCCCCACGCTCAGTTCGTCTCGGCTCGCACCGGCGAGGGCATCGACGGCCTCGTGACCGCCCTGGCCACGGCCGCCTCGGCCGCCGATGCCAAGCTCGATGTGGTGATTCCCTACCAGCGCGGCGACTTGGTATCGCTTGCCCACGAGCGGTGCCACATCATATCGGAGTCTCACGAGGCCGACGGCACCCATATCCAAATGCTCGCCGCCCCGGCCTTCGCTGCCGCTTTTCGGGAGTTTTCCGCATAGCGACTGGCTGAAACCGGGCTTGGAGCGTCACCGCCTGCGAAGCACCCCTTTTGCGAGAGGGCCATGGAATCACGTCCATGGCCCTCGCTGCATGCTATCGATTCTGTTGAGCGCGAAACCGCTCGGCACTGCCTCTAGAGACGGCGGAACACGGCCACTACCTTGCCCGCGATAGAGCAATCGCTCACGATAATGGGCTCCATAGAGGAGTTCTCAGGCTGAAGACGGATGTGGTCGGCCTCCTTGTAGAAGCGCTTCACCGTAGCCCCGTCGTCCACAATGGCCACGACGATATCGCCGTTGTTCGCCACGGACTGCTCCTTGACCACGACGTAATCGCCGTCGTTAATGCCGATCTCTACCATGGACTCGCCCCGCACGGACAGCATGAAGGATGCGGCGTCACCCACGATGTCCGTGGGCAGTGTGATGGTGTCGGTGATGTTCTCCTGGGCCAAAATGGGGCAGCCGGCTGCTACATCGCCCACCAGGGGTACGTTGACGAGATTGCTGTAGCTACCCGCCACGCTGACGGCAGGAGAGGGCATGTCGTCGATCGGATAAGTGAGGGCGATGGAGCGGGACTTGAGCGGATCCCGCTTGATATAGCCCTTATCTTCCAGGGCTTTCAGGTGCACGTGAACGGTGGAAGGGGAGGACAGGCCGAGGGTCTGGCATACTTCCCTCACCGTAGGGCCATAGCCCTTCTCCCGTATGCACGCCTCGATGCAGTCAAGAACCGCCTGTTGCCGCCTGGTTACTTTCTGGGTCATGCTGCATCCTTTCTATAAGGCGTACATTTGTTTGAAAAATCTGTTGACATGAACTTTTGTTCGTTCTATTATAACTGCGAACAAAGGTTCTACGCAAGAGGTCAGGAGAGAAAAAATGAGCCGATTTGAATTTCCCATCGCCTTCGCCCTCAGTACCGTCGTCTCCTTCGTTATGCTCTTTGCCTGAGGAAAGCGGCCTTGCGAACCACGCTCGCGCCGCCGAGCGGATGTTCAGAGAGGTGCCGCTGTTGAGCGCAGAACTCGGAAAGCCGCCGACGTATCACGATGGTAGCAAAGTCTTGAAGATGCTGGAAGCAGGCGGTGCTTGGGGTATCATGGGTAACCAACTCATTGTTAGGAGAACCCATGCGCTGTCCTTCCTGCGGATATCCCGAATCGAAAGTCGTCGATTCCCGCTCTGCCGACGAGGGGGCATCTATTCGCCGACGCCGCGAATGCCTGGAATGCGGCACTCGCTTCACCACCTACGAGCGGTTGGCCGAAAACCCCATCCTCGTCATCAAGGCCGACGGCTCATCCGAGGTGTTCAATCGAGAGAAGCTCATGCGCGGCCTGCTCATCGCCTGCGCCAAGCGACCCATCACTCCGGAGAAGATCGACCACCTCATCGCGAGCATCGAGTCGGAGCTGCGCTCCACCCAGCGCACGGAAATCAAGTCGAAGGATCTCGGCGATATGGCCCTCGCGCGACTGGCGAAGCTCGATGATGTGGCCTACATTCGCTTTGCCAGCGTATACAAGGATTTCCAGAGCGTGGAGGAGTTCTCCTCGGCCCTGGGAGAGCTCGGATAGGGGGGTGCGCTATGGATGTGAGCATCACTGTTCTCGATGAGGAGCTGCCTGCGCCCCAGTACGCCCATCCTGGAGATGCGGGACTTGACCTCCGGGCCGCCGTAGCCGGCACATTGAATCCTTTCGAGCGCATGACGGTGCCGTGCGGCTTCGCCATGGCCATTCCCGACGGGTACGCCGGGCTCGTTATTCCGCGCAGCGGTCTTGCATCCCGCCATGGCGTCTCCGTCGTGAACGGACCGGGACTGGTAGATAGCGGCTACCGAGGCGAGATCATGGTTGTACTCGTCAATCTCGATCCCCAGGAGCCGTTTTCCTTCGAGAGGGGCGATCGCATCGCGCAGATGATGATCGTAGCCACCCCTTCGGTTACTTTACATAACACTGATCAGCTTCCCGCCAGTGTCCGCGGAGCCCAGGGCTTCGGCAGCAGCGGCGTCAGCTAGAATCGAGGCCCCATGGATCAATTCCCCCAGAAGCCCGAGGATACCTCGGCACCCAGCGAATCGCCGCAGAGGCCGGAGCCCTCACGCTCAGACGACCCGTCGACCCAGGGGCAGCGGCCCATTCTGCCCTCCGTTGACCCCCAGACCATAGAATCTGGGGGAAGCGCCCAGGCCGCCGTAGCCGACTACGAGCTCAAGTCGGCGCGAACCCTCGCTACCGTGGCCACGGTAGCCGGTCCCATATCCTTCATTATCGGGGGCGTCGCCCTGAGCGCCGTGGCTCTCGTTTGCGCCATCATCGCCTTCGTCAAAATTCGCAGCGTCCTCGATGACGTGGCACCAGCCAAGCGGCCCTATGCCCGAGCGCTCAGGCAAACCGCCCTCATGGGCATCGGCATCGGCGCGGTGGCCCTCATACTCAACGGCGTCAGCGTCGCCATGATGCTGCCCGTACTCATGGAGGCCATGCAGACCGGCGACTACAGCGCCATCCTCGGCGACGCCGCGAGCAGCCTGTCGCCGACGAGCCCCTCTGAGGGCGGCGGCAACGCCTGGGGCTAAAAGCCGCAACGATCTTCCACCCGTCAATCCCTCATTCTCTCTGAAAGGCTGATAATATGGATTATGTAAAGTCGAAATCCTTTACCCTTGCCCATGGAATTCTCGTTCTATTGGTGGCCATCACGATGATCGCGGCTGCCTGCTCGCTCTCAGGTTGCCTGGGCAGCCCGAGCGACGAGGACGCCATCCGCGCGAAGCTCACTTCGGAACTCGACAGCATCAAGAACCTCGACGACTCCTTTGTCGACGAATTCTCCGAGAGCATCAACATGAGCCAGCTGTCGGTCTACGGCATCGACGGCGTGGCCTTCATGAAGTCCTACCTCGACGGCTTCGACTACGCCATCGATTCCATCACCGTGGACGGCGACCGGGCCACCGCGCAGATCACCATCACCTGCAAGAGTTACACGGGCTATCAGGGCGCCCTCCAAAACGCCGTGACCGACATCACTGCGAATCCCGATGAGATCGCTGCCTTATCGAGCGATGAGATCAACCAGCGCATCGGCGAGATCGTCATCGGCTCTCTCGACGGCGTGGAACTGGCGGCCACCGAGCCGGTCACCATCACCTACACCAAGGTGGACGGCCAGTGGGAGCCGGCATCGTCGACATCCGGGGACATCGCGGCAGCGCTCATGACCAACTAGGGCCATCAACCTTATATCTTCACGGAAGGCACCGCGTACCCGGTGCCTTCTTCTATAATAGCCCCACCGCGCATAATCAGCGAACAGGTCCGCCCCGCTGTGCGATCGGCAGACGGCCCGAACAAGAAAGCGAACATGAGTACGAAACAGCATTCCGACGATAGGGGAGCGTTCGCTCCTCTCTCCCCTGCCCTGATCTGGCAGCTTTCCGCCCCCCACACCTGGCCCGCGGCTATCATGCCCGTGCTCATCGCCTGCGCCTGCGCCCTCGCGACCACGGGCGCCGTCTCCCCTGCCATGGCCTGGCTGCTTTTGGTCATCTGCATTCTCATGCAATCATCGGTGAATACGTTCAACGACTACTTCGACTACGTGAAGGGCGCCGACTCGGCCGACGACAACGTGGAGGTCACCGATGCCGTCCTCGTCTACAACCACGTGAACCCGCGCTCAGTGCTCGCCGCAGCCATCGCCCTGCTCACCGCGGCCTTCCTCCTCGGCATCATCGTCATCCTGGAGGCGGGTCTCACCCCGTTGGCCATCGCCCTGGTAGGGGCCGTCATCGTCGTTGCCTACTCGGGGGGCAAAACGCCCCTGTCCTATCTGCCCGTCGGCGAGGCCGTGAGCGGCATCGTCATGGGAGGTCTCATACCCCTGGCCTGCTACCAGGTGCTCACCGGCTCCCTCGACTTCCTCATGCTGCTGTGGGCCGCGCCCACCGTCATCGGGGTGGGGCTCATCATGATGACCAACAACACCTGCGACATCGAGAAGGACATCGAGGCGAACCGCCGCACCCTCCCCGTCCTGCTGGGCCGCCCGCGCGCCCGGACAGCCTATCGCGGTCTCATGGTGCTCTGGATCGCGGCCATTCTCGCCATCGTGCCCATCTGGTTCCCGACGGGCATCGCCGTCCTGCCGTTCCTGCTGCTGGCCGCCTACCCGCTTCTGCGGGCCCTCTGGCTCAACCCCCTCGTTCCCGCCTCGCGCATCGGCGCCATGGGACAGATCGGCAGCGCGAACGTGGCACTGGGCGCCCTCTACGCCGCCGCCCTCCTGTTCTAGGCTCAGCGCCAGGGTATCTGCACCGGATCGGGAAACAGAGTCGGCAGCGCCCCGACGGAGAATTCTCCCAGCAGCTCCTCGGGCATGACGGGATCGGTCGTGGGTGCCAGCCCCGTGATGCCGGCGATGTGCCCGATCACCGCCGCAGGCGTGCCGAAGCGGGCGAGCAGCTCGTCCAAGGCCGCATCGCGATCCCGCTTCGAGAGGCGCCGGCCCCGGTCCCCCGTCACCAACGGCACATGGCCGTAGACGGGATGGGGCAATTCGAGCAGCTCCTGCAGGTACATCTGCTGGGGCGTGGAGCACAGCAGATCGACGCCCCGTACCACCGAGGTCACCCCCTGGGCTCCGTCGTCCACCACCACGGCCAACTGATAGGCGAAGGCCCCGTCGGCGCGGCGCACGAGGAAGTCGCCGCAGTCGCAGGCCAGGTTCTGACGGTAATCCCCCTGCACGAGGTCGCGCAGGCCCAGGACGCGGTCGGGCACCGTGAGCCGCAGAGCCGGCGCGCGCCCGGCGGCCTCGCGCTCGGCCCGCTTTGCAGCCGGCAGGGCGCGGCACGTCCCCGGGTACACCGGCTTCTCGCCGCGATGGGGCGCCGAGGCGGCATGCAGGTCGGCCCGGGTGCAATAGCAGGGGTACAGCAGATCCCGTGCGGCCAGGGTCTCCAGGGCCGCACGGTAGGCCTCGTCCCGATCATGCTGGAAATAGGGACCGCGATCCCAGAAGAGCCCGAGGCGCTCGAAGTCCCGCTGCACGTCGTCGATGAACGCGGGCTTGGAGCGCTCCCGATCGAGATCCTCCACCCGCAGTACCATCTGACCGCCCTGGGACCGCGCCACGAGCCAGGCCACGAGCGCCGCGAAGATGTTCCCCGCGTGCATGCGCCCCGTGGGCGACGGCGCGAAACGGCCGATGACGGGGATAGCGGGAACTTCAGGAGCATCCATGGAAAGGCCCTTGGGCTACTTCGCCCGTCGGTCGTCCACGTGCTTGGCCTTGCCGATGGCCCGCTCGATGCCGCCGGGCTCCACAAGGCGCACCGAAGGTGCCACCAGCAGGGTTGCCTTCAGCTTCTCGGCGATCTTGCGGCGCAAGGCGTCCATGGTCTCGAAGGAATCGGAGAAGGCCTCGGGGCGCAGCTCGGTCTCCACGATGAGGGAGTCCATGCCGTCTTTCGTCTCCACGATGATGTGATAGTGGGGCGTGACCTCCTCGATGCCCGTGAGCACGTCCTCCACCTGGGAGGGAAACACGTTGGTGCCGCGGATGATGAGCATGTCGTCGGAACGGGAGCGCACCTTGTCCATGCGGGCCAGGGTGCGACCGCAGGCGCAGGGCCCGGTGTGCACGGCCGTCAGGTCGTGGGTGCGGTAGCGCAGCACGGGAATACCCTGTTTGCCCAAGGGCGTGAGCACAAGCTCGCCCACCTCGCCCTCTCCCACCGGCTCGCCGGTCTCGGGATCGATGACCTCCCACAGGAAGTGGTCCTCGGCGATGTGCTGCTGGAAGCGCTCGGCCAAGCACTCGCCGGACACCCCCGGCCCCATGACCTCGGTAAGCCCGTAGTTGTCGGTGCACACGATGTGCATGCGCCGCTCGATCTCGGCCTTCAGGCCCGGCGGGCAGGGCTCGCCGCCGAACAGGCCCACGCGCAGGGACGAGGCCTCCCAGTCGTAGCCCATCTTCTCCCCCACCTCGCAGATGTGCATGGCATAGGAGGGCGTGGCCACGAGCACCGTGGTGCCGTAGTCCTCGATCATCTGGATATGGCGCTCCGTGTTGCCGGCACCGGCGGGAATCATGGCGCAGCCGAGCCGCTGCAGGCCGTAGTGCAGGCCAAAGCCACCGGTGAACATGCCGTAGCCGAAGGCCATCTGGGCCACGTCCCCGGGCACCACGCCGGCCATCTGCACGAGTCGGGCGATGCACTCGCTCCACATATCCATGTCGTCGTCGGTGTAGCCCACCACCACGGGTTTGCCCGTAGTGCCCGACGAGGAATGCAGCTCGCGAATCTCGTCCAGGGGCACGGCGAACAAGCCAAAGGGGAAGGTGTCGCGTAGGACGGCCTTATCGGTGAAGGGCAGCTGGCGCACGTCGGCCAGGGTCTGGATGTCGGCGGGCGCCACCCCCATCTCGTCCATCTTCTCCCGGTAGTAGGGTACGCGCTCGTAGGCGTAGGCCACGGTCTCCTTAAGCTTGGCCAGCTGCACCGCCTCGATCTCCTCGCGCGAAGCGCACTCGATCTCGGCCTTGTACACCGGAAGAAGATCGAAGCGACCCGCGGCCGCGGCGGCCAGGGCGCCCCCCTTCTCCCTCACGTCCATGATCGCGGGAACGCTCATCGCTCGATCTCCTTCCCCTGGCGGGCCGCCGAGAAGCGGGCGATGTCCTCCTGGGTAATCATCTCCACCGGCTCGCTCGCCAGAAGCTCCCGGGCCCGGTCGGGATCGGTGGTGGAGAGCACGATGTAGGTGGAGATCATGGAGTAGCTGTACACCACGTTGATGCCGCAGCGGGCGAGCACCCCCATGACCCGGGCCAGCTCGCCGGGCTCGTCTACGAGCTTCAGGCAGAGCACGGGCGCGACGGTGCAGGCGCAGCCGTCCTGCCGCAGCGCCGCCAGGGCCTCCTCGGGCCTGTCCACCACGAAGCGCAGGATGCCGTACTCGCCGGTATCGGAAGCCGAGAACCCGCGCACCGACACGCCGACCTCCTCGAAGCGGTCGAGCACCCGGCCCAAATGGCCGGGTCGGCTGTTGGCAAAGACGCTGATCTGGGACACCGTCATATCACTCACGCCTCCTCTGTGGTATCCATAAAGGCCCGGCCGGCGGCCAGGGCCGCCAAATTCGCCTCCACGGTACGGGCGGGCACGCGCTCGGCCACGGCGCGCTCCCATATCTCGGCCGGGATATCGAGCGTGGCCGAGAGCGCCCCCACGAGCACCACGTTGGCACACTTGGGGTTGCCGGCAGCCCGGGCCAGGGCCTCGGCGGGAACGAGCAGCGCCCCGGCCGCGGCCAGGTCTTCCCGGGCCCGGGGCGGCATGGAGGCGGCACCGGTGAGCACGGGCAGCGGCTTGATGGCCGTATCGTTCACGATGAGCGTGCCCCCCTCGGCGAGCTGGGGCAGGTTGCGCAGGGCCTCGGTGGTCTCGAAGGCCACCACCACGTCGGCGGCGCCCGGATCGGACACCATGGACCGCACAGCGCCGCCCATGCGCACCACCGTGGTCACGGAACCGCCGCGCTGGGCCATGCCGTGGATCTCCGACACCTTCACGTCAAGCCCCGCCGCCAGGCAGGCGGCGGCCAGCAGGTCGGCCGCCAGGATGGTGCCCTGGCCGCCGACGCCGCACAAGAGCACGGTCTTGGTCGTCATCTCCATTATCGCTCCCCTATTCCAAAACGATCGCGTTGAAGCGGCAGTACTGCTCGCACTGGCCGCAGCCGATGCAGAGCCCCGTATCGATGGAGGCCACGCCGCTCTCGTCCCGGGCGATGGCCGGGCAGCCGAGCGTGGCACAGGAGCCGCAAGCCGTGCAGGAGCCGTTCACCCAAAAGGGCCGAGCCGCCTTGCGCTCCAGCAGCACGCAGGGAGAACGGAATACGATGACCGAGATGTCGTCTGCGGCCGTGGCCTCCTTGAGGGCCGCGCGCACCGCGGCGGCGTCGTTGGGGTCCACCGTCCGCACGTCCTCCACGCCGATGGCGGCCACCACGGCCTCGATGTGCAGCTCGCGGCTGGGGCGCCCCTGCAGGGTCACGCCGTTGAAGGGGTTGCCCTGGCGCCCGGTCATGGCCGTGGTGCGGTTGTCGAGCACGCAGACGGTGCCCGCGCCGCAGTTGTACACCGTGGAGATGAGCGAGCTCAGGCCCGAATGGGCGAAGGTGGAATCGCCGATGACCGCCACCACGGGCCGGTGCTCGGTGCCGGCCAGGGCCAGCTCGAAGCCGTGGGCCATGGAGACGGAGGCGCCCATGTCCACCGTGGTATCCATGGCGGCCAGCGGGGGCAGGGCCCCCAGGGTGTAGCAGCCGATGTCCCCGGTAACGATGGCCCGCATGCGGGCGAGCTCCTTGAACACGAGGCGGTGGGGGCAGCCCGGGCACAGCGCCGGCGGCCGGGCCGGCAGTCCCTCCACGGCCGGGGCGTGGGGCAATGCCGCGCCGCCGAAGGCCGCCCGCACCAGACCCGGGGACAGCTCCCCGGCCCGGGGCAGCGGGCAGGGCGGCTCGCTCACCGCGATGCCGCAGGCCCGCACGGCATCGGCCAGATAGGCCGAGCCCTCCTCCACCACGTAGAGGCGCTCGACGGAATCGGCGAAGTCGGCCAGGGCCGCGGCCGGAAGGGGCCAGGTGAGGCCCAGCTTGAAGACGGAGGCCTCTGACAGCCCTTCCACCACATGCTGGTAGGCCGCTCCGGCGCAGACGACGCCGATGTCGCTTCCGCGGCGCACCACCTCGTTGTAGGGGCACTCCTCGGCCCAGGCGCGCAGGGCGTCGATGCGCTCGAGCTGCACAGCACGGCGCGGCTTGGCGAAAGCGGGCATCATGACCCACTTCGCGGGGTTCTTCTCGTAGGGAACGAGGGGGCGCTCCGTGCGCGCGCCGGGCTCCACGGGCGTCTTGGTATGGGAGATGCGCACACTGGAGCGCAGCATCACCGGCACATCGAAGCGCTCGGACAGGTCGAAGGCCTCCCGGGTAAAGCGGAGCGCCTCGGCGGAATCGGCAGGATCCAGGCAGGGCACGGCGGCCGCCTGGGCATAGTAGTGGGAGTCCTGCTCGTTTTGGGAGGAGTACATGCCGGGGTCGTCGGCAGCCAGGATCACCAGGCCGCCCCCCACGCCGGTGTAGGCGGCGGTGAACAGCGGGTCGGCCGCCACGTTCACCCCCACGTGCTTCATGGTAGCGAGCACCCGGGCCCCGGCCGCCGAGGCGCCAACGCCCACCTCCAGGGCCACCTTCTCGTTGACGCACCACTCGGCGTAGACGCCCTCTTTCCGGCCGAAGGCCTCCAGCGTCTCCGTGGAGGGCGTGCCCGGATAGGCCACGCCGATGGCGCAGCCGGCTTCCCAGGCACCTTGGGCGATGGCCTCGTTTCCCGACATCAGTTCCATAGTTCCCCGTCTCTCTCCCAACCAAGGGCCGCAAGCGGCCTAGTTCTCCTCGTATTGCAGGCAGAAAGTGCCGATCTGGATGAAGTCGCCGGGACGCAGGGTGCGCGCCTCCACAGAGTCGTTGTTCACCCACACGCCGTTGAACGAGTTCGCGTCGCGGATGACGTAGCAGGGACCCTCGGGCTCGATGGTGGCGTGCATGCGCGAGACGGTCATGTCGTTCAGGAAGATGGTGCACTGCGGCGCGCGGCCCACGGTAATGGGCTCGCTGCCCAGACCGTAGACCATGCCCACCTTCGGCCCGCGCACCACGGTGAGGGACGCCCGGGTGGGGGCCACATCGCAGGCGAGCACGGCATCGCCCTCCACCGACAGCGGCTTGAAGGCCTGGGTCGCACCGAGGAGCTTGAAGCCGCAGGTGGGGCACACGGCATCATCGGGCGATACCGCATGGGAGCAGACGGGGCACAGTTCGGTCATAGCCGTTCTCCTTCTATTCGCTGGCCCCGGACACCGGGGCCCCTTGCTGGTCGTCGGTCGCCCCGTCGCCGTCGGCCGGGGCCCTATCCTCCTCGCCGGAGGCGATGGCGGCCACGGACTGGTCGGAACGGGTTGGCGCCTTGTCGTAAATGAGCGGGGTCTCGTTCACCACCACGGGCTCGGCCACAAGCTCGGTGCCCCCGAAGCCGGCCCACAGGCGCTCCCACCAGATGGCGATGGCCTGGAAGAAGTCGGGGGCGGCCGCGTCCTCGGCGGCCACGAGATCCTGGGTGGCGATGGGCTGTCCGGCCTGGTAGAAGGTGGCGGTGCCCACTTTATCGCCGGCCCGCACCGAGCCGTTCAAATCGTCGAAGACGAGCTCCTGGCTCACGTTGCCCTCGGGGGCGAACACCTCCACGGCGGCCTTCGGATCGGCGAAGGTGGCGTTCACACGCTTGTCGGTCCAGGCAGTGAAGGGCACCTCGGCGATGAGGGGCACCTCCTCGGCGCGGCCGTCCGCGGTCATGGTCACCGTGCGGTCGCTGTGGGCGAGGCGGTAGCTCACGCGGTTGTCGTAGACCCAGTCGAAGAGGATCTTCGTGTCCTCGAAGCGGGCGGTCTCCGAGGGGCAGCCGAGCACCACGGCGATAAGGTCGCCGCTACCCCGGCTGCAGGCCCCGGCGAAGGAGTTGCCCGCAGCCTCGGTGTAGCCGGTCTTGATGCCGCAGGCGCCCTCGTAGACACCGAGCAGCAGGTCGGAGGACACCAGATCGAGGGTGACCGCCTGGCCGTCGGGCTTGGCCACGGTGATCTGGGCCGTCTGCTGGGCCACAATGGAGCGGAAGGTCTCGTTCTCCATGGCGTAGGCGCACATGAGGGCCACATCGCCGGCCGTGGAGTACATCTCGTTGTCGAACTCGTCGATGTCGAGCCCGTGGGGGTTCGCGAACAGAGAGTGCTCCATGCCCAGCTCGGCGGCCTTGGCGTTCATGGCGTCCACGAAGGCCTCGTTGGCCGACTGGCCGTCCCGGGCAAGCCCCGCCCCCACGGCCTCCGCGATGGCGATGGCGGCATCGTTGCCCGAGGGCACCATGAGCCCGGTGAGGGCCGCCTGGAGGGTGAGCGTGTCGCCGGCCTGGAGGTTCGCCGAGGACTCGCCCACGGCGGCGGCCTCCGGCGATACGGTCACCTTCGTGTCCAGGGGCAATCCGGAATCCAGGGCCACGATGGCCGTCATCACCTTGGTGATGGAGGCGATGTGGGACTGGGTGTCGGCATCGCGGGCGAAGAGCACCGCGCCGTTCTCATCGGTGAGCACGGCATAGGAGGCCGTGATGTTGGGGCAGGCCACGGCCGGCAGTCCCCGCGCCTCCACGGTCTGGCCGAGAATCACATCGGTGCCGCGCACATCGGCGGCGGCCGGCACGGGGGCGGCCAGGGGCAGGGCCAGGGCACCGGCCAGCAGCAGGGCCCCGAGCCAGGAGCGGCGCTTAGTCCTCGTCGACAACATAGACCTCTTCCGGAGCGAGAATCTTGAAGCCCGCGGCGGCCAGGGCCTCCTCGGCCCCCTCCCCCTCGATCTTCAGCACGTCCACGGCAGTGCCGCCGGCCACCGAGAAGCAGTAGCCGTACTCGACGTTCATGGACGCCTCATGGCAGAAGCCCAGAAGCCGGGCCAGGGCACCGGGCTCATCGGCCACGGACACGGCGATGACCGGCGTGATGGAGGCGCGAAATCCCGCCTCGGCGAGCACGGCGGCGGCGCGGTTGGGCCGGTCGCAGAAGATGCGCACGATGCCGAAGTCGGCCGTGTCGGCGATGAAGAGCGCCGCCAGGTTGATGTCGGCGTCGGCCAGGGTGCGGCAAGCCGCGGCCAGGCGCCCCTTCTCGTTGGCGAGAAATACCGTCAGCTGCGAGATCATTAGTGGGTCTCTCCTCTCAGGTCGATGACGCGCTTTGCCTTGCCCTCGGAGCGGGCGATGGTCTTGGGCTCCACGAACTTGATGTCCACGGCCACCTGCAGATTGCCCTTGAGCGCCGCGCCCAAGTGTCCGCGCAGATCCTCCAGGGCGCGCACCTCGTCGATGGGGAAATCGGGCTCGGTCTCCACCTGGAGCTCCACGTGGTCGAGGGGCCCGCGGGAAGTGAGCACGATCTGGTACTGGGTGGCCACCTCGGGGAACTCGGTGATGACCTGCTCGATCTGGGACGGGAACACGTTCACGCCGCGGATGATGAGCATGTCGTCGGTACGGCCCAGGATGCGGCCGATCTTGCGGTGGGTGCGACCGCAGGCACAGGGCTCGGCGCTGATGGAAGTGACGTCGCGGGTGCGGTAGCGGATCATCGGCGAGCACTCGCGGGTGAGCGTCGTGATGACGAGCTCGCCCACTTCCCCGTCGGGCAGCACCTCCAGGGTGTCCGGGTCGATGATCTCGCAGTAGAACTGGTCCTCGGCGATGTGCAGGCCGCCGCGCTCGGCGCATTCCATAGCCACGCCCGGGCCCATGATCTCCGAGAGGCCGTAGACGTCGCAGTACTGCAGCCCCAGCTTGTCGGCGATCTCCTGGCGCATGTTCTCCGAGCAGGGCTCGGCGCCGAAGATGCCGCCGGAGATCTGGAACTCGGTGGCCGGGTCGTAGCCCATCTCGATGGCCGTGTCAGCGATGAGCAGGGCATAGGAGGGGGTGCAGCACAGAATATCGGTCTTGCAGTCCTTGAGCATCTGCACCTGGCGCTTGGTGTTGCCCGAAGAGGTGGGGATGACGGTGCAGCCCATGGCCTCGCCGCCGGCGTGCGCGCCCAAGCCGCCGGTGAACAGACCGTAGCCGTAGGACACCTGGATGGTGGATTCGCGCGAGCCCCCTACCATGGCGATGCCGCGGGCGAAGCAGTCGCCCCAGTTCTCTAGGTCGGCGGCGGTGTGGCCCACCACCGTGGCCTGGCCCGTGGTGCCGGAGGAGGCGTGGATACGGGCCACGTCGCCGTTCTCGCGGGCGAACATGCCGAAGGGGTAGTTGTCGCGCATGTCCTGCTTCACCACGAAGGGAAAGCGCGTAAGATCCTCGAGACTTTCCAGATCGTCGGGGGTCACGCCGGCCGCGTCGAAGCGCTCTCGGTAGAGCGGCACGTTCTCGTAGGCGTTGCGCAGCGACTCCCGCAAACGCTCCAGTTGCAGCGCCTGCAGCTCTGCGCGGGGCATGGTCTCGATTTCCGGCTGAAAGTACACAGCTGTCCTCCTATTCCTCATCATCCGATGGCCCGGGTTGCTCCCCGGCCCCTCCGTCCTCTTCCCCTGCATCCTCTTCCTCGGGCTCGCGCGCGGCGCCGGCCACCACCTCATCCCAGGGGCGGCCCTCCTCGGGCGGCGGCTCGGTGCTCTCGGGCTCGTCGGGCTCGCGCTCGGTGCCCGGAAGATTCGGGCCCTCCACGACCACCTCGTCGACGGGCGCGTAGTTCGAAGCGAAGTCCTCCTGGTGGAGCAGGTTGCCCGAGCGGTCGCGCACCGTGCGGTGCACCGTGACGCGGCGCCCGTCGGCCCCCTTGGTCTTCACGTAGTGGGTGCCCGCCGGCTCGTTCTCGTCGACCTTCGTGCGCTTCTTGAAGGGATCGCCCGCCTCCCAGTCGCCGGTCTCGGCCGTGACCACGTAGCCCGGATCGATGCCGAAGAGGGAGACCGTGAGGGTCGAGTCGGTGTAGCGGGTGCGCACGAGCACGTCGGAGGAGCTGTCGTTCACCCACGCCAGATCCAGATCAGGATACGCGATGGCGGCATCGCGGCCGGTGGGATAGCTGGAAATGTACAGGGAGTGGTTTCGGCGCTCGGTCACGGGGAAGCCGGACTCGAAGACGGCGTTGAACACCGTGGTGGCCACCTGGCAGATACCCCCGCCGATGGCGTCCTCGTACTCGCCGTTCACGATGGCGTTGGCGGCCTGGAAGCCGTTGGCCTCGTTGGCCTCGCCCATGACGTCGTTGAAGGACCACTCTCCGCCGTCGGCGGCCGCGATGGAGTCGGTCAGGCGGTCGGCCGCGTGGTGGATGTTGTGGCGGCGGTTAGCGGTGCCGGGGCCGTCGTTGTACTCGGTGGTGAAGGTGGCGATCTCGCCGATGAGCCCCAGCTCCACGGCCTCGTCGAAAGTGGCTCGCTCAGGGGCTTCCCCCCAGCCGATCTCCACGGCCACCGGACCGGCGACAGGTGCGCCGGTCCGGTCGAATTCCCCGAACAGCGCCTCGCGGGCCGCCGTGAGCGCCTCGGCCACGAGCGGGTAGCGGGAGCCGGCCCCCGTGGACACCCACACCTCCCCGTCGGCCTTCTCGAAGGAGACGGTGACCGCCGAGGCGAAGCCGGCGTCGCGGATGCGGGCCACCAGATCGGCCCGGGCGACCTGCTCGTCGAGCACGGGAGCCAACACGAAGCCGTCGCCGGACGGCCGCACCTCGGTATCCATCCAGGCGCCGAGCTCGGCGCCGGACAGGGTCCAGGACGTACCCTCGAAGGTAAAGGTGGCACCCCCGTCGAGAGCCGCCTGCACGGCGGCGCGGGCACGCTCGGCGGCGGCCTCGTCGATGCGCAGGGGCGCCCAGGCGACCTCGGCCACGAAGGAGACGGCCTCCGGAGCGTCGCCGAGGAAGCCCTCGGTGAGCAGCGCCGTGAAGTGATCGCGGTCGACGATGGTGCCCTCGTGGCCCTCCACGAGGCGCACCTGGCCCTCCTCCACGGCCACGTCCCAATCCTGGCGCGGCTCGCCGATGGTGGCGTCGATGTCGGCGGCGAGAGTCTCCACGGCATCGTCGTCGAAGGCCAGGCGCACGGGCACAGCAGCGCCGTCGACGAGGGCCGACCAACGCTCGGCGATGCCGCCGTCGCGCCCCACGGCGAAGGCCTCGTCTACAAGCTCGCTCACGGGCAGATGCGCCCCCAGGGTGCCGGCCTCGGCCACCCACAGCAGCTTATCGGCCCGGGCCTCCTCCACCGAGAGCTGCTCGGCCTGGGCCTCTTGCTCGGCCAGCTCGGTGCCCACGTCCACAGAGGCCGCGGCCTCCTCGCTCGCGAACACGATGGCCCGCCCGCGGCTGGCGCGATCGCCGTAGGCGCCGCTCACGGCGGCGCGGGCCTCCTCAAGGGTCATGCCGGACACGTCCACCGAGCCGATGGACACACCGGCGTAGATGCGGTTCTCGTTGATGACGCGGTCGGCACCGTAGGCGCCCCCCAGAAGGAGCCCGATGAGCAGCAGCGTGGCCAGAGCCGCGGGCAGCCCGCGCCGGCGACGGCCGCGAATAGTGGAGGGCTGGACGCGGGGCGCGTCGTAGTCGGACGCCCTCTTCTTCCCCCGGCCGTGTCGGCCGCCGTCGGCCGCCGAGGGGCGCTGCGCGGCCGACCGGGACCGGGGCGTGCGATCGGGGCGGCCCGTGGGCCGGGCCGGGACCGCCGGCCGCGAGCCCCGGCCGCCCTCGGCGGCGACGGCGCGATGGGCTCCGATGGAAGACGGGGCGG
>NZ_WAJS01000027.1 GCF_008831045.1 Adlercreutzia muris
GGGGGGGGCTTACTTGTAATCTTCCACGTTCTTCGACGAGCTGCCCGTGGTGTTGCCGGCGTTGCGCAGCTCGAAGCCGAAGCGCACTGTGTCGTCTCCGAAGCGGTCGCGCAGGGCGTCGGTGGCCCGCAAAAGATCGCGGCGCTTGGTCGCGTCCCCGATGAGCGGTGCGGCCTCGGCCCTGTCCTCCCCGAACGCGCTCCCATCGAAGAGGCTCTCCTGCACCACCGCGTCCGCATGGAAGTTACTCACGGCCACGCCGAGCAGCCGCACCCGGGCCCCGGGCAGCCAAATGTCGTCGATCATGGCATGGAGCAGGGGGATGAGGGCGATGTCGTCGTCGGTAGGGGCGGCCAGCGACCGCTGCACCGAGTGGGTGGTGCGGTCGGCGAAGCGCACCTTGATGGCCACGGTGCGCCCGGCGAGCCCCTTGCGCCGCAGGCGGCGCCCCACCTTGGCGGCAATGGTGGCCAGGGCCGCCTCGATATCGGCGCGCTCGGTGAGATCCTCGGCGAAGGTGACCTCGTTGGAGACCGACTTCACCGTGTCGTCCTCTTCCACGGGCGAGCAGTCGCGCCCGAGGGCCCGATCGCGCATCATCTCGCCATTCTTCCCGAACACGCGCCGCAGCAGCGACCCGTCGGCGGCCCCCATCTCTCCCAGGGTGCGCACGCCGGCGGCGAGGAGGGCCTGCTCGGCCGCAGCCCCCACGCCGCTCATGGTGCGCACGGGCAGCGGTCCCAGGAAAGCCCGCTCGGTGCCCGGGTACACCACGGTGAGCCCCCGGGGCTTGTCACGGTCCGAGGCGATCTTCGCCACGGACTTGGTGGCCCCCACGCCGATGGAGCAGGTGACTCCGAGGGCCGCCACCCGCTCTTGGATGCGGCGGGCTATGCGCACGGGATGCTCGGTGTTCACGGCGGTGGGGGTCACGTCCATGAAGGCCTCGTCGATGGACACCTGCTGTACACGGGGCGTCTCGTCGCGCAGGATGGCCATAATGGCCGCCGACACCTGGCGGTAGCGGTGGAAGCTGCCGTGGGTCCAGATGGCATCGGGGCACAGCGACCGCGCGAGCGAGGCGGCCATGGCCGAGCGCACGCCGAAGGCCCGGGCCTCGTAGGAGCAGGTGGACACCACCCCGTGGGCGTGCGGATCGCCGCCCACGATGACGGGCTTGCCCCGCCAGCCGGGGTGGTCGAGCTGCTCCACCGAGGCGAAGAAGGCGTCCAGATCCACGAGCAGGATGGCCGGGCCCTCCCAGGGCGGTAGGGGAATGTCGTCGAAATCTTCCATGGCCCCATTGTAGCATCGAACAGCCGTTCTAGTGAAGGGGATGGCGAAAAAGAAGCGGCCCCGATCCGCGGCTCCCTGGGGAGGAGCGGATCGGGGCCGCCTGCGCCGGTGGAAGCGGGCGAGGGAAGGCTAGCGCTGGCTTGCCAGGAAGAACAGGGCCATGGTGCCCGGGCCCGAATGGGCGCCGATGACCGGGTCCACCCAGTTGATCATGATGTCGGTCACGCCGAAGCGCTCGCGCACCAGGCCGGCCACGTACTCGGCGTCCTCCAGGCAGTCGCCGTGGGTGATGTAGACGGTCTGGTCGGCCACGGGCGCGTCGGCGGTCTGCTCCATGTGGTCCACGAGGGCCTTGAGGGACTTCTTGCGGCCGCGCACCTTCTCCAGGGGAATGAGGTGCCCCTCGTCATCCACGTGCATGACCGGCTTGATGTTGAGCATGGTGCCGGCCCAGGCCGCCGTGCGGGACACCCGGCCGCCGCGGAACAGGAACATGAGGTCGTCCACGGTGAACCAGTGGGCCAGGTGCAGCTTTTGATCCTCCACCCAGTCGCGCACCTCGGCCAAGGAAGCGCCCCCTTCGCGCATCTTCGCCGCGTAGGTGACGAGCAGGCCCTCGCCGCCGGAGGCCGCCAGGGTATCCACCGAGGTCACGGTGCGCTCGGGGTAGAGCCCGGCCAGCTCCGACAGGAGCAGCTCGATGGCCTGGTAGGTGCCGGAAAGTCCGCTGGAGAAGCCGAGGTAGAGCACGTCGTCGCCCGCTTTCAGCAGGGCCTCGATGGTCTCGCGGGACTCTTGCAGGTTCGGCAGCGACGTGGTGATGACCTTCCCCTCGCGCATCATGGCGTAGAACTGGGCGAGGTCGGTCTTTGCGCCCTTCAGGTAGCTGCGGTACTCCTCGCCGTCCACCATGAAGGTAAGGGGCAGGACGGACAGGTCGAACCGGTCGATGACCTCCTCGGTGAGGTTGCTCGACGAGTCGGTGACGATGGCAAAGCTCATGGATGCTCCTATCGGGGTTTCGGTTCCGCTGTCTCCTGCAACGGCCCGTTTTGTCGCTGGCGCTATTCTAGCCCATGGACAGCTCGCCGCAAGCGGGGAAAGGGGCAGGAATTGAAACGGTAACCTTCCCGCTCTTTGTTGGGGCCGCGCCCGGCCGGCGGCCTCGGGGTTACGGTGCGGCCGGCGGCATTGGGCTCGCGGTGCGGCCGGCGGCCACTTCTCAGAATCGGGCGGCGCGGCCCCGCTCGAATCGGCCCCGCCCCGGCCTCGCCTCGGGCCCGCCCGCGGTTTTTCCGCGCAGGGGAGGGTGGCGGCTGTTCACGGCGGGCGGCCTGTGGCGTATACTTGACCAGTTACCCATACGGGCCCCGCGTGCGGGCCCTGACCGATACGCTGGAACCCGGACGAGAAGGATAGGGAATCAAGGTGGCAAACAACTACAAGGACACGATGAACCTGCCGCAGACCGATTTCGCCATGCGCGGCAATCTGCCCGAGAAGGAGCCCAAGCGCCTGGAGGTCTGGCGCGAGATGGATATCTACCGCCGCGTGCTCGAGAAGAACGCCGACGGCAAGCCCTTCATCCTCCACGACGGGCCTCCCTACGCCAACGGCCCCATCCATATCGGCCACTCCTTCAACAAGATCCTCAAGGACTTTGTAGTGAAGAGCCACGCCCAGCGCGGGTACTTCACTCCCTACATCCCCGGCTGGGACTGTCACGGCCAGCCTATCGAGCACATGGTGGAGGTGACCATCGGCCCCGAGCGCATGGCCGAAATCAGCCAGCCCGAGCTGCGACAGCTGTGCCGCGAGTGGGCCGAGAAGTACGTCGATATCCAGCGCGAGGGCTTCAAGCGCCTCGGCGTGAACGCCGACTGGGAGCACCCCTACCTCACCTTCATCCCGAACTACGAGGCCGGCAACGTGGAGGTGTTCAAGGACCTGTACCTGAAGGGCTCGGTCTACCGCGGCCGCAAGCCCATCCACTGGTGCACCCATTGCCACACCGCCCTGGCCGAGGCCGAGATCGAGTACGGCGACGAGGTGTCGCCCTCCATCTATGTGAAGTTCAAGCTGGACGCCATGCCCGGCGTCTTCGAGGCCAACGGGGCCGCCGGCGAGGCCTTCCTGCTCATCTGGACCACCACCCCCTGGACGCTGCCGGCCAACACCGCCGTGTCGCTGGCCCCCGAGGCCGACTACGTCATGGTCACCACCGCCGACGGCAACCTCATCATGGCCAGGGAGCTGGTGGAAACCGTGGCCGAGGTGGCCGGCTGGGAAGACTACGACTTCGTGCGCGATGGCGCGGGCGAGCCGGTGGCACTCAAGGGCAAGCAGCTGTTCGGCCTCACCTACACGGCACCCGTGCGCCATGACATCACCGGCACGGTCATCTACGGCGACCACGTCACCCTGGACACCGGCACCGGTGCGGTGCACACGGCTCCCGGCCACGGCCAGGACGACTACCTGGTGGCCCTGGAGTTCGACATTCCGCTGCTCATGCCCGTGGACGACAACGGCGTGTTCACCGACGAGGCCGGCCAGTTCGCGGGCCTGTCCACCGACGAGGCCAACCCGGTCATCATCGGCTGGCTGCGCGAGCAGGGCACGCTTGTGGCCGAGAAGAAGATCAACCATTCCTACCCCCACTGCTGGCGCTGCCATGAGCCGGTCATCTTTCGCGCCACGGACCAGTGGTTCGTGTCCATGGACAAGAACGCCCTGCGCGAGGACGCCCTGCGGGCCATCAACTCCGAAGTGAAGTGGGTGCCGGCCTGGGCGAAGAACCGCATCGGGTCCATGGTGGCCGAGCGTCCCGACTGGTGCATCTCCCGCCAGCGCAGCTGGGGCGTGCCCATCCCCGTGTTCAAGTGCGCCAAGTGCAACAGCACGGTAGCCACCGAGGCCACCTTCGATGCCGTCATCGAGCTGTTCAACACCAAGGGGGCCGACGCCTGGTTCACCATGGAGCCGTCCGAGTACCTGCCCCGGGGTACCAAGTGCGAGGCCTGCGGCTGCACCGAGCTGGTGCCCGAGAAGGACATCCTGGACGTGTGGTGGGAGTCCGGCGTGTCCCACACGAGCGTGTGCCGTCATCGCTCCGCTGAGGGTCTGCGCTTCCCGGCCGATTTGTACCTGGAGGGCTCCGACCAGCACCGCGGCTGGTTCCAGTCGTCGCTGCTCACCTCCATCGGCGCCTACGGGGTGCCGCCCTACCGCTCGGTCATGCACTGCGGCTTCACCGTGGATGAAGAGGGCCGCAAGATGTCGAAGTCCTTGGGCAACGGCATCGATCCGGCCGAGGTCTGCGACAAGTTCGGCGCCGATGTGCTGCGCCTGTGGGTGTCCTCCTGTGACTACTCCCAGGACGTGTCCATCTCCGACGGTATCCTGAAGCAGGTGTCGGATGCCTACCGCCGTTTCCGCAACACCTTCCGCTTCCTTTTGGGCAACCTGGACGATTTCGGCCCCGCCGACTTCGTGGCCTGGGACGAGCTTGAGCCCATCGACCAGTGGCAGATGGTGCGCACCGTGCAGCTCCTGTCCGAGGTGGAGGCGTCCTACGAGGCGCTGAAGTTCAACGGCGTGTACCGTGCGCTCTACGACTACGTGAACGACCTGTCGGCCGTGTACATGGATGTGACCAAGGATCGCCTCTACGCCGAGGCACCCGCATCGGCGCGCCGCCGTGCCGTGCAGACCGTGCTCATGAACATCCTGGAGGTGCTCGTGCGCGTGATGAGCCCCATCCTGTCGTTTACCACCGACGAGGTGTGGGACCACTTCCCGCCGGCGTTCCGCGCCGAGGAGGGCCGCGCCCTCTCGGTGCAGCTGGCCGGCTGGCCGCGCCCGACCGACTTCGCGCCGGCCGTGCCTGCCGAGGGCGCCGCGACCGTGGCCGCCTTCGAGGAGATGATGGCCGTGCGCGAGGTGGTCACCAAGGCCCTGGAGGACGCCCGCGCGGCGAAGATCATCGGCAAGAGCCAGGAGGCCGCCGTGGTGGTGTGCGCCCCGGCCGCCGTGGTGGCCACGGCCCGTACCTTCGATGCCGCCGTGTTCGAGGAGCTGTTCATCGTGGCCTCGGTTACCTTCGAGGAGGGGGCCGACGACGAGGTGTCCGCCGCGGTGACCGTGGCCGCGGGCGAGAAGTGCCCGCGCTGCTGGAACATCCGCACCCTGGGCGGCAACCCGGCGCACCCCGATGTGTGCGAGCGCTGCGGTAACGCCCTGGACGTTTTGGGCTACGAGGCCGAGTAAGTGGCGGTCGGTGCGGACAAGCGGCCGCTGCGGGGCCGCAACCTGATTCTGTTCGCCGTGGTGGCGGTGCTGTGGCTCGGGGCCGACATCGCCACCAAGGCCTACTTCAACGGCTTTCCCGCAGGCTCGGTCGTGGCCGGGCCCTTCCTGGGGCTCGTCCAGTTCCGCGTGGCCCACAACACCGGGGCGGCCTGGGGCATGTTCGGGGACTCCACCTTCGCTTTGGGGGTGCTCTCCCTGGCGGTGTGCGCGGCCCTGACCGCCTATCTCATCCTCGTGTCCCGGCGGGCGAGCGTGATCGAGGTGCTGGGGGGCGCCCTCATCGTGGCCGGCGGCCTGGGCAACGCCCTCGACCGCTTCACCCTGGGCTACGTAGTCGACTTCATCGACACCACCTTCATCAGCTTCCCCACGTTCAACGTGGCCGACATCGGCGTTACCTGCGGCTTCGTGCTGTTCTTCGCGGGTATGCTGTGGTCTATGCGCGGCGACGGCGCCTCGACTGCCACGGGCGCCCCGGCTCCCGCCCGTGGCGAGGAAGGTGAGTAACATGGCCCGCTCCCTTTGCCACATCGTCGGCGCTGACGACGCGGGCTCGCGCCTGGACGCGCTCTGCGCCGCCCAGGGGCTCTACGCCTCGCGCTCGGCCGCGGCCCGGGCCATCGAGGAGGGCCGGGTCTTCGTGAACGGCGCGACGGTTTCCAAGAAGCACGCCGTGGCCGTCGGCGACACCATCGTCTACGAGGCCGATGACGAGCCGGAGTCCGTCGTGGTCTACGGCGAGCCCATCGATCTTGATATCCGCTACGAGGACGATGACGTGCTCGTGCTGTCGAAGCAGGTGGGGCTCGTGTGCCACCCGTCGGTCGACCATGCCCACGGGACGCTGGTGAACGCGCTCATCTGGCATTGCGGCGAGGAGAACCTCTGCAACGTGCAGGGGGAAGAGGCCGATCGTCTCGGCATCGTGCACCGGCTCGATCGCGACACGAGCGGGCTCATGCTGGCGGCCAAGAGCGACGAGGCCGGTCGCGAGCTCATGGCCCAGATCCAGGATCGCGCGGTGGACCGCCACTACCTTGCCCTCGTCCACGGTATCGTGGCTCACGACACCGGCATGATCGACGCTCCCATCGCGCGATCGGCCGACGAGCGCTGCCGCATGGCCGTGCGCGACGTGCCGAGCGCCCGCGAGGCCATCACCACGTTCCGCGTGCTGGAGCGCTTCGAGGCCGGGCCCAAGGACGACGGCTACAGCCTCATCGAGTGCAAGCTGTTCACGGGCCGCACCCACCAGATCCGCGTGCACATGCAGTACACGCGCCATCCCATTGTGGGGGATCCGGTCTACAACGCCCACGGGCCCCGGGACGGGCGGGCCCAGCTGGGCCTGGGCCGCCAGTTCCTCCATTCCTACAGCATCGGCTTCGAGCATCCCGTGACCGGCGAGCCCCTTGCCTTCGCCGACCAGCTGCCGGCCGACCTGCGCAAGGCGCTCGATAGCCTGGCCGACCGTTCGCTGGGCGTGACCGAGGCCGGGCGGGAGGTGGCCGCGCTCATGGAGACGGCGCCGGCGCCCTCGGTGGAAGGGGAGGTGCCCCGTGCCTAGGAAGAAGACCGCCCCGCCTTCCCCCAAGGTGGGCGTCATCATCGCGAATACGGGCACGCCCGCCGCCCCCACCCCCAAGGCGGTGCGCAAGTACCTGGGGCAGTTCCTCATGGACCCGCGCATCTGCCCCATGCCGCGGCCGGTGTGGTGGCTGCTGCTGCACACGGTCATCCTGGGCAAGCGCTCCCGCGCTTCGGCGGAGAAGTACCGTGCCATCTGGACGGCGGCTGGCTCGCCCATGGCCGTGGCCTACGAGGCCCTCGAGCGGGGCCTGGCCGACTACTATGCCGAGCAGGGCGCAGCCGTGGAGGTGCGGGCGGCCATGAGCTACGGCAAGCCCACCTTGAGGCAGGCGGTGCGCGAGCTGAAAGAGGCCGGATGCACCCGCATCGTGGCTTTGCCCATGTACCCGCAGTCGGCCCTGTCCACCACGGCCTCGGTGGCCGACGGGCTGGCCCGGGCCGTGCGCCGCGCCCATTTCAAGGGCGAGGTGAGCTTCGTCGACAACTATGGCGAGAACCCCGTCTACGTGCGGGCCATCGCCGCCTCCATCCGCAAGGCGGGCTTCTCGGAGGAGCGGGGCGATCGGCTGTTGTTCTCCTACCATTCCATACCGCTGAAGGATATCGAGGCGGGGGATACCTACGAGCTGCAGACCGGGGCCACCTCCCTGGCCGTGGCCGGCGAGCTGGGGCTCGACCGCCGGAGCTGGACCATCAGCTATCAGAGCCGCTTCGACAAGGGCCGCACGTGGCTCGCGCCCTTCACGCGACCGACTCTCGTGCGCCTGGCCAGGGCCGCCGAGGAGGGCAGCCGCCTGTTCGTGGTGTGCCCGAACTTTGCCGTGGACTGCCTGGAGACCCTCTACGACGTGCCTCGCGAGCTGGAGCCGATCTACCGAGCGGCCCTGGCCGGCGAGATCGTGGATGCCGACGAGGAGCCCGGCGCCCTGGAGAACACCGGCACGAGCGCCGCCCGCTGCGACGCGCATCTGGAGGCGCACCGCGATGTGGCGCGCACCGTGCGCATGAAGCGCGCTGCCGAGGATTTCCGCCGCGGCGCCCATCGTCAGATTGCCGATGACGAGCCCTTCGTCTACGTGCCGTGCCTCAACAAGTCGCGGGCCCATCTGAAGGTGCTCGCCGCCGTGCTCGCCCCCTACGTGGACGAGGGCTCGGCGGGGGAGCGAGCGGCCAGGTAGGCGTCCAGCTCCTCTGCCTTGGAGAAGCCGCTGAGCAGATCGCGGGCCACCCGCAGGGCGCGCTCGGATAGGTCGGGGCGGAAGACGAAGTGGGATGCCATGGACAGCGGCGCGTTCACGAGGGGCCGGCGGCACACTTCATCGGTCGTCAACTCGCGGGCGTAGGTGGTCTGGATGATGAAGCACTGGTGGCGGCAGGACACCTGGGCCAGCATGAGGTTGCGGTCGTGGAGGATGGACTCGCTCAAGATGCCGTGGTTCCGGAAGATGGTCTCGTAGAGCCGCCCCTTGTAGGGACTCGTCTGCACGACGGTCTTGCCGCGCAGGTCGCGGGCGAAGTCCACCGTCGCCTTGCGGGCGAGGGGGTCGTCGCAGCTCAACAGCACTGAGAGCGTGTCGTCGGCGAGCTTGATGGAGGGCAGTCCCAAATGGTCCGGCGGTCGGATGGTGATGGCGCACTCGAGGTCTCCCACGGCGATGGCCTCCCAGAAGGCGTCGTGGTCCCCGTCGACGATCTCGATGCGCAGTCCCTCGTCTTCTTCGAAGCGCGAGAGCAGCAGTCGCTTCTGGTCGTAGCCCACGAACATGCTGAGCAGCCCCACCCGCACCGTCTCGCACCCATCGCCCTCCAGGGCGCAGATGCCGTCCAGGCACGCCTCCCAGGCCCGGTCCTCCTCTTGCAGGTGGCGCAGGAGCGCCTGGCCGGCCCGGGTCAGTTCCACGCCGTGCTTGCCCCGGGCAAACAGGGTCGCACCCACGGCCCGCTCGAGCCCGCGCATGCTGCGGGAGAGCCCTTGGCGCGACAGGTAGAGGCTCTCTGCGGCCTTGGTGATGTTGCGCGTCGCGCAGAGCGCGTAGAAGTAGCGCCGCTGCTCGGCGCTCAGGCGAAACGGTGTCATGGTCTTCCTCCCTCAGGTCATGGCGGGCGCCGGGCAGCTGCCGGGCCCTCGGGGCCAAATATAGGAGAAGTGTCCCCGCCGCGCAAGCGGGCGCGGGGCCCCTCGGGCCCTCGGCTGCAGCGAGGCGTTGCCTCGATATGGCCCTGATCAGGGAAGACGGGAAAGCGCAATGGTCGATGTTGCGCATGACGGCCCCAAAGTGTTTCTTTTCGATGCCCGGACGGCCCCCTATAGTCTTTTCCGTCGCCGGGCAGAGGGCCCGGCTTGGAAGAGAAGGGGAGATGATGGGAAACCTCACTCGCAGAGACGTACTGAAGGGCCTGGCATTCGGGTCGATGGCCCTGGCCTCGGGCGGCGCCCTGGCCGCCTGCGCTCCGGCCGCCGGGGGAGCCTCCGGTACCGACGGCGCATCGACGGGACAGGGCACGGCGCTGCGCTATGCCAAGCGTGCGTCGGAGGTGGCCGGGCGCACCGCCCTGGAGACCGATGTACTCGTCATCGGCGGCGGCGGGGCGGGGCTGTGCGCCGCCCTGGCTGCGGCCGAGCAGGGCGCGGGCGTTATCCTGTGCGAGAAAACCTCGGCCCTCGGGGGCGCGACGACGCTTTCCAGCGGCAAGATTCCCGCCGTGGGCACCGCCCAGCAGCTCGCGAAGGAGGATGGCGACAGCATCGGCGCCTGCGCCATGGACATCATGCGGCCGAGCAACTACAGCGTCCGCCCCGATTTGGTGTACACCGTGGTGGAGCAGTCCCGCGACATCGTGGAGTGGACCGAGGGCCACGGGGCCGTCTGGTCCGTGGACGACGCGCTCTACTTCGGCCAGACCGCCTACCGCATGCACACCACCGAGGGCGCCGGCGCGGGTCTGACCGACGCGCTCATCGCCAGCACGGAGGCCGATAGCGCCATCGAGACGCTGCTCTCCTGCGAGATGCAGGGGCTCGTGCTCGACGACGAGAGCGATGCGGTCGTGGGCGCCTGGGGCAAGAACGGCTCCGAGGAGATTGCCATCTTCGCCGGCAACACCGTGCTCGCCACGAGCGGTTTCGCCAATAACCCCGATATGCTCGAGCAGTACTGCCCCGAGGCCGTTCCCGCCGTGAAAGTGGTCGCCCCCGGCGCCACCGGCGAGGGCATCCTCTGGGCCGCCGAGCTCGGTGCCGACCTGCAGAACATGGGCGCCTACCAGGGCCACGCCTTCCACGGGGTGGACAACGACAAGACCCTGGAGCAGGGGGTGGCCAACAACGGCGGCATCATCGTGAACCAGGACGGCAATCGCTTCATGAACGAGTACGGCGGCTATTCCGAGATGTCCCCCCATGTGCTCGCCCAGCCCGATGGCATCGGGTATTTGTGCTTTACCGATCTGCAGCGCGAGCAGAGCAAGAAGTTCGCGGAGTGGGAGGAGGAGGGCATCATCTTGCGCGGGAATGACGTATCGCAGCTGGCAGCCGCCATCGGCGCCGATCCCGCGAAGCTCGAGCGCACCGTTTCCGACTACCAGAAGGCCATCGGTGCCGGCATGGACAAGTTCAACCGCTCCCATCTGCCCGCCAGCTTCGAGCCGCCCTTCTACGCGGTGAAGCTCACCGGCGAGATTCGCCACACCCAGGGCGGCATGGCCACCGATGTGGCCGGCCATGTGCTGCGGGCCGATAAGAGCCTCATCGAGGGGCTCTACGCCGCCGGCGGCTGCACCGAGGGGTTCTCTTCCCGCGGCGGCGCGGCCTATATGAGCGGCAACGGCCTCATCCAGGCCCTCGTATTCGGCAAGATCGCCGGTACGGCCGCCGCTACCGAGACCCGGGGCGAGGCTTCGCTCTCAACCTGGGAGAAGTCTGCTGCCGACGCCTACCTCTAGGCTCCTCGCCTCCCCGCTTTGCCGCCGGCCCCGGCCCTTCCCCGGAAAGGGGCCGACGGCGTTTTTTGGAGCCCCCTGTTGGAATCTTTCCCCCCGATCGCGCCCCGGCCGCGCCGGAGGGCCGCACCGTGCATCCCGATGCGCCCCGCGACCGCCCTGACCGTCGCGCGCTGCCCGTGTGCATTCCCCACAACCTCTCCCGCCAGGTCAGGCCTTGCCTTCCCGGTCGTGCTACAATGCCCCCTACGCTTGTACCAACCAGGAGGTTTCCCCATGCTCTCAGAGCGCTTGCTCACCACCGTGGTCCGCTCCATGACCGACAAGACCTTGGCGCTGCACCCCGTGCCCACGGGCACCCTGCCCGATCCGGTGCCGGGACGTGCCTACACGCTCTATGTGCACGTGCCCTTCTGCGAGCGCTTGTGCCCCTACTGCTCGTTCAACCGCTTTCCCTATCGGGAAGAGCGGGCGCGCACCCATTTTGCGGCCCTGCGCGAGGAGATGCACCTTCTGAAGGAGAAGGGCTACGACTTCGAAAGCGCCTATATCGGTGGGGGCACCCCCACGGTGGACATCGACGAGCTGTGCGAGACCATCGATTACGCCCGTGATCTGTTCTCCATCAAGGAGATCAACTCCGAGACGAACCCGAACCACCTGATTCCCTCGTATCTGGAGAAGCTCAAGGGCCGCATCCAGCGTTTGTCGGTGGGCGTGCAGTCCTTCGATAACGAGCTTCTGCGCCAGATGGATCGCTACGAGAAGTACGGCAGCGCCGAGGAGATCTTCGAGCGCATCGGCGAGGCGGCGCCGTACTTCGAGTCGCTCAACGTGGACATGATCTTCAACTTCCCGTCCCAGACCGAGGACATCCTCATCAACGACTGCGAGAAGATCGCCACCTGCGGCTGCCATCAGACCACCTTCTCGCCGCTGTACCAGTCCCACGCCACCACGCGCAAGATGGAGAGCGTGCTCGGGCGCATGGACTACGACAAGGAGCGGCGCTTCTACCACATCCTCGACGAGATCTTGAACGAGGGCGACCGCCCGCTGTTCGAGCGGCGCACTCTGTGGACCTTCAACCGCCTCGACGAGAATTTGCGCCGTCGCCAGAACCTGGAGGTGGACGAGTACGCCGTGGCCTACGAGGAGTGCGTGGGCGTCGGGTCGGGCTCCATCACGCATTTGGGCGACAACCTGTTCGTGAACACCTTCAACCTGGAGGAGTACGCGCAGATCGTGGGGGAGGGACGCCTGCCGCTCATGGGCTGCACCGACCTGCCGCGCCGCGATCTTATGCGCTACAAGTTCCTGCTGCAGCTGTACAGCCTGCGCTTCGACAAGCGCGAGTTCGTGCGCGACTTCGGCGTATCGGTGGAGCGGGGACTGCCCGTGGAGATGGCCTTCATGCGGGCCAACGGCGCCTTTGCCACCGACAACGACGAGGAACTGACGCTTACGCGCGCCGGCCGCTACCTCACCGTGGTGCTCTACCGCCAGTACCTGGCCGGCCTGAACAACCTGCGCGAGCAGGCGCGCAGCGAGCTTACGGGCCTGGAGCACGACCTTTTGTTCGGTGACGGCACCGAAAGGTAGCTTCGTGCGAGCACTCTCTGCAAGAGTGGACAAAAAGCCCTCGAGTGAACCCGTAGGGGGCTCTGCGGACGTGTTTTCAGGCCTCGGAGCGCCTGAAATATACGTTTAGCATTGGTTTCGAGCGCGTTTTTGGCCGCCATGCAGCTTTGGGGAGCTCACTCGAGGCCTTTTTGTCCACATCGGGCGAAAGTGCTCTCGAAGCTGCGGGGCTCCCGTCCTGGCATTTTCCCCTGCAGAGGTCAGGAGCCGTTTTCAGGCGCCTCCTCCGCACATCTCGACGAGCTCCTTGCGGGAGTGCACGCCGCACTTCACGTAGATATGCTGGATGTGGGCCTTCAGGGTGCCCGGCGCGATGAACAGCTCCTGCTCGATCTGGGGATTGGTCTTGCCGCTGGCGATGAGGCGCACGATCTCGTCCTCGCGGGGGCTGAGGTGATAGGCAACAGACACCGCGTCGCAGCGGCTGGCAACGGCCTCGGCGCGCCGCCCCTCCTCGGCCAGGTCGTCAGTTTCCAGCAGGCGGATGCCCCAGCGGCTGGCCAACTCTTTTCCCGAGAGCAGCATGAGGGTGCTCGCCAGCACGAGCATGACCACGGCGGCGGTGATGACGATGGACTGCACGCTCGGGGCCAGGCCGCTTGTATCGAGCAAGTCGGCGCAGGAGCCGCCCCAGATGGTGAACAGGGAGTTCACCCGCATAATACCCGTGAGCGCGATGATGGCGATGCCCATGCGCTTGGACAGGTCGTAGAACAGAAGCGATATGAGCAGGGACATGAGGGTCATGCCCATGGAGATGAGGTAGCCGGCCGCCGTGGTGCCCAACAGCCCCTCGGCGGGAATGAGCAGAAGTCCGCAGATCATGAGCAGCAGCGGCGAGCGGAACAGCGCGCTGACGCTGAAGCGGTTCGAGAAGAAGTAGACCACGACGAAGAAAGCGCCCATAACCAGGGCCGTTGACAGCGACGAGTGCACACCTGCGCCCTCGGGCAGCTGATGGGTGCGCAGGCCGTAGGCGAAGGCGTAGATGCACAGCACCACGAGCGGCTTCACCGGGAAGGAGAACTTCGGATAGGCCTTGGGCGCCAGATCGCGGGCGGGAAGCTGTCGGAAGGCGAGCACGAGGCTTCCCACGGAGATAAGGGGCAGAAGCACGAGCGCGGCGGCGAGCCGCTTGGCATCCAGGCCTTGGCACAGGTAGGTGAGCGGGACGGCGATGAAGCGGGAGGCCGCCGTGTACAGGGCGATGCGCATGAGGCTTAAGGGCACGATGGCCTCGTTGTACATGAGGAGCATCGCGCAGAATCCGAAGGCGCCGAGCACGGCCGCCGCAAGGCCCAGCCCTCCGGCAAGGGAAGGGGCGGTCGGGGCCGCGATGATGCACAGCGAGGCAGCGAGCATGGCGGCGCATGCGGCCGGTTTGGCCCAGGGGCGGCCGTGCAGGGGCGCGAGGCGACGGGCGAAGACGGTGACGGCGATGCCGAGGGCCGCGTACACGTAGTCGAAGACCATGTGGGGGTCGAGGGCAAGTGCCGCCGGTGCGCCTGCGGGCGCTGCGAAGGTGAGGGTCATCCAGGTGCGGGCGCAGCCAAGGGCGAACAGATAGGGAATCATCTGCTCCAGGTTGTCGATGGGCCGGATGCGATGGCTGTCGAATCGTATCTTCATGGGGTCATTATACCGAGTTGCGCTCATGACGCCTCTGTTCGTTGCGAGGGGCTGAATAGACGCACTGCAGGCCAGCGATCCGGGCGGGGAGGAGCCGGGAGTCGCTGGCCTGGGGGGGAGGGCGAGTGTGCTAGAGAGACGCGACGTAGCGGCCGGTCACGTAGCCCGATGTGATGGCGCGGCCGACGGACAGACCCTCGATATCCATAGGATAGTCCACGCCTCCATAGAACTGACCTGAAGCGTTGCCCACGGCGAAGAGGCCCTCGATGGGCGTGCCCTCGGCGCTCAGGCACTGCTGGTTCTCATCGACAACGAGGCCTCCGAGCACGGCGGGCACGGAGTTGGTGCCTCGGGGCACAGCGAAGAACGGCCCCTGTTCGATGGGGGCCAGGTAGTCGGCGCGCTTGCCAAACTGACTGTCAACACCGGTGGCGCACAGCTCGTTATAGGCTTCGATGGATTCCACGATGGTCGTCTCATCAATGGGATCGATACCCCATTCCTCTTCCGCCATATAGGCGTTGATGTTCGCGGCCAGCTCGGCAAAGGTTTCTCCCCGTATGAATTGATCGTCGGTGGGCACCTTGCGGGTACCGACGGTGAACTTCACCTCTTCGGGGTAGGTCGCCGCCCATTCTTGGCCCAATGCGTTCCAGTTCGCCGGCATGATGGTGAAGAACTTCGCGGCCATGGGGTTCTCGAAGCTGTACTCTTCCAGATAGGGGCGCATGAGGTTATTCAGGTAAGCGAAGGACAGCACTTCGTTCATGAATCGCTTCCCGTGGATATCCAAGTTCAAGAAGGGCATTTCCAGACGCGTGAGCGAGCCGCCGCCGTGGACCATCTTCGAGTGGTTCACCGGGGTCATTTGGGCGCCGGCCCAGATGCCGGCCATCATGCCCATGCCGTCGCGGAAGGGGCTCATGGTCTTGAAGCCGCGCAAGTCGGGGCAGTAGTAGTCGCGCATTTCCTGGTTGCCGGAGCAGTCGCCCGAGGCGAGGATGACGCCCTTGGCCGCTTTGAACAGCACGTTGCCCTCCTCGGTGGAGCAGATGACGCCAGCCACCCGATCGCCTTCCTTGTACAACTGCACAGCGGGGGAATCAAAGAAGAACTGCGCTCCATCCTCGGCGAGCGCATCACAGATGACGAGAGCCGCCGCGTTGTGGGCACCCTCCACGTGATTATAGGTATTGGCATGGAGGGAATAGGGGCAGCCGTTGTACTCTCGGTCGGTATCGAAGGGCTTAGATTCCACGCCGCGAGTGGCGGCGGTATCGGCCCACCAGGTTACGGCCTCATAGGAGTTGCGCGCCCAGGCCTCGATGAGTTTGCGGTTGGATCGATGGGCGTTCTTTTCCATGAGGAATGCCACGCAGGCCTGGATGCCGGCCTCGTCGGTTTTGGTAGTGTCTACCGAGGCGCCCATATTGCCTGTGCTTTGAGCCGTGCCGATGTTCTGCACGCAGGCAACGGTGGCGCCTTCTTCAAGGGCCGTATGCACTGCGGCCAGCCCCGACTCGCCCGCGCCCACGACGACGATGTCGAACTCGAGGGTATCGACGAAGTCGGTGATGGGTTCGGGGGCCGCGAGGAACTCCGGCAGACCGGCGTCGGCGGCACCGGTCTCAGCCAAATCGGCCGACTCGGCAGGCGTCTTCGGCGCGCAGCTGGCGAGAGCGCCGGCCCCCATAGCGCCTGCAGCCGCAAGGCCGGTGAGTTTGAGCAGATCGCGACGGGTTACTTCCATAGTTTCCCTCCTTGGAGATGGGCGGCTCGAGCGGGCCGCATTCCCTATGCGCCCGGTGCGGAAAGCCCCCGGCTTTTCTTATGCTGGCCGTCGCCCTTTCGGCTGCGGCAGCGGGCGTTGCTGACGGATCGCATCATGGCCCAGGAAGGGGAAGCGCCGCATCGGGCTGGGCGGAACTTTCGGGTTAAATACGTAACCCGCGCCATAACCCACAGCAATGATCAGGGGAAACGAAAAAGCGCTCGCTGCGGGAGGGGAGCAGCGGGCGCTTGCGGGGATGGCGCGTTTGGGGTGAGGGCTAGTTCTGGCTCGTCGCCTCGACATCAGCGCCGGCGGCGTTCATGCCGGCCAAGCGCCCGAAGGACAGCGCGGTGCCCAGCGAGATGCCGGCCACGGTGACCGGGTACTCCACGAGGTAGCGGCCGCCCTGGACGTTTCCGGTGGCATAAAGGCCCTCGATGGGCGTGCCCTCGGCGTTCAGGGGCTGGAGCTTCTTGTTCACTTCCAGGCCGCCCATGAGCACGAGCATGCCGGCGCTGCCGAAGGGGTAGGCGTAGAAGGGCGGCTCGCTCACGGGGAACAGGCGACGGGGATCCTTGCCGAAGTCGGCATCGTGGCCGGCGGCGCACAGCTCGTTGTAGCGGTTGACGGAGGCCACGACGGTCTCGACGGGCAGGTTGCACTGCGCGGCCAAGTCCTCGATGGTGTCGGCCACGATGAGGCCCTCGGTGCCCTCCACCATGGCCTTTGTGGTGTAGCCCAGGCCGAAGCCGGAAAGCACGGTGGCGTAGGCATCCACCTCGTCGTCGGCGACGAAGTGGTTCACGTAGCCGTGGCCGTCGGGCATCTTGGCGATCTCGGTGGGCCACTTGGCATCGAAGATCTGCCAGGAGCGCAGGTCGTCGGCGCCGCTCATGGGGTTCGGGCCCGCGGGCACGCGGGAGAGCTGGTCGGCGATGTTCTGGCCCGGAATATCCTCGTTCATGAAGCGCTCGCCGTTGATGTTGAGCTGCAGGTAGCCGTCAACGCCCAAAGGGCCGCCCATGTGGTGGGTCATCGGCGCGTGGGGCCCGAGCTCCATGTGGGCGCCGGCCCACAGGCCCATGAGGTGCCCGTCGCCGGTGTTGCCCACCTCGCCGGCCGCGTCCATGGTGGTGTAGAAGCTCATGAACTCGTTGGCCCAGGGGATGTAGTAGTCGCGCATGTCCTGGTTGTTGCCCCAGTCGCCGGTGGCGAGCACCACGGCGTTGGCGTTGATCTGGGTGTAGGCACCATCGGCATCGTGCACGTAGGCGCCGGTGACCTTGCCGCTCTCGTCGGTGATGAGCTGCTCGCCCCAGGTGCTGTAGATCATCTCGGCGCCTTTGGCCTCGGCGGCGGCCACAGCGGCCTCAAGGGTCCACTGCATGTTGGGGTTGGTGGTGATGGTGCCGTGGAAGTAGGGGTAGTACTCGGTCGTGTAGTCGTAGCCCTCCAAGGCGGGGAAGCACTTGGGGCGGATATAGCAGGGCTTGTCGGTCTCCTGGTTGGCGGCCGTGCTCTTCAGCACCTCGAAGTCGGCGCCCTCGACGAACCAATCGAAGTCCTCGCCGGAGTGGTCGTACCAGTAGCCGAGGAAGTCGGAGGTGGGGCGGTAGCACATGTCCTTCATGAGCTGGTTGACGATAACGTCCTTGCCGGCCCACTTAATGCCGAGATCCTTCTGGATCTGCGAGCCTACGACGCCGAAGTCGCCGGCCATGGACACGGCGGCCAGTTCCGGGGACTTCTCCACGGCGATGACCTTCGCGCCTTCCTCGGCTGCGGCCTTGGCGGCCGCGCAGCCCGACAGGCCCAGACCGATGACGAGCACATCGCAGTCCTTCGTCTCGGCCACGCTCTCGGGTACGGCCGGCGCGGTCATGAAGTTGGGCACGAAGTCGGCCGGCGCACCGCCTGCCGCGGGCGTGGCATCGGTGCCGGTCTGCGGGGCGGGGGTGGCGCTTTGCGGCTGGCTGCACCCGGCAAGCCCCATGGCGCCGGCCGCGGCAGCGGCGGTGGCGCCCAGTCCCAAAAATGCGCGACGGCTGAGATTCTGCTTCATAATGGTCCCTCCCTTTTCGAGGATCGTGTGGCGGCAGGTCCTCTCCGCTGCCGCCGTGATACGAGGAGCACTCTACGGAATCAGTGATGCGAAATCTTCACCAGGAAGCGGGTGAATTTTTCCGCGATGACAGCGCCGACCCTTCACCTGATTCGTGTGAGGGGCCCCGAGAGAATTCTTCTGAGCAGGGAAAACCCTTGCCCTATGGGCATTTCTTCCTGAAAGAGAACGGTGCGGTGCCCGCAGGCGCGATCGTGGGAAAGTTGCCTTGTTCCCTGGGGGCACGGCGCGGAAAACCTCTATACTAAAGGAGGGAGGAAACTTGTGAATCGATTCAAAGACACCATAGCGGATCTCTCGGGCCGGGACGGTCTGCTGGCCGCCGGCTACGCGCTGTACCTGGCATTCAGCTTCGTCGCCTTCCACTCCGCCACGCTGCTCTCGCCGGCTGCGGCCGTCGGGCACGGCGGCGGCGTGCTGTTCTCGGGCTGCGCTATGGCCGGCCGCATCGCGGCCGCGCTCCTTTCCGCGACGACGGTGCTCCTTGCCGCAACGAGGGGCAAGTGCCTTCGGCCGAGGGTCGTCACCTGGGTGCTGGCGGGCCTGTGCATCGCCGCGGCCCTCGCGGCCTTTCTCGTGCTGGCCATGGTCTTCCATCTCTCCGATGCCGTTCCCCCGTCGCTCATGCTGCCGTGGCTCGCCTTGGCAGGTGCGCTTCTCGGAGCGGCCGATCTTCTGGCGACGTTGTTGTGGGCCCGCTTCTCCGCTACGCTCAGCTTGCGGACCGTCTATATATATGTGACGGTGGCAAACGGCGCGAGCCTTGTGCTCTACGCCGTGTTCACCCTCGTGTCCGCTGCTGCCGTGCTGCCCTTGGCGGCGCTGCTCTTCCTCGTGGCGGTGCTCTGTGCCAAGCGGGTGCTCGATGCCCGCGCACCCGAGGAGGACTTCGGGTTTCAGGTGTCGGCATTTCACGGGCTCGTGCGCGATTTGTGGCATCCGGTGCTCGGCACGGCCATCCTCTGCTTCATGGGCGGCCTTATGCTCCAGATATCGGGGCAGCAGGACATTCCCCTCGGCGAGTTCCAGCAAACGTCGCTGTGGGCGAGCGCGGCGGCCATTGCCTGCCTGCTCGTGCCGGCCCTTGTGGTGCGCAAGCCCCTGAGCCTGAGCCGCGTGTACTCGGTGGCCCTGCCCCTCTCGGCAGCGGGCTTTCTGCTGCTGCCGCTCATCTGGAATGCCGCTGGCGGCATCGTGAACGCTTTCGCCCAGGTGGGAGCTATGGTCGCGGCGCTTATCCTCTGGTGCATGCTCACCGATGGGGCACGGCGCACGCATACTTCGCCGACGCTGCTGTTCTCGCTTGCGCTCATTGTCACGAACGCGGCCACGCTCGCGGGAACGCTGCTCGGAGCGGCCCAGGCACAGAATATCCGTCCGGGAGATGTGGCCCTCACCGCCGTGGCTCTCGTATCGGTGTACCTGCTGCTCATAGCCGCCATCGTGCTCTTCCGCAATCGAGAGGGCGGCGGCGCCTGGAACGCGCCGGCGCCCTCCGGCGGGGAATCGGCGCCTTCAATTGAGGTTGCGCCGACGCCCGAGGAGGTGCTGGCGACCCGTTGCGCTGCCTTGGCCGAGCGATACGGCCTGACTCCGCGGGAGCGCGACATCTTCCCGCTGCTTGCCCAGGGGCATACCATGCCCGCCATCTCCGAGCGCTTGTTCGTGTCCGAGAACACCGTGAAGTCCCACGCGAAGCGCATCTACCAGAAGCTCGGCATTCACGCGCGCGCCGAGCTCATCGACCTGGTGAACCGCACCGGGGACGAGGATGCAGCGCGGGAGCAGTGAGCCCGTCGGGCGGCGAACGCTAGAGATCGATGAAGTCGTACACGAGGCTGTGCTCCTGTTCAAGCCAGGCGAACAACTCGTCGCAGTCCATAACGGGAATACGCGATTGCCCGAAATCTCCCTTGTTCCGTGTGATGATGGCATCGGCCTTCATCTTTCGTGCGCATTCGTAGAGACAGGCGTCCTCGAAATCGTCCCACGACGAATCGAGGGCGGTTTCAACTTCGAGTCGCGTGAAGTTACACACATTCAAAGACTTCAGAAGGGTCTTAATAACGCTCTTTGCCGTTGTAGTCGATACTTTTTGCGGACCAGAGGTGAGGATATAAAAGGCGTCGGTGAATTGCGAGGCGCTCATCCATAGCTCGCACTCCTTGCAGAAACCGAGGCTGAAGAGCAGATCGGCCTTTTTCTCGAAAGGCTGCCGTCGGGCCAAAGAGTCCAAGATAATATTGGTATCGACAAACAGTTTCACTGTGCCTCCCATCCATCGAAGTGACCTCGGGAAGCCAGGCGCTCGCGACGAATCTCGTCATCGGTCATCGTCGCGAAGTGATTATCGAGAGGTAGCACCTTCAGGCTCTGCACCCATGCTTTCGCCTCAGCGATCTCCTGGGGCGAGAACGTACGCGGCTGAGGTTTGGCTTCGGGAAAGGGGAGCGCCCGCTTCTCGATAACGAGGTCGTAGAGCTGGTTGATGACCTGGGAGGCGTTCGTGCCCAAATCCTCCAGTATGCGGTTGCCCATTTCCTTCTTCTCCGGTGACATACGGGCCGTCACCATCGCATCGGCGGTAGCCATGGAATCCTCCTATATGGTTGTACGTTGTACATATTGTAGCCTACCGAGAGAGGTGACGCAAGGAATAAGCATGGCCGCCGCTACCTCCGCTGGTTTCAGCCCATGATGGGGCGCGTGAAACTAGCGCCGCGTGCGGGCTTTTCTAGCGCAGCGGCATTGTGTACACCGTCAGCGGATCGCAGCGGTAGGTGAGCAGCTCGAAGTCGGCAGCGGAGAGCCGGTCGATGGCGTCGCGGCCGACCAGCTCGTTGCGGTAGACGGTGAAGGGGAGCGTCAGCGTTCGGCTCTCACCGGGTTCAATGGCATCCCATCCTTCTGGCAGCGTCTTGAAGGGCGCCTTGTCGTCGGGCACCCCGTATATTGCCTGAAGCGCTGCATCGGCGGGATAGACGATGGCGGGGCCGCCTTGTGCCGGGGCTTTGAATTTCGCCGACGTGAGGTAGAGGTAGCGTGCGTCGGCGGCCGTATCGCCGTGATTGGCAATCGAGACGTCCACGAGCACGATGCGCACATCTTCCGCCGCATAACTGGGATCGTAGGCAGTGGCATCATCGTAGCCGGGATACCATTCCTCGAAGGCCTCCTCGCTCACGATATGCACGGCTCCGGGAAGGATGTCGATGTCGCCGAGCTCGAAGCGCCAGTCCGGCGCCTCGGTAATCTCGCGCACCCGTTCCTTCGAGAGCTGGCAAGCCACCTCGGCCCACTCATCGTCGCTGTAGGTGAATGCGTGGCCGTGCGCGAAGCCCTTCACATTGAGCGGTTCGCCGGCGGCTACCGGCACCACCTCGTAGGTCGTATCGAAGTGGACAGCATCGTGGAGGCTGTTCGCAGCCGAGGGCGTCTCGAGGGGTGCGGCCTTCCGCGGGGCTGCGGGTTCGAGCTGAAGGAGAAACCACCCGAGCACGAGGGCGAGAGCGACGATGCCCGCGATGCCGAGGGCGATGCGGGCCGGCCTCTGGCCGGTAGGAGCGGAGAGGGAAAGCTGCTGCATGGGTGGCCTCCTTCTGGTGCGATTCCATGATAGCGGCTGCATGCGATGGCAGCGCCGGCTTCTCAAACCTAACAGGAGGAGGGCCCCTTCGACAATGGTGAAGTTTTTCACCCTTGCGCCCACCAGGGAAATCATGTTTCATGGAAGAAGAGTCAGCGCGGAGAAGCAAAAGGAGGTTCTCGATGTTCATCGGCGTGATGGAAGGGGCGGCGCTGTTTATCCTTATAGGGTTCGCCCTTGCGTGCGCCGCCATTGCGCGAGCTTGCTTTTCCCAGCGCCCCGACGGCACGGCGACGCGCACGGCTCTACTTTGGAGCGCCGCCTTCGTGGTTCAGGTGCTTGGAGCCGTCATGGCCCGCGACGCCATCGGCGGGGCGGCGCCCCTCGCATGGAGTGCGGCGGCGCTCGTTGCCGCAGGCGTGGCCTCGCTCGTGTTGGGAAGGCTCTGGCGCGAGCGGGCCATGGAGCGCGAGGCAATGCGGATGAGATCGCTTGCCCCGCAGCCGGATCAGGATTGGCCGTGCGACGAAGTGTCGAGCTGCATTTCGGCATCCGGGGCCGAGCGATCCGGCGGCGTGGAGGCAAGCGGGCCTGCCAGCGATGAGCGCGAGCTAGCCGCGCGGTGCGCATGGGCGGCGCGGGCGTTCGATCTCACCCGCCGCGAGGAGGACGTGCTCATGCTGCTCGCTTCGGGACGGACGGCCTCCGAGGTGGCCGGCGAGCTCGTCGTCTCGTCCAATACCGTGAAGACCCACATCCGCAACTTGTACCGCAAGCTCGGTATCAACCGCCGAGGCGACCTAGCCGAACGGCTGGGGCTGTAGGGGATGGGGTGCCGCCGCCCGCGGGCGGGCGCCGTTAAGACCAAAATGAAAAAATTTCTCTTGCAATGCTTCCGGGGTAAGGTTATTATAATCAAGCTGTTTGAGCAGAGGCTTAAACGCGCAACGGGTTGTGGCGCAGTTTGGTAGCGCACTTGACTGGGGGTCAAGGGGCCGCAGGTTCAAATCCTGTCAACCCGACCAGCTTGTTTCAGGCTCTGGCATCGCAAGATGTCAGAGCCTGTTTGCTTTCACCGGCTCCGTTTCGGCCGCAGGGGCCCAACCGTGCCGGCGTGCCGCGTGCCAGAAATGCCCGGCCCGGTGTGGGCCCAGGGGCGCGCTCAGGCTGACTGGCCGTTCGCGGGATGGCATCCTGGCCGTTTCGGGCAGCCGAAACCTGCGGGTAACAGAGCCCGCCTACAATGGGCAAAACCGCGAGAAAGGCAAGGTCATGGCACACGTCAACGAGAACTACGGAAAACTGCCAGGAAGCTATCTCTTCTCGGAGATCGCACGGCGCACGGCGGCGTTTGCCGCGAAGCATCCCGATGCCGATCTGATCCGCATGGGAATCGGCGATGTGACGCGGCCGCTTGCGCCGGCGGTCATTGAGGCCATGCACCGTGCCGTGGACGACCTGGCGACGGCCGAAACGTTCCACGGCTACGGTCCCGAGCAGGGCTACGCCTTCCTGCGCGAGGCCATCGCCCAGGGCGATTTCGCGGCGCGGGGCGTGAGCGTCGATGCCGATGAGATCTTCATCTCCGACGGCGCCAAGTCGGATTGCGGCAACATCGGCGACATCTTCGCCACCGACAACGTCATCGCCGTGTGCGACCCGGTGTACCCCGTCTACGTGGACTCCAATGCCATGGCCGGACGCGCCGGCGACTACGACGAGGCATCCCAGCGTTGGGAGAACATCCTCTACATGCCCACCACGGCCGAGAACGGCTTTTGCCCGGCGCTGCCTGAGGTGCCGGTGGACATCATCTACCTGTGCAGCCCGAACAACCCCACGGGCACTGTGCTCACGCGCGATCAGCTCCAAGCCTGGGTGGATTACGCCAACGAGTGCGGGGCGGTCATCATGTTCGATGCGGCCTACGAGCGCTTCATCGTGGAGGCGGACGTGCCGCATTCCATCTTCGAGGTGCCCGGTGCCGCAACCTGCGCCATCGAGTTCCGCTCCTTCTCGAAGACGGCCGGTTTCACGGGGGCCCGCTGCGGCTACACCGTGGTGCCCCGGGCACTCGTGCGCGGGGGAGCGAGCCTTCGCGATATGTGGAACCGTCGCCAGTGCACCAAGTTCAACGGCGCCTCCTATGTGATCCAGCGCGGAGCCGAGGCCATCTACACGCCGGAAGGCGCGCGCCAGGTGGGCGAGACTATCGCGTACTATCGGGCTAACGCGCGGCTTATTAAGGAGGGCCTGGAGGCGGCCGGCTACACCGTGTACGGGGCGGTGAACAGCCCCTATATCTGGTGCAAGACGCCCGAGGGCATGGGCTCGTGGGAGTTCTTCGACCGGCTTTTGAACGAGGCGGCCATCATTACCACGCCCGGGGCCGGCTTCGGCCCGGCCGGCGAGGGCTACGTGCGCCTGACTGCCTTCGGCGAGCGGGCCGACGCCGAGCGGGCCATGGAGCGGATCGGCGCCCTCGGGTAGGGGTACCACTCGAGCGCGCTCCCCGCCGCGCGTCCGCGCCCTCAAAGCTGGCCCTGCACGTGAAACGCCCCCGCAATCGCGGCTTTCGCCATGATTGCGGGGGCGTTGTCGTGCCGGGAGATAGGGGCTTCGCGCGAGCGCCCGACTGCCGCGGAGGGTTACAGCTCCACTTCGCCGGTAAAGGCCTCCTCGGCCGGGCCGGTCATGATGACGTGGTCGGTCTCGTCCCAGAGAATATGCAGGGTGCCCCCGCGCAGGCGCACGTCGTTCTCGCGCTCGGAGCGCCCGGTGAGGGCCGCGGCCACCAGCGTCGCGCAGGCGCCGGTTCCGCAGGCCATGGTCTCGCCGCAGCCGCGCTCGAAGACGCGCATGGCGATGCCGCTACCATCCACGCAGGCGAATTCCACGTTGGTCTTCTCGGGGAAGGCGGGATGGCTCTCGAAGTAGGCTCCCACGGCGTCCACGTCGAAGGTGTCCAGCGACTTCTCGCAGTCCTTGAACAAATGGGCGGGCAGCGCCTCCCAGTTGTCGATGAGGCACACGGCATGGGGGTTGCCCATGGACACGCCGACGAAGGCGAACGAGGGACCGGTGGGGTAGGCCAGCGTCAGTGCCGTGGCGGAAGAACGCGCCTGCCCGTCGCACGGGCGCACCGCCCGCTCTTCCAGCACCACCGCCGTGGCCTCGTCGGCTGCGGCGGCATTCAGGGGAACCTCGGCGGCCGCCAGAACGGGGGCGCCCATGTCCACCTGGGCCATGGCAAGCTTGCCGGCCTCGTTCATCGTGAAGCGGATGGCACGCGGCCCGGCCAGGGTCTCCACGGTCAGGCTGCCGCGCGCGGCGTCCACGATGCCGCGGTCCACCACGTACTTCGCGAAGCAGCGCACGCCGTTGCCGCACATCTGGGCCAAGGTGCCGTCGGCGTTGATGTAGTACATGAGTCCATCGCAGCCCTCAAGGCGAGCGGGCCGCACGAGGATGACTCCGTCGGCTCCGATGCCGAATCGGCGGTCACACAGCTGCTTCACCTGGTCAACTGACACATCCAACGTCTCGTCGCGGTCGTCGAAGAACACGAAGTCGTTGCCGAGCCCGTGCAGCTTCGCGAAGGGGTAGCGACCCGCAACGCCTGCTCCCGTTATCTCCATGGCCATCACCTTTCCCTGAATATCTCGTCGCGCGCGCCTAGGCATAGAAGAGGATCTCATTGTACGACGGCACGGGCCAATCGCTGTCGGGCACGAGAATCTCCAGGTTGTCCACGGTCTCGCGCAGGCTCTCCATGAGCGGCAGCAGCTCGTGGGCGTTGGCATTCGCCGCGGCCTGGGCGTCGTCGATCTTCACGATCTCCCTGTGCTTGGCGGCCAGGGCATCGAACTTCTCCTGCGCCTCGTTCAGCCCATCCATGATGCGGGCGAGCTGCGCCTCTTGGGCGGACGTGTTGGCAGCGGGCATGGCCGCCTTCACCGCGGTGATATGGTCGGCCACCTTAGCGGCATAGGCGCTGATGGCCGGCAGGTACAGCCGCCGCATCATACGTCGCATCACGCGGGCCTCGATGTTGATGAGCTTGTTGTACTTCTCCAGCTTCACCTCGTAGCGGCTGCGCACCTCGCTTTCGGAGAGCACGCCGAACTCCTCGAACAGCTCGATGGACTTCGGCGCCACGAAGCAGGGCAGCGCATCAGCCGTGGTCTTGTGGTTGGCCAGGCCGCGACGGGCGGCCTCCTCTTCCCACTCGGCGGAGTACCCGTTGCCGTTGAAGATGATGCGCTCGTGATCGCGCAGGGTCTGCTTCACGTAATCCCAGGCCGCCTGTACGAACTCGTCGCCGGTCTTGTCCTCCAGGGCGTCGGCGAAGTCCTTCAGCGATTTTGCCATGGCCGTGTTCAGCACCATGTTCGCGTCCGACAGGTTCACCGCCGAGCCAGGCATGCGGAACTCGAACTTGTTGCCCGTGAAGGCGAAGGGGCTCGTGCGGTTGCGGTCGGTGTTGTCCTTCTGGAAGTTGGGCAGCACGCTTACGCCGAGGTCCATGGACACGCGGTCTGCCTCGCTGTAGTCGCGGCCCTCGATGAGCGCGTTCACGACCGCTCCCAGCTCGTCGCCGAGGAACATCGAGATGATGGCCGGGGGCGCCTCGTTGGCCCCCAGGCGATGATCGTTGCCCGCGCTGGCCACGGTCATGCGCAGCAGTTCCTGGTAATCGTCGACGGCCTGCACCACGCCGGCGAGGAACACCAAGAAGCGCAGGTTGTCCATGGGGTGCTCGCCTGGGTCGAGCAGGTTCTTGCTGCCAGCCGAGATGGACCAGTTGTTGTGCTTGCCCGAGCCGTTCACGCCCTCGAAGGGTTTCTCGTGCTGCAGGCACACCAGACCGTAGCGGCTGGCCAGAAGGCGCATCTTCTCCATGGTGAGCAGGTTCTCGTCGATGCCGCGGTTGGCTTCGGAATAGATGGGTGCCAGCTCGTGCTGGGCCGGGGCCACCTCGTTGTGCTTGGTCTTGGCGGGCACGCCGAGCATCCACAGCTCGTCGTCGAGCTCCTTCATGTAGGCGCTCACGGTGGGACGGATGGCGCCGAAGTAGTGCTCCTCCAATTCCTGACCCTTGCAGGGGGAATAGCCGAACAGGGTGCGGCCCGTGAGCATGAGGTCCATGCGGCGCTCGTAGTCCTTCTCGGAGATGAGGAAGTACTCCTGCTCGGCGCCGACGTTGGTCACCACGCGGCCCGCATCCTCCTCGCCGAAGAGCTCCAGCACGCGGCGCGCCTGGGTCTCGATGGCCTTCATCGAGCGCAGAAGCGGCGTCTTCTTGTCCAAAGCCTCGCCAGTGTAGCTGCAGAAGGCGGTGGGAATGCAGAGCACGTCGTCTTTAATGAAGGCGTAGGAGGTGGGGTCCCAGGCGGTGTAGCCGCGGGCCTCGAAGGTGGCGCGCAGGCCGCCGGAGGGGAAGCTGGAGGCATCCGGCTCGCCTTGGATGAGCTCCTTGCCCGAGAAGGTCATGATGGCGTGGCCGTCGGAGGTGGGGTCCACGAAGGCATCGTGCTTCTCGGAGGTGATGCCGGAAAGCGGCTGGAACCAATGGGTGTAGTGGGTGGCGCCCTTCTCGATGGCCCATTCCTTCATGGCGTGGGCCACCACGTTGGCCACCTCGGGCGCAAGCGGCGCGCCTTCCTTGATGGTGTCCATGAGCTGCTTGTAAGTGGCCTTGGGCAGGCGCTCGCGCATGGTGGACTCGTTGAACACAAGGGAGCCGTAGATCTCGGGAACGTTGGTCATGGGAATCTCCTTTTCTGTAGGCGGTGCTCAGAGCGAATACAGGTGAATCGACAGTAAAGCGACAGGTGGAACGACAGGTACGGCAGCGGGTCGGCCTAGTGGGCGTACAGGCCGCCGTAGGGGCGGGCGCTTGCGGCACGCAGGCAGTACCAGCTGCCCGGGTCGCCGCCCAAGGGCGGGCCCTCGCTCGCGAAAGCCTCGTCGTAGGCGGCGAGCAGCGCGGCAAGCTGAGGGATGTCCTCGTCGCCGACGAGTTCCTGGATGAGACCGTCCATGATGCGCTCGGTGCTTAAGGGATGGCGCAGGTAGATCACCCCGCCGTGCATGCCGGTGCCCACATAGTCGCCGGGCGTGCCCCCGATGACGATCACGCCGCCGGCCATGTACTCGCCGAGGAAGGCGCCGGCATCTCCGCCGATGACGATGGCTGGGCGCTTGCCCGCGTACTCCTTCATGTGGATGCCCGCGCGCCAGCCGCAGTCGCCGCGCACGAGGATGGTGCCCCCGCGCATGGCGTAGCCGGCGGCGTCCCCGATGCGCCCGTGCACGACGATGGCGCCGTCGTTCATGGTGTTGCCCACCTGGTCCTGGCCGTTGCCGTGCACGACGATGGCGCCGCCATCCAGGTAGCAGCCCAAATCGTTGCCGGGAGTGCCGAGGATGTCGAGCGATTTGCCCGCGGGCAGCGCGCAGCCGAGGTAGCGCTGGGCGTTCGCATCGCGGACGACGACGGCATCGGTGCCCGCCAGGGCCTTCCGCACCTGCTCGTTGGCCTCCTTGAAGTGGGCGAGCCCGAGAGTCACCTCGCCTGTGGCCGTTCCGCCGGCCAAGGCCGCCGTGCCTGCGGCCGCCTCGGCTTTCCCGGCGTCCAGGGTGTGGGTCGCGTCGGTCATGGCTTCCTCCCGTCCTACTCGCCGGCGTACTTCACGCCGAGGATGTCCAGTTCCTTCTCGTTGAGCCCCACGCCGCGCAGCATCAGGCGGTTGCCCCGCAGGCTGTCCACGGCGTTGATGCCCATGCCGCCCATCATCTCCTGAATCTCGGCGGTCCACGCCCGCACGAGGTTCACCACGCGCTCGGCCGCCTCCTCGGGCTGCAGCCGCTCGGTGAGTGCCGCACGCTGGGTGGCGATGCCCCAGTTGCATCGGCCGCTCGAGCAGTCGCGGCACTGATGGCATCCCATGGCGATGAGGGCCGCCGACCCGATGGAGCAGGCGTCGGCCCCCAGGGCGATGGCGCGCACCACGTCGGCGGAGTTGCGGATGGAGCCGCTGGCCACCAAGCTCACCGTGGAGCGGATGCCCTCGTCGCGCAAACGCTGGTCGATGGCGGCCAGGGCCAGCTCCACCGGAATGCCCACCGCGTCGCGGATGCGCTTGGGGGCGGCGCCGGTGCCCCCGCGCAAGCCGTCCACCACGATGATGTCGGCGCCGGTGCGGGCCATGCCGCTGGCGATGGCGGCGGCGTTGTGCACGGCGGCGATCTTCACCGCCACGGGCTTGCGGTAGCCGGTGGCCTCCTTGATGGAGAAGATGAGCTGGCGCAAATCCTCGATGGAGTAGATGTCGTGGTGAGGCGCCGGCGAGATGGCATCGCTGCCCTCGGGGATCATGCGGGTGCGCGACACCTCGCTGTTGATCTTCTCCCCGGGCAAGTGTCCGCCGATGCCGGGCTTGGCGCCCTGGCCGATCTTGATCTCGATGGCCGCTGCCGTGTTCAGGTAGTGCGCATCCACGCCGAAGCGCCCCGATGCTACCTGGGCGAAGGCGTGGTCGGCGAAGGGCTCCAGGTCGCGGTGCATGCCGCCCTCGCCCACGTTGAAGAAGGTGCCCAGCTCGGTGGCGGCTAGGGCCAGGGCCTTCTGGGCGTTCAGCGAGATGGAGCCGAAGGACATGGCCGAGAACATGATCGGCACATCGAGCTTCAGCTGCGGCGGCAGGGGCTCCACCACCCGTCGCTCGCGCTCGTTGATCTTGAGGATCTCGGGCCGGCTGCCCAAAAACACCCGGGTCTCCATGGGCTCGCGCAGAGGGTCGATGGAGGGATTGGTCACCTGGCTCGCGTTCAGCAGCAGGTGGTCCCAGTAGATGGGGTAGGGGGCGGGCGTTCCCATGGACGACAGCAGCACGGCGCCGGTCTGGGCCTGCTTGGCGATGTCGGCCATGGCCTCGGCCGTCCAGGTGGACGAGCCGGTGCCCACCTGGGGCCACGGCCGGATAGTCAGGGCCAGCTCGGGGCAGAACACCACGCAGCGCTGGCAGTTCACGCAGGCGCGGGAGTTGATGACGATGCGATCGGGGTCTTTCCGCAGGCGGTGCACGCCGTTGGCGCAGGAGCGCACGCACTGGGCGCAGCCGGTGCAGGCCGCCTCGTCGCGCACGACCCGGTAGCGGGGGAGCACGCAGTTGGTCGTAGCATCCATGGCGCTCACGCCTCCCTTCTCTTGCGGGGCAGCACGCCCACTTCGTGTTCCAGCGGCCAGTCGCGCACCGCCCGGTTCTCCGCGGCCTCGCCGGCCTTGGCGGCCGCCACATCGTCGCGCTGCACCACGAAGGGCACGCCGCCCTCGATGGAGCGCACGTTCTCCGCGTCGGGGCACACCACCTGGATGGCCGCCTGCTCGCTGGCCAGATACACCATCGGCCCCTTCTCGGCCACCATGAGCGCCCGCAGCTTCAAGCGGTCGTTCAGGGCCAAAAGCCCCTCCTCGGAGCCCACGATGATGGAGAAGGGCCCGTTCACGAGCGCGCTGGCGTACACCGTGCGCAGCGCCGTCTCGAAGGCAGCCCGGTCGGGTTCCATGGCGTCGATCTCGCGCCAGGAGGGGGCTGCCATGATGTGGGCGGCCATCTGCTGGGACAGGCCGTGGCGGCGGGCCAGAAGGTCGAACAGGTAGGTGATGACCTCGGTGTCGGTCTGCAGCTCGCAGTCGTAGCCGAACTGCTCCACGTAGCGGCGGTTCGCGTCGTAGCTGGAAATCTCGCCGTTGTGGACGACCGACCAGTTCAGCAAGGTGAAGGGGTGCGCCCCGCCCCACCAGCCGGGCGTGTTGGTGGGGAAGCGCCCGTGGGCCGTCCAGGCCCAGGCCTCGTAGTCGCCGATGCGGTAGAACTCTCCGATGTCCTCGGGGTACCCCACGCCCTTGAACACGCCCATGTCCTTGCCCGACGAGGCCACGAAGGCGCCCTCGATCTTCCCGTTGATATGGAAGACGTGCTGCATGGTGTACTCCGCCTCGTCCAGCCCGCTCGCGGCCAGGCGCATGGGATGCGGCGCCATGAAATAGCGCCAGATGTCCGGCGGGTTCTTGATGGCCGGGTGCTCCTCGGTGGGAATGCGCTCCTGCTTCTCGCAGAGGTAGAAGTGCTCCAGATAGGCCTCGGCGGCGGCGCGGGCCTCGCGGCTCTCGTACATAATATGGAAGGCGTACAGGTCGGCGTAGTCGGGGTAGATGCCGTAGGCGGCGAACCCGCCGCCCAGCCCGTTGCTCCGATCGTGCATGAGCGCGATGGAGCGCAGGATGTCGCCTCCGTCGTGGCGCGCGCCGCTGCGATCCATGATGCCCGCGATGGCGCAGCCCGAGGGGATGCGAACCTCGCCCTCGCGGGGAATGTTCCTGCGTGTCATAGCTGCGACTCCTCGTTCGTGGTTTTCAGCGTCCCCATGCTAGGCCCCCAACGTTACGCGGGAGGGTCAACTTTGTTTCCGCTTGGTACGGGTCTTGTTTCCAGCGCATTTCCTCCCGGCCCGCGCGCCTCTGCACCCGCGTTTGTCGGCTACCATGGGAGACCGCCGATAAGAAGGACGGCCCCAATACGTCGTTGGAGGAGCGATGCGCGCCATGGAAACCGTTGTCTGCGAAATGCCCGATGCCCTGGAGGAAGCCTGCGGTGTATTCGGAGTGTACGCCCCCGGCGAGGATGTGGCCCGCCTCGCGGGCTTTGGTCTGCAGGCCCTGCAGCATCGGGGCCAGGAGAGCGCTGGCATCGCCGTGGGGGATGGGGAGACGCTGCGCTGCCACAAGGATGTGGGCCTGGTCACCCAGGTGTTCGACGATGCGGTGATGGAAGAGCTGGGCGGCTTGCTGGCCGTGGGGCACGTGCGCTATTCCACAAGCGGAGCCGCCTCCTCGCGGGATGCCGCCCAGCCCCACCTGTCGACCATCGATGCGGAGTCCATCGCCCTGGTTCACAACGGCACGCTCCTCGGCACCGAGGCGCTGCGAGCGTCGCTTGAGGCCGAGGGGGCCGTCTTCGCCGCGGGCACCGATAGCGAGGTGGCGGCCCACGTCATCGCGCGGGCGGTCCGCCGGGCCGGATCGGTCCGCGAGGGCATACGGCAGGCCATGGATGTGCTTGAGGGCGCCTATGCCATGATCCTGGCCACGCCCCGGGCCCTCTACGCCTTCCGCGACCCGCACGGCATTCGCCCGCTGTGCATCGGGCGCCTGCCCGAAGGCGGCTGGGTCGTCTCCTCCGAGACTTGCGGGCTCGATATCGCGGGCGCGGCCTACGTGCGCGATGTGGAGCCGGCCGAGGTGGTGCGCCTCGGGCGCGAGGGGCTGGTCGCCGAGAGCGGGCGCGCGGCGCCGCGGCGCGCCTCCTGCATCTTCGAGTACGTGTACTTCGCCCGCCCCGACAGCATCATCGACGGGCAGAGCGTCTACCAGGCGCGCCGGGCCATGGGGGCCATACTCTCGGCGGAGGCCCCCGTTCAGGCCGACGCGGTGATCGGCGTGCCCGACTCTGGGACGCCGGCGGCGGTGGGCTATGCCGAGGCGAGCGGCATTCCCTACGCCTTCGGCATCGTGAAGAACCATTACGTGGGCCGCACCTTCATCCAGCCCACCCAGGCCATGCGCGAGCGGGGCATCACCCTAAAGCTGAACCCGCTGCCCAGCGTTATCGCGGGCAAGCGCCTCGTGGTCATCGACGACAGCATCGTGCGCGGCAGCACGAGCCGCCAGCTGGTGTCCATGCTCTACGAGGCGGGGGCGGCCGAGGTGCACCTGCGCATCGTGAGCCCCGAGGTGCGCTGGCCCTGCTTCTACGGCATCGACACGGCCACCCGCGATCAGCTTCTGGCCGCCGGGCGCACTACCGAGGAGATGCGGCGGTGGATCGGCTGCGATTCGCTGGCCTTCATCTCCCTGGAAGGGCTGCACCGGGCTGTCGGCGGAGCGCGTCACCAGGGGTGGTGCGAGGCGTGCTTCACGGGAAGCTACCCGGTGCCCCGCCCGCTGTAGCGCCGCCCCCGGCAGCGCCGTTTCCAGGTGCGCGGACTCCCTTGGCCGCGCCCGCCCCTTCGGGAGGCGCCCCGGCACCCCTTGACGATTTTATGCCGCTTTGGCGTTGAGCGGGTAACCGGGGCGCCCTTCCGTCATCATGTCCCTCTCGTGCGCGGACAATGGGTTCCGCGGGCGGTACGGTATGTGCGAGACCGCGTGTGAGAGAGGGAGGCCCATGAACAAGGACGCGCTGGTAATCGGATTGGCGCTGTTCGCCATGTTCTTCGGGGCCGGCAACCTCATCTTCCCGCCGTTCCTCGGCCTGGAATCCGGCGATCAGTGGCCCATCGGCCTTGCCTGCTTCGTCTTCGTGGACGTGGTCATCTCCTGCATCGGGGTCGTGGCTATCAACCGCGCCGGCGGCTCCATCCTCTCCATCGAGGGGGTGCTGGGCAAGCGGGCGGCCCTCGTGCTGAACACCGCCGCCATTTTGTGCACCGGCGTCATCATCGCGAGCCCCCGCACAGCCGCCACCACCTACGAGATGTCCATCGCCCCCTTGCTCGGCGACCAGATCGGCCTTCTGCCCTTCTCGCTGCTATTCTTCGCCGTGGTGCTGCTGCTCACCCTGCGCCCCGTCCGCATCGTGGACATCGTGGGCAAGGTGCTCACCCCGGTGCTCGTGGCCGGCATCGTTGTCATGGTGGCGGCCGGCATCGCCACGCCGCTCGGTCCCGTGGGCGCTCCCGAGACGGCCACGGTGGTGGCCGACGGCATCTCGGCGGGCTACCAGACCATGGACATCCTCGCCGTGGTGGGCTTCGCCCTCATCGTGCAGGAGTCGGTGCGGGCCGCGGGCTATGCCGACGGGAAGAGCCAGCTGTCGGTGACGGCCCGGGCGAGCCTGGTGGCCTGCGTGCTGCTGACCCTGGTCTACGGCGGCCTCACCTACCTGGGGGCCACGGCGGCCACGGTGGTGCCCGCCGATGTGAACCAGGCCACCCTCATCACCCTCATCACCGAGCAGCTCATGGGGCGCACCGGCCTCATGGTGCTCGGCGTGGTGGTGGGATTCGCCTGCCTGACCACGGCCGTGGGGCTCGTCGGCGCTACAGCGGCCTACGTGGAGCGCATCACCGACCGGCGCGTCGGCTACCGGGCGGCCCTCATCGCCGTGGTGGTCATCGCCCTGCTCATCTGCAACCTGGGTCTTACCACCATCATCAGCCTGGCGGCCCCGGTGCTGTCGGTCATCTGCCCGCCGTTCATGATCACCGTGGTGCTGCTGCTGTTCCGCCGGCATATCCGCTCCACCTGGACCTTCAAGGGGGCCGCCCTGGCGGCCGTGGGGGCGAGCCTGCTTCTGACCGCCCACGACCTCACCGGCGCCTTCGCCTTCGTGGAGGCCGCGCCCCTCTACGTCTTCGGCTTCAGCTGGCTGCCCCCGGCCCTCATTGGCGCTGCGGCCGGCGCCCTTCTGGGGCGCCGGTTCGACGGCAGGGCGCCCCTTCCGCGGCCCTGATCGGGCGGCCCGGGGACGCCGAATTTTAGTGCACGTGCACAACCACCCGTACCCTTTTACCGAGCATTAGCCCCTCCATCAGGGAAGGGGACGGCCCGGGGCGCGGTTCTTTGCTATGGTAGAGCGAAGATCTTCAGGGTCTCGCCCGGGCGGGGCGGATAGATTCCGCCGTGTCGGGCCGAAGAGAAGGGTAAGGAGGATCCTGTATGGAACTCAGTCTCGGACTGCTCGGCTTCCTCATCGTGTTCCCCCTCATCGTCGCAGCGGTACTCTTGTTCGTGCGCCATGACGGCCCGCGCCGGGTCATCGTGTGCGCGGCGGCAGCGGTCATCGCGGCGGCGTCGGTGGCGCTCGTGGTGATGAATCTGGGGGCGGCCACCGTCTTGTTCTCGTTCGAGAGCGAGGTGGTCGACTTCGTCTGCACGGGCATCTCGGCGCTCATCGCCGCAGTCATCATCGCGTTCGGTGTGCGCTACAAGAACGCCCTGGCCATCGCCCTGGCCGCGGTGCAGATCGTCGGCACGCTCGTGCTGGAGTTCGTCTTCGCCCACGAGATCGAGGTGCCCTACGGGCTCTACTTCGACTCGTTGTCGCTGCTCATGGCCTTCATCATCGGCGTTATCGGCAGCGGCATCTGCGTGTACGCCCTCGGCTATATGGAGGACTTCCAGGCCCACCAGCCCGAAGGCGCCGCCGATCGCCGCCCGCTGTTCTTCGCCCTCATGTTCGTGTTCCTGGCGGCCATGTTCGCCATCGTGTTCTCGAACAACATGGAGTGGATGTTCACGGGCTGGGAGGTCACCACGGTGTGCTCCTTCCTGCTCATCGGCTACACCCGCACCGAGGAGGCCATCAACAACGCCTTCCGCCAGATCGTCATGAACCTGGCCGGCGGTCTGGGCTTTCTCGCGGCCCTGTACTCCTGCGCCATCACCGTGGGCACGTTCTCGTTTTTGGACTTCCTCGTCATCGGCGTGAACGAGCCGGCCATCGTCACCTTCGCCGTGACGGCCCTGGCCTTCGCCGGCATCACGAAGGCGGCCCAGATGCCCTTCCAGACCTGGCTTCTGGGCGCCATGGTGGCTCCCACCCCCACGAGCGCCCTGCTGCACTCGTCCACCATGGTGAAGGCCGGCGTGTTCATGCTGGTGAAGCTGGCCCCGGTGCTCGCCGTGGCCCCGGCCCCCTCCATCATGGTCATGCTCGTGGGCGCCATCACCTTCGTGCTCTGCTCCTTCATGGCCATCTCCCAATCCAACGCCAAGCGGGTGCTGGCCTACTCCACCATCGCCAACCTCGGCCTCATCACGGCCTGCGCCGGCGTGGGCACCCCCGAGGCTGTATGGGCAGCCACCTTCCTCATCCTGTTCCACGCCATCGCGAAGTCGCTGCTGTTCCTGTGTGTCGGCACCGCCGAGCACCACATCGGCAGCCGCGACATCGAGGACATGGATCTCCTGTTCGACCGCATGCCGCGCCTGGCCCGCTTCATGATGCTCGGCATCATGGCCATGTTCATCGCCCCCTTCGGCATGCTCATGGCGAAATGGGCCACGCTCGTGTCCTTCGTGGACGCCGGCCAGGTGGCCCTCATCGTGATCCTCGCCTTCGGCAGCGCCGCCACGTTCATGTTCTGGGCCAAGTGGCTCGGCAAGCTGGCCGGCATCGCCGGCTCGCCGGAGAACGTGGAGACGACCGTGAAGCCCACGGAGTGGACGGCCCTGCTGCTCATGGCCTGCCTGCTCGTGCTCGGCTGCGTGTTTCTGCCCCTCATCTCCGCTGCCGTCGTGGAGCCCTATATCTTCGGTGTCTACGGCACCGTCGGTCAGGACATCTCCGCCGACAACCTGTGGCTGGCTTCGCTGTGCACCGTCATCGTGGTCGTCGTCCTGTTCGCCGGTGTGGGCGCCAAGCCCAAGGGCCGCACGGTGGACGTGTACCTGGCCGGCGTGAGCCGCGACGGCGAGGCGCGCTCCTTCCAGAACGCCCTGTCCGGCACTGCCGAGGCCACGACGCGCAACTGGTACATGGAATCGGTGTTCGGCGAGGCCCGCATCGCGCCGGTGGGCGTGGTGTTCAACTCGCTCATCATGGTGGCCGCGTTCGTGGTGGCCTTCGTCGTGACCCCGTTGGTCTTCTAGGAAGGGTGTGATTGAGATGACTTTGCTGACGACCCTGATCGGCACCCTCCTGTTCGCGCTCGCCGCGCCGGTGGTCGGGTGCCTGCTCGCCGGCCTCGACCGCATTATCTCGGCCCGCATGCAGGGCCGCGTGGGGCCGCCGCTTCTGCAGCCCTACTACGATGTGCGCAAGCTCTTCGAAAAGGAGCGCGCCAGTGTGAACGCCGTCGAGCGCGTCTACGTGGGGGCGGCCCTCCTGTTCGCCGTGCTCGCCGGCGGCATCTTCTTCTCCGGCGGCAACCTGCTTCTGTGCGTGTTCGTCATCACGCTCTCCAGCCTGTTCTTCATCATGGCGGCCTATTCCACCCGCAGCCCCTACGCCGAGGTGGGCGCGGCCCGCGAGACGCTCCAGGTGATGTCCTACGAGCCCATGGTGCTGCTCATGGCCGTGGCGTTCTTCCAGGTGACCGGCTCCTTCGATGTGGCCGCCGCCTTCGGGCTTCCGCATCCGGCGGTGTGCACTATCGGCCTTGTGTTTCTGGGGGTGCTGTTCATCCTCACCATCAAGCTGCGCAAGTCGCCCTTCGACCTGGCGCTGTCCCACCACGCCCACCAGGAGATCGTCCGCGGCGTGACCACTGAGATGAGCGGCTCGACCTTGGGTCTGGTGGAGATCATGCACTGGTGCGAGAACGTGCTGTTCATGGGCTGGATCGGTCTGTTCTTTGTCTGGGGCGGCCCGCTTTCTCTCATCGCGGCGCTCGTCGCTGTGGCGGTCGTGTACTTCCTGGAGATATGGATCGACAATAACTTCGCCCGCGTGAAGTGGCAGTTCATGTTCAAGTCGGCGTGGCTCGTGGCCCTCGTGGCCGGCGGCGTGAACATCGCCGTGCTGGCGTTTCTGTAAGGAGGGACGAAAATGGCATTCGCATCGAAATCGCCCTGGGTCATCCACTACGACGGTTCCAGCTGCAACGGCTGCGACATCGAGGTGCTGGCCACGCTCTGCCCCGGCTTCGACGGCGAGCGGTTCGGCGTCATCAACACCGGCAACCCCAAGCATGCCGATATCTTCCTCGTCACCGGCAGCGTGAACGAGCAGAATATCGGCGTGGTGCGTGAGATCTACGAGCAGATGCTGGAGCCGAAGGTCGTCGTGGCCTGCGGCATCTGCGCTTGCTCGGGAGGGGTGTTCCACGACTGCTACAACGTCATCGGCGGCGTTGACAAGGCCATTCCCGTGGACGTGTACGCCCCCGGCTGTGCCGTGCGCCCCGAGCAGCTCATCGACGCCATCGTGGCCGGCGTGGCCAAACTCGACGAGAAGTCGGCGGCGATGAAGGCCGCCAAGAAGGGAGCGTGAGCGCCCATGGACCGATTCAGCCAAGTGTTCAACGAGGTGCCCCTGGCCGAGGTGCACGATCTGGCCGCCCGCCGCGCCGAGGAGGGCTGGCGCTACGTGCAGATCCTCGCGGTGAACACCGAGGAGGGCATCGATCTGGTGTACTCCTACATGAAGGACGGCCTGCTGGAGAACGACACGGTCGCGGCCGTGGGCGCCGATGATGCGGTGCCCTCCATCACCGACCTGTTCCTGGAGGCCTTCGTCTGCGAGAACGAGATCCACGACCTGTACGGCGTGGCCATCGAGAACATCGCCATCGACTTCGGCGGCATGTTCTACCAGCTGGCCGAGAAGGCCCCCATGACCGTGGTGAGCCCCGAGCAGCTGGCCGCCCGCGAGAAGGCGAAGAAGATCGCCGCCGCCAAGGCCGCCAAGGAGGCCGCGGCCCAGAAGGAGCAGGTAGCACCGGCCGCCCCTGCGGCCGTCGCCGGTCCCACCGAAGAGGAGATTCAGGCCAAGATCGCCGGGCTGGATCCCGAGAAGGCCGCCAAGGTGCGCGCCGCTCTGGAGGCGAAGGCCGCCAAGGCCGCCGCGGCCGCTGTCGAGACGGCTCCGGCCCCGTCGGCGGCGCTGACCGAGGAGGAGATCCAGGCCAAGATAGCGGGCCTCGATCCGGAGAAGGCCGCCAAGGTGCGCGCCGCTCTGGAGGCGAAGGCCGCCAAGGCCGCGAAGACGGAAGGGAAGGGGGAGTAGCATGGGTAAGGCGACCGTCATTCCCTTCGGCCCGCAGCACCCCGTGCTGCCGGAGCCTCTGCACCTCGATCTGGTGGTGCAGGACGAGACCGTCGTGGACGTGCTCCCGCAGATCGGGTTCGTGCACCGCGGCCTGGAGAAGCTCGTGGAGACCCGCGACTACAACCAGTTCATCTACATCGCCGAGCGCATCTGCGGCATCTGCGCCACGGGCCACTCCATCGGCTACGCCGAGACGGTGGAGTCGCTCATGGGCGTGGAGATTCCCAAGCGCGCCGAGTACCTGCGCATCATCTGGCACGAGCTGTCCCGCGTGCATTCGCACCTGCTGTGGCTGGGCCTGGCCGCCGATGCTTTCGGCTTCGAGTCCATGTTCATGCACTGCTGGCGTTTGCGCGAGCGCGTGCTCGACCTGTTCGAGAAGACCACCGGCGGCCGCGTGATCCTATCTGTGGTGAAGGTGGGCGGCGTGGTGCGCGACATCGACGCCACCCAGATGGCCGAGATCAACGCGGTGCTCGATGGGCTGAAGGACGACTACACCAAGATCATGAACACCCTGCTCACCGACACCTCGGTGAAGAACCGCACCGTGGGCGTGGGTCACATCTCCACCGAGGATGCCCGCTCGCTGTCCATGGTGGGCCCCTTCGCCCGCGCCTCCAACCTGCCCTACGACGTGCGCTCCTTCGGCAAGGGGGCCTATGGCGACCTGGCCGACTTCCAGCCCATCGTGGCCACCGAGGGCGATTGCTACGCCCGCGTGAAGGTGCGCTGCCTGGAGGTGCTCCAGTCCATCGAGATCATCAAGGAGCTGGCGGCGAAGATCCCTGCCGGCGACATCGAGGTGGCCGTGAAGGGCGCTCCAGCCGACGGGGCCCAGGCCTCCAACGTGTTGGAGCAGCCCCGCGGCGAGTGCTACTACTACGCCCGCGGCAACGGCTCTAAGAACCTGGAGCGCATGCGCATCCGGACGCCAACCTCGCAGAACCTCGCCGGCATGACCGTGGCCCTGAAGGGATGCGATCTGGCCGACGTGAACATGATCATCCTGACCATCGACCCCTGCATCAGCTGCACGGAAAGGTAGGCCGCCATGGGAAGCTTCAAACTGGGGGGCATGACCTTCGGATCGCTGTTCAAGAAGCCGGAGACCCTGCTGTACCCCCTCGAGACCAAGCCGGCCCCGGCCGGTCTGAAGGGTCACATCGTCAACGACGCGTCCCTGTGCATCCTCTGCGGCATCTGCGCCAAGGCCTGTCCGGCCGATGCCATCGTCGTGGAGAAGAAGGAGCGCACCTGGGCCATCGACCCGTTCCGCTGCGTCCAGTGCGGCAGCTGCGTGCGCGCCTGCCCCAAGGCCTGCCTGGCCATGGATTCCGCCTACACCCCCATCGCCACGGCCCAGTCCTGCACCGTGCTCGAGGTGCCCGATCCCAAGGCCTCGGCCTAGGGGGCAGTCGGTCCTCGGCCGGGCGCCTCGCATTTCCCCGCCGGCCGGTGTCCATGGTGACGGAAAAGTAAGGTGAACGGGCCGTTAAGTTTCGTGGCGATGCTCTGTGCATGCGGGGCATCTGATAGAATTGCATCAGCTGGCATGACAGTCCGGGCTCCTCGGGGAGTCCGGACTTTTTGAGAAGAGGAAGTGCATTCTATGGCCGAGAACGCGAAGAGCCCCCGGGGAGCCGCCGACGAGGTGTCCCACAAGGTCTTCACCGTGGCCAACGTGATTTCCCTCATCCGCCTGCTCATGGTGCCGCTCTACCTCGCTCTGCTGCTGCAGGGCCTCAATCTGGCCGCCACTCTCGTGTTCGCCACGGCCGCGGCCACCGACTTCCTCGACGGGCAGATTGCCCGGCGCACTCACACGGTCACTCGCTTGGGCCAGCTGCTCGACCCTGCCATCGACCGCATCCTCATGATCACCGGCGTGCTCGGTGTGTTCCTCGTCGGCCGCATCCCCTTGTGGGTCATCGTCGTCGTGGTGGTGCGCGACGCCTACCTGCTCATCGGCGGCGGCTGGCTCATCTCCCGCTTCCGTATCCGCGTGCCCGTGGTCTATCCGGGCAAGTTCGCCACTACCTTCCTTTTCATCGGGTTCTCGGGGCTGCTGCTCAACTGGCCCCTCGTTCCCGGCCTGGGCTGGTGCGACCTATCCTGGCTGCCCGGCTTCAACGGAGCTCCCGTGTCCTGGGGCATCTGGTTCATCTACGCCGGACTCGTGCTCTCGCTCGGAGTGACCGTCTACTATACCGTGGCCGCCGTGCGGCAGCTGCGGGACGCCCTCGCCCGGGAAAGGCTCGCCGGTCATGGCGCCGCGTAGGGAAGGGGAGGGCCGGCCGGTCCGGCCCACGCGCCGCAAGGCCCCCTCGTCGCTGTCCATGCCCTCGGTGCGGGACGACCGCGCCTCGCGCGGGGCGCGGGATGCCTCCGGATCGCAGCGATCCCGCGCGGAGGGAGCCCCCGCCCCGCGG
>NZ_WAJS01000028.1 GCF_008831045.1 Adlercreutzia muris
CCGTAGGTGGGGGCGTTGCAGACGGGGGCAGCATAGGGGGAGGCCATGGCGTAGAGCTTCTTGTCCTTGTTGGCGAACACGGCCACCACGATGCACAGCACGAGCGAGATGATGCCCGCACCGAGGAAGGAGGCGACGGCGCCCACGATGTTCCACACCATGACGCTCTTCAGCTTCTCGGGCTTGTTCGCGCCGCGCACGCCCATGATGCCGGCGATGAGCACGAGAACCAGGCAGGCGAAGCCCCAGAAGATAAAGCCGCCGAGCATGCCGAGGAGCATGTTGATATCGCTCATCTCGATGATGTAGCCCTCGTCGGTGTAGAAGTAATCGTAGCCGGAATCGTTGATGGCGGCGCCACCGACGCCGAGCATGGCCCAAGCGATCAGGATGCCGATGATGCCGAGGGATGCGAGCACGATGTTGGCGATGCTCATGCCCTTGATGGCTTTGGCGTGGGAGGTGTTCATGACGGTTCTCCTTGGTTGGGGACGAAAATGACAACGGACACAGTATAGCCGTAGAACCTTGATCGGCAAGCTAATCATTGTCCTGTAGGCCGTTTGTTGACAAGCGTCAGTGCCGGGGCGTTGTGGATTCCCGGGGGTTTCGCTGTGGGGATGGCGCGGTGGTTTTCCGCAATTTCAGCAGGGGCGGCCTCTGCGCGGGGGCGTTCCCGTAGGGTACATCGCCCCGGTGTCTTCCGTGTCTTTCGGCGTGCCCTGCGGGTTGCGCCGCTGGTCGGTGGGAAACCATTCGGAAACACGGGGCCTGTGCGCCGGCTGATACACTGGCGCATGTCTAACCTGAACAAGAAGAGGGAGAAGCCTATGAACCGACTCTCTATCGAGGCGCGGGCCGTCCACGACGGGCGGCTGCGGGCGTTTCTCGATCGTTTCGAGCGGCGGGTGGCCGCCACGCCCCCGGGGATGTGCCCGGTGGCGGTGACTGCCACGCTGCTGGAGACGAGCGCGGCCCAGACCTGCGGCAAGTGCGTGCCCTGCCGCGACGGGTTGCGCGAGGCCGCGGCCCTTATGGGCTCGGTGCTGGCGTGCCGTGCCACGGAAGGGGATATGGAGCGCCTGCGCGCTCTGGCCGAGCTGGCCCGCGACGGCTCCGATTGCGCCATCGGTTCAGAGGCCGGTGCGGCCGTGCTTGCGGCCCTGGACGAGTTCGCCGACGAGTTCGCCTCCCACGTGCAGCGCCACCGCTGCACCGACGGCGTGGGCCAGTCGGTGCCCTGCGAGACCGATTGCCCCGCCCATGTGAACGTGCCCGGCTACATCGCCCTGGCCGGGGCGGGGGATTGCGCCGGTGCCGTGGCCATGATTCGCAAGGACAATCCGTTTCCCACGGCCTGCGCCTTCGTGTGCGAGCATCCCTGCGAGACCCGCTGCCGGCGCATGCTCGTGGACGCGCCCCTGAACATTCGCGGCATCAAGCGCTACGCCGTGGATGGGGCCGCCGCCGATACGGTGGCCGTACCCGAGGCCCTGCCGCCCACGGGACGCCGCATCGCCGTGGTGGGCGCGGGCCCCTCGGGGCTCACCTGCGCCTACTTCGCCGCCCTTATGGGCCATGAGGTGCACGTGTATGAGGGCCGCACCCAGCTGGGCGGCATGATGCGCTTCGGCATTCCCTCCTACCGCTTCCCGCGGGAGCGCTTGGATGAGGACATCGCCGCCATCCTGCGGGCCGGCGACATTACCGTGCATGCCGGCGAGGCGGTAGATGCCGCGGCCCTGGAGCGCCTGGCCGCCGACTTCGACGCCCTGTACGTGGCCATCGGCGCCCACGGAGCCAAAGCCCTGCGGTTGGAGAACGAGGGGGCCGCAGGCGTGTTCTCGGCCGTGGAGCTGCTCGGCGCCATCGGCGAGGGGGAGATTCCCGATTTCACGGGCAAGTCGGTCGTGGTGGTCGGCGGCGGCAACGTGGCCATGGACTGCGCCCGCACCGCCGTGCGCTGCGGCGGCGAGGTGACGGTGGTGTACCGCCGTCGCCTGGAGGACATGACGGCCCTGGCCGCCGAGGTGGAGGCCGCCATCGCCGAGGGCGTGGAGATGCGGCCCCTGCAGGCGCCGGCGGGCCTGGCCGTGAACGAGGAGGGCGCCGTGCGGGCGCTTGTCACCCAGCCCCAGATGGTGGGCCCGGTGAAGGGCGGCCGTCCCGCTCCCGTTCCTGCCGACAAGCCCGAGACGGTCATTGCCGCCGACGTGGTGCTCGTGGCCATCGGCCAGGACATCGTTTCCGATCCCTTCGAGGCCTTCGGCATGGCCGCCGACCGCGGCCGCTTCACGGCCGACAACTTCCTTGTGGCCGAGGGCTTCACCAACGTGTTCGCCGGCGGCGATTGCCAGACCGGCCCCGCCACGGTGATTCGCGCCATTGCCGCGGGCAAGGTGGCGGCCCGCAATATCGATGCCTACCTGGGCTACAACCACACTCTGGATTGCGGGGTGGAGGCGCCCGGTGCGGTGCCGAACCGCCGTGTGCCCACGGGACGCGTGGCTGTGGCCGAGCGCCCGGCCCGCGAACGCGCCCGCGATTTCGCAGCCACAGAAGTTGCCATGTCCGACGAAGAGGCCGCCCAGGAGTGCGGTCGCTGCCTGCGCTGCGACGTGTTCGGCTGCGGCAGTGCGGAAGGGGGTCGCATCCAGTATGCCTAACCTGATCATCGACGGCCGCGCTGTGAGCGTGCCCGCGGGCACCACCATCGTGGAGGCGGCCCGGGAGGCCGGCGTCGCCATTCCCACCCTGTGCTACCTGAAAGACGTGAGCAACGTGGGCTCGTGCCGCGTGTGCGTGGTGGAGGTGGAGGGCACACCGGAGCTGGTGGCCGCCTGCAAGACCCCCGTGGCCGAGGCCATGCGCGTGCGCACCGACACCCCGCGGGTTGTCGAGGCCCGGCGCCTCGCTTTGGATCTGGTCATTTCCAACCATGGCCTGAACTCCACCAATTTCTGCTTCAGCTGCCTGAAGAACGGCGACTGCGAGCTGCAGGACCTCTGCCGCGATCTGGGGGTGGACGCGCCGAGCTTTCCCGCCCCCGAGAAGAACGCCCCGGTGCGGGACGCGAACCCGTTTCTGCGTTTCGACCCGCGGCTGTGCATCGGCTGCCAGCGCTGCGTGGGCGCCTGCAACAACCAGGCCCGCAACCACACGCTGCAAACGGTCCAACGGGGCCTGCGCGCCGCCATCGAGGCTCCCTTCGGGCCCGACTGGCGCGCTACGGGTTGCGAGAGCTGCGGATGCTGCGCGGCGGCCTGCCCCACCGGCGCCATCGTGGAGAAGCGCCGCGCCGACTATCGTTCCTGGGAAGTGAGCGCCGTGCGCACCACTTGCCCCCACTGCGCCACGGGTTGCCAGTACGACCTGCTCGTGAAAGACGGCCGCATCGTGGGCACGCGCCCGGCCGACGGGCCCTCCAACCACGGCCGCCTCTGCGTGAAGGGCCGCTCGGGCAGCTTCGACTTCGTCCAGGCGCCCGACCGCCTCACCACGCCCCTCATCCGCAACCGCGCCACTGGGGCGCTGGAGCCGGCCGGCTGGGACGAGGCGCTCGATTACGTGGCCGAGAACTTCAAGCGCATCATCGGCGAGACCGGTCCCGATTCCGTGGCCGCCTTCGCCTGCTCGCGCTCGGCCAACGAGGATATCTACCTGCTGCAGAAGATGGCCCGTGCCGCCTTCGGCACCAACAACGTGGACAACTGCGCCCGCGTGTGCCACGCCCCCACCGTGGCGGGCCTGGCCATCACGCTCGGCTCCGGTGCCATGACCAACACCATCGCCGACATCACCGATACGCCGGACGTCATCATGATGGTGGGCTCCAATATCGAGGAGGCCCATCCGGTCATCGGCATGCAGGTGCGCGCCGCCGTGGAGCGCGGCAGCAAGCTCATCGTGGTGGACCCGCGCGACATCCGCATCGCCGAGCGCGCCGACATCCACCTGAAGCTGCGTCCCGGTACCAACGTGGCCTTCGCCAACGGCTTCGCCCGGGCGCTCATCCACGCCGGCCTGGCCGACAAGGCGTTCATCGAGGAGCGCACCGAGGGCTTCGACGCCTTCGCGGCCATGGTGGAGAGCTACACGCCGGAGCGGGTGGCCGAGATCTGCCACATCGACGCCGACGACTTGGTGGCGGCCGCCGAGCTGTACGGTCGGGCCGATACCGCTCCCATCATCTACTGCCTCGGCGTGACCGAGCACTCAACGGGCACCGAGGGCGTCATGTCGCTTTCCAACATCGCCCTGGTTGCCGGCAAGCTGGGTCGTCCCGGCTGCGGCGTGAACCCCATCCGCGGCCAGAACAACGTGCAGGGCGCCTGCGATATGGGCGCCACCCCGGCCGACTTCCCCGGCTACCAGAAGGTGGCCAGCCCCGAGGTGCGCGCGAAGTTCGAGAACGCCTGGGGCGTGAGCCTGCCCACCGAGCCCGGCTTCATGGCCACCGAGTGCTTCGGGGCCATGAAGGACGGCCGCATCCGGGGCCTGTTCATCTTCGGCGAGGATCCGGTGCGCACCGACGCCGACACGAACCACGTGCTGTCGGCTCTGCGCTCGCTCGACTTCCTCGTGGTGGACGACTTGTTCCTCACCGAGACGGCCGCGCTGGCCGACGTGGTGCTGCCCGGGCGCAGCTACGCCGAGAAGGAGGGCACCTTCACCAACACCGAGCGGCGCGTGCAGCGCATCCGCCCGGCGGTGGAGATCGAGGGCACCCGTCCCGACACCTGGATCTTCACCGAGATCATGAACCGCATGGGTTACGCCCAGCCGCACTTGACCGCTGCCGAGATCATGGACGAGGTGGCGAGCCTCACCCCCAGCTACGGCGGCATCAGCCACGCGCGCCTCGATGGCGCCGAGGTGGCCGGGCGCGGGCTGCAGTGGCCCTGCCCCACGCCGGATTCGCCGGGCACGCCCATCATGCACGTGGGCGGCTTTGCGCGGGGCCGCGGCAAGTTCTCGGATGCGGAGTATCGCGCTTCCGACGAGCTGCCCTGCGAGGAGTTCCCCTTCGTGCTGATGACCGGCCGCGTGCTGCACCACTACAACGCCTGCGCCATGACGAGCCGCACCGAGGGCCTGAATGCCATCGGCGACAGCTCGTTTATCGAGCTGAACGACGCGGATGCGGCCGCCCTCGGCGTGGCCGATGGCGACGCGGTGCGCGTGACGAGCCGCCGCGGCGAGATCACCACCACGGCGCGCGTGTCGGCGAAGACCTCGCCCGGCGAGACGTGGATGCCCTTCCACTTCCAGGACGGCAACGCCAACTGGCTCACCAACGCGGCTTTGGACGACGTGTGCAAGGTGCCCGAGTACAAGGTGTGCGCCGTGGCCGTGAGCCGCGCCTAGCAAGGTTCGTGAAGCTGACAAACCACCTCATCAAAGGCGGTTTGGGAGCCTCGAACGTGGACAATTTATGGGGATGGGCCCCGCGGCCCCTGGAACAGATGGTTCCGGGGGCCGTTTTCGTTACCGATATGTGAAAATGCAACCAAAGAGACTGGGTGTTAACAAGCATAATCGAGGAGATCGTTACCTATGGAACTTACGCGGAGAAGCTTCCTCGCCGCCGGGCTCGCGGCGGCGGGCGCGGCGGCCGTCGCCTCGCCCGGGAGGGCATGGGCCGACGATGAGGCGGCGGGGGAGGACGCCGAGGGCGCCGTCGACGAGCGCATCGCCGTGTGCGAGGGGTGCCCGCTCGGCTGCACGGCCCTCGTCGCCTGCGAGGACGGCGCACCTGTGGCCGTGGCAGGCGACCCCTCCAACCCGCTGTCCGAGGGCAGGCTGTGCGCCCGGGGCCAGCAGATGTTGGGGACGCGCCGGGAGCGCGCCGCCGAGGGCGGGGAGGTGGTCGACAACCCGCGCCGGCTGGCCTCGCCCCGGGTGCGCCGCGGGGGATCCGACGCGTGGGAGGACATCTCGTGGGACATGGCTCTCTCCGAGATCGCGTCGCTGGTGAAGAAGACCCGCGACGAGAGCTTCGTGGAATACGACGGCGAGGTGCCCGTCATGCGGACTGAGGCCATCGGCAGCTTCGGCGGCGCCGAGCTGCTCGTGGAGGAGCAGTACCTGCTCATGAAGGCCCTGCGCAGCTGGGGCGTCGTGAACCTGGACAGCGAGGCGGCCGGCGGCCAGCGCGTCTTCGCCGAGGGGGCGGCCGCCACGCTGGGCATGGAGGTTCCCGACGGGCTGGCCAGCGATGCGGCCCTGTCGCAGGTCATCCTCACGGTAGGCGCCGACATCGCGGCCTCCCAGCCGCTGTGGCTGCGCTGGATCGAGCGCGCGCGGGAGGCGGGGGCCCGCTGGATCGTGGTCGATCCGCTGCGCACGCGCACGGCCGAGATGGCCGATGCGCACCTGGCCATCCGCCCCGGCACCGACATCGCCTTCTTCGGGGGCCTCGTGAACTACCTCATGGTCAACGACCTCTGGCAGCCTGAGTACGTGCTGAACTACACGAGCGCCTCCTACCTCATGGCCGACGACTTCGGCTTCGATGCGGCGACGGGCCAGTTCTCCGGATGGGATCCGTTCACGGGCTCCTACGACCGGGCGAGCTGGGGGTGGCAGACCGATGGCGAGGAGACGTGGAACATGCGCTACGAGGGCGAGTTTGCCTGGGTGCGCGGCGAGGGCGTTCCCGTGTGGGCCATCCCCTCCACGCCGAAGCCGGTGCGCGACATCACCCTGCAGCACCCCTCGTGCGTCTGGACTCAGATGACGGCGTTCTACGGCCGCTACGATCTGGACACCGTGAGCGCGGTGTGCGGCGTGGACCGCGAAGCGCTGGAGGAGGTGTACGCCGCCCTCGGTGCCACGAGCGCGGCCGACGGCGCGGCGAAGATCATCGCCGGCGCGGGCCTCGTCCAGCACGGCACGGGCGCCCAGGCGGCGCGCGCGGCCTGCATGGCCCAGCTGCTGCTCGGCAACGTGGGCGTGCCCGGCGGCGGCATCTGCTACGCCGGGGGCTGCGCCGGCGAGGCGGCGGCCGATGCTGTGGGCCTGCGGCCCGACCGGCTGCCCGGCTCCATGGCCTGGCCCACCGCCGACGAGCCGACGCTGCAGGCGTGGCTCGAGGCCCAGGTGGCCTCGGCGGGCACCCACGCCCAGGATCCGAAGCGGATCGTCTCGGTGCTGCGGGAATGGTGGGGCGACGCGGCCGCCTACGACAACGACTACGGCTACGACTGGCTTCCCAAGCGGGCCTCGGCCGACGGGGACGGGCTGTTCGCGGCCATCGCCGACGGCACGGTGCGCGGATGCTTCTCGTGGAGCGCCGACCTGCTGGCCGCAGCTCCTGGCGGTTTCGGGGCCGAGGCGCTCGGCAATTTGGAATGGCTCGTGGCCGTGGACGCCCTGGAGGGCGACGCCCCCTCCTTCTGGAACGCTCCCGGCGCCGATGCGGCGTCCGTCGGGACGACGGTGTACCTGCTGCCGGCGGCCGTCGGGCCGGAGAAGGCGGGGATGCGGGCGAGCGGGCGCCTGATGCAGCATGCCGAGGTGGCTCTCGCGCCCTTCGGCGATGCCCGCGCCCCCCTCGACATCATCGGCGAGCTGTGGCGACACGTGCACAACCTCTACGACACGAAGGGCGGCATGGCGAGCGCGCCCATCCTGAACGCGAAGTGGGACTACGTCGCCGACGACGCGGTGGTGCCCGAGCGCGTGGCCTGGGCCCTCAACGGGTACCTGACCGAGGAGGCCGACTTCGGCTCCGCCTCGGTGAAGCTCTTGGAAGGCGCTGACGGCTTGAGGGCCGACGGGTCGACGGCCTGCGCGGTGCCCTCCTTCGCCGGCTGCTGGAACGCCCTGGCATCGCTCGGCGACGCCTCCGGCCAGCCCGCGGGGCGTCGGGACGCGACGGACGAGAGCGGCCTGGGGCTGTTCTCCCAGTGGGGCTTTACCTGGCCGGGCAACGTGCGCGTGCGCGGCAACCGGGCCAGCGCCAACTTGGCGGGGCAGCCCTGGGCGGCGGGGCGAGACCTTCTGCATTGGGACGGCCAGAGCTGGGTGCTCGCCGACGCCCCCGACTTCGCCGCCCTGCGCGAGGGCCGCTGGATCGAGCCGGACAACTGCGCCTTCCCGGGGGTGTGGGAGGAAGTGGGCCTCCTGGCGTGCGACCGCTTGGGCGACGGCGCCCTGCCCGAGCACTACGAGGCCTTGGAAGCGCCGCTGAACAACCGTCTGAACGGCTCCTATGCCGCACCGACGCTCATGGCCGCCGCCTCGCGCGCCCTCGCCCTGGCGCCGACGGGGGAGGGCGATGGTGCCGGGGGCGTTGATGCGGCGGTGCAGGAGGCATTGGCGCCGGATTACCGCAACATCGAGGCCGACCGCGAGGCGCATCCCATCTGTGCGGTGGTGAATACCGGCCGGGGCCAGACGGCCCAACGGCGCGCGCTCGTCGCAGCAGCGGCGGCCTTCGAGCCGGGGTGCTTCGTGGAGGTGTCCGAGGCCCTGGCCCGCATCCGCGGCCTGGCGACGGGCGACCGCGTGCGCGTCTTCAACGACCGCGGCTCTCTGGAGGCGCCCGTGCTGGTGACGGCGCGCGTGGCCCCCTTCCCCTGCGAGGACGTGGAGGCCCATTGCATCTGCCTGAACGGAGCCGCCCCGCGCGCGGCCGCCAACGGCGACGAGGGCACCTCCGCCGCGCCCGGCTGCTATTGGAACCTGCTCGCGCCCGCTGCCGGTAACCCCGCCGGAGGCGGCCGCGACGCCAAGGGGTTCCTCGTGGATATCGAGAAGGCCTAGAGGGGGAGCTATGGAAGACAAGGCGATTCTGTTCGACGGCAGCCGCTGCACGGGATGCCAGGTGTGTGTCGTCGCCTGCAAGGAGCGCCGGGGGCTGTCCTTGGCCCCGGAGGCGGGCAACGAGGCGCCGGCCGACGCCTACGAGCGTCTGGCCGATCTGGACGGCGCGAGCCCGATGTCCGTCGCCCTCACCGAACGTGTGGTGGAGGGGGCGGGGCTGGTGTGGGAGGCGGCCCGACGCGGATGCGTGCGCTGCGCCGAGGCTCCCTGCGGCCAGGTGTGCCCCACCGGCGCCCTGGAGCTTTCCGAGGAGGGCCGGCTCGTCGGCCCTGCGGCCGACCGCTGCGTGAGCTGTGGCCTGTGCGCCATGGTGTGCCCCACCGGCGCTCCGCGCAGCTCGGGCGGGGTGGGCCCGGTGTGCCTGTGCGACGGCTGCGCCGCGGAGGTGGCCGTCGACGGCATCCCCGCCTGCGTAGGCGCGTGCCCGATGGACGCCCTGACGTTCGGCCCCCGCGAGGAGGTGCTCTCGCGGGCCCAGGATCGGGTTGCGGCCCTGCAAGGGCGCGGTTTCGCGTCCGCCAGCATCCTCGGCGCGAGCGAGCAGGGCGGTCACGGGGTTGTCCAGGTGCTCCAGCACGGGGCTGCGGGCCATGTGAACGAGGCATTCTCCACGGCCGAGGAGTTGCCGTGGGTTGCCGGCGCGAAGCTGGCCGGCCCGGTGTCGGTGGCGGTGCTCGCCGCCGGGGGAGTCGGCGCGACCGTGGCTCTCGCCTGCGAGGCGAACCGGGCCCGCCGCGAGCGCTCCGAGGCCGTGCGCGCGGCTGCCGATAGGGCCGCGGGCGTGCCCATGTGGGAACAGCTCGGCGACGGCTCGATCGTCGACGGGCCGGCCGATGACGCCTGCGGCGCCGAGAGCGCCCTCGATGCGGCCGTGCGCAAGCGCGACGCCCTGCGGGCCCGCGCCGCCATCGCCTCGCCGGCTGCCGCAGCGGCCGCGGCAGCAGCAGCCGCGGGAGAGGAGCCCCATTTCGTCCCCGTCTCCTTCGACGGCTCGGAGCTTTCCGCCGGGGATGACTTCGGCTATCCCGACGATTTCGCCGACGAGGGTGCTTCGGGCGGCGGCGAGCTTGGCGCCGCCGAGGGCGCTTTGGGCGCCGATGCCCCGCTGCCGGCCGCTTCCGCCTTGGAGGGCGACACGGGCGAGATCCCCCGCATTGAGGATGGTGCGGGCGATGTCTCCCCGCTCGAGGGCGACACGGGCGAGATTCCCTGTATTGGCGGGGGTACCGGCGAGATCCCCCGCGTCAACGATGCCAGCGATACCGGCGAGCTCTACGACGTGGAGGACTTCCGCCGTCTGCTGGCCGCCGATATCGTGGCCCACCACCTCGCGAAAAAAGCTGTTTCTCCCGAAGAGGGGGATGCTGGCGAGGGCGGCGAGGACGCGATCGAGAAGGCCAGTCTCGACGGCGAGGGCGCGATCGAGGGAGCCGGTCCCGACGGCGAGGGCACCGTTGAGGGAGCCAGCCCCGACGGGGAGCTTCCGACTTCTTAGGATGGGGGCCCTGGTTCCCTAGAACGAGGGCCCCTTCTCTTTGAGGCGGGCCAGCTTGTTCTGCAGCTTGCGGTAGTGGCGCTCCTCTTCGGCGGTCCAGGGGCCGAAGAGGATGTCCCGCAGGGCGTCGCTTGCGCTTTTTTCCGCTCCCTCGCACGGGAAGAGGAGCTCTTGGGCTCGGTTGTACAGAAAGACGCCGTCGAACAGCTCGCTTTCCTCCAACACGGCGAGGTTGTCGACGATCTGGTCGATGATCTTGTTGTGGTGCGCAGGATCGGTGGCGCGGGGCGTGGTGCCCAGAATGCGCATCTCCTCATAGCGTATCTGACAGCTTACCAGCGAGATCTCGGGTTTTACTGCCATAAGTGCCAAGGATACCCCGTAGCCGCGTCCGCGTAGCAGCGCCGCCGTCTTCATGGGCACCTCGGCCGTGCGCAGCGTGCCCTCGATAATGAGGTTGTAGCCCACGGCGGAAAGGGTGTCGACGAGGGCTTCCGTCATGCGACCTGCCCACGGCGCGGTGTAGTCGACCGCCTCGTCCCCGTAGGTCGCTTGGAGTTCGGGGAAGCGTGGGTGGAATTTGCGGTAGTCGTCGCCGTTTATGCTGATGATATTGCCGTCGTGGTTGGCGCGAATGATCTTGTGGAGCGTTGTCTTCCCAGCTCCGCTTTGCCCTCCGAGCAGATAAGCCTGTGGCGGTGATTCAAGATGGGGGCGGTAGGCGTTGAGGAGATTCCACCGCAGTTCTTCAAGAGTTGCGAGGAACTCCCCTTCGCTGAAATGGACGAGGGTATCATCCATATTAGGCCGCCTTTGCAAGTTGGGTTTCGAGCAGCTTCTGGAAGCCTATGAGCTGCCCGCGAATCTCGCCTAAGGAGTCTCGGTTCCCGCTCTTCTCGGAGAGAATAGCGGGAACGAGTCGGGCCACCTGTTGCTCGATGTCGTCGTAGACCATGGCGAGAGCGCTGTCTCCGTTGGCCCGTGCTGCGGCCCGGGCACGGGATATCTGCGCCATAACGTCCCATGCGGTTTCGTTGAGCACCTCCTGCTGCAGGGTAAGCTCGTAGATGTCGGTCATGTCCATGATCTCTCCCTCCTCGTCGAACGTTATTTCCGCGTACACGATCTTCTCGACCGATGCGCGCTGCTTGGGTGTGAGCGCATCGCCGTCGCGTTCGAGGCAGCCGGCCATGAACTCGGGGATCATGGCGGCGCGAATGAGGTTGGCATTGGCCTTGGTGGGGGCGATTCCGCTCTCGTAGCGCGTGATGCTGGCCTCGCCGATGCCGAGCAGGCGCGCGAAAGCCTGCTGTGAGAGGCCGTAGCGCTTGCGGATCTCCTTGATTTGCCGGGACATGTTAAGCTCGCTCATGATGTTCCAATCTATCGATTGCTTATCTGAGCCGATTGTATCATCAATTTAAGAAAAATGATCGAGAAAAATAATAATATGGGGGTAAAATTGCCCTCAATTTGCAATCAAAAGATAGTATATTATACGCGATAGCCTGAAGAGAGCAAGGCTCCCCGAGGCCGGTACCCTCCTCAAAAAAACCGGCGGCCTGCACGAATGCGCGCGGGCCGCCGGGGGCTATCGGAGACCGGCGAGCCTATTCGCCGATGGGCTCCAAGGTGAACAGCTTGGGGGCATCCGACGTCTCGTCCAGAACCGCTTCCTTTCCCTGCGGGCCCGCGACGTCCCAGGCCGCGAGGTACTCGGACAGAAACTCCGGGCACTTTTCCTCGAAGTCAGCAGCCATGGCGATGCGGTAGGCCTGCTCCTGCGTGCTACCGTCGTCGAAGGTGGCCGTGAGCGTGATGATCGAGCCGTCGAGAACCCGTGCGGCCTCCGCGTAGCCCTCGACCGCATAGGGGTCGGCGTCGCACTCGGCGGGATAGGGCGCGATGACGTAGAGGCGCGTGAAGGCCGTCGCGGCGGTTCCGCCGTCCCCGTAGGTGAGGGTGAACGAGGGGCCGTGCTCGACGACCTGCTGCGGATCCTCTCCGGCCGCTGTCAGCTGATCGACTTCTTGCCAGTCGAAGTACTCGAAGAAGGCGTTCTCGTTGTCGATGCAGTATGAGACCGAGGCGAGGTTCGACCCCTCGCACCGGGCATCGAAGTTGAAGTAGGTCAGGGCCTCTCCGGGCGCCAGCAGCTCTCCGAACACGGGATCGCCCTGCCAGCTCTCCCAGCTGGTCACGAAGGCGGGGTGGAGCCAGTTGATGCCGAGGGGATCGCCTGAGGCGATGGGGACGTTCGCCTCCTCCGCCTCGTCGGCCCACGCCTTCAGCACGAAGAAGTTCCCCGTCGGCGAGCCTGCCGCTTTGCCGGCGCCGCCGTCTGCCTGCTGCTGGATTGGGGATGCGGCGGGGTCGGCGCCTTGCGGGCCGCCGGCTCCCAGGGCGATGGTCCCGGCGCCCGCCAAAATGAGAACAGCGGCGCTCGCCGCGGCGACGGCGTAGCGGGCAGCGCGGCGGGGACGTCGCAGCGGGCTGAACGCCCTCGGTCCCTCGGCGTTCGCGCCTGGGCCTTCCGCGCGCCGGGCTTGCTCCACGTTTACTGCTCTGCGGGCTTCGAGGGTCTCTTGCAGCCGCGCCTGGGCCGTGGCCGGAACCCGCTCGGCGCGGACGGCCGAGGCGTACTGCTTGAGGAAGTCGTCCACTTTCGCCGAGGGCTCCCGGCGGTTTCCGAGATCGTCGCGGCGGGGATTGGCCGGTTGGTCATTGCTCATAGCTGAGCCTCCTTTTCTCTGTCGGGGCGGAGCAGGTTGGCGTCGCGCGGCGGGGTCGACGTGCGGTGCGGGAGTCCGCTGTGCGCCGGATCGCGGCCGTTCGAGCCGTCGAGCAGGTCGCGCAGGGCCTCCCGGGCACGGTGCAGGCGCATGCGCACCGCGCCGGGCGTGCATGCCAGGGCGCGGGCGATTTCCGCCGTGCTGAGCTCTTCGACGTAGAAGAGGTTGACGACGGTGCGCTGGTCCTCGGGGAGAAGGCCCACGGTATCCCACAGATCCGAGAAGCGGTCTTCCGGGCCGTTGGGCGCGCCTGCTCCTCGGGGCGCCGCTTGCGCCAGTTTGCGCTCCGCCTCTTCGCGGTGATCGTCGAGCGAATCGGTGGCGTGCCGAGTGCGGGCGCGGAGACGGTCGCGGGATTGGTTCACCGTTACCCGGATGAGCCATGCCTTCAGGTGTTCGTCGCTCTCGAAGGCGCGCGGCTTGTCGAGAAGCTTCAGGAACACGTCCTGGTAGACATCCTCGGCATCGGCGCGGGAGCCCGTTTGGCCGAGGGCCACCCGCCACACCGTGTCTCCCCACCGCGCCAGCGCCCGCTCCGCCACGCTCGCCTCCTGCTTTCCATGTAAGGGTGTTCGCATGCTTACCTCCTTGCCTTCAATACGAACGGGGAGGGGAAAATGTCACGGCGTTCGGGAAAAACTCGCTGGGGCCCCAAAAAAAGCACCTCCGAAAGGTCCTCCGCAACGGAAAAGCGGCCCCCGTGGGGACCGCTTCCGAAGAGAGTGACGCTTGTCGCTTGCCGTGGCGCGCCGGCGGCTGGCTGGGCCTCGTCGCCGGCCGCGTGCCGCTTAGTCGCGGGTAAGCTTGCGGTGCAGGCGGTGGGGTTTGGCGGCCTCCTTGCCGAGGCGCGCCTCGCGATCTTCCTGGTAGCTCTCGAAGTTGCCCTCGAAGAAGTGCCAGCGGCCGGGGTTCTCGTCATCGCCCTCCCAGGCCAGAATGTGCGTGGCGATGCGGTCGAGGAACATGCGGTCGTGGCTGACGACCACCGAGCAGCCGGGGAAGTCGAGCAGGGCCGCCTCCAGGCTGGACAGCGTCTCCACGTCCAGGTCGTTGGTGGGCTCGTCCAGAAGCAGGAGGTTTCCGCCCTCCTTCAGGGTGAGGGCCAGATTCAGGCGGTTGCGCTCGCCGCCGGACAGCACGCCCGCGGGCTTCTGCTGGTCGGCGCCCTTGAAGCCGAAGGCCGCCACATAGGCACGGGAGGGAATCTCGGTCTCGCCGACCATCATGTAGTCGGTGCCGCCCGACACCACTTCCCACAGCTTCGTGTTCGGGTCAATGCCCTCGCGGTTCTGATCCACGTAGGAGATCTTCACGGTCTCGCCGAGCTCCAACTCGCCGCTGGTGAGGGGCTCCAGGCCCACGATGGTCTTGAACAGGGTGGTCTTGCCCACGCCGTTGGGGCCGATCACACCCACGATGCCGTTGCGGGGCAGCTCGAAAGACAAGTCGTCGATGAGCACGCGGCCGTCGAACTCCTTGTGCAGGTTCTTCGCCACGAGCACCTTGGAACCCAGGCGCGGGCCCACGGGGATCTGAATCTCGGCGAAGTCGAGCTTCTTGGCGCGGGCCGCCTCGGCCACCATGGCCTCGTAGTTCGCCAGGCGGGCCTTGGACTTGGCCTGACGGGCCTTCGGGGAGGAGCGCACCCATTCCAGCTCCTTCTCCATGCGACGGGCCAGCTTCGCCTGGGCCTGGCCCTGGGCGGCGATGCGGGCGGCCTTGGTTTCCAGGTAGGTGGAGTAGTTGCCCTTGTAGGGGAACAGCTGCCCGCGGTCCACCTCGCAGATCCACTCGGCCACGTGGTCGAGGAAGTAGCGGTCGTGGGTGACGGCCAGCACCGCGCCCGGATAGTTCTTGAGGAACTGCTCGAGCCACAGCACGCTTTCGGCATCCAGGTGGTTGGTGGGCTCGTCCAAAAGCAGCAGGTCGGGGGCCTCCAGCAGCAGGCGGCACAGGGCCACGCGACGGCGCTCGCCGCCCGAGAGGATGGTCACGGGCGCGTTGGGGTCGGGGCACTGCAGCGCGTCCATGGCCTGGGAGAGCTGGGAATCCAGATCCCACCCGTTGGCGGCATCGATCTCGTCTTGGAGCTTGCCCATCTCGTCCATGAGCGCGTCGAAGTCGGCGTCCGGTGCGGCCATCTCCTCGCCGATCTCGTTGAAGCGGGCCACCTTGGCCAGCACGTCGGCAAAGGCCATCTGGATGTTCTCCAGGACGGTCTTGTCCTCATCCAGCGGCGGCTCCTGCTGCAGGATGCCCACGGTGTAGCCGGGCGTGAGCCGTGCGTCGCCGTTGGACACCTCTTCCAGCCCCGCCATCACCTTCAGCAGGGTAGACTTGCCCATGCCGTTGGGGCCCACGACGCCGATCTTCGCGCCGGGGTAGAACGACAGGGTGACGTCATCGAGGATGACCTTGTCGCCCACGGCCTTGCGCGCCTGATACATTTGGTAGATGAACTCTGCCATGAAGTGAAAACCGCCTTTCTTACTGGCTCGGCGAGAGCTTTGCCGGTGCCGCACATCGGGACTGCGTCAGCGTCCCACTGGCCGCGGCCCGCCGTCCCCACTCTCTTGCATGAGGGGTATTGTCGCAGAACGCTCGCCCCCGCGCCACCGTCCTCACGAAATGCGAGGAAGGGGAAGCGGGCGCGTTTGGCGAAAAGTTCGCAGCGCCATTATGGCGAGGATCGTCGACTCCAATCAGAGTGCAATAACTTCCTCATTCACATCGACGACAGCCAGGGTTTTGCCAAGAGGGGCGAGGGCTCTCAGAATTGTGTCTAGCTGTGGGTTGGTGGCCGCCGTTTCCATGCGAGCTATAACAGGCTGGCGAATGCCCGAAGCCTCTTCCACGGCGTTTTGGCTTAAGCCGGCTCCCTGGCGAGCTGCCACTATTTCCCGCAAAAGTGCTGCTTTTTCGATGGCCGCCACGTCGAGGGCAGTGCCGCATTCGTAAATCTCGCTCGAAGACAGATCGATCTCGTCGCTCCACGAAATGCCATATCCGCCTGCATCGATGCGGACATCTCGGAAAAGGTCATCATTGCGCAGCGGCGCGAAGGCGGGATGCACCTCAATGAGTTTCCCCATGTCGTAGAGGCGCGCCTCTTGTCCTGGGAAGAAACCGAGGAGCCGAAAGTTACTGAGGGGATAGATGGAAATGAGCTTATGGAACATTCCAAATCCTTTCCTAAAGCGGCGGCAACTTCCGAAACTGCTGCGATTTCCATATATCGAGCAGGTCAGACTGATAGAGGCTGATCCACTTGCTTGCCAGTTGGTACTTCTTTGTTGGAAGAAACCCATCGAGAATTTGCAGCGTCCTGATGTCGATGGCGGCCGCAAATTCCCCGTACTCGCAGTGAACATGGGGCGGGTTGTGCTCTGCACCCAGGAAGTAGATTTTGATCACCATTCCCGCGAACGTTGCGATTACTGGCATGATTCCTCCCAAGTATAACTTTTGAATTATAAAATATCAATAACTCACTAGCTGCTCTTTTAGGACAATTATAGCACAATATACAAACATTTGTTTCATAAATGGAAGGAGAGATAAAAGCTGGCTCGATCTTCTATTGAAGCGCTTCCGGTTGCAGTTTGCTGCCAAAGCGCAAGACCTGACCTTATTCGTCAGGAACGGCCAACTTCCCGTTAGAACTGGGAGGGCGGATAAGATGAGGGTGCACCTATACTTTTGACTGTTGGGTGAGATGGCTCTTCTCGATCGCGGGCAGTAGGGGCTGCACGGTTGTTTTCGCAGGCAAAAATCATGGTCTCTCCCTCTGGAGGATATAAAAGAGAGAGGAATGCGGTGAGTGTCGCAGGGTGTATCGTGCGTCAGCGAATTACTGCTCTGGCTACCATGATGGCTCCGATATTCCAAGTGGATGGTTCTCGTCCTCGGACAATAAAAGGTTTGTCACAGAAACTGAACGTTTGAGCTAGTTGGATTGTCAAAGGTTTGCGCCAAGCACGGCAGGCGAAATCAGCAAAAGGAGAAGACGCATGGGCATTATGGATGACGTGACGGGGGCCATGAGGCGGGGGACGAGCGCGGCTGAGCGGACGGCGCGGTCAACGAAGCTGAAGGCCGACTTGCGCGAGGTGAACAAACGGCGCCAGAACCTGGCCGCCCAGTTGGGGGCGAGCCTGTACGACGCCACTCGCGAAGACGCTGCTTTCCGCGAGGGACGCGAGGAATTGTACCGGGGCATTGCCCAGTGCGACGATGAGCGCGACCAAATCAATCGGGCTCTTCAGGCGCTGCAGGATGCCGCTGCGGCCGAAGAGGCGGCCCGGCAAAGCTTCACCTGTGCCGTGTGCGGGGCGCAGGTGCGCGGCGGCGATCTGTTCTGCAGCGGGTGCGGAACGCCGGCCGAGCAGGCGCGGGCTTTACGGCCTTCCTGCGCGACAGCCGATGCGGGGTTGAGGTGTGCAACGTGCGGAGCGCCCCTGAAGGCCGATTACGCGTTCTGCATGGAATGCGGCACGCCGGTGCAGTTGGCGCCGGAAGCCGATGGGTCGGCTGCGGACGAGCCTGATGGGGCCTGGGCAGACGAGCCTGCCATTGCTGCACCTCAATGCCCGATGTGCGGGGCGGCCGCCGAAGAAGGGCAGGCCTTCTGCATGCAATGCGGAGCGTCTCTGGCTCGGTCTGAGTAAACCTTCCGAGAAACCATCCGACGAAAGGGAGATCTATGTCGTTTTGCAGCCAATGCGGAAAGCAAGTGGAGGATGGGGCCCGTTTCTGCCCCGCGTGCGGTGCCCCTGCAGGGACACCGGCCGTGCATGCGAGCGCAGGTGCCCCGTCTGTCGCCTCGGTATCGGCTTCCGGCGTTTCCGTCGGTTCTGCAGCGCCGGCGATGGCCGCTCAGGCGAAGAGCGCGAAAATCGTGGCCGGCGTGCTGAACGCGCTGCTGGCGGTGTGCGCTTTTATGCCTTGGGTCAACGTGAACCTCTACGTGTGGAGCGACTCGTTCTCCATTCCCACGCTGCTCAATATGGCCAACACCGTTCGCGAATGGGGTTCCTCGCTCGGGGGCCTTTCGAGCGATGTCGACGGGGTGTTGGCAGGCTTCACTGTGGTTATCCTGGGCATTCTGATCATCTGGCTCGTGGTAGTCGTCCTGCTGATCCGGGACGCCTACCGCTATTTCACGAACAAGCCCGGTTTCAACTCGACGGGCGCGGCGGCCGTGCTTACGCTTTCCGCGTTGTTCCTGCTTGTGGTGTTTGCGCTCGATCAAATGATCAGCGGGTCTTCGTCCGGTGTGCCCAGCGGCCTCGTCTCGGCAACGGGCTGGGTGTGGGGCACCGTTGCCCTTTCCATCGGGGCCCTCGTTTATTCCGAGGTGAAGGAGAAGGAAGTGGGGGAGAACGCCTGAGGGCGCTCGATTGAAGGCGGTATACCGGAAAGGCTGGAGACCATGGCGACGAACTGTTCCCAATGCGGCGCACCCATGCCGCCTGACGCTCGATTCTGCGGCGAGTGCGGCGCGGCGCTGTCTGCCGTCGTGCCCGTGATACAGGACGCGCCGACCCAGGAGGCGCCGTCGGTGCAGCCCGTTGTATCTGCGGGCGGAAGGGCGTCTAAGAAGCGCTCGCGTAGGCAGGTTGCCATTGTTGGCGGCGTTGTTGGCGTACTCGCTCTGACGGCGGGTGCGGTGGCGATACTTTTCGCGACGGGCTTTTTCGGCCCCCATGGCCTGGCCATCAACGAGGAGGCCTTTCCCGACGAGGTGATCCGTGCTGCGGTGATCGCTCAGGTGGACACCGATGGCGACGGCGAGCTATCTGCGGAAGAGCAACAGGCTGTAACGGGCTTTGTGGCCGGCGACGGTCGGGTGAGCTTCATCTTGAACGGGGAAGAGGTTGACCCGGGTGCGATCCTCGGTTCCGCTGAGGGCGATTCCGCAGAAGATACGGCCGACGAAGGCGAGAATGCGACCGTGGGCGAAGACGCATCCGAAAAGACGGGCGCTTTGGAGGAAGGAAGCGATTCCGAAAGCGATGCTGATGACGGCACTGATTCCGTCGAGGAAGGCAGGGGCGAAGCAGCTGAGGGCCAGACCGAAACGCCATGGGGAACCGAGGGCTTTGACGCCTTCCCCAACTTGAAAACCATTGTCGTGCGGGATGCCGGCCTGACCGAGCTCGACCTTTCCGTGTGTCCGAACGTGGAGTACGTCGACTGCCGCCAGAACCCGCTCGCATCGCTCAACTTGGCCGGCAACGCCAACCTCACCACGCTCTTTTGCGACGACAACGTGCCCCTGGAAGGCTTGGACGAAGCAGGCTTGTACTTCACGGATCTGATTGCGAGTGCGCAGGAACTCGATACCGCTACGGAAGAAGTGAATGACGTCTGGGTTGTGGAATACGACACATTCGGCCGTCCAATCAGAGTGAATACGTGGAGAGGCGCCGAGCGCACTTACGAATATGATGAGCAAGGCAGGCTTACAGGAGCGCAGTGGGACGCTTCGGATTGGGAGAAGTACACCTATCGCGACAACGGCTTGCTGGAGAGTTGCGAGAACTTTTTCACTCTGGATGTGGACAGCAAAGATACATTCCGCACCGCGTTCGGTTACGACAAGGATGGTCGGCTTGCCCAAACCCAAATGAGCCATGGGGATCAGGGCGTCATACAGCGCAAGTCGTTCAAGTACGATGACGGGAGGCCGTCCGCGTGTCTGTTCGAGAACGGCGATGCCAATGGAAGCGAGCGGGGGACGTTTGAATTCGATGAGAGCGGGAGGCTTGTGGGTGCCCGCTTCTATGAGGAAGAAAGCGGATTTCAGGAGCTGTCCGACGATCTGATCTACGAGTACGACGAATGCGGCCTGCTCGTGTACGGGAATGCGACGCGTCTGTGGGATAGCGAGTACGGAGGCACGGACCGTCATGGGGAATACAACGAGCAGGGGCATCCTCTGTGGGCCAGAATAGTTCCGGGAAACCCGCAGGCCTCGTGCGTCGATTTCGACTATTCGTGCAATATCGATGGCTATGTGACACGGATGCATACCTACAAGCCGGACTATGATCGCGATATTCAACTTGAGATTTCTTACATCAAGATGGTTGGCTCCCTTGAGGATCGTCCGGCAAGGCGTTTCGTGCCGCAGTTTTCCGTGGGTTTTGGGATTGACGGCCATCGCAACGGGGGAAGCGCTTTCACCATGGGCCAAGAGTGGGGTCAAGACACTGCCTCCTCGCTTGATGCTACCGTGCAGGAAGTGGGACCGGTGCAGATGGTGTATCAGACCATGGGTCTCATGCCGCGCACTCTTTCCAATCCCAACGAGCTGAGGTTGGCGGCCTACGATGCCGAGCACTGGACCGATGGTCTTCGCATCGACGAGGCCTCGCTCCTTTTCGAGCCTCGAACGATAGAGGTGAGCCCCGATCAGCCAGCGTCGATGGCGGGGAATCACGACATTCAGACGGGCGATTTTTGCTTCGACGTGCCCGAAAGTTGGCGCGATAAGGTGGACATCGTATATCCCGGGGTAGGCGGTTCGGAGTTCTATTCGGTGGAGATTATTCTCAAGGATACGCCGGGGGCTCACATCATGAGTTTCGCCGTCGGCGACCTTGCCCATGGCGATCCAGGGGAATTCGACATTGTTGTGGGATATTATCCGCTTGACGATGGGCGATTTATGAGTGTTACGACATCGGCGTGGGCGGCTATGCTGGTGGACGCCATCGAGAATAACTATCAGGTTTCAAGCGCCGTCACTACTGAAGGTCAGTATCAGTGTCTTCTCGATCTTGTTTCTGGCGGAAGCATTCTTTACAGCGATTTGGTCAATACTCCCTACGACCCCGCGCTTATCGAATATCTCATGCAGAGTCAGAAAGACTATTTCAGCAACGAGGTTGTGAACAGAATCGAACTTGTCCAGAAAGGGTAGTCATGCCATTTTGCCATCAATGCGGAAGCAAGTTAGAGGAAGGAGCCCAGTTCTGCCCGCAATGCGGGAAGGTGCAGGGGCACCCGCAAAATGCCGCTCCGTCTGAGAAGAACGTCCCCGACACGTGGTGGCGCAAGCCTCAGGTTTGGATCGGCGCCCTCGCGGTTGTTGCGATGGTCACCGTAGCAGCAATCTCCATCTCTGCTTTTGTCGATGCCCAAAGCCAGGAGTCTATGGCCGAAGAACATGAAGTATCGCCATGGGGCGGGATTCAGGCTATGCAGAGGGAGAACCCGGTGTACGTGAATGACTTCGTTGAGGCTGAGATTTCCTGGGGAGATGACGTTTATTCAGAAACATACGAGAAGCAACTCGACGAACATGGAAATGTGGTCGGATACTCCTTCACTGAGAACGAATCCGCATCCGACACTACATTTGTCAAAATGACTTATGACGATCAAGGTATTGCAACGTCATGCACGTGCGAGGGTGACATCGTTTGGTCCCAAACGGTGCTAGAGCGCGACGATGAGGGAAGACCTTTGCGAGTGGAACGCGTGAAAGAAGGTACCGACTCGACTTTCTTTGAGTTTGGCTATGCGAATGATGGTCAGCTCAGTCAATACATCATTGAAACAGGTGACGAAAAAGAAATCTATATGATTGACGAACGGGGGCGTATCTCTTCTTATTGGGGCTCTTATTGGGACGACGTGCGTGACGGGTTGTCAGAGTCGTCGTATACGGTTTCTTATAAAGAGGATTCAGATGGGAAGGTCGTTGAATCAACTCGGATCAATCCCGTAAATATAAATGCCGAAATGGTGAGTTACGAATACGATCAGGACGGGCGATTGGCTGTGTTTAAGGGTTATTACGATGATGCGGAGACATGTGTGGAACGATACTCCTATGCAATGATCGATGACCCCTCTCCCATGGTGGAACTCTGGTCTCATGTATTCAATCGATCAAATCCCCTTAGTGTTCCAACTCTTTAATCAGATGATAGATAGACCAAGGAGAAAATAGTATGTTTTGCGCAAAATGTGGTAAAAGATTGACTGCTCAGACTCGATTTTGTCCTATGTGTGGAAATGCAATTATCACACCTATTGCGCAGACGAAGCCGATCGCTGTTGCTTCGGGATCGAAAGCCTCGAATCCGACGTGCGCGGTTTCAGCCAAAATGAAGAAGGCTTGCCAGCTGGCCGGAGCCATGGACGTGGCGCTTGTCGTTCTGTTGTTTCTGCCGTGGGTGAACGTCAACCTGGGCATTTGGTCCGGTTCGTTCTCGCTGCTTGATTTTGCATCAGCGGGAGACAAGGTGCGCACGATGCTCTCCTATCTGGGATCGTCTTCGAGCGATATTGCCGGTATGCAGCAGGGGCTGGGTGCCTTTAGTGTGGTGCTCGTTGTTCTGTGGCTTGTCGCCGCAGTGCTTCTGGTGCGGAATGCCTATGGGAACTTCACTGGCAAAGCGCCTTTTGCAAGCGGTGGAGCAGCGACTATATGCTCGATGGCTGCCGCTATGGTTGCGATTTGTTTCTTTGCCGACTATGTCATTCGGGAGGGAAGCTATGGCATGCTCTCGGGGGCAGTTGCGGCTTCGCCCTGGCTGTGGATGGTCTTGGCTCTGTCGCTTGTTCTTCTGTTTTACTCGGGCTATCAGTCTGCTTCTTTCGGGCTTAAGGAATAAGGTCGGTCGAATGGCGAAGAGGGCTTCGACAATCGCGCTGACAACCTCGCTTGTTCTTGCCGTGGGCGGTGCGCTCTGCCTCTGGTCCTGCTCAGCCGCCTCTGAGAACGCCGATGCTTCTGCGGAGGCGGTCCCTGAGGGGCAGATTCAGGTAGAGCGGTACGACCATGACGTGTCGGACGTTCTCCAGGGCGAGCAGGAACCGGCGAAGCGAAACGAGGAGGCTTCTCGGGAAACTTCGCAGACCGACGGAGCTCGGGGCCAAGGAAAGGCGGGGGCGGAAACGCCGCCGAGCACCGGGGCGACCTCGGATGCCGCCGACCTCAAAGCGCAGCTTGGCATCGTCGAGGATTTCCGACCGTCGCTTTCCCATGGGCCGAAAACAGCCGCCCACCAGCGGTACATCGTGCTGCACGATACCGAGGGCAATGGCAGCCCTTCGTCGGTGGTTGATTGGTGGGACTCGAACGGCAATCTCGTCGCGGCCCATTTCGTCGTGGGCAAGGACGGCTCCATCGTGCAGTGCGTTCCCCTGGACGAGATTGCGCACCATGCCGGCTACGGCGATGCGGGGCACAACGATTTGTACGGTATTCAGGAGGACGGCCGCGACGATATGGAAGGCTCATCTCCCATTGGGGCCTGGGCGCCCGACTATGCGCTGAATGCCTGGTCCATCGGCATCGAGATGGTGCACATGGGAGGCGAGGGCGACTATCCGGCCGCGCAACTTGAGGCGGTGGACGGGCTCATTGCCTACATCGACGCCTATTACGGATTCGAGAGTGACATCATCGACCACAAGGCCTGGCGTTCGGGCAACTCCGATACGTCCGAAGAATTTGCAGGCTATCTGCGCAGCTACCAAAGTCAACGAGTGCACGAGTAAGGATTCCCATGTTTTGCATTAAGTGCGGGGCCCCGGTGCCCGACGACGTCAAGTTCTGCCCCCGGTGCGGTGCGCCTATCGTGAAGGCTTCACCGTCGCAACGGCCTGTGCCGCCCGATCAGCGTAATGGCGTTCCGACGCCGTCGGCCTCTCGGGACGCTTCTGCTGCAGTGGGCACCTCGTCGACTTCGCCGAAACGGGCGGGGGTGGGGCTGTCCCGCTCTGTGATTGCGGGGGCGGCCGTTGTGCTCGTCGCAGCCCTAGGGGCAGGGATTTTTCTCGCGTGGCCTCAGGGGGAAGGGGGCACCGACGCGGTGTCGAGCGCGTCAGGCTCTCCGGAAGGCGGCTCTTCGGCTGGGGCGTTGCCTGACACGGCACCCGAAGAAGCGCCGGAACAGTTTGAGTTCGTCATCTCCCAGGTAGACAATGCGGCCTTTCCCGAGGTGACGCTGTATGTGCAGCTTTTGGCCGAAGATGGTTCGGCTGCCGAAAACTTGGCAAGTGAAAAAGTGCACATCACGGAAGTGGGCGCCGACGGTACGGAGTACAATGCGACGGTTTCGCAGCTGGCGCCCTTTGCCAAGGGCGACCCCATGAGCATCAACCTGGTGGTGGATCAGAGCGGTTCCATGGATGCGATCGGCAAGATGGACGGCGCGAAGACGGCGGCGCTCGGGTTCGTTGACGAGCTGCTCGCCTCGGACGGCACCCAGGCGGAAGTCACGGCGTTCGATGACACCGTGAGCAATCGGCAGCCCTTCACAGAAAGCCGGGAGCTGCTGGCCAGCGCCATCGATGCCCTGGAGCCCGATGGCGAGACGGCGCTGAACGACGCGCTATACTGGGCTCTTCAGCGAGCGAACCTGAAGAGCGGCGCCCGCATGGTCATCGCCTTCACCGATGGGGCCGAGAATGCGAGCTACTACAGCGCGGAAGATGTGGCCGAGTTGTCGCGCCTGACGGGCATTCCCGTGTACATTATCGGTATCGGTGACGATGTGGAGTATGGCCTTCTGAATGATCTGGCCCAGCGGTGCCATGGCGGCTACTACGAGGTGGACGAGCGAGACGTCGCTGTTTCCCTGCGCGAGATATACGATGCCATTTACGCAGATCAGCTCTCCATGATGCGTATCGTGTTCACCTCCCAGTGTCAGGACGCCACCGACGCTTACCGCAGCGTGCGGGCTTCCTATGGCGAGGAGGGTGCCCTTCAGGCCGAGACGACCTTCGAGTACGTGCCGGTGGATGCGGTCGACTCCTTCGCCACGCAGGCCCACACCGACGACTATGTTCTGGCTGATAGCGCTTCGAGGGTGTACTCCGAGAGCGAGCTGGAGCAAATGTCTCTGTGGGAGTTGTATTTGGCACGCAACGAGATATTCGCCCGTCATGGCCGAGGCTTCAAGAACCAGGACCTTGTGGAGCATTTCGCCACGCGCACGTGGTACTCCGAGCAGTACACTCCCGAGGAGTTTGACGCGCTACCTAACCAGTTCAGCAAAATCGAGCTGGAGAACATCGAGACGATGCACGCTGTAGAGACGGCCCATAACTCGCCCTATTTGGTCACAGCAAAATAGAGAAGGAGAAAGCCATGTTTTGCAAGCAATGCGGTACGCAGTTACCTGGTGGGTCGCGCTTTTGCGCGGCTTGTGGGGAGGATCTGGGAGGAAGCGCGGGGTCGGTTGGGGTCGCTGCGGTGCTGGGCAACTCGGAGGCGGCGGCGAAAGAAGCCGAAAGAGCGGAGACCAAATCAACTATGAAGGTGGCGATTATCGCCGTCGTGATTATCGGACTGATAATTCTCTCGCTCACCCAGTTCCACGTCTGCGACTTTTGCGAGGAGACCTTTTGGGGTCCTGGCTACGACAACGCGGAATACGATGTGCATATCTGCAACGACTGCGCCGAGAACTACCATTGGTTGGGCCTCTAGGGAGCGCATGGGGCTGCTTGGCGGCGCCCATTGACGGGTGTTTGCCACGAACGGGCTACTTTGCGTCAGAAACGGTGCGGCCCCTTGCCAATGCCTTGCTGGGGGGGTCTCTTTGTGGTAGATTATGGCGTATGGGTGTAAGGAGGATGAGAGGGCGTCATGTATTCGCTGGTCATCATGGACGATATGGAGGAGGCGGCCCAAGAAGCACAGCGGGCCGTTGAGGCGAGCCCGCTGGGTTCGCTGTTTTCCATTATCCGGGTGGCCAACAGCGCCGAACTGAAAATCCTTCGGGGGGGGGGGCGCTCCCTGCGATGTGCTGATCGCCGACATTCGGCTGGGCGATGACGAGCAAGCGAACGGTATTCGGGCGGTGCGCGAGCTGTTCGGGCGCGGATGTGCCACCCAGGTCATCTACCTTACGGGCTACATCGAGTACTGTACCGAGGTGTACGAGACCGATCACGTCTACTTCCTGACCAAGCCCATCTGCCAGGTCGACTTCGATCGGGCCCTCGCGCGGGCGGTGGAGGGTCTTAAGCATGCGGCTTCGGAAAACCTGATGGTGAAGCATGGCCATACGGTCATTGCCGTTCCCTGTGGGGAGGTCACCTTCATCGAAAGCCGGTTGAGGAAACTGGAGATTCACACGGTCGACGGCGTGCACGACACCTATGGTACGATCCCCGACATTATGGGTGCCCTGCCTCGGGGCTTTGTGCGCACGCACAAGAGCTTTGTGGTGAATCTGGCCCATGTGACGCGGCTCGATCCCGATGAGTTCGTGCTGCGCTCCGGCGAGGTGGTCCCTGTGAGCAAGCGGCGGAAGCGCGAAGTGCGTGAAGCCTTCTTCGGAAATTTGGGGCGGTGACGGCTCCCGTGCCCCTTTTGCAGCGTATTGCCCTTGTGTTGTTTCCCGCAAGCCTTCTGATCGTTGCCGTTGTCGGCATTGGCTGGACGTTTTTCTATCGCCTGTCGCCGTGGCTGACCGTTGTATTCGTGGTGCTGATGGCGTTATGCGTGCCCCTGAGCTTGCGGCTGCGGGGCGAGGTGCGCCGCACCTGCGAAATGGAGAGCGTGCGCGAGCGCGTGCGGGCTCTTGAGGAGCAGGAGCGCATTTCGGCAGCCTATCAGGAGAAGCTGCTCGCCGATGAGGAGGGCATTCGGATGGCGCGGCATCGCGTGGCTGAGGAAGTGGCCGAGGCACGGGCCATGATTGCCGCCCGTGATGGGGGCGGGGCCTCGCGCCGTCTCTCGCGGGCTTTGGAGTTGATGGGCGATGGCGCCTATCGCCAATGCGATCATCCCTCCGCCGATGCCATGGCCTCCATGAAGGCCCAAGCCTGTCGCGATGCGGGCATCGATCCGCAGTTTGCCCTGGAAATTTCCCGGGACGTTCCCGTTTCGGCGGTTGATTTGTGCGCCGTGCTGGGAAATCTTGTCGACAATGCGCTGGCTGCGGCGGTGCGGGCGCGGGAAGGGCGCTCGGCAGTTGAGGGGGCTGGGGCGGGATCGGAAAGCGGCTCCGTGGCGACTGCCGCCGCCGAGTCTCGTTCTGGGGATGAGCCGGCTCCCTACGTGCGCCTGACGGCGGAGCAGCGCGATGGGTATCTCGTAATTACCGCGCAGAATCCGGTGGGTCCCGTCGATGCCGCCGCTTTCGGGAAGTCCTCCGGGTTGCGCCGACGACGCCCTCGCTCGGTGGCATCCCACGGCTGGGGACTTTCCATCGTGTCGTCTGTGGCGGCCCGCTACGGCGGCGCCCTGGTCACTGATGTGCGCGGCGGTGTTTTCCGAGCCACGGCGGTCCTGGGGTTGGAGTCGACCGTGGGGGAGCGGGAGGGCGTGCGCTGATGAACGGTATCAACGACGCCCTGTTCGACCCGGGCAACCTCATCGTCAACATGATCGGGGGTATGCTCATCCAGACCGTGTACCTCGCGCTTCTGACATGGATCGTTCCTCCGCGATCGAAGAGAGTGTTCTGGTTCGTTGAGCTTGTCTGCACGGCATTCTTCATGTTCCTGAAACCGGTCATGCCCGCATTGCCGCGGCTCGCGGCCAGTGTGACCGTCGGGGTCTTTCTGCCCATTCCCCTGCTGCGCGGTTCGCTCTTCACCCGTGTTTTCGTGTGCACCCTGGCCGGTGTTGCCCAGACGGTGGCCGAGTTGGTGTGCATGGTGGGGTGGGTGTCCATCACGGGGCTGGGCGTGGTGGACAACAACGCGCTCCTGAGCTATTTACCGGTTTATCTGATTACGCTGCTTGTCGGGCACGGGGGAACGATGTTCCTTCTGGCGGCGGGTATCCGATGGCTCGTTCGTCGGTTTTTGCCGACCGGGGCTCCCTGCTCGGCCGCTTCGCGCGGTACCCCCTCTGCTTGGATGCTCAAGTACCTGTGGTTTCCCGTGCTTCAGTTCACGCTGTTCTTCGTCGTGGTAGAGATCGGCTTCGATGTGCTCCACTGGAAGGAGGGGTCGGTTGGCATCGTTTCGCTGCTCGGCATTTTGTGCCTAGCCGTGGACGTGCTGCTGTTCGTCCAGATCGGCCGCTCGGTGGCCCAGGCCCAGGAGGAGGTGCGGGCCGCCGTGCTGGAGGAGCGGGTGGGCGACTACCTGGCGCGCTCGGAGCGGGTGCAGGCCCTGCTCGGCGAGACGGCCCACCTGCGCCACGACCTGCGCAACCACCGCATGGTGGTGGAGGCCCTCTGCGAGCGCGGGGAGTACGAGCGGGCCGAGGCCTACCTGGACGAGTTCGCCGACCGCCTTGCCGGGGAATAAGGTGGGAGCGCCGTGCTAGAATCACCTTTCAAGCCAGTGAAGGGAGTTGCTCCGTGTTTCGCATTTTGTTCGTCTGTCACGGGAATATTTGCCGATCCACCATGGCGGAGTTCGTGCTGAAGGATATGGTGGCCGCCCGCGGGATAGCCGATGAGTTCTCTATTGCCTCGGCCGCAACGAGCACTGAAGAGATCGGGAACCCCGTGCACCCCGACACCCAGCGGATGCTGAGGGAGCACGGTATCGGCGGCTTCCAGGCCAAGCGGGCCCGACAGCTCACGCGGGCCGACTATGACGGCTACGATCTGATTATCGGCATGGATGCGGCGAACATTCGCAACATGAACCGCATGCTCGGTGGCGATCCCGACGGTAAGATCCACAAGTTGCTGGAATTCGCCGGCTCTGTGCGCGATGTGGCCGACCCTTGGTACACCGGTGATTTCGAGACCACTTACGACGACGTGCTCGCCGGCTGTAAGGGGCTGCTGGCGCATCTGGGACGCTAGGCGGCCTCGTCTAGGGTCTGCGGCTCGGGCAGCGCTCGGCGGCTATTTCCCCAGGAGGTGGCGGACGGCAGCCACGGGGTGGTGGAGCATCATCCGGGGGCCGGCATAGCGCATGATGGCGCGGATGCGCTCGCGCTCGGCGGGGGCGTAGCAGTGGTTGCCGCACGCCTCGCAGTTGGTCTTGTGGGCCATGGAGCGGCAGCGCTCGGTGCGGCGTACGCAGTACTCGTCGATGGCCTTGCAGTCGGGGCAGATGCGCTCGCCGCTGTGGCTTATCTCGGTGCGGTTCGCGCGACCGTGGTTCCCGGCGCAGTAGAGCGCCACCATCTGGGAGATGGTGCGCTGCTCGCGCTCGCGGCGGCGGGCGACGGCGGGGGTGTCGGGAGTGCGTGCCATGGGCGCTACCTTAGCAGATGGCGCGGGCCGCGGCGGCGGGGGAGCGCCGTTTGCGGAAAGTTCACAGGAGGCGCTGCAGCACGACGTAGCGGTTGAGGTCGCCGTGCTTGCCGTCGGCCGAGAAGCGGATGATCTCGCGGCAGGGCAGCGAGAACCCGGCGACCAGGCCGTCGATTTCCCCGTCGGTCGCGTGATGGCAGAAGCGGTAGACGTCCTCGGCGTGCTGCCAACCGAGCAGGTAGTCGCCCGGGGCGAAGGCGGGCAGGCCGTGGGTCTCCCTTCCCCGGTCGGTGACGGCCGCGGCCTTGGCGGCGATGCGCCCGTCGCGCAGGAACTGCCAGAACGACACCAGGAGAAAGCCGCCGGGGCGCACGGCTTTCGCAAGGCCGTCCAGCAGGGCGCGGCGTTGGGCCGGCGAGGCCAGGTGGTGCATGAACCCGAAGGCCACGGCCATATCGCATGACCCCTGGGGAAGGTGGCGCTCCAGATTGCCGTCGATGAGGGCGTCGGCGATGTCAAGGGGGCGGAACTCGAGCGCCACGGGGGCCAGGGCCGGCGCGTGCTGTGCGGACTTGACGGACCTGGCGGTCTGGGCCCCACGGCTCGTGGTACCTTTTCCGTCTCCCGCCCCCGCGTCTGCGCGGGAATCTTCGCCCGCATGCGGCGCCCCCGCTTCGACGAGGGGGCCGCAGTTGTCCAGGGCGATGACAGATAGCGGGCCTGCTGAGCGTTTGGCGAGGAATCGCTCGAAGCGCAGGTTGCCGCACCCCAGATCGAGCAGGCGCAGGGGCCTGCCAAGAAGGTCGGGGTCGGCCGTGGCCACGGCGGCGAGCGCCCGATCCCACCCGTCCCAGGGGGCTTGGCGCGTAGCTGAGAAGGAGGCGGCCTTCTGGGCGTAGAAGTCGGTCGTGAGGGCGTTCAGGCGCCGCAGGGTATCGCTGTCGTAACTCATAGGGGTCGCCTTTGGTAGAGGCCGGCGTCCTTGAAGCCGAGGCGCCGGTAGTAGGCGCGGGTGCCCACGGCGCTGATGACGTTCACGGCGGCAAAGCCCGCCTCGGCGGCCTGGCGGCAGGCCTCTTCCACAAGGGCCCTTCCGAGCCCCAGATGCTGGGTTCCCTCGCCGGTTCGGTGCAGGGCGGCCACCTTCCCGTACACATGCACCTCCCGGATCATAGCCTCGCCCGGGATGGGGAAGCCGTCTGGGCCCTCGCGGTCCTTCGAGCCCATCGCGCCTGCGGGCTTGCCCGGGGCGGGGGAGCCGTCCGGTTGCCTCGGGTCATCCGCGCCGGCGAGCTCCAGAGCCTCCTCCCGCGGCAGCGACAGGCGGCAGAAGCCGGCGATCTTGCCCGCGGGGGTGACCCACTGGAGGAAGCGCTCCTCGCTCACGGTGGTGATGTAGGGAACGGTCTCCAGGGAAAGCGCCTCGGTGTCGGCCCCCTCCACGGAGATCTCCCGGCTGCGAATCTCCCGCACCGGCTCGCCCGCGGCCGCTACGGCCGCCTCCACCACCTGGCGCAGGTTCGTCTTCTTGTTGCCCACGAGAATGTCGGTGGCCGATATGTCGCGGATCATGCGGGAGATGCGCGTGAAGGGGGGCGTGGCCAGCACATCGGCCGCGAGCACCCCCACGAGCTCCTCCTCCGTGTAGGGGCGCCAAGCGCCGTCGCGGAAGCGGTCGGTGAGTGCGGCGCTGGCCACGAGGCAGCAGGGGTAGAGCTTCACTTCGTCGGGGAGGAAGGCCGCCTCGGTGGCAAGGCGCCGGTAGTCGGCAACGTCGGCCTCGGGCGTGGCGCCGAGCAGGTTCACCATGAAGTGCACGTGGCTCTTGAAGCCGAACAGGCGCAGCAGGGCCATGGCGCGGGCGATGGACTCGACAGCGAGGGCACGGCCGTTGACTGCGAGCACCTCGTCGCTCAGGCTCTGGATGCCGATCTGCACCTTGGTGCAGCCCAGGGCCCGCAGGGTGCGGCAGCTGGCAGCCGTGACCAGGTCGGGCCGCGTCTCCACCACGAGCCCCACGACGCGCTTGGCCGCCTCCTCGTTGGCGCGGTGCAGGGCCGCGAGGTCATCCCAGGAGAGGTCCTGCTGCTCAGGCGCGGGGGCTTTCTCCTCGTTTCCCCACAGCGGCCCCCAGGCCTCGTTGTACGTGAGCTCGCCGCTATCGATGCGCGCCTGAAGCGGTGCGGTCAGGGCCGCCAGCTCGTCGCGGTCGCGGGGACGGCCCTGGCTCTCGTAGCGGGCCCGGCGCACCGCGGCCCCGGCCGCCCGCTCATCGTCGGGCAGGTTCAGGGCGCGGAACAGCTCGCCGACAAACCAGCGTTGGTAGGCCTCGGGATAGTCGCTCCAGGTGCCCCCGAGTACGATGAGCTCCACCTTGTCGGTGACATGCCCCATGGCCGTGAGCGCCCGCAGCCGCGCCTCCACCTGGAGGAAGGGGTCGAACCAGCAGCGCTCGGCCCGCTGGCAGGCGGGCTCGTCGGCCAGGTAGCTCTTGGGCATGCGGATGTCGCTGGGGCAGAAGACGCACGCCCCCGAACAGGGCCAGGGCTTCGTGAGCACGGTAATGGTGGCCACGCCCGAGGCGGTGCGCCGCGGCTTGGCCTGCAAAAGGCGCATAAGGGCCGCATCGGTCGCCTCGCCTACGTTCCACGACCGCCAACGTTCGGGGTCGTCGGCCTTCACCTTCAGGTAGAAGGGCAGAAGCCGCCGCTTCGCCACCCGGCGCGTCCCATCGTGGGCGGCTCGGTTGTGGCGGCGCACCAATTTGTCGAGCCAGGTGGCGTCAACGTCCTGGCCCGCATCCAGGGCGGCGATTATTTCGAGCAGGGCCTCTTCCAACTACAAGGCGGCCTTGATGGCGGCCAGCAGCTCGTCGTAGGTTTCCAGGGCCGGCAGCTCGGGGTGCTCGGCCTTGATGGCGTCGGTGGAGCGGAACAGGAAACCGGCCTTCGAGTTCAAGATCATGCCCAAATCGTTGTGGGAGTCGCCGGCGGCGATGGTCTGAATGCCGCAGGAGTGCAGCGCCCGCACGGTGGTGAGCTTGCTCTCGGGGCAGCGCATGCGGAAGTCGGTGATGGCGCCGCTCTCGTCCACCACGAGCTCGTTGCAGAACAGGGTGGGCCACCCCAGCTTCTCCATGAGAGGCCGGGCGAACTGCTCGAAGGTGTCGGAGATGATGATGACCTGGGTGAGGGAGCGCAGCTCATCGAGGAAGGCCCGGGCGCCTTCCATGGGCTCGATCTTCGCGATGGTGGCCTGCACGTCGGCCAGGCCCAGGCCGTGCTCGGCCAGGATGCCGAGGCGGAAGGCCATGAGCTTGTCGTAGTCCGGCTCGTCGCGGGTGGTGCGGGCAAGCTCGGGAATGCCCGCTTCCTCGGCGAAGGCGATCCAGATCTCCGGTACCAGCACGCCTTCCAGGTCGAGGCATACAACGTTCATGGCGCAACTCCTAACGGTTGGGGAACGAACTCTAGGGGAAGGGTATCCGATAAGCGCCCCGGTCACTATCGGGAGCGGGGAGTTCTCCGCAGAAGGTTGCGGTTGCGATGGCTCGGAAACGGAAGGGGGCATCTGGCCGAGCCGCGGACCGCCAACCCGGCCTCCCCTGCTATACTGGACAAGTTTGCTTGACGGGCCTGAGGACGCGACGGGAGAGACCATGCACGAGCCGAACCCCATATTCGCTGCCGACTTGGCGGTGCCCGCGGTCATCCGCGAAGCGCCGGGCGTATTCCTGCAGGGCCGTCGCATCCGCTCGCTCGTCTTCTCCACCGACCTGGCCGTCATCTGCCATTGCAACGCCGACGCGGTGCTGGCCGTGTACCCCTTCACCTGCCAGCCGGCCATCACCCAGGCCCTCGTGGCTGCCTCCCAGCGCCCGGTGCTCAACGGCGTGGGCGGCTCCATCACCCACGGAGAGCGCTGCGTGGAGGTGGCCCTGCACTCCGAGATGCAGGGAGTGGCCGCCGTGGTGGTGAACACCTCCATTCCCGTGGAGACCGTGAGCGCTCTCACCGAGCGGCTGAACGTGCCGGTGGTGGTGACCGTCTGCGCCGACGACGCCCAGGCCGCCCGCCAGATCGCGGCGGGGGCGAACATGGTGAACGTGGCCGCCGGTGCCGCCACGGCCGCCGTGGTGGAGGCCCTGCGCGCTCGCTATCCCGAGCTTCCCATCATTGCCACGGGCGGCCCCACCGAGGCCTCGGTGGCGGCCACCATCGCCGCCGGTGCCGACGCCATCAGCTGGACCCCGCCGGATATCCGCGAGCTGGAGCGGGCCGTCATGGAGAAGGCGCGCCGCCTCGCGGCCGAGCAGGGCGCCTCCTAGTCCTTCAGCATGCGCTTTACGAGGTAGCCCTCGCGGATGCCGTACTTGCACACGACCACCTCGCCGGCCCCGAGGGCCTCCATGAGGGTGCGCAGGATGACCATGCCGGGCACGAGGGTGTGCACGCGGTCGGGGCAGGCCTTCGCGGCTCCGTGGGCGAAGGCACCGCGGTCGCTTTCTAGCAGATCGAACAGGGCGTCCAGGGAGGCCCGCTCGATGAGCGGCGGCTTCGCGGGCAGGCCCAAGGCCTGGGCCTGCATCTTCACGACGGCCCGCACCGAGCCGCCGATGCCGTAGAGGCGCTCGCCGCGCAGCTGCTCGCGGCTCTGCTCGCTGAGGCGCTCCAGGTGGGAGAGCAGCCCTTCGGCGATGGCCCGGCACTCCGCGGTCTCGGGCAAGATAACGGCCACGAACTGCGCATAGGAGGACACGCTGCCCTGGGGCAGGCTCGTGCTGGCCCCGTGGCGGGGGCGCTGCCCGTGCTCGTTCAAGGCTGTGAGCTCGGTGGAGCCGCCACCGATGTCCACGAGGGTTCCCCGTCCCAGCTCTTGGCCGATGCGGGCCCCGGCCAGGCCGAGATCGGCCTCCTCTTCCCCCGACAGAAGGAAGATGGGGTGCTCGATGGCCTCCTCGATGGCGGCCACGGCGAAGGCGGAGTTCGCGCAGTTGCGCAACACGGCGGTGGCGAAGATGTCCACCCGGTCGCAGGAGAGGTTGCGGGCGATCTTCAGGTGGTCGCCGAGAATGGCGGCGGCCCGCTCGATGCCGGCAGTGCTGAACTGCCCGTCGACGACGTAGGCCGACAACCCCGCCATCTTCTTCTCGTCTGCGAGGATGCGGAAGGGCTTGGGGGCAGCCGCGTCCTTGCGGGCCTCGTAGATGACCAGTCGCACGGAATTCGATCCGAGGTCGATGACGCCAAGTCGGGCCATGGGGCTCCTTTCGCGGGGAGGGGTGCTCGCTCCCATTGTACCGCGGGAGGGCGCAAACAAGGGCCGTCCGCGCTGTGGAGGAGAGTCGGACGGCCCTTGGAAGGAGGGGGAGGTTGCGTCAGTTGGCGATGACCACCCGGTAGTGCGCGTTGTCGCCGCAGCAGGTTTGCAGAATGATGGACTCCCCGTAGTCGGTCACGTGGGATTGGATATCCTCCCAGTAGGTGTCGTCGGGCACGATGAACTCGTCCACCACGTAGTAGGTGCGCGCGTTGCCGTCGCTGTCGCAGACGGTCACGGGGTCGCCGTTCTTCAGGGTCATGACGCAGGTGAAGGAGCCGGGGTTATGACCGATGAAGTAGCCCCAGCTGCCGTCGGTGGTGCTGTCGGAGCCCATCCACAGCCCGGCGCCCGAGGAGGGGGCCGAGGCGGTCTCGTAGGAGGGAACGTAGCCCATGACGTCGCCGTTCACGTTGATGGTGGCCGCCGCCATGGCGTCGGGCTCGGTCACTTCCTCCGGCGAGATGGTCTCGAGGGGATGCTCGACGTCCACGGGCTCCACATCGACGGCCTCCTCCTCGGCCACTTCCGGGGCCGTCTCGGCCGCCGCAGCGTTCTCGGCGGCAGCGTTCTCGGCGGGGGAATCCTCGGCGGCTGCCCCGTCGTCGCGGTTGTGGTCGCGGGCCAGTTGGGCCCGTTCGGCAACGGCCTGGAGGGCCAGCTGGTCGTGGACGGCATCGAATTCCGTAGCCATGGCCACGGCCTCTTCCTGGTCTTCGTAGATGATGATGGAGGCCACCTGCTTGGTGATGGAGGTGTCCTGGGCCTTCTCGGGCATGGGGCGCGTCGCGGGATCGGCGGGCTCCAGGGCGAAGGCGAGGCCGCCGGCCAGGCACAGAGCCGCCACCGATGTGAGCGATGCCGCCAGAACCTTCGGTGCCTTCATAACCTGCTTCCTTTCACGAGGGGCCCCGACTGGGCAAGGGCTTTGCGGGGTCGGTCGGGCGGGAGTGCGGTGGCGTCGCGGCGAGGGGAGCGCCGGGGGCCGTCCGTCGAGGATTATCATAGGGTGAAAAGGTAAGAAATAGGCTCTGATCGGGTATTTGTTTGAAGCCTGTTCGGCCCGGTTCATATTCGTGGCACATTGCCATCGTTCCGTGGCAGTGCCGTTGGGCCGCCGTTGCCATTGTTGACGCTGCGCAAACAGAAGCGGCCCCGATTGAGGAGGAATGAAGGAAGGGGCCCGAGGCGGTCGCGGGTGGCCGGGCGGGCAATCCGGCCGTAGAAAATTAGCGAAGAGCGGGCGTTTTCCCGCAGATCGCCGGCGACTTCCCCTATAATATATCGGCTGAGAATTCCAACGGAAGCAACCGCGCGACCGTGCCGGCAGGCCGCAAGCGCACCGACGAACGAGCTCGAAACGCACGACAGACGAACAGAGGTTGATCTCCATGGGAACCTACGAAGACGATTACGGCGCTTCTGAGGGCGCGACCGAGCATCCGCAGGCGGCTGCCGGTGCCCCCTGCGCCGCGCAAGGGTCGCGCGGCAAGATAACCACCCGCCCCTCCCGCGAGAGCATTCTGCAATCCTACGCCTCCCAAGACGAGATGCGCGCACGCAACGCGCGGCTGCGCTCCCAGCAAGCGGCCCAGTCCACGGCGGCCAGCGCGGCCCAGCGCAACGCCGACCGCCTGGCGCGCCAGGAGGCTCTGGCGGCCCAGCAGCGCGAGCAGGAGGCCTATCGCGCTCAGCGCGAAGCCGATCGCGCCGCCCGTCGGGCCCAGCGCGGCGGCACGCCCCCGACGGCCTCGGCCCCGGCGACCCGCCGCACCCGCGTGGTGCCCCCGCTGTCCTCCCAGGAGAGCTACGATTTGACCCGTTCCTCCATGGAGAGCTACGAGCGGGCTCGCGCCTCTCGCGACGCCCTGTCCGAGACGCGCCGGGGCCGCGCCCTCAACCGCGAGGTCATCGACGGCCGCGGCAGCATCGATTCCCGCACCTTCAACGAGAGCCACCAGATCTCGGCCTACTCCCGCGACGAGCGCGACCGCCACGATCCCATGGTGGACACCGTGGAGGCCCGCACCACCTGGCGCAGCCGGGCGGGTCAGGGCTTCGACGGTGCCGTGGATCCGGCGGGGGCCCACGCCATGCCGGCGCCCCTGCGCCCCCGGGGCTCCCGGGCGAGCGACGTGGGATTTTCCGGGGTCATGAGCGGTCGGGCGAACTACAGCGCCCCCGCCTCGGGGCCGTTGGCCGCCCTTCCCACCTTCCTGAAAGTGACCATTCCCGTCATTGTTATACTACTGGCCGTTATCATCTATCTGGTGGTGTTTTAGAAAAGGCAGCCCATGTACGCGAAGCCCACGTGCCCGACCCCGCTTAAGATCGTCATCCTGGCCATTATCGCCATTGAGCTGGCCTTCATCGGCTTCACCCTGGTGACCGAGGCCCGTGCGGGCGAGGGGGGCGCCCCCGCTCCCGAGGAAACCGCCCAGCCGGCCCCCTCGCCCGCACGGGCC
>NZ_WAJS01000029.1 GCF_008831045.1 Adlercreutzia muris
AAAGGCGATGAAACCGGCGAACCTGCAAGATGGGGAGAAGGACTGGTATGGTCCGAGTTCCATCATGAGACCCCTTATCCCTACGGGGTCGATTAGGCTTCCTTACACACTTTTGTTCCTATATCCCTCATTCCAATAGGTTAATTGCAATATGTATTGCAAAATGTTTTTACATTATGTCAATCTTGGAATCAGTCTAAAGGCTATAACACTGTCAGCTAATGAAATTCTGGTCGTCAGATATTACTATTCGATCTGCGAGGGAGCCGGGACGCTCCCTCCTCATCAACAGACGGAATGGCTACGCGAGTGCCGAGAGAACCGTCCCCTTGACACCCCTTGACACCCCTTGACACCCAAAGCATCCGGTCAGTCGGCAATTATAGTGGAAACCGTCACCCGGCTAGAACGTCTCGAGCAACTCGGCCGGGTAGAGGCGCTCGAGGTTGGCGAGCAAGTCGTCGAAAGTGGCGATATAGGAGCCGATGATGTCGTCGGCAAGGCGCCGTGCGAGCATCGCGTCGTAAACATGTTCGGCCGCGTTGCGATCGTCGAGCATGCGCAGCCAGATACCCTCGCCGATAAAGTCGTACGCATCATAGGCCGCCTTGATGATCCCCCGCGGAGACCCCGTGGCTGCATCCAGCCTACCCTCGTACTCGAGAGTCTTGCGCAGCAGCTTCCAGGAAAGCTCGAATTGCATCGCAAACTTATCGATGATGCCGCTGAGGACGAACTCGTTTTGCAGATCCTGCTCGGGAGCTTGCCGCAGCACGCTCAGGTTCGCCTTATAGTTCGCATGCTTCATAGAGAACGACCCCCTCCTGCGCGATGCGCTCCCGCAGCCCCTCGCCCACCTCTTGGGACATGTCGACGAAATCGAAGGTCAGCAAGGTCGGGCAGCTCTCGTCGAGAATCCCGATGTAGCGGTCGAAAGAAGCGCCGCAAACAGCGAGATCGATATCGCTCTTCTCGGAGAAACGACCCGATGCGCGAGAGCCGAAGAGGACAACCTTCGCGATCCCGCATTCTCTCGCCTGATCGACGATGAACGCAGTTACTTCTTCTCTCAAGCCGTAGGTATCCATGCTGATCCTTAGCAAAAAGGCCAGTATCGCTACTGGCCTTTCAGTTCAAATGGCGGGATGTACGAGACTCGAACTCGCGACCTCCGACGTGACAGGCCGGCGCTCTAACCAACTGAGCTAACACCCCGTGGTGTCGCGCTTGAGAAAAAATGGCGGGATGTACGAGACTCGAACTCGCGACCTCCGACGTGACAGGCCGGCGCTCTAACCAACTGAGCTAACACCCCGTCTCAAGCAGCCCGTATAGTATACGCGCAACGATCATTGTGCGCAAGTCCAAATTCAAGAAATTTTTCCCGAATCCGAACTCGGGCGGAACGAGGGCGCCGAGCGTCCCGCCCCGCCTTACCTTCCTTAGGCCAAATCGCCCGCAGCACGGGCCTTGACGCGATTGGTGTGACCCGGGTAATAGGCCAGGGGCACATCCTCCACGTCCACCACGACCACGGTCTCGGGCACCGCTCCGGCGGCCACGGCGGCCTCGATGGCGGCAGCGCGGGCAGCGGCGAGGGCCTCGTCGCGGGGCACGGCATCGTAGTCCACCAGCTCCTCGTAGGTACCGCTCACCTTCGACAGGGCCGAGCCGATGGCATTGGCGCAGCCGGCGTGCTCGGGAGCGAGCACCTGGCGGGTGCCGGCCAGATCCTGGGGCAGCACGATGGCGCCGCCGCCCACGAGTACCACGTCGATGGGATCGCTCGACACCTTCATCACGTCGATGGCATCCTCCACCATGGCGCGGATGGTCTCCATGGCGGCCTCGGCATGAGCCAGGGGCAGCCCGGCCACAAGCGACGCATCACCCACCTCGGCCATCCCCAGGCGCACCGCCACGTCGGTGGCCGTGCACGTGTCGCCGCCGAACACGAGCGCCCGCTCGGCGATCCGATAACCCACCGAATCGGGGCCCACCGTGGCGCTCACGGTGCCGTCGGCGCTCTCGCTCACGCGCACCACCGAACCGCCGCCGAGCCCGATGGACAGCACGTCGGGCATGCGGAAGTTCGTGCGCACGCCGCCGATGTTCACCGCCACCCCGCTCTCGCGTGGAAAACCGTTCGACAGAATGCCCAAATCGGTGGTGGTGCCGCCCGCGTCGATGACGATGGCGTCGTCCACCCCGGTCAGGTAGCTCGCCCCGCGGATGGAATTGGTGGGCCCGCAGGCGATGGTGAGGATGGGATAGCGCCGCGCGTGCTCCATGGTCATGAGGGTGCCGTCGTTCTGGGACAGGTACACCTCGGCTCCGGTGATGCCCTTGGCGGCTAGGCTCTCGGCGAAGCCCTCGGTAAACCGACGCGACACCTCGTTCAACGCCGCGTTCAGAATCGTCGCGTTCTCGCGCTCCACCAGGCCCATGGAACCGATCTCGCTGGACACCGAAAGGTGCACCTTATCGCCCAGCACCTCGCGGGCCACCTCGGCGGCGCGACGCTCGTCATCATCGCGCACCGTGGAGAACACGCAGGACAGGGCCACGGCGTCCACCTTGCCGCGCACTCCCTCGAAGAAGGCCCGGCAGGCCCCCTCGTCGAAGGCGGCCAGGCGACGGCCGTCGTACTCGAAGCCGCCCTCGATGATGGCCGACCCCCGGCTCACCGCGGCCAGGTCGTCGGCCCAGTCCACCATGGGCGGGATGCCCACCGAGGCCGGCGCGCCCACGCGTAGCACGGCCACATTCGCCAGGTTGCGGCGCTCCACGATGGCGTTGGTGCACTGGGTGGTGCCGAGCATGGCCCGGCCGATGAGGGCGCGGTCGGCCCCGCTGGCCTCCAGCACCGCATCCACCGCATCCATGATGCCCGTGTAGATATCGTCGGATGTGGGCCGCTTCACCGCGGCCACCACCGCATCCTGCTCGTCGATGAGCACGGCGTCGGTGTTGGTGCCGCCCACGTCGATGCCGAGTTTGTACATGGCCCTATTCCCCCTTCTGCCCGCAGAGCTCTTCCACGGGCACGTAATCCACGTCGATGCCGAAATAGCGCGGCCCCACCAGATCGAGTCCGCGTGGAGTGCGCCACATATCGAAGCAGGTAAGCCCCACGGCCAGCACCCGCTTGCCGTACTTGAGCGCATCAGTGGGCACGGGAATGAACGTCTCCGGGTCCACCAGGCAGATGAGGTCGGGCACCGTGGCGCGCACCTCGCCGTCCACCACGCACTGCAAGTTCTCGTTCTGGAAGTCGACGAAGGCGCGACTGCCGCGGTACTCGCCGATGCCCTCGAGCACGGCTCGGCCGAAGTTGAAGGCCCCCCGCGTCTCGCGCAGCACATCGGCGATCTTGCCCTTGAACAGCTTGAACCCGCCGGTGAAGTGCAGGAAGTACTCCTCGGGGGTCATGCCGGCCGCCGCGGCGCCCTCTTTGGCGGTGCGGATGGCGTGCCCCAGCTTCTGGGACCGCGTCACGATGCCGTGGACTCCGTAGGCCTTCACCGTGGGGGCATCCATGCAGTACAGGGCGATGGTCAGCGTGCCGCCGCAGGTGGTGGTGGCGGCCCGTGCGATGTCCTCGGTCCACTTGTTCGTCACCGTGGACAGCACCCCGGCGTTGCCCTTCTCGTCGATGAAGGCCATGGGGCTCGCGCTGGCCCCGCCGATGGCGAAGGTGGCCATCTGCAGCTCGGGGAAAGCGCGGCCCATGCCGTCGGCGTCCACCATGGGGATGCCGAGGCGCGCGGCGCAGGCGATGGGCAGCATGGAGTTCACGCCGCCGGCCTCGGCGGGCATGGTGGCGTAGACCGGGCGGTTGAAGAACATGCCCACCATGTCGAAGAGACGATGGAACTCGTGGGCCCCCACGCCCTTCTCGGTGAGGATGGTGGGCGCGCCCATGGACGCGCTCGGCACCACGAAGGCGTCGTCGGGCAGCTCGTCGGCGCCGATAAGCCGCACCGGTCCGCACTCGCGCACGGCGGCCATGGCCGTCAGCTTGCCGATGTAGGGGTCGCCGCCCCCGCCGGCGCCCAGCAGCGTGGCGCCCAGGGCGATGTCCTCGATGTCGTTCAGGCCGATCTCTCTCATAAAGCCTCTCTCTCAGGTTCGAAGTCTGCAACGGTATCGCAGGCCGCGGCACGCTCGGCGCCGTGGGCCGTAGAGGTATCGGGGGTGCGCCAGCGCACCGGCCCCGTGAAGCGGCGCCGGCCCGTGGCGTAGTAGACCAGGGTATAGGAAAGTATCGAGGCTGCAAGCGCGTTTACCGGCCCCAGGAAGAAGGGCAAGCTGAGAAAGGCCAGCCCCGGCACTTCGGCGAAGGCGCCGCCCGTGACCAGACCCACGATCACACCCGCCCCGAGGGCCGCCGCACCGGGCACCGAGAAGCCTTCGACGAGCTCCACGTTCTCGGGCCGCGCGCGGCGCACGATCCAGTAGTCGGCCACCACCGCGCCGGCCAGGGCCGGGGCCGTAGCCGACAGAAACGACAGGAACATCTCGAACTGCCCCAAGATGCCCCCCAAGGCCAGCGCGATGCCGGCGATGCCCGCCACGAGCGTCGTCACCTTGCTGCCGCTCTCGTCGCGGCCGAGCATGACGGCGAAGCCGAGACCGGCGGAGTACACGTTGCTCGCGTTCACCGTCCAGGCCGACAGTACCAGGGCCAGAAGTCCCACCGCAGGAAGGCCGATGGAGTTCATGAGCACCGCCACGTCCCCCTCGCCGGTCACGATGGCCAAAGCCGCTGCGCAGGCGAGCGCCACCAGGGCCGCGGGCAGCACTCCCACCACGCAGGACAGCACCGCGTCGCGGCGCGTGCGGGCGAAGCGCGCGATGTCGCCGGCGGTGAACCCCGCGAAGGCGAACAGCCCGATGGCCAGGTTCACCCCGGTCAGAAAGCCGATGGCGTCGGCGGGCGCAGGGGCAAAAGCAACCAGGGGCCCCACCCCGCCCTCACCAGCCAAAGATGCGGCCACCCCGTAGAGGCAGACTGCCATGAGGAAGGGCGCCGCCACGGTGGACAGCCAGCGCAGCCCCGAGAAGCCGATCACCGCCGTGACCAGCATGAGCAGCCCCAGTCCCAAAGCGCAGGCCCATTCGGGAGCCGCGACAGTGAAGGTGGCCGCCAGCATAAGCGACAGCGACGCGCCGCACACGGCCGTCTGCACACCGAACCAGCCCACGGTCACCACGCCCACGATGAGCGACACGACCCAGCGCGCCCCGCCAACACCGAGGGCCGGGGCCGCCAGCAGCGCCGTCGGCGCGCCGGTGTCCGACGCCTGCATCGAAACGAAGCACATATATATGACGATGAAGCCAAAGCCCGCCAAGGTGGCCAAAGCCGAGCCGCCCAGACCCAGGCCCAGCCCCAAAGCCGCTCCCACCATCAGCGTCGGGGCGCTGAACATGCCCCCGGCGCGGATGACGGCGATGGTCTTCCAACCCTTGCGGTCCGCCTCGTCGACGTACAGATCGGCGCCGAGTCCCTTCGATTCCATGGCGGGCGCATCCCCTTTCCAATCTCTCGCGCACCGTCCCCACGGCGCGAATCAAACCCTGCCAGCATACCATCGCGGCGCGGAAACCGCCGTTTAGCGACGGGTGGAACCAGGCAGACGGATTCCTTTCCCATTGGAAACACAAATGAAAAGCAAGCAAGATATTATTTCTCCATTCTGCATTCAGCAGAAGCACATGTATCGGCAGCGCCGGTCCGATGGGGAAAGACGCCGCGCCGCCGCTTTTGAGAGAGAAGGATTGCCTATGACAACTGAAAAGCAATTCGAAGAGGCCGCCGAAGCCGAGAACCGCGACATAGATTACTCGCTGTCGCGCGTTCCCGCCAGCGCCAAGCAGCCGTTCTGGCGCATCCTCTTCATCCGTATCGGCGCCATCTGCTGCGTGTCCCAGCTGATGCTGGGCGCCGCCCTCGGCTACGGCATGACGTTCTTCGACGCCTTCGTCTGCACTATGCTCGGCTCGGTGCTGCTGCAGGTCGTCAGCTGGGCGCTCGGTACCGCCGCGGCTCGCGAGGGCCTGTCCACCAGCCTTCTTTCCCGCTGGTGCGGTCTGGGCAAAGGCGGCTCGGCCCTGTTCGGCGGCGTGGTCGCCATCTCCATGGTCGGCTGGTTCGGCGTGCAGAACTCGGTGTTCGGCCAGGGCATGGCCTCCATCGTGCCCTTCACCGACTTCCTCGGCACCGAGGAGATCATTCCCGGCGTGACCGGCGAGTACATCCTGTGGGCCATCATCACGGGCCTGTCCATCACCCTGCTCGTGGTGTTCGGCATCAAGGCCATCGCTAACTTCGCCACCATCTTCGTGCCGCTGTTCGTCATCGTGGTCATCGTGGCCGCCGCCATCGTGCTGCAGGGCCACTCCATCGGCGAGCTCATCGCCGCGGCTCCTCCGGGACCGGCTTTGTCGATCGGCGCTGGCACGACCATGGTCGCCGGTGGATTTATCGCCGGTGCCATCTGCACCCCCGACTACGCCCGCTTCCTGAAGAACGGCAACCAGGTGTTCTGGATGACGCTCATCGGCACCTTCCTGGGCGAGCTGGGCATGAATCTCTTGGCCGTGCTTCTGGCCAACGCCATGGGCACCGAGAACGTCGTCGACATCATGATGGGCACCTCCGGCATCATCGGCGTGATCATCGTGGTCGCCTCCACCGTGAAGCTGAACGACATCAACCTGTACTCGTCCAGCCTCGGCCTAGCCACCATGATCAACGCCCTGTTCAACAAGGTGTCCAACCGCAACGCCCTGGTGTGGGCCCTCGGCATCGTGGGCACCGTGCTGTCGGTGGTGGGCATCATCAACTACTTCACGAGCTTCCTCACCCTGCTCGGCGTGGCCATCCCGCCCGTGGCCGGCATCATGGTGGTGGACTACTTCTTCCTGCGCCGCAGCCGCGCCGTCCTGGAGGAGACCCGCAAGGAAGGCATCCTGCCCCGGCGCGTGGAGAACTGGAACCCCATCACCATCATCTGCTGGCTCGTGGGCTTCGGCATCGGCGAAGTGTCCAGCATCTATGCCATCGGCATCCCGGGCCTGAACTCGCTCATCCTGGCGGGCCTGCTGTACTGGGTCGTCATGGTGGTGGCCGCCCGCGTCAAGGGCGTGCAGAACATCACCTTCAAGGAGACCGACGAGGTGCTATAAGCCGCAGCGCACCGCACGCGCAGAAAGGGCGCCGGAAGCATTTCCGGCGCCCTTTCTTTATGGGATGGGGCAGAAAAACGAGCCGCCCGCCTAGGGCAGCAGCACGTCGTCGTAGAGCTCGGGGCGACGGTCGCGCAGGTAGGGCGGGTAGCGGCCGTCCATGCGGCCCGCAGCCACATCCGCCAGGTCGATGTCGGCGACAAGGACGCCCTCGGCCTCCCCCTCCAGCTCAGCGATGATGTGACCGCGCGGATTGCTCACATAGGAATGGCCCGGCATCACCAGATCGTCCTCTATACCGTAGCGGTTCACGCAAGCCGTATACACCGTGTTCTCCAAAGCACGGGAGGGGCCGTTGAGATACCAGCCGTCCATGTCCTCCTTGCACCAAGCGGCCAGGCACAGCACCAGATCGCACCCTTTCAGAGCCAGCATGCGGGCCGTCTCCGGGAAACCCATGTCGTAGCAGATCATGACGCCCACACGTCCGAAGTCGGTGTCGAACACGCCGCCGCCGTTGCCGCCGCGGAAGTAGAAGCGCTCGAGCGCCCACAGGTGCTGCTTGTCGTAGGTGCCCAGCAGGTTGCCCTCCCGATCGATGAACACCGAGCTGTTGTAGGGCACGGCGGTCAGCTCGCGGGTGAGGGCCACGCCGGCGGCCACGTAGCACCCGCCGGCCCGGGCCGCCTCCTGCAGCGCGCGCACCGTGGGGCCGTCCACCGGCTCCACCAGGTCGCCCAGGATGGGCCCGATGGCGTTCAGCTGGTAGCCCGTGGAGAACAGCTCGGGCAGCAGCACCAAATCGGCGCCGGCCTCGGCGGCCTCGGCGATCATCTGACAGGCGCGCTCGGTGTTCTTGGCGGGGTTGCCCAGCTCGGACTCGAACTGGATAAGGACGAGACGCACTGGACGAGATTCAGTCATGGGGCCTCCTCACAGCATCAAATCGCCCACGGCCTTCACGCGGATGCACAGGGCATCGCCGAGGTAGGCCATGGGGATATCCTCGACTTCGATCACTTCCACCGTGGCCGGATCGGCGCCGGCAGCGATAGCCTCGTCGCAAGCGCGGCGCTTCGACTCCTCGATGGCCTGGGCGCGGGGCGTCTCGGACAGCGAGAACACCTTGGCGATCTGGCCCGACACCTGGGCGATGGCGCTGCCGATGGCGTTGGCCACGCCGAAGTGCGGCGGACGCAGCACCGCGCTCGCCCCTTCCAGGGCCTCGGGCGCCAGGATGGAACCGCCGCCCACGAGCACCACCTTCACGTCGCCGGCCGAGGTCTTCATGGCGTCCACGGCGTCCTCGATGATGCGGACGATCTCGGCATAGCCGCGCTCCACCAGATCGGCGTCGAGCGAGGATGCGAGCGACGCGTCGCCCACCCCGGGCGCCAACCCCCGGGCTGCCACGATGTCGGTGGCCGTGACCACATCACCCCCGAACACGAGCGCGTCGCGGGTCACGCGAAAGCCCACGGAATCGGGGCCCACGGCGACCGAGCCGTCCTCGGCGCGGCGCACGATGGAGCCGCCGCCGAGCCCGACGCTCACCAGGTCGGGCATGCGGAAGTTCGTGCGCACATCGCCGATCTCCACGGCCACCATGGACTCGCGGGGAAAACCGTGGGACAGCACGCCCACATCCGTGGTGGTGCCGCCGATGTCCACGACGATGGCGTCCTTCTCCTGGGTGAGGAACGACGCTCCGCGGATGGAGTTGGTGGGACCGCAAGCGATGGTGAAGATGGGATAGCGCTTGGCGTAGTCCACCGACATGAGGGTGCCGTCGTTCTGGCCGAGGTACACGGCCACATCCACGATACCCTCGGCGGCCAGCGCCTCCTCGAAGCTGTCGGCCGTGGTGCGGGCCACGTCCACCAGCGCGGCGTTCAGAATGGAGGCGTTCTCGCGCTCCAGAAAGCCGAGCGAGCCGATCTCGGAGGACACCGAGATGGGGAACTCCTTGCCGAGCTCGGCGCGCAGCACCTCCACGGCACGGCGCTCGTGGGCATCGGACACCGGCGAGAACACGCTCGTGACCGCCACGGACTCGAAGCCCTCCTCGCGCACCACGCGGGCCACCTCGCGGATCTCGTCCTCGATAAGCGCGCTGATCTCGCGGCCATCGAACTCGTGGCCGCCGTGCACCAGAAAGTCGCGCACGCGCATGGCGCTCTTCAGCTCCTCGGGCCAGTCGGCCATGCAGCTGATGGCCGTAGTGGCCGGGGCCCCGATGCGCAGGGCGGCCACCTTGTTCAGGCGGCGGCGCTCCACGATGGCGTTGGTGCAGTGGGTGGTGCCCAGCATGGCAAATCCGATGTTCGCCGCAGCCTCGAGGCCGATCTGGGAAACCACCTCGTGCATGGCGGCCTTGATGCCGCCCATGACGTCCTCGGTGGTGGGGCTCTTGGTAGAGGCGACCAGGTTCAGGTCGCCGTCGATGATCACGGCGTCGGTGTTGGTGCCGCCCACATCGATGCCCAAGCGCCAGGTGCGCTTCTCCTCTGCCATTATCGGCCTCCTTCCGTCGCCGCCAGTTCCTCGACGGGCACGTAGTCCAAGTCGTAGCCGAAGGCGCGCGGCCCCACGACCGCCAGGCCCTCGGGGGTGCGCCACTGATCGTCGCAGGGCATGCCCACCACCACGATGCGGGCACCGTACTTCAGGCCCTCGGTGGTCACCGGCGTGCCGGATTCCATATCCAGCGACATGATGAGGTCCGGCGAGGTGCACAGGGCCCGGCCGTCGGCCCGGGCGATGATGTTCTCGTTCTGGAACTCGATGACCAGCTCGCGGCCCTTGTCGTCGTCCAGGCCGGCCACCACGGCCCGCCCGCGCACGAACATGCCGTCGGTGTTGCGCTCAACATCGACCACCTTGCCCTTGAACAGGCGGTGCCCGCGGGTGACCTCGAGCACGGCGGCGATGGGGTCGGCGTGCATCTCACGGGCCTCGCGCAGGGTGCGGCCAATCTTCTCGCACAGCGTGGGCGTGCCGGGAATGGCGAAGTCCTTCAGCTGGCGGCCGGTGCACATGTAGGAGGCCAGAATGGTGTAACCGCCCATGACCGAGGTGGCCTGGCGGGCGATGCGCTCGAGCCAGCGATCGTCGATGGCGCGCACAGTGACGGTGTTGCCCTTCTCATCGGCGAGCACCGCCGGCTGGCCCTTCACGCCGTTGATGCCCAGCGTGGTCATCTGCAGCTCGGGAAAGGCACGGCCCATCAGATCGCAGTCCACCACGGGGATGCGACGGGTGGCGCCGAGAATGAACGGGATGGTGGAGTTCACGCCGCCGGCCTCCACGGCGTAGATGGCGTAGGGCTCCACGCCCAGCTCCTTCACCATCTCGTCGTAAGTGGCCATGGGCTCCAGGCCGCTGCAGATCTTCTCCACCATGATGGTGGGGGCGCCCATCATCTGGGACACCACCACGACGGCATCGTCGGGCACCTCGTCCGGCGTGATCAGTTCCACGTCGCCGTACTTGCGAATGGCCTCGATGGCCATAAGCTTGCCCACATACGGGTCTCCCCCGCCGCCGGCGCCCAGCACCGTGGCGCCCAGGGCCATATCCTCGATTTCATCGACTCCGATAAAGCGTCTCATAATGGCATGTCCCCTTCGGTCGTTACATACTTGAGTGAGATTGTAGTCGAAAAGCGCTGACCCGACGTTACCCTCTCGGCCGCGCAGCGTTAAAATGACGCACACGGTCATAACAGAAAGGGTTTCCCATGATTCTCAAGCAATTGATCGAGCTGTACGACCTACTGGACTCCCCCGCCGCCAGCGGCGAGGCGGCCCTGGCCTATCTACGCTCCATCGATCCGGACTGCGACGCCGAGACCTACCCGCTCACCGGCACCAAGGGCTCCACCGATATGATCCGCATCCGCATCCCCGGCACGAACGGTCGCGCCGTCGGCGGCGATGCCCCCACCATCGGTCTTCTGGGCCGCCTGGGCGGCCTGGGCGCGCGCCCGGAGCGCATCGGGTTCGTGTCCGACGGCGATGGGGCGCTCGTGGCCCTGGCCTGCGCGGCGAAGCTCTTGTCCATGCGCGTTCGCGGGGATATGCTCCCCGGCGACGTGTTCGTGTCCACTCACATCTGTCCCCATGCCCCCACCGCGCCCCACGAGCCGGTGCCCTTCATGGGCTCGCCGGTGTCCATGGCCGAGGTGAACCGCGAGGAGGTGGGCGACGGCGCCGCCGAGACGGGCGCATGGCCCCTGGACGCCGTGCTGTCGGTGGACACCACCAAGGGCAACCGCATTATGAACGAGCGCGGCTTCATGATCTCGCCCACGGTGAAGGAGGGCTGCATCCTGCCCGTGAGCGACGACTTGGTGACCCTGGCCGAGATGGCCTCGGGCCGCCGCGCGCGCACCTACCCCCTGTCCATGAACGACATCACGCCCTACGGCAACGGGCTGTACCACCTGAACTCCATCTTACAGCCCGCCACCGCCACCGCCGCGCCCGTGGTGGGCGTGGCGGTCACCACCGAGGTGCCGGTGCCCGGCTGCGCCACGGGGGCCACGCACCTGACCGACCTGGACGAGACCGGCAGCTTCATGATCGAGGTGGCCAAGGCCTTCGGCGCGGGCAGCTGCGCCTTCTACGATCCGGCCGAGCTTAAGCGCTTCCATGCCCGCTACGGATCCATGGCCCATCTGCAGACCATGGGCAACCTCCCCGCGGAGAACGAACATGCCTAGGACCGGCGTGCTCGGGGCGAGCGACGATCTGCGCCGGGCCCGGGCCATCTTGACCCGCAACGCCAGCCTAACCGCGAAGGAGAGCCTGACCGTGGTCACCGATGATGCGACCCGCGAGGTGGGCGAGCTGTTCTACGCCGCCGGCTGCGAGCTGGGCGCCACCACGGCCCTGCTGGTGATGCCCGAGGGCCGTGTGGCCGGGGAGGAGCCGCCCTCGGCCGTGGCCGCGGCCATGGCGTCGGCCGATGTGGCCCTGTGCGCCACGGCCAAGTCGCTCACCCACACCCGGGCCCGCATCAACGCCGCCGCGGAGGGCACCCGCGTAGTCACCATGCCGGGCATCACCCTCTCCATGCTCCAGGCCGGGGCCTGCTGCGCCGACTACGAGCGCGTGGAAGCGCTCACCGCCGCGATGACCGCCCGCCTGGACGCGGCCCGGACGGCCCGCATCGAGAAGGACGGCCACACCCTGGCCTTGAACCTGGACGGGCGCCCCGGCGTGCCGAGCCCGGGCGTGTTCCGCACACCGGGGGCCAGCGGGAACTTCCCGTCGGGCGAGGCGTACATCGCGCCTGTGGAGGACGCAGGAAGCGGCACCATGGTCATCGACGGCAGCATGGTGGGCATCGGGCGCTTGAGCGAGGCCGCCCCGATGATCGTGCACCTGGAGAACGGCCGCCTTACGGCCATCGAAGGCGGCGATGAGACCGGCCCCTACGCCGAGCGCCTGGCCGTGCTGTTCGAGCGCCCCGAGAACGGCACCATCGCCGAGCTGGGCATCGGCACCAACGAGTGCGCCCTGCTGACGGGCAACATCCTCGAGGACGAGAAGATCTACGGCACCGTGCACATCGCCTTCGGCACCAACGCCTCCTTCGGGGGCGCCACCACGGCCGACTGCCACCTGGACGGCATCATCGTAAACCCCACGCTGTACCTGGACGACGAGCTGGTCATCGATCGCGGAACCTTCGTGGCCTGAGGCTACGGGGCTGGGGGGCTGCGGACGGAGCTGCGGCACCGACCCACGCCGAGGCCGTGCAACCTGTCCCGAACCGCAAGCGGGGCGCCTGCAGGCGCCCCGCTTTTCTTATCGCTGCCACACAAAGACCGCTTCCGCCCCGCGGAGCGTCCGCTCCCCTTCTAGGCCTCGCGCAGGCTGCCCTCGAAGGTGAAACGGCCCATCTTGGTGCCGCCGAGCACGTGGATGTGCAGGTGCCCCACCGTGGCGGCGGAATCGGGGCCGGTGTTCACCACGGTGCGGTAGCCGCTCTCGCCGACGCCCTTCAAGCGCGCCACCTCGGGCACCATGGCCATCATATGGCCGATAACCTCGGCGGGCACCCCGTCGGCCAGGTTGTCGTAGTGCACCTTCGGCACGATGAGAGTATGCACCGGCGCCTCGGGCTCAATGTCATCGAAGGCGTAGCAGATATCGTCCTCGTACACCTTGGCCGACGGGATGTCGCCGGCCACGATCTTGCAGAACAGGCAATCGTCCATGGGAGTTCCTTTCTCTCTAACGGGCCTATGATACCCCTATTCGGCCCGCTGTTCCACGCGCAGGAAGCTCGTCGGGCGCAGACCCTCGGCCCCGTGACCCACGGCCACGGTGGCGGCCACAAGTTCGCGGACGAAGGCGTCGGCCCGCAGGCTGCCCGTGGGCTTCGACACCAGGGTGAAGGTCACGCGGGCGCCCTCCTGAGTCACCGAACCGGCCAGGTAGTCGGCCACCATGAGGGTCTTCTCCTTCTTCTTGCGCACCACGGTCACCGTCTCGGGCACCACCAGCGCCCGCGGTGCCTCGGAGAGCTCCACTTCGTAGGTGCTCACGGGGCAGGCTACGGAGGCCGCCGGATCCCTGGGTTCGATATAGCGGGCCGCCGTGGGGTACAGATCGGCGGGGCTCGCTTTCTGAAGGGCCGCCAGGGCCTTGTCGGGGGCCACGTAGTCGGTCAGAAACAGGTCGAAGAACTCGGATGTGCCCCCCACTCCCACGGGCAGCGCCGCGCCGAAGGCGATGCGCATGTGGGGGGAGAAGCCCTGGCTCACGGCGTAGGGCAGCCCCGCGCGACGCACGGACCGCTCCAGGGCCCGGGCCACTTCCAGATGGGACAGCAGGGCGAGACGGCCCGTCTCGCGGAAGGTCACGCGCAGGCGGAACAAACGGGGATCGGCCATTACGCCATCGCCTCCTCTTCGGAAGATCCTTCGCCTTCGCCCCGCGGGCCGCGCTCGGAGTCGTGCGGGGCCTCGGTCGTCGCCGAGCCCGCGGCCCTCACGGTGCGGTACGGATTCGCCCTGGGCGGCTCCACGGCCCCCGCGCCCGTCTTTCCCACGCGCTCCTCCTGAAGCTGGATGTCGGCGCCCAACGTGGGACAGGCCCCGCAGGCGGAGCAGTTCTCGAAGGTGCAGTCCGGCGTGGTGACGCCCTCGGCGGCCCGCGCCCGCTCGCGAGCAAGGAAACGGGACGACACGGCGGCGGTGATGTGGTTCCAGGGCAGCACATAGTCGGTGGGGAAATCGGCCTGGGCGATGCGGGCCGGATCGATTCCCAACGCCTCGGCGGCCCCGGTCCAGACCTCCTCGTCGAAATGCTCGGTCCAGGCATCGAAGCGGGCACCGCGACGCCACGCCTCCTCTACCCAGGCCGCCGCCTCGCGGCCCCCGCGGCTCATGACCGCCTCCACGAACGAAGTCGCGGGATCGTGGTAGTGCACGTCCACCGCCTTGTACTTCACCGAGCGCTTCAAAAGCCCCACGCGCCGCAGCGTCTCCTCGGGCGAGATCTGCCCGTCCCACTGGAAGGGCGTCTGGGCCTTCGGCACGAACACCGCGCACGACACGCTCATGCGCACGCTGCCCCGCTGCTCGGGGGGCACGGCGGCCTTGGCACGGTCGTAGGCCCGCTGAGCCAAACTCGCAATGCCCTTGATGTCCTCGTCGGTCTCGGTGGGCAGCCCCACCATGAAGTACAGCTTGCAGCGGCGCCATCCGGCGGCGAAGGCCGCATCGATGGCGCTGAACAGGTCATCCTCGGTCACATTCTTGTTGATGACGTCGCGCAGCCGCTGGGTGCCGGCCTCGGGCGCGAAGGTGAGGCCGCCCTTCTTCTGGCCCGCCACCAGCTCGGCCATCTCCACCCCGAAGGCGTCGAGGCGCTGGGAGGGCACGCTCACGCGCACACCGGTGCCGGCGCAGGCCCCGTTCACCCGGGTGAGGATCTCGGCGATCTGGGAGTGGTCCGTGGAGGACAGCGAGGTGAGGCTCACCTCGTCGTAGCCGGTGTCGGCCAGCCCCCGCACCACGGCGCTCACGATGTTGTCGGCCGACCGCTCGCGCACGGGGCGGTACATCATGCCGGCCTGGCAGAAGCGGCAGCCGCGGGCGCACCCGCGCAGCACCTCCACGTTCAGGCGGTCGTGCACCACCTCGGTGTAGGGCACCACCATGGGCTCGTAGGCGTCAGAGGCGGCGAAGCCCGTAAACACCCGCTTGTCCACCACCGGTGGCACGTCGTCGAACAGGGGCTCCACCCAGCTGCCGGCCGCCTGGGCCTCGGCCTCGCCGCGCCAGCGATACAGGCTCGGTACGTAGGCGCCGCCCACCTCCCGGGCCAGGGCCCGCAAGATGTCAGCCCGCGGGACGCCCTCGCCCCGCAGACGCCGGAGGAGGGACAGCGCCTCGGGCAGCTGCTCCTCCCCTTCGCCCACCAAGATCACGTCGAAGAAGGGGGCATAGGGCTCGGGGTTGTAGGCGCACGGACCGCCGGCCAGCACGACGGGGTCGCCCTCGGCCCGCTCGTCGCTGTGCAGCGGGATGCCGGCCAGATCAAGCGTCTCCAGGATGTTGGTGGCCGCCAGCTCGTGGGGCAGCGTGATGCCCACCGCATCGAACTCGGCCACCGGGGCGCAGCTCTCCAGGGAGAACAGCGGCACGCCCGCATCGCGCATGAGGTCGGCCATGTCCACGGCCGGCAGGAAGGCCCGCTCAGCCCCCATGCCCTCGGTGGCGTTCACCGCGTTCACCAAAATGCGCACGGCCTGGTTCGCCTGGCCCAGCTCGTAGGTGTCCGGATAGATCATGCAGAATTGGAAGGGGGCGTCGTCCTTCACGACGCAGCCCCACTCGTGGTTCAGATAGCGGGCCGGCCGCTCGACGCGAGCGAGCAGCGGCTCCACCCGGGGCCAGAGGTTAGTGCTTGGCATGGACTCCCTTTCCGTTCTTCCCGCGCAGGCCGCGCCACGTAGCGCGCCCCGCCTCTTTGGCGGTATCGACCACCTTGCGACCCGCTGGCGTGGAGGCAGCCTTCCCTGCCGCCTCCACGGCCTCGTCGCGGGCCTTCTGCACTACGTTGGCCACGCCCACGATGTCGCCGCCGGCCTCGAAGTACTCGATGGCGGCCCGGCCCATGGCCTCGGTGCCGGCAAATCCCACGGCCCCCTTGATGGCCCAGCCGAGCACCGGCACCACGCCCACGGCGGTACGCGCGATGTTACGGAACAGGAAGGCACCGCCCACCACGGCGGCCAGCTCCTTGATGCGCTCGGCCGACAGGGGCTGGCCGTAGGCCGCGGCAATCTGCAGCAGCATCTTCGCCTGGTTCAGGGTCATGATGGGCATGTCGGCCCCGGGGATGAACACCACCACGCCCACACCGGCGTTCTGGATGGCCGTGGCCCGCACCGCATCCAGAGACAACGGCCTGCGCACGAAGGGGAAGGCCAGGGCGAAGGCGAGCTTCTTGTCACGGCAGGCCGCGATGATCCACTCCCCCATGCGACGGTCCAACGTCGCGGCGGCCTCCTCGTCCAGGGCGATGGGCTCCGCGCCCGCCGGGGCTTCCTCCGCGGGCACCGCGTGCTCGAGGGCCTCGAGGGCGGCCGGCGCCTCGGCAGGGCGGCTCTCGGTGCTCCCGGCGGTCAGGCGCCGCGACAGGGTGGCGGCGGCGTCCCCCAAGGGGGTGGGGTCGGTCATATGGGGGGCCACCAGGTCCCCTTCGGGAATGGGGAACCCGGCCGCCTCGGCGGCGCGGGACACCGCGGCCGGGGCCGTGGCCACCACCATGACCGGAATGCCCGCGGAGCGGATATGGGCGGCGGCCGCGCCGATGGAGGGACTCGCCCCCGCCACGATCACGGCCATGTCGTCGGCTCCGTAGGGCTCGGGGGCGACGCCCTCCTCCAAATAGCCCAGGGTGACCCGGGTGCGGGCGCCGGCGCTCGCGAAGGCGCTGCGCACGTGGCCCACCACATCTCCAGGGGCCGTCTCGTCCAGAAAGACGGATACTGCCAGGGGCGTGTTGCGGGCAGCGTCGATGTCGGTGGCGGCGCTGATGAGCGCGGGAATGTCGAGGGGCAGGTTCATTTACGCGGCCTTCCTTCCTTGAATCGAGCGATGGGACCACACCGAGCCGATGAGCCCGATGAGCGCGAAATTGACGACCATGAACGACGAGCCGTAGCTTACGAACGGCAGCGGGATGCCCGTGATGGGCATGAGCCCCACGTCCATACCGATGTTCTCGAGAATCTGGAACAGCCACATGCCGACCACGCCCATGACGATGAGCATGCCGAAGAGGTCGTCGGCGGCCCGGGCGATGGACAGGCAGATGGCGATGAGGGCGGCGTACAGGGCGATGAGGGCCACCACGCCCACAAAGCCGAGCTCCTCGGCCAGCACGCAGAAGATGAAGTCCGTAGGGGCCTCGGGCAAAAAGCCGTGGGTCGACTGGGTGGCGTTCAAGAGCCCCTTGCCGAACAGCCCCCCGGATCCGATGGCGATCTTGGCCTGGGCCAGGTTGTAGCCGTCTCCGGACGGGTCGGCCTCGGGGTTCAGGAACACGAGCAGACGCCCGCGCTGGTAGTTCATCAGCAGGCGGTACTCCCAGGTGCCGTCGGGCAGCTGATACTTCAAAAGCTCGTCCACGGCGAACACCGCCGCGATGGCCGCCACGCCGGCCGCCACGGTAAGGAGCAGATAGCGGGCCTTGGCGCCGCCCATGACGAGCACCACCGCCGAGATGGCCATATACACCAGGCCCGTGCCCAAGTCGGGCTGGGTCATGATGCAGGCGAAGGGCACGAGCAGCAGGCCCAAGACCTTGCAGTACTCGCGCCAATCATCCAGAGTGCCCTGGTAGCGGGCCAGCAGGCTCGCAGCGAACAGCACCACCGTCACCTTGGCGAACTCGCCGGGCTGTACCTGCATGCCGATCTTGATCCAGGAGCGGGCGCCCATGCCGGCCGTGGTGCCGAGGCCCGGTACATGGGGCAGCAGGATGAGCACGATGTTGATGACGAGCAGGGCCGTGGTCATGTTGGCCAGGCGGCGGTAGTCGAAGCGCCACAGCACGGTCATGATGACGAGGCCGGCCCCCACGCCGGCCAGCTGCCGGTTGAAGCTGTAGTCGGCATCGCCCTGCACCGCCGACCAGCACACCAGAAGGCCGTAGCTGACCACAAGGGCGATGACCAGCAGGAAGGGCCAGTTCACGAGCGCGATCAGCGGCGGCCGCTCGGGACGGCCCTGAGAACGGTGGGAGCCGCGGGAGCCCAAGGCCCGCTGGCTCTTGTGCACGGAATGTATCTGGGGAAGCTCTGCCACGAACCCTCCTAGTCCTCGCGGCCGCCGGAGTCCACGGCGATCTCCACGGACTCGCCCGACGAGCCGGCCACGCGCTCGATGGTCACCGTGGAGGTGCCGGCGGCGTCGGCCATGAGCTCGGCCATGACCTCGGCCACCACCGGGGCGGCCGTGTCCGAGCCGCCGCCGCCCTGCTCCACGACGCAGGCCACCACGTATTTGGGGTCGTCGAAGGGAGCGTAAGCCACGAACCAGGCCGTGTCGTTCTGATCTTGTTTCTCGCCGGTGCCCGACTTGCCCGCCGCGTCGATGCCCGCCTCCTCGAACAGGGGGGCCACGGAATGGGACTCGCGCACCATGTCGTGGAGGGCGTCGCGCACGTAGGTGAGGTGCGCCTCGGTCACCTCGGGCGTGCGGCTCACTTCCGGCTCGAAGGTGACGACGGTCTCCCCGGCGCTGTTGCGCACCTCCTTCAGCAGGTGCGGGCGCATGATGGTGCCCGTGGCCACACCGGCGTAGGCGCAGGCGATCTGCAGCGGCGTGACGAGCACGTCGCCCTGGCCGATGATCATGTTGGTGTAGTCGCCGCCGCGCCAGACGGCCTCGGAGGGCACGTTGCGCCAGTGCTCGGCCTTCCAGGCCGGCGTCGGGATGAGGCCCACGGCCTCGCCCCCCAGATCGATCCCCGTGCGCTCGCCGAAGCCGAACTGCTCGATGTACTCCTGGAGCGCCGTGTCGGGCAGATCGCCGGATCCCTCGGGCCCGTGGTCGTAGAAAGCCTTGCCGATCTCGTAGAAGACGGTGTCGCAGGAGTTCACGATGCCGCCGTAGAGGTCCAGGGTGCCGTGGCCGGCGTGGTTCCAGCACTTCTGCACCACGCCGGTGTCGAAGCCGTCCCACTCGCCGGTGCAGTTCCAGGAGCTGCTCTCCGAGGCGAACCCGTACTCCAGGCCCGCCAAGGACGTGAAGGCCTTGAAGGTAGAGGCGGCCATGAACTGGCCCGACACCACGTTGTTGTTGAGCGGCGCATAGGCCTCTTCGCTGTTGTACTTGTCCATGAGGTCCTGGGAGAAGGCCCCGGTGAAGTTCGTAGGATCGAAAGTGGGGAAGCTCGACATCACCACTACCGAGCCGTCGGTCACATCAAGGGCCACCACGGCCCCCTTGCAGCCCTTGCCGGTGCCGATGACGCCCTCGCGCGGGGCGATGAGGTCGGCGAGGGCCCGATCGGCCACGTACTGGGCCCGGGCATCGATGGTGAGGTACACGTCGCTGCCCTTGGAGTCGTCGATATTGCTCATGACCGAGATGCGCCGGCCGTTGGCGTCCACCATCACCTTGCTCTCGCCGTGCTCTCCGGCCAGATAGGAATCGTAGGTGGCCTCCACGCCGGCCGTGCCCACGGTGTCGATGGAGAGGATCTCACGGCCCTCGGTCTTGTTCTCCATGATCTCGGGGGTCACGTTGCTCGTGTAGCCGAGCACGTGGGCCGCCAGGGCCCCGTAGGGGTACTCGCGCAGGGAGCGCTCCTCCACGGTGACACCGGGGAAGGCGTCGGCATGCTCGGCTATGAAGGCCACGTCGCGCAGGCGCACGTCCTGACCGAGCACGCGCAGGCTCTGGGCTCCCCCGCTCGCGTCCTTGATGCGCTGGAACAGCACGTTCACCGGCACCCCGAGCACCGTGGACAGGCGGCGCACCACATCGCGGTTGTCCGCCACCTCCGGATCGGCCAGCACGGCCTGAGCGGGGCGGTTCACGGCCAGGGGCACCCCGTTGGCGTCGTAGATGCACCCGCGGGGCGCCGGGGTCTTCACCGTGGTGTAGAGGTTCTGCTCGGCGGCGTTGGCGTACTCGGAGTTGCCGAGGATCTGCATGGTCCACAGCTTCGAGGCCAGCACGGCGAAGATGCCCGCCGCCAGGGCCCCTACGGCCGCGAACCGGGTTCCGAGGCCGTCGGAGGGCTTCTTGGCGGCCGTGGGGTCCTCCGAGGAGCCCACGGTCACCTCCCCGTCCCGGGCGGCTCGGGCCGAGGTGCGCCGCTCGAAGGGCGAGGTGCCCACGCCGACGGTGTCCAGCTGGCTGACCCCCTTGGTGGCTCCCACGGAGGGAGTGGAGCGGTTCGCCCTCACGGCGAGGGCGGCGGCGATGACCACAATGGCGATAACGGCCGCGAGCACGGCCACGATAATGGCAAGGAGCACGGGCGCCCCCTTTCTAGCGCAGAACCGGCGTCCCCGGTTGACCCAAGGGCTTGCCGACCATCACGCGGATGGCGATCGGGTACAGCAGAAGGCCGATGACGCAATCGTAGAGCATGCAGGGCAGCGTGCGGTACAGGAAGGCCTCGCCGAGGGAGACGCCCCCGCCGCTCGCCACGACGGCGATGCCGTAGAGCACCTCCGCGAGAACCGTGGAGGCCAGAAGAATCGCCACCGGCATGAACAGGGTATCGTTGTCCAGGGCGAGATAGAGCCGGGAAGCGAGAAATGTTACCAGCACGAGCACGAAGGCCATGGCCCCCACCGGGCCGCCGCCCACCAGATCGAAGATGAGGCCGCAGACGAAGGGGATGACGGGGCCCCCGTGGCCGGGGGTGGCCACGGGGCGCACGAGGCAGAAGGCCACGATGAAGTTGGGCACGGCGGCGAACAGGGCGATGGCCGGGGCCACGATGATCTGCAGCAGCACGGCCAGGACGGCGCCGATGAGGGCCGTCACCGTCTCGCGGGTCAGCTCCATCAGGCATCCCCCTCCCCGCCCGCGGCGTCATCGGGGCCGCCGTCGCCGGAGCCGCCCTCGGCGCCGTCGCCGTTGCCGTCGCCGTCGCTCTGGCCGCCCTCGCCCGTGTTGTCGGCACCGGAGGCCGGGGCTTGGTCGCTCGGGGCGGGAATAGAGCGGTCGGAGGCGTCCTCGGCGGCGCTGAACACCACGATGGCCTCCTCCATGAGGGAGACTGAGCCGTTGGGGGCCACGACGATCTTGCGGGTATCCTTGCCGGCGCTGCCCTCCACGCGGGCCACGGTGCCGATGACCAGGCCGCGGGTGTAACTGCCCCCCAAACCGCTCGTCAGCACCACGTCGCCCACCTGGATGTTCACATCGGCACCGATGTTCTCCAGGTACAGCAGGCCGTCCAAAGACCCGCGCACGATGCCCTCGGCACGGCTCGACTGGATCATGGCCGCGGCCCCCGACTGGGGGTCGGTGAGCAGGCGCACGCGGCAGGAGCCCGCCGACACGGAGATGACCTGGCCGACCACGCCGGTCGGCCCCATGACGGTCAGCCCCGTCTCCACGCCCGAGGAGGAGCCCACGTCCAGGGTGATGTCCTGGTTCCAGGCATCGGTGGAACGGCCGATGACGCGCCCGGCCACACCTCGGATGTCGTAGACGTCGCGGAGGTTCAGCAGACCGCGCAAGCGCTCGTTCTCCAGGCGGATCTCCTCGGAGGAGGTCAGCTGGGCCACCAGCTGCTCGTTCTGCTCCCGCAGGGCCGTCAGGGTAGCCTCGGAGGCGGCGTTGTCGCTGCCGGAATCCTCGGCCGCCTCCACCGCCTCGCCCAGGGGCACGCCGGCCATCTGGAGCGGGGCCACGGCCCCCTCCACGAGGGCCTGCACCCGGTGGATCGGGCCGTCCGGGCCCTCGGCGCTGTAGATGCCCACGAGCCCCAAGGCCAGCACGAGGGTGAGAATGAGCGGCACCCGTCCGACGGGCGCGGGACTGTTATTCTGGAAATTGAGAGCCATGAGCGGTGCGCGTCGCCCTTACTTGGAGCGCATAAGCGTCTGCTTGAGGGCCGTCGGCGTCTCGAGCACCTTCAGGCAGCCGGACACCACATTGGTGAGCGCCGTCTCGGACACCCACACGGGAATCTCCAGCTTGTCGGTGAGGTAGCGGTCCAAACCCGACAGAAGGCCACCGCCGCCCGTGAGCAGGATACCGTTCTGGATGATATCGCTGGCCAGGTCGGGGTTGGTCTTCTTGAAGGTATCCTTGATGTGCAGCACCATCTCCTCGATGGGGGCCTGCAGGGCCGCGCGCACGTCCTCGGACTGAATGGTCACTTCCTTGGGCTGCTCGGTGTAGACGTCCTGGCCGGAGATGATCATATCGCGCTCGCGACCGTCCTCGAAGGGCAGGATGGAGCCGATCTTGATCTTGATGACCTCGGCCGTGCGCTCGCCGATCTTGATGCCCAGAAGGTCGCGCAGGTGCATGGCGATGGCCTCGTCGAGGCGGTTGCCGGCCAGACGCAGGCTAGAGGAGGTCACGATGCCGCCCAGCGAGATAACAGCCACCTCGGTGGTGCCGCCGCCGATGTCCACCACCATGGAACCGGTGGGCTCGGTCACGGGCAGATCGGCGCCCATGGCAGCGGCCATGGGCTCCTCGATGAGGTAGGCCTGGCGCGCCCCGGCCTGGATGGCGGCCTCGAACACGGCGCGCTTCTCCACGGAGGTGGCGCCGCAGGGGATGCAGATGACGATGCGGGGCTTGGGCTGCCAGGGGTACTTCCGCTCGGAGGCCTTGTTGATGAAGGCCGACAGCATGGCCTCGGTCACGTCGTAGTCGGCGATGACGCCGTCCTTCAGGGGATGCTCCGCCGAGAAGGCGTCCGGCGTGTGGTTGATCATGTTCTTGGCCTCATGACCGACGGCGAGCACGCGGTGGGTGGACTTCTCTATGGCGACGACGGAGGGCTCGTTGATGACGATGCCCTCCCCGGTAATGGCAACGAGGGTATTGGCAGTCCCCAGGTCGATGGCCATGTCCGCGGACATCTGGCCGGTCAGGCTGGAGAACATATCAAGGAATGACATACAGGCAAACCCTTCGGAAAACGTATAGGTTACAGTCAGCCTCAGATTTTAGCACAGGCCCCCCAGAGGCGCGGAAACTCCACAGGTAGAGGGCAATTTCCGCGCCCCTTAGTGCACGCTGCAGGACAAGCAGGGGTCGTAGGCGCGAACGAGCTTCTCGATCTCCAGGCGAATGAGGGCGCCGTCGTAGCCCTCCCCCACCATCTTCTCGGCCAGCTGGCGCATGTCAGCTTCCAGATTCGCGATGTTCTGGGCCGTGGGGGTGAGGATGGAGGCGCGGCGCACCCGGCCGTCCCCGTCGAGCTCCAGCCGGTGGAAGAGGGCCCCGCGCGGGGCCTCGGTGAAGCCGGTGCCCACGCCGGCCCGCGCCGCGAAGGGCACCGGCGCGCTTGTGCCCGCAAACTCGTCGTCAGCCAGGCGCCGGCAGAGGGCGGCGCAGCGGTCGAGCACGTCCACCAGCTCCACGGCCTGGGCGATGTTGTTGGCGAAGGGGTTGTACTCCGGCGGCCTTAAGGACGCCTTGGCCGCGGCGTAGCGGGCGTCCTTGCAGAGAGCGTCCCAGCTGGCGTTCACCCGGGCCAGCGCCGCGGTCATATAGGGCGCGCCCGTGCGCCGGGCCCGGGCGAGGAAGGCGGCCGAGGAGCCCTGGGGGTATTCCTCGATCTCCTCTTCCACCGCAGCGGCCGCAAACTCGTAGCCGGCCCTCACGAAGCGGGCCGTATCGGAGGTGCACACCGGGTAGGCGCCCGGGGCCACCATGGCGAGCATGTCGCCGGCGGTCTCAAGGGCGATGGTATCGAAGTCGCGGAACAGATCGACGCTGGCCAGGGCGAAAGCGCGGGAGGCGTCCATGACCTCGGCCAGGCGGCGGTACTCGGCCGCCTCGATCTCGTGGGTGAATCCGCCCACCACCGCCGTGATGGGATGGATGGACCGCCCGCCCACCAGCGTGCAGAGCTCGTTGCCCAGGGCCTTCAGCCCCAGGGCTCGCTCCAGAAGATCCGGGTTCGTGTCGGCCAGGGGAAACACCGACTTGTGGCCCAAAAAGTCCGGGGCGGCGAACACGAACAGGTGCGTGGCGTGGTTCTGAAGATAGGAGCCGTAGACCAACAGCTCCCGCAAGGCCTCGGTGCGGTCGGTCACCGCCACGCCGAAGACGGCCTCGATGGCGCGGATATCGGTGACCACGTGACTCGCCGAGCAGATGCCGCAGATCCGGGAGGCGATGTAGGGCACCTCTTCGAAGGAACGGCCCACCACCATGGACTCGAAGAGCCGGGCCGGCTCCACCACGGCCATCTCGCAAGTGGTCACCTCCCCGTTCTCGATGACAACGCGGATGTCGCCGTGGCCCTCCACGCGGGCCACGTGATCGACGCTGATGCAGGTGGCGGTCATGGCTTACTCCTCCCCTGCCGGGGCCAAGGCCACGGCGTTGAACATCTCCAGGGCCTCGTCGAAGCGCTCGGGCGCGAAGCCGCGGCTGGCCGCGAAGGCGCGGGCCGCGTCCACGTTGGCGTCGGGCGAGAGGCCGGCGCAGCCGTTGCAGGCCCGGCCGAGACCGGGGCACTTCGCCCCGCAGCCGGCGCGGGTCACGAGCCCCAGGCACATCTGGCCGCGCTTATAGAGGCAGCCGCCCTCGCCCTGGGCGCACTGGCCGCAGAGGGTGGCGGTAGCATCCAGCCGGTTGCTGCCGTAGAGGGCTGCGTCCAGTACCCGCACGAACTCGAAGGGGTCGACAGGGCAGCAGTTCACCGTGAAGTCCACATCGATAACGGACGACACGGGCGCCGGGGCCCGCAGAACGCCGCAGGCCGCGGGAAGCCCCTCCCCGTAGACCGCTTCCGCATGGGACGCGAGCGCGCCGGCGGCCATGCCGGGAATGCCGCCGGTGGCCGCGCAGGACCCGATGGCGATGACGCAGGCCGCGCGCTGCCGCAGGGCGCGCACGGTCTCGGCCGCCTCCTCGGTGGTGACGGCGCCCTCGATGACGGCCACGTCGAAGGCCTCGGGCATGGGCTCCGACGTGGTGAGCTGCCAGTAGCCCAGCTCGATCTGGCCGAGCACCGCCAGAAGGTGGCGCTCGATGTTGGTGATGTTGATCTGGCAGCCGAAGCAGCTGGCCAGGCCTACGAGCACGACGCGCGGGGCGCGGGCCTCGCCGGCAGCGGTGTTCTCGCTCATTTACATCGACCCCTGGATGTTCTTGGCTTCCCAATAGTTGAAGACCGGCCCGTCGATACAGCAGTACTGATGTCCCACCTGGCAGTGGCCGCACTTCCCCACGCCGCACTTCATGTGGCGCTCGAAGCTCATGTAGATGCGGTCGTAGGGAATGTTCTTCTTCCGCATCTCGGCCACGACGAAGCGGTACATCACCGGCGGGCCGCACAGAGCCCCGAAAGTGTTGGCCGCGTCGATCTGGAGATGCTCGAAGGGCTTGGTGACGAGCCCCTCTTCCCCGTCCCAGGTCTCATCAGCGTGGTCGACGGTGAGGTACAGATCGAAGTCCTTGCGGTGGCGCCACATCTCGAACTGGTGGCGGAACATGACTTCTTGCGGGTTGCGCGAGCCGTAGATGATGGTGACCTTCCCGAACTCGCTGCGTTCATCGTGGATGTTGTTGATGAGCGAGCGCAGAGGCGCGATGCCGAGGCCCCCGGCCACCAGCAGCACGTCGTGGCCGCGCATGGCCTCGATGGGAAAGCCGCGGCCGAAGGGGCCGCGGATGCCCACGATCTCGCCGCACTGCATCCGGTGGAGCCGCTCAGTGAAGCGACCGGCGCGACGCACGGTGAGCTCGATGAAGCCGCGCTTAGTGGGCGACGAGGAGATGGAGATGGGCGCCTCCCCCACCCCGAACAGAGACAGCTCCACGAACTGGCCCGGGGCATGGCAGAACGCCTCGCGGATCTTCTCGTCCACGAGCCGGAACTCGAAGAGCTTCTCGGTGGCCGTGAGCTCGGTGATGGAGGTGATGCGGGCCGGCCAGGGCCGGTAGGGGTTGGCGGCCATGAGCTCGGCGCCGGTCATCTCGGGGCCCTCGTCGCGGTAGGGATGGACGGCCACGGTGGCGTGAGAGGCTCTACTCGCCATCGTCGGCCCCCTTTCTCTCGAAGAACTTCAGCACCTCGATGGGGCTGATGCCCACCTTGCAAGCGGCGGCGCACCGCCCGCAGCCCACGCACAGGCTGCGATCGTGGGTGGCCAGAAAGCCGTTGAGCTTGTGGTACATGCGATGGCGCACCCGCTCGGCGGCCGTGGGGCGGAAGTTGTGGCCGCCGGCTACCATGGCGAACTGGGGCGAGGTGCACCCGTCCCACACCCGCTCACGCCGGCCGGTCTCCGCGCCGGGATCAAGCGTGTCGCGGATATCGAAGCAGTAGCAGGTGGGGCACACGCTCGCGCAGGCGTTGCAGGACAGGCAGCGGCCGCCCAACTCGTCCCAGAAACCGTCCTCGTGGAAGGCGTCCATGAGCATGGGGATCTCCTGCACGTCGGGAATGGCCCCGTTGAAGGCCCCCTGGCGGGCGCGGGTGGCGGCGCGGAAGGCGGCGCGGTCGGCATCGGTGGCCTCGCGCACGTCGCAGGCCCCCTCCAGGATGTTCGCCGCCGTGACCGACCCGATGGACACGAGGAACGCCTCGCCGATGGCGTTCAGGAACAAATCGTAGCCGGGCCGGGCCTCTTCGGAATCCATGAGATGGCAGAAGCAGGTGTCGCCCGGCGTGCAGCTGACCCCCACGATGAGGGTGGCGTCCTGGTGGGCCCGGTAGTAGGGATCGGGATAGCGCGGGTCGTTGAACACGCTGTTCAGGTTCATGATGCCGTTGATGTCGCAGGCGTGCACCCCGAACAGCACCCGCGGGCGCACCTCGTCCACGTAATCGGTGACGGCGTTCTCCCGCGCGTCGAACTCGAAGAGGGTCTCGGTCGCCGGCAGGAAGTACTTCTTGGGCGAGGCGATGGTGGTGGGGTAGTCCAGTGCGATCTCGTCGAAGTCGGAAACGGCGGCGAACACGTATTTCTCGCCGCGCCTGACCGGCGCCACCACTTCATAGCGCTCCATGAAGGCCGCCACGAGCGAGGGCACGTCCGCGCGATCGATGACACGGTACAGCATAGGCGATCGAATTCCTTCGGTTCCCTGGGTCTTCTCCTTGGCCCTATGGTAACCGCTCGGGAGCGCTTGTGCGCCGACAGGTCGCCTGGCGGCCGAAAAACCAGATGAAACCTACCGCGCCCAGGATGGGAATACAGGCCATCCGCGCCCCTCACGCAGAAGAGCCCCCCCCCATCGGCAAGGCCGGTCCCACGCTTTCGTTTCCCAAAGACGAGAATTTGTGCAGCAAGTTCCGCGAAGTAGATGCCCCAGGGCCTGCAGACTGTAAAATTCCGCGGTTTTCACGGGAAGAGATCAGTCGGATCGGCCCACCAGTCCCCCTCGCATCTGCTTCGCGGAGTTTGCTGCACAAAAACGGGGAATAGAGAAACAGCGGGAAGCCCGTTCGGGCTTCCCGCTGTCGCACAGGCGCCGGAAGAGTTTCCACTCCGACGCGAACAGGTCAAAGGACCGCTTTTCCTAGGCGAAGAAGATCGCGATCTCGCGCTCGGCGGACTCGGGAGAGTCGGAGCCGTGGATGACGTTCTCGTCCATGATGAGGCCGAAATCGCCGCGGATGGTGCCCGGGGCCGCCTCGGCCGGATTGGTGGCGCCCATAAGCGAGCGGCACTTGGCCACAGCGCCCTCGCCGGAGATGACCATCTTCACCACGGGGCCGGAGGTGATGTAGGCGATGAGGCCCTCGTAGAAGGGCTTGCCCTCGTGCTCCTTGTAGTTGGCAGCGGCCTGCTCGGGGGTGACCATGCCGAGCTCCATGCGCTCGACGACAAGGCCGGCGCGCTCGAAGCGGTTGACAATCTCGCCGATGTGGCCGTTGCGCACGCCGTCGGGCTTGATCATGGAGTAGGTCTTCTGAATAGCCATGGGTATCCTTTCGAAATGGGGTTCAGGTCATGCAAACGGCCCGCACACAGGGCGGGCCGATTATGCCACAGGGGGCCAGGGCCTAGCTCTGGCTCGGGAAGTACAGCTCGATGTTGGTAACCTTCCAGCCGATGCCGTCGCGGGCGAGCGATACCTGGTAGGTGACCGTTCCGCCCTCGCCGGTGGCAGCGGTGGCATAGACCACCGAGTCGCTCATGGAGCGGTTCATGCCGTCGATGGTCACATTCGGGTCGGTCACCACCGGATCCAGCATGGCGGCCACCTTGGACTCCTCCACACTGCTGGCGAGCACCGTGCCCGGAGCAGCGGCCGGATCGGCGAACAGCGTCTTCACCACCTCGTCCTGGGTCGGCCAGCCATAGCCCTGGACGTAGGCGAACACGCCGGCCGCAGCGGCCAGCACAATGACGACCACGAAGAACAGCAGCACCTTCAGGCCGACGTTGCGGCGCTTGCGGTCCTGCTTGGCCAAACCGCGCGACCACTGCTCCAGTTCCGCGTCGGTGGCGGTGAAGAAGCGGTCGTTGTCCACGTTGTCGTAGGCGCCCACGTAGCCGGGGAAGTTGGCCGGATCCACCTCGTAGGGCTCGTCGTAGTAGAAGGGCTCGGCCGCGGCCTCGTCGTAGGCCTCCACATCGTAGACGCTCGAGCCGTCGGCGGCCACGTCGAGGCCGGACATATCGGCCAGCTGGAGCACCTGGGTGGCCTGGTTCTGCTCGGAGGTGCCCTGGGCCACGGCGCCCACGGCCCGCTGGTAGTCCACGCTCGCCGAATCGGACAGGAAGTAGGTCTTGTCGGCGATGGCCTCCTCGAAGGCGTGCACGGCCTTCTCCATCTGGCCGCAGGCCACGTAGGCCTGGCCAAGGGAGGCCTGGAGCTTGTTACGGGTTGCCGGCAGCATGTCGAACTGCATGGCGCTCTCGTAGGAAGCCACGGCATCGGCCGGGCGGTTCAGGGCCATGAAGCACACGCCCAGGTTCAGCAGGGCCTTGGTCGGATCGGGGTTCGCCTCGTCGAGGGCCGCCTCGCGGAAGGCCACGCCGGCCTCGGCGGACTTGCCGAGCTTCATGAGGGCATTGCCCATGCCCATGTAGGACTTGTAGGGCGTGGGGTTGGTGTTATCGGTGACCGACTTCTCGAAATAGCGGATGGCGTTGTCGTAGTCGCGCAGGGAGGCGTAGGCCATGCCGAGGTTGCACTCCACGGTGCCGAGCGCCCCGTAGGCCGGGTCGGCCGTGGCCTGGCTGTAGGCCTGGATGGCCTCCCGCGGGTTCTTCAGCTTCACCAGGCAGTTGCCGATCTGGTGGTAGAGCAGGCCCATCTCGCCGGGGGCCAAGGGGTAGTTCGTGTCCTGCAAGCATTCCGTGAACGTCATCAGCGCACCGCGGAAATCCCGCAGGCGGTAGCGCTCATTCGCTCGATCGAATAACTCGTTGTTCATAGACTTCCTTCGCTCGGTCTTCCTTGCAGGTAGAGGCCCCAGGGCCGCGGGCGGCCGCGCGGGGCCGCCGAGGGAGCGCCCTTAGGCGTTCTCGATGGTGATGGACTCGATGACGTCGCCGGCACGGAGCTGCCCGATGACGTCCTTGCCCTCGATGGTCTGGCCGAACACCGTATAGCCGGAATCCAGGTTGTGCTGGGGGCCCAGGCACAGGTAGAACTGGGAGCCGGCGGAGTTCGGATCCATGGAGCGGGCCATGGCCAGGGCGCCGTCCTCATGGGAGTTGTTGGGGTTGGTGGTGTACTCCTCCTTGATGGAGTAGCCGGGGTTGCCGGTGCCGAAGGGGGCGAAACCGGCGGCACGGCCGGCGGCCACCTGCTCGGGCGTGGCCTCGCGGGTGTTGGGGCAGCCGCCCTGGATCACGAAGCCGGGCACGTAGCGGTGGAACTTCAGGCCGTCGTAGAAGCCCTTCTGGGCCAGTTCCACGAAATTGCCCACGTGAATGGGGGCGTCGTTGCCGGCCAGCTGCACGCGCACGGTGCCCTTGGAGGTGCTGATGACGGCGATCTCCTCGCCGGTGGGCTGGTATTCGGGGGTGTACAGAGCCATGGGCCCTCCTTTTCCTCGCTGCGCGCCGCCGCGGGTGGGGGCCGGGGGCGGTGCGGATCGTATCTTTACATACGGGGAATGATTCTAACAGGTTAGCGGTCGGAACGCTCGAAAATGCTAACCACTTCCACATGGTAGGTCTGGGGAAAGAGGTCGACGGGCGTTGCCCGCGCCAAACGGTAGCCCGCGGCCTCGAAGCGGGCGACATCCCGGGCCCAGGTGGCCGGATCGCAGCTCACATAGGCCACCCGGCGCGGGGCCGCCGCGGCGATGGAGTCCACCACCCCCTCGGCCAAGCCGGCTCGGGGCGGGTCTACCACGAGGGCGTCCAGGTCCCCCAGCTCCGGCAGCTCCCGGGCCGTGTCGCCGCCGATGACCTCGATGTCCACCCCGGCCCGCTCGGCGTTGCGCCGCAGGTCGCGCACTGAGGAGCCGGCCGACTCCACGGCCACCACATCGGCCCCGGCCGCGGCCAGCGGCACCGAGAAGGTGCCCCCGCCGGCGTAGAGATCGGCCACGTAGTCGCCCTCTTCCAGCTCCAGGCCCTCCTGCACGAGGGCCACGAGCCGCTCGGCCTGGGCGGTGTTCACCTGGAAGAACGACGGGGCGCTCGTGAGGAAGCGCGCACCGGCCAGCTCCTCCTCCCAGCAGCCCTTGCCCGCGATGGCCTCCACCTTCTTCACCTTGCGGGCGCGGCCCGGCTCGGCCACCACGCGCACCAGCGAGGTGTTCTTGCAGGCCTGGGCCAATGTCTTGGCCGCCGCGGCCCGGGGGAAGGGGCCCGGCGCCGTCCACAGGGCCACCTCCACGTCCTTGGTGCGCAGGCTGCCGCGCACCCCCACGCGGAAGATGCCCAGGTCCTCGTTGCCCGAGAGGAACCGCAGGGCGCCCCGCAGGGCCTTCGGGGCCTTCTCGATGAGGCGGTTGGCCAAGGGGCACGCCTCGAGGGGAACCACCTCGGCGCTGCCCTCGGGGCGCATGCCGAGCACGAGGCGGCCGGCGCCGTCGGCGCCGCAGGCCAGCTCCAGTTTGTTGCGGTAGCCCCATTCCCGCTTCGAGGGGACGCACGGCGCCACGATCTCCTCGGCCCGAACCGGGTCCACCCGGCCCGTGCGCACGAGGGCGTCCGCGACGTTGGCCCGTTTGGCCGCCAGCTGGGCCGGGTAGGCCATGGGGGCCCAGGAACAGCCCCCGCAGCCGGCCGCGCAGGGGGGCGCCACGCGGTCGGGAGAGCTCTCCACGAGCCGCGCCACGGTGGCCCGGGCGAAGCGGGGCTTGGCCTCCACTACCTCCACCTCGGCCACATCCCCCGGGACGGCCCCCTCCACGAAGACGGTCTTGCCGTCAGCCAGGCGCCCCACGGCGGCCGACCCGTAGCTCATGCGGTCGATGGAAACGGTCTCGGTCATAGGGGCTCCTTCGGTCGGGCGCCGGGGCGGCGCGGGCGGCGCGGCACAGCGGCGAAAACGAGAAAGGGCGGACCTGCTGGCCCGCCCTGGTCAATCGTGGTGCCCTCGACAGGATTCGAACCTGCGGCACCTTGCTCCGGAGGCAAGTGCTCTATCCCCTGAGCTACGAGGGCGCATAGGGGTGCCCCTCATCGGGGCGCAGGCTATTATAGTGCAAAAGTCGCGCCCGCGCCGCAAAACTCCAAAATCCCCCACGGACGGCCCCGCCCGGCGGCCGCGACCCCTAGCCGAAGATCACCGTGAGGGCGCCCGGGATGCAATCGATGGCGAAGCGGTCGCCCTCGATCTTCTCGCCGTCGATCTGAGCGGGCGGCTCGCGGTCGAAGGACAGCTCCAGCGCCTCGGCGCGCTCGAAGTGGATGTGGCTGTTTCCAGTGTGGCGCCCGAAGCGGGCGGCCAGCAGCACGGCCAGAGCGCGCCCCGGCGCCAGCTTCGGCACGGCCCAGCACAGGTCGAGCAGGCCGTCATCGAGGGCCGCCTCGGGCGTGATGCGGAAGTGGCCGCCGTAGGTGGGCCCCACCTGCACGGCGAACAGGTAGCAGCTGCCCTTCAGGTGGATGGGGGCGAGCCCCGGCGCCACCCGCGGGACATTCAGCGCGAAGTCGTAGGTCTCGAGGTGATGGAACAGCTGGTCCACGGCGCTTTCCAGATACAGCCGCGTGCCGGCCCGGCCCGTGCGCACCCGCCGCTCCATGGTATCCAGGGCAATGGCCGCATCCAGGCCGAAGGAGAGCGTTTCCACGAAGTAGCGGCCGTTCACGCGCCCGATGTCGGCGGGGCCGGTGCGGAAGGCGAGGATCTGGTCGATGGCCCGCGGGATGGAAGAGGCCATGCCGAGGGTGGCCGCGTAGTCGTTGCCGGAGCCGGCCGGGATGACCCCGAGGGCCGGCCGGGCCGCCGCGGGGCGCTCCATGAGCCCGGAGGCCACCTCGTTCACGATGCCGTCGCCGCCCAGGGCGATGACGGCGGCCACCTCCTCCCCC